>NZ_CP075529.1:1431666-2147500 GCF_025809055.1 Devosia sp. | reverse complement strand
CCTGATCCCGTTTTCGTCGGTGGATCTCGTCAGTAACATGATGCGGGGCTTCTCCTTCCATGTGGCCGAGATCGGTGTTGCCTATGACAGCGATATCGCCGAGGTGAAGCAGGCCATGTTCGATGCCTTCGACCTGCTGATGGAAACCGAACTGGGCGAGCAGATCCTCGACGTTCTCGATATGCAGGGCGTGACAGCCTTTGGCGATTCCGCCATTACAGTCCGGGCCCGCATCAAGACCCTGCCGGGCATGCAGTGGGGTGTCGGTCGGCGCTATAACGAGCTGGTCAAGCAGGTGTTCTCCGAACGCAATATCGAAATCCCCTATCCGCACGTCACCTATGTGCCGAGCGGCGGCGGAGGCGGGGGCAAGACGCCCAAGCCGCCGATCATAGAAAGCGAGGCGCGCAACAAGGGCGATGACGAGGGCAAGCCATGACGCTTTCGTGAGCGCGGAAGTGTTCAGCCTTAAAGTGATCTTAATCTGAGCGGTTAAAATAGTGATACGCGCTGGGGGGCGGCGTGGGCCATGCGGTATGCGGACCGGCATGGCCTTGAGCTTTTGTCTGCGTATCACGAGGCCGAGATGAAGATTTCACATCGCGCCAAGCCCCTGCTCACCCGCCTCGGGCTTGCCCTGTTCCTATCAACCCTCACCCTTGGTGCGGCCCAGGCCAGTACCAGCGACTTCGTGCGCGGCCTGTGGCCGGAAGCGCAGCAGGCCGGCGTCAGCCGCCAGGCCTTCGAAGCTGCCTTCGCCGGCTACAATCCCATCCCCCAGGTGATGGAATTGACGCGCAAGCAGCCCGAATTTACCCAGACCGTGCAGCAATATGTCGAAAAGCGCGTCACCGCGGCCCAGGCCAGCAAGGGCCAGTCCATGCGTGGCGAGTGGGCGCAGACCCTGGCAGCAACGCAGCAGCGCTATGGGGTCCAGTCCGAAGTGGTCCTGGCGATCTGGGGCATGGAGACCAATTTCGGCGGCTTCATGGGGGGCAATAACACCATCCATGCCCTGGCGACCCTGACCCAGAACAATTACCGGGCCGACTTCTTCCGCAAGGAACTGGTCACCGCGCTCCGCATCGTGTCCGACGGGCATATCAATGCCGGGTCCATGGTCGGGTCCTGGGCCGGTGCCATGGGACATACCCAGTTCATGCCATCGAGCTTCATGCGCTATGCGGTCGATTTCAATGGCGATGGGCGCAAGGATATCTGGAATTCGGTGCCTGACGCGCTGGGTTCGACCGCCAATTACCTCAACAGCTTCGGTTGGCGGCCGGGCGAGACCTGGGGCTACGAAATCAAGCTGCCCAGCGGCTTCAATTTTGCCGCGGCGCGGGACATGGGCAAGGCCAGTCTCGGCCAATGGCAGCAGATGGGCATTACCCGTGTTTCCGGCCGGCCCTTCCCGCGTCCCGGCGACGTTGCCCGCCTCTATATGCCGGCTGGCGCCCGGGGCCCCGCCTTCCTGCTCCTGCCTAACTTTGATGTGATCAAGCGCTACAACAATTCCGACTCCTATGCCCTGGCCGTCGGTCACCTGGCCGACCGGATCCTTGGCGGGGGCGGTTTTGCGACGCCCTGGCCGGCTGGCGACTATGCGCTCAGCAAGGCGCAACGCACTGAATTGCAATCGCTTTTGAACCGGGCTGGCTTCGATACCGGAACGCCCGATGGCGTTGTCGGACCCAAGACCCGGGCGGCGGTTCTTGCCTTTCAGCAGCGGTCCGGACTACCTGCCGATGGCCATGTTTCGGGCCTCCTGCTCGACACTTTGCGCCGCTAGCGAAACGTTAACCATGTGTTAACGAAGTCGGCTCAAAGTCATCGCGCTTAAGTAGAGGGCAGGCCAGCGACCGGAACCGGCGCGCCTGCCCTCGCCCATTCCGGCGCATGGTTTCCGGCCACATTCCCTCCCGGTTTTTGCCCTAGCCTGGCGACCTCCGAAACAGCGAATCGAACATGAACAGACGCGACTTCCTGGTGTCCATGACGGCACTCGGCGTGGGGATAGGCTTGCCGGCCCCGGCCCATGCCGTCACCCTCATGGACCCCTTCAATCTCCCCGCAGCCATGGATGCCGGCACCGCCAAGGTCGGCGATGGCATCGCCTATGCCGATGGCCAGAGGCACAAGCTGGATATCTACGCCCCCGAGCAGCGCGGCGCGGCGGCGCCGGTGGTGTTCTTCATCTATGGCGGGGGCTGGAACCGGGGCGAGCGCGCCGACTACCAGTTTGTCGGGCGGGCCTTTGCCTCGCGGGGATTTATTGCCGTGATTGCCGATTACCGGCTGGTGCCGGAAGTCCATTATCCCGAGTTTCTCGAGGATTGCGCCAATGCCATGCGCTGGGTTCAGGACAATATCGCCGCCTATGGTGGCGACCCCAACCGGCTGTTCCTGTCGGGCCATTCGGCCGGGGCCTATAATGCCGTCATGCTGGCGCTAGACCCGTCCTTCCGCCAGGAATATGGGGTCACCATGCCTATCCTTGCCGTCGGCGCGTTGTCGGGCCCCTATGACTTCTATCCTTTCGAGTATGACGAGGTGCGCAATGCGTTCGGCAATGCGGTGAGCCCCGAAGGCACGCAGCCGATCAATCTGATCACCGCCGATGCACCGCCCATGTACCTGGCCAGCGGCACGACCGATCCGATCGTGCGCGTCCAGAACACCGAGCGTTTTGCCGAGCGGCTGCGCGCGCAAGGCGTATGGGTGACGACGCAATATTACGATGGGTTCGGCCATATGGAGCCGGTGATCGCCATGGGCGCCATGTGGCGCTGGCGCATGCCGGTGCTGGACGACATGGTGGCGTTCTTCGGCCGGTTCGGCGCTTTCCCGAGTGGCGTTCCCTATGTCGCCACTGCGCCGGACGCGCCCGAAATGCTGCCAGATTCTGTCGCGCCCATGGATCAGATCATCAGTCAGATCGACTCCATGTTCCAGAAAATCGAAAAATGACGGACGACCAAAATCATCCTGTTCCCGCCCTTCGATGAGCGGCAGTGCAGACCATCTGCGATATGCGGGCCTGCCGGAAGACCGGCAGGTGGAGGTGCTGACGGGCTTCATTGAAACGCAGCCGCACCTGATGGCGATCCTCGTCGGTATGCGCGAGCTCGGTCTGCCGGACGGGCTGCTCACCTCGGGCGCCATATACAATTCGGTATGGAACTGGTTGACCGCTCGTCCGCCGCTGGCGGGTATCAAGGATGCCGACGTGGTCTATTTCGACGGGTCGGACCTCAGTTACGAGGCCGAAGATGCAATCATCCGGCAGGCGGACGCGGTGTTTCGGCATTGCCCGATCCGGGTCGAAGTCCGCAACCAGGCGCGCGTGCACCTGTGGGCCCCTCGCAAGTTCGGCATCGCCTATCCGCAACTGCAGCAAAGCGCCGACGCGCTGCGCAACTTTGCAACGCGTACCCACGCCGTGGCGGCGCGCCTCGGTGATGGGGACAACATCGAGATCGTGGCGCCGTTTGGCCTGAATGACATGTTTTCGTTCCGCCTTGTGCCCAATCCCGTCCTGGCCAATGAAAAAACCCACACCGCCAAGGCTGAGAGGGCCAAGATGATGTGGCCGGAACTGACCGTCGTCCCCTGGCCAGGGCTCAGGGCGTCGGGGTAATCAGCACCGAGTCGGCGGACCGGCGCGAGGGGCCATGAAAGACTGCCTCGATATTGTTGCCGTCTGGGTCAAGCACGAAGCAGGCATAGTAGCCGGGATGATAGTCGCGCTCGCCCGGAGCGCCATTGCCTTTGCCACCGGACGCCAAAGCAGTCCTGTAAAAATCGTCCACTGCCTGCTGGTCGCGCGCCTGGAAGGCAAGATGAATATGACTGGGCGTGGTGCGGGCGTCGGCGGCATCGATGAACAGTTCGTCGATCTGCATCCAGCCCTCGCCCTGCGCCGTGACCGGTATGCCCAGAACGGCCAGGACCGACTCATAGAAGTAGCGCGTATTGGCAAAACTGCGCGCCCGCAGATGCACGTGGTCGATCAGGCGGCCGGTGTGAAACTTCATGCGCGCTGGTCCTTTCTAGCCCCAAATACAAACGCCCGGAACCAGGTTCCGGGCGCTGCGCAAACGGGGATCGTCTCGCCTTACTCGGCTTCGTCGGCGGGTGCCGAGTTGAGCTGACCGTACTTTTCGGGCCCGATTTTTTCGAGCAGTTCGAGCTGGGTTTCGAGGAAGTCGATATGGCCTTCCTCGTCCGCCAGCAATTCCTCGAAGAGGTTCTTGGACACGTAGTCGCCCAGCTCTTCGCAGAGTTCACGGCTGGCCTTGTAGGCCTTGCGGGCGTCGTACTCGCCGGCCAGATCTGCCTCGAGCACTTCCTTGATGGTCTGACCGATGCGCAGGGGCGCAACGCGCTGCAGATTCGGGTGCCCTTCGAGGAAGATGATGCGCTCGATCAGCTTGTCGGCGTGGTGCATTTCCTCGATGGATTCAGCGCGTTCCTTGCTGGCCAGGCGCTTGTAGCCCCAATCGTCCAGCAGACGGAAGTGAACCCAATACTGGTTGACGGCGCCGAGCTCGAGAAAAAGGGCCTCGTTAAGCCGCTCGATGACCTGTGCTTCGCCTTTCACGACGTTCTCCAATTCGTTGTTTCTTGAGCTTTTCAAGCCCGGACTGGAGCGTTACCAGCTCAGCGGGCTCATGGGCTTGCTGTGCGTGGTAGTTTTCGGTGACGCGAACGATAATGTCCACCACATTCGGCACGCATCCGGAACATTTTGCGCGCCGGTTGAGCTCTGCATAGACCTTGGCGGGGACGACCAGCTGCCACGGATCGGCCTTGAGCAGATCGAGCACGATGTCCTCGATCTCCCGGGAGGTGATCATGTTACACTGGCAGACAAGCATGGCAGGGCCGTGGGGTTCTCAACGGGGCGGAATAAACGCCGCGCATTCCTGAATGTCAACGTCATAAATAGGGATTTGAAGGCCCCGGCGGTAGACCTATCGCCGCAGTGAAACCGGCAGGCGCGGTTTGCCGTAGCTGGAGCGTCCGAGGAAGCCCATGCCGATCAGCGCCATCGATGTCATCAATTTCGTCCTGCCCAAGGATTTTTCATCCCATTGTGTGGCGCGCGATCTGGCCTATGGGGATGAGGGGCGCCAGAAACTGGATTTATATGCGCCGCGTCAACACGGCGCAGGGCCGTTGCCGGTCGTCGTGTTCTTCTATGGCGGCAGCTGGGTAACGGGCAATCGGCAGGCCTACGCGTTTGTCGGGCGCGCGCTGGCGGCCCTAGGTTATCTCGTCGCGGTGCCGGACTATCGTGTGGTTCCCCAGGTCGAATATCCGCAATTCCTGGAGGATTGTGGCCGGGCCGTCAGCTGGATCGGCCGCAATGCACGGCGCTTTGGCGGCGATCCCGATCGGATCGTGCTCGCCGGGCACTCGGCGGGTGCCTATAACGCGGCCATGCTGGCGCTCAACCGCTCGCTTATCAAAGACGAAAGCGTGGCCGAAGCCATTGTCGGCTTCGCGGGCCTATCGGGTCCCTATGATTTTTTCCCTTTTGACGGGCCCATTTCAATGCGGGTTTTCGGTGGTGTGAAGCAGCCGAAGCTGACGCAACCCATAAACCATGTCAGTCGACCGGTTCCCAACTTGTGGGTCGCCACCGGCGGCCGGGATGAACTGGTCCTGCCGCGCAATAGCGAACGGCTGGCGGCGGAGGCCATCGCCGCTGGCAGCATTGCAACCTGCGCCCGCTATGAAGCGCTCGGTCATGCCGGCACCTTGCTGAGCCTGGCATGGCCCCTGCGCTGGCGCGCGCCGGTCTTGCGGGAGATGGCCGAGTTTCTTGACCGCGTGTTCAGGAAGCCCGCCGAAATTCAGGCCGCATCCTTGCGGTGACGCGCCGCGAGCACAGCGGCGGAAGCGGCCGTGCGATGGGCGGAGGAGAAAAACTCCCGATGCGCCAGGATGAGGACGGTGAGGAGGCAGGCCACGACCCCCAGCCATTCCGACACGAACCAGGCCACGGTCGCGACCGAAAAATAATAGGCCCGGATGCCCGAATTGAAGTTGCGGGCCCCCAATCCGTTCATTTGGGCAATGGCCTCGACCTCGTCCTCGGTGGTGACCCGATCGTGGTCGAGCGCACCCAGCATGATGCAAAAATGGTTGAACTGGCGCAGTGACAGGGTGAAGGCGAAAAAGGCCAGCACGAACATGGTGAGCATGACGCCGAGGTGGATCTGCACGTCGAGCACCGAATAGGTGCGCTCAAGCGACAGGGAATCGAGCGCCTCCATCAGCGCCGGCAATTGCCCGAACACCGCGAAGACGGCCAGCACGAGGAGGACCGAGGTGGAGGCCAGAAAGCTCACCGAACCCATGATATTGCCCGACAGGATGGCGTCGAACGGGCTTTCCCGCCGTGTGGCATTGGCCACCCAGCGCCGCCGCTGCATGTTCATGATGACCGAGAGCGAGGGCCGGACCTTTTCGATCTGCGGCACGATGATGTTGTAGGCAAGGTATGCCAGTAGCGGGAAAATCGAGGTGAGAAAGGTCGTCACGGCAGCCCCCGGGCCGAAGCAGTTCGCGCCACTATAGCGGGGCGCCCGGGCCAGACCAATCCGTCCGGCCCGCGCCAGGATCGCCCATCAGAGCGGGCGCGGCATCCGCCGGTGCACCGCGTCGATATCGGCCAGGACATCGGCCGACAGGGTTACATCGAGTGCGCCCAGCACCTGCTGCAACTGAGCGGTACTGGTGGCGCCGATGATCGTCGACGCCATGAAGGGGCGGGTGCGGCAGAAGGCGATGGCCATCTGCACCGGGTCGAGGCCATGCCGGGCGGCAACGGCATGATATTCGCGCGTGGCCGCATCGGAATATTCGTTCAACCGCCAAAACCCCTTCTGGTAGTCCTTGCGGCTGCCTTTTGGGGTGGCGCCATCAAAATACTTGCCGGTCAGCAGACCGCCCGCCAGCGGCGAATAGGCCAGAAGACCGATATCCTCGTGGTGGGCGAGTTCTGCCAGGTCGTGATCGAAAATGCGACGCAGCAGGCTGTATTCGTTCTGCACCGTGGCGACGCGCGGCAGGTTTTGCTGCTCGGCGATGCGCAACCACTGGGCAATGCCCCAGGTGGTTTCGTTGGAGAGGCCGATCTGGCGGATCTTGCCTTCGGCGACGAGGGCGCCCAGGGTTTCCAGCACCTCGGCGATATTGGCCAGGGCGTCCGCGGTGTCCTGCTTGTGCGGCGCATAGGACCAGTAATTCTCGAAATTGTAATGGCCGCGGCTGGCCCAATGGACCTGATAAAGGTCGATATAGTCGGTGCGCAGCCGGCGCAGGCTGCCCTCAAGGGCCTCGCGCACCGAGGCGGCATCGGGGCGGCGCGCCTCGCGGATATGCTTATTGCCGCCACCGACGATTTTTGTGGCCAGCACCCACTTTTCACGGTCGCCCTGGGCAGCAAACCAGTTGCCGATGATTTCCTCAGTACGGCCGCTGGTCTCGGGGCTGCCCGGAACGGCATAGACTTCGGCTGTGTCCATGAAGGTGATGCCATGGTCGCGCGCCATGGCGATCTGGGCATGGCCCTCGGCCTCGGTGTTCTGGCTGCCCCAGGTCATGGTGCCGAGGCAAATATCGGTGACCTTGAGGTCGGTTCGGCCAAGCGTCTTGAAGTGCATAAGAAATCGTCCGTGGAGGGCGTGACGGGATAGGATCGCGGCGGACCCTAGACCAGTGCTGTCTGGTATGGAAGTGCTCCAGCGGCGGTTGCCGATGAATGGGCTTTTCCACAGGCAGCGACACCGATTGCCCTGCCGTTCAAAAAACCGTCAAGGATCGGGTTTGAGGGGTTGAGGTCTGGTCGCTCTCCCCCTATATAGCCCTCACACCGCGCCGAGGCGCCGTGTTTGACGCGGGATGGAGCAGCCCGGTAGCTCGTCAGGCTCATAACCTGAAGGTCGCAGGTTCAAATCCTGCTCCCGCAACCAACGCCCCCCTTAATTGGGGGGCTTCCTTTTTCTGGATCAGCAATTCTGCAAGCAGGCCATGGACTTGGATGTCCACGGGCTGGCGCGCACCTGTTGGGGTGATGACGACCTTTTCGATCATCGACCGCAGGCTTTCGAAGATGATGTCGCGCGGCTGGCCCTCGCGGATGCCGTCGAGGTGGGTACGCAACTCGGCGATGATCTGTCGGTAGCGCTGCGCGGCCGAGGGGTGCAGGACGACCGGTTCGTCGTCTATGGCCAGATTGAGGGCCTGGGCCCGCAATGCCTCGCGCTCTGTCTCGAGGCCGCGCAAACGGTCCAGCAGGGCATCGGTGACCCTTCCGGCGACCACAAGGTCGACAAGAGATTCGATCTGTCGGTCGAGGTCGGCAAGGCGGTTTGTTAGGCTGTCGCGCTGGCTGGACTTGGTTTCGGCCAGTTCGCGGCGCACCCGGTGATATTCGGCGACATATTCGGCGATGGCCTCGGGATCGGCCAGGTAGTGGTCGAGGGCCTCAAGCACGCGCTGCTCGACATGGGAGCGGGCAATGGTGCGATTGTTGTCGCAATCGCCGCGCTCGCGAAAACCGGCGCAGCCGATGCGGTCATTGCCCATGACGGTATAGCTGGCGCCGCAGCAGCCGCATTTCGTCAGACCGGACAGGAAGTGCTTTGGCCGGGCGGCAACAGGGCCGGACGATTGCGACCGGTCGGCCTTGCGGGCAGATGCGAGGCCGAAAATGGTCCGGTCGACAATGGCGAGGTGCGGCACGTCGCTGCGCTGCCATTCGCTTTCCGGATTGAGACGGGAGACGCGCTTGCCGGTGGCAGGGTCTTTGACGAAATGCTGCCGGTTCCACACCAGCTCACCGATATAGAGGCGATTCTGCAGGACGCCATTGGCACGCGACCGGCTGCCGTTCAGGGTCGAGGCATTCCACTTGCCGCCGCGCGGGCCCGGCACTCTTTCGGCATTGAGGGCCACGGCGATCTCGCGCGGGGTGCGGCCGCCGACATAGTCGGCAAAGATGCGGCGCACGACAGTTGCTTCGCGCTCATTGATTTCGAGCGCACCGGGCTGGCCGGGAATGGGACGATAGCCGAATGAGAGGCCGCCACCGGACGCGCCGGCGGCAACGCGCGCGGACAGGCCGCGCCGCGTCTTGTTCCCCAACTCGGTCAGGAACATTTCGCTCATCAGGCCCTTGAGGCCGGCATGCATGGCGGTGACCGCGCCGTCGCTGACGGTCATGATCCGGACGCCAAGGAAGGTCAGTTCATCGCGAATGCGGTGCAGGTCCGCCTGCTTGCGCGCCAGCCGATCCAGATCCTCGCAGACGAGGACATCGAAGCGCTTTTCGCGGGCCATGCGCAGCATGCCATTGAGGCGGGTGCGATTGACGGTGCTGGCGCCGGAAATGCCCTCATCGGCAAAGGCGGCAACGACGAACAGGCCCTGCCGCTCGGCCCAGGTCTCGCAATAGGCGATCTGGTCGGCGCAGGAGCGTTCATTCTGGAGGTCGGAACTAAACCGGGCGTAGATCGCGGCGCGGGTCATAAAGCTCTTCCTGTCCCGTTTCTGCCAGGTGATCCTCGATGGCCTGCGCCCGCGCCAGGGCCCGCACGAATTCATACAGCGCCGATCGCGCGGCATCATGCTGCGGCGCGGCCGGCCTGGCTGTCAATCGGGGGTCGCTGTTGGTTGCGGGCCTGGCCATAGCTCACCGCCATCCGGCCGCATAGAGGCCGATGCCGGCTAGTACGAGGCCGAGGCCAAGGAAAAAGACCGGGTCCATCAGGCGTCGTCCCTGGCCTGGCGCAGGGCGCCTTCGAGGGCCTTGCGGAATTCTTCTTCAACCCGGGGGACGGGCATGAACTTGATCCGCGTGCGCAAGGGCGGTGCCTTGGGCACGAAATCGGGGTGACGGCCCTTGGCGATATCGCGGTATTCCGTCGCCATGGCGACCTGGTCGGCCTGGTGCACGTCGCGGGTGATAACGGGCGTCGGTAGGGCGATGCCCAAGGCCGGAAAGACGGCGGTGAACAGGATGCGCATTTCGAGCGCCACGACGCCGGCGCCCTGGTGCTCGAGCCAGGCCTTGAACGGGGACACCATGTCGCCGGTATAGGTTTCGGCGGCATCGTGCAAAAGCGCATAGGGCCGCGACTGCGGCAGTTTGCAGGCCGAGGCGACAAGCAGGGAATGCTGGGCGACCGAAAAGGTCACCGGTTCGATATTGCCGCCCCAACGGTTCACCCGGGCGAGCACATGCACAATGTCATCCAGGCACACCATGTCGGGGCGCGGATTGGCGAAGTCGAAGGCGCGGCCCGAGGGCATGGCCTTCCAGAACGGGGAAAGGGCGGTCACGGGCCAACGCCTCCGATCAACAGGAGAATGCAGACGATCCCGGCCAGGGCCTGGCCGAAATCGGAATTACAGAAATTGGCGGCGCGCTCGATCATGGGTTTTCCCAACCCTCGCTTTCTTCGTCAGTCCTTTCCGCCTCGACACGGTCGGCATCGGCGTCGTCATCCGCCATGGCCTTATCGGCTGCGACGATGAGGACGATGACCGCGATGAAGACGAGAAAGGCGGCGCTGCCGGCGCCGGTGGCAAAGCCGGTCCAGAACGGGTCGCTCATGGTCTTGCCTCCCCATGCACTTCTGCGAGATGCGCCTTGAGGCCCTTTTCGCCGCGCAATTGCTTGCCGCAGTGCGGGCAGGCTGTGTGCGCACCGGAACGGCTGCGCTTTTTGGTACGGCTTGAGGCCATCCGCTTGGTTTCTGGCGCGTCCATCAGTGTGCCCCACCGGTCGGCAGGTGGCAGAAGGCCAGGGCGGCGCGGGCGCGGGCCTTGTGGAACAGGAGATCGAGGTGTCCCTTGGAAATGCCGCGCGCCTGGCATTCGGCGATCAGGCGGCGCACATCCGGCAACTGGCTGCCGATGATATCGGCGATGTCGCGCTCGACCGCGTCGAGGGATTTGATGGGCGTGTCATCGATATCGCGGACGAAGCGCCTGTTGGCCAGTTGCCGGGCCTTGTCGAAATTGGCGTCGATGAAGCCTTGAGTGTAGCCCAGCTCATAGAGCCGGCCCTTGGTGGCCGCGCCCTCGGCATTGAGGGTGATGATATCCTCGACGAAACGCGACAGGCGCTCATCGTCGGTCAGCGGCCGGTCATCGATCGGTGCGGTGGCCGGAGCAGGGTTTGAACGTGCGGCGTGCATGGCGCCCTCCATTGGTGAAAACAAGACGGATCGGCGCGAGGCTTGTGCTAGCCTCGACATCGGGTTCAGTGGGATTCGGGGGTGTTGTGGTGGCCGACAATCCGCTCAGCTTGGTCAGCGAACGGTGGTACATCGCCGCGATTGCGGCGGGCGTTGCCCTTGCCGGTGCCGCCCTGGCCGCCGGTCACGGCGGGGCTTTGTGCCTGGGCGTCGGGTTTGTCCTGGTCGGCGTCGGGGAGTTCGTGAACACGCCCAGAATCAGCGTGCCGACCCATGTCGATGGCTGGGGGCAGGTGCGCCAGATGGTCACCGGCTATGTTCGCAGGCCCAATCCGTTTGGCATCGCGCTCGACATTATCGGCGTGCTGATGGGCGGCGTTGGCATAGTCCGCATAGCGCTTTTCTGAAATCAGAACGCAGGTGAGAGCCGCAATCCCGCAGATAACTGCCACGGTTCCGGCCGGGACGAACCATGCCTCCGGTCCGACGGCAGCAGGCAGAGCAGACACAGCCATGCCAGCGGCAAAAGGGAGACCCGCCTGTCGCCACCGATGGGATGCTTTGAGCAAAGGATGGGAATGGGACATGACGCCCTCCAGTGGTGAAACTGGAGGGTATGATTATGCGCAAACGGATAGATGTGCAATAGAGAATATGCGCAAACGGATATTAGCGAAGTGCGTCTAGCGCGCGCTCTTTGTCAGCTTCCGTGATTGCGCCTCTCATAAGGCACCAAGATACCCTAGTTGTTTCTTCGTCGGACCAAGTGCGGCGGCTATTCAGGAGCCCAAGGCACTCCCGACGGTATGCTTGAAATTCCGCTTGCAGCTGGCGCTGTTGCGCGCGCTGATACTCGCCCCAAAAGTAGTATGCAGTGACCGCGATAATCGAGATGCATGCCAGTGCAATCAGTGCCCTCATCTCGGTTTTATCCAGTCAATGGGCGCTACCCATTCCAGAGCGACGTCCTCTATGGGGTCTGCATTCGCACTCAAGAGTGTCCAGAAGCCGGGTGAAAGCCCTGGTCGGATTGTTTTTACCAGCAAACGGCCATCGGCGAGCTGCGCGACGCCGATCTTGTTGACCATTTCATGAGGTGGAAGCTGCTTCGAATAGTAGAGGAGCCATCCATCAAAAAACACAGGGAGCATGCTTGCTCCGCTGACTTCGACGGCCACCGTTGATGACGATGGGTTGGGCGGGGCATCGACAAGTTCAATATCGTCGTTTTGAAGTGAATAGACGGCCTGACCTGCTCCAACCCTGCCCACCAGGGCGACTTTGGGTGTCGCGTCGTCGTCAAAGACATCCTGATAGAGCCGGAATATCGCGTCCCGGTTGTCCCCTTCGGGCTCGGTGCCTTTGAGCCATCGGTTCACTGTCGATTGGCTCACGCCAAGCGTCGCTCCGACCCTTTGCTGCGTCCAGCCGGGTTCTTTTAATATCGCCCTGATCATGTCTGTCGGTTTCATGCCAAACGACTAGCAATCCGTGAGTGGATAGAAAAATCCGAGCGCGGATATTTTTTGCTTGCATGTAATCCGTTTGCGCATAATATCCGGCTTATGACCCCGATCCGCTTCATTCGAACCAGATTGTTCCACCTTTCGCAGAGCGACTTTGCCACTTTGATTGGGCGAACTCAGGCGAGCGTGTCGCGCTGGGAAAGCGGCGGTCCTTTCACCAATGAGGACATGGCAGCAATTCGCGAAGCCGCGACAAGCAGAAGTATTGGTTGGGATGATCGCTATTTCTTCGAGCAGCCCGCCGAGGCCACGCCATGACCCGCACCCGCCCGATGACGCGAGCGGAGCGCGCCGCCATGGCGGATGCGCTGACCGACATGATCCGCGACGGGATGAAGGTGCGCAGCCTGTCCCTGGCCGGGCATGTCGTCGGCCCGCGCCGGATCGGAAGGATGGGGCGGATGGCCAAGCCCTCTGCCGCAACGCTGCGGGGGCCGGCATGATGGCGGCCGCTTCATTCATCGTCTTCAACACTGTCTTTGCGCCCGGACGCGAGGGCGCCTGTGCCGGACCCTGTCCCTGGGTCATCGGTGTCGCGGAGCCCTCCCGCGATCCCGGCGCTGGCGCCTTCTCGCCCCGGCGTGGGGAGAGACGCGCCGGGGGATGTTTCTCCCATCGACTGGCCGGAATGGTTGTCCGCTTCGCCCGAGGCGGCGCCGTTCCGGCCTTCTTTCGGGGTTGTTTCCGCCGCGCTCTCATCCGGTCCAATCGCTTGCCGCGCCCGGTTGAGGGCTTCGATGGCCTGCCGCAGGGCGGTGCTGGGCTGGTAGTGGGGAAATCTCTTGCTCATGGCGGGATCATGCGCAGAGCGCATGAGGGCTGTCACGGCGCAAACGGCCGGGGGGCTGCGCCATGACCGGACGGCAATTGCCCGCAAACGACTATGCCGCGATCAAGGCGGCGACCCGCAAGCTGATCAGCCATGCCGGTGGGCCGGTGGCGGCGGCAGCGGTGACGCGGGGCGGACACCAGAATATCGGCCGCTATGGCTCGGCCCAGCCCGATGACGGCGAACGCTTCATGCCGGCCGATGTCATCGCCGATCTCGAAAGCGAATGCGGCCAGCCGGTGCTCACCCGGGCCCTGGCCAAGCTGGGCGGTCACCTGTTGGTGCCCGAACCCGACGTGGTCAAATCCGGCACGGCGCTGGGTTCGATCACGGCCAAGGCGCTCAAGGAAACCTCGGATGTATTCGTGGCGCTGGCCGAAGGGCTGGGCGACGGGCGGCTCTGCGCGGCCGATGCGGCGCGGATCGAGGCGGAAGTCGAGGAAGCCATCATCAAGCTCCTGGCCCTGCGCTTTCAGGTGCGGGCGGAAGTGGAGGGCGGGGAATGAACACCTGGGCGAAGCCGGGCGCGAAATGCGTGTGCGTGTTGAGTAGCTGGGGTCACTGGGCGCCCGTTGGCCACGATGCCGACGCTGCCCCCGACTTCCCTGCCAATGGTGACATCTTGGTCATTGTTGAGGTTTTGAGCCGCGCGCGTGGCTTGTATCTTGGGTTTGCAGAGTACGGCGAAGCTTGCTTTCACATCGAGAATTTCAAGCCGGTCGTCGATCAATCTGACGATGTCGCCCTGTTCGTCCACCATCTTGAGCGGGCGGGTGAACGAGCATGACCCAGCGATCCAACCTGCGCGAGGTTCGCAACCCGGTTTTGGCTCTGCAAGGCGTCAAGCGTTTGCAGACGCTTCCGCCAGAAGTTCGCCAAGCTATCGCGGACCTGTTCGCTGATATCCGCGACGACGCTCGTGATAAGGCACAAAAATCGTGGCTCAAGAATAAAGGACCGATGGCGGCCTATTGGAAGGCAGTAGGCGCTTATGCTGAGCACATCCGGCGGGTGATCAAGCCATGACCCAGCAACTCGCCGTCTATGAACATGCCCGCGAGGCTCTGGCCGCTGCTGTCCGCTTCGACGAAGTGACACAAATCCATAGTGCGGCCGAGAAGGCCGAGGCCTACGCAAGGATCGCCAAGGACCGGAAACTGCAGGCTGACGCTGCCGAAATCGTGGCACGGGCAGAGCGCAAGCTCGGGATCATGCTGCGCCAGGCCAAGGATGGTGGCCTGCTGAGCAAGGGCGGTCGGCCGTCCAACAGCAACGTCAGCGAGCCTGAAACCGGTGCCGATACGGAACCGGTTTTCGACAATACGCCATTCACCCTCGCCGAGATCGGTGTCGACAAGAAGCTGTCCAGCCGTGCGCAAAAGGCGGCGGAGCTGGACGAAGAGACATTTGAAAGCGCCGTCACCGAGACGCGCGGGAAGATCGAAGCGGCCGACGCGCCTGTCGTCCGGGCGCCCAGGCCGAAACCGGTGAAGGCGCCGAAACCGGAACCCGTGAAGGCGCTGGAGCCGCGCAAGTGGCATCAATTCACCTTTTCGGTTCTGGCGCTGTGCATGAGAAGCGACCGGGTCGGCAGCGCGGCCATTCTCAAGCTGGCTGAATTCACCGGCGTGCTTGAGCGCGATGGCGATGCCGTCGATTTCACGCCCGAGGCCATCGAGGCCATGGGCAGTCTGGCCACGGCCGCGCTCAAGGCGCTGGATGGCGAACAGAATACCCAGGAGGGGTCCGGCACGGCTCGCGAGGCCTCCGGCGGTCAACCTCTCGCCGAGCAATCCGGTTCAGGCTCTGGCCCAGGCCAATCGCAAGGCGACATTGGAGGCCTGAAACACGGGACACAGTCCGCCCCTCATCCCCAACTCGCCAAGATCGAGCTGCGCGAAGCTTATGAGGGCGAAGTCGCCCTGCTGGCGCCGCACAAGGGCAAGCTGACCATGAAGCAGGCCGAGGCCGCCATGCGGGCCGGCTATGCTGCGGAGGTGCCGCTTGTGCTGATGGTCGAGGATCTCGGTCACCCGCATGGCACGATCGCCACCTGGGCCAACCGGCTCGGCCTGACCAATCCCGGCCGGATGCACGCGACCCAGAAGCGGTTTGGGGGTGACGAATGAGCCGCCCCGCACCCCGCATCGAGGTCAGAGATATCGTCGCCCGGGGCATTTTCGACCCGTCCGGCGCGCATCTGCTGGAAGTGGCGGTGCCGTCCGGCGTCGTCGGTATGCGCTTCACGCTGGCCCAGGTCGAACAGCTCAAGATAGCCATCACGGCCTTTGAAACCGAGGCCATCAGCAAGGATGGCGGCCCGGATTTCTACTATCGCAAAGCGGTTCCGCTGGAGGTTCGTCGGTGAATGTGGCTTTACATCCCGTCCCCAACAACCCCCGGCCCCTCCACGGCATCAGCCTCTGCACCGGCGGCGGCGGGCTCGACCTTGGACTTGAGCTTGCACTGCCAGCGGCTCGCAGCATCGTTATGGTGGAGAGGGAAGCCTTCGCCGTCGCGCACCTGGTTGCAGCGATCGAACAGGGTTTCCTGGCTCCAGCGGCTATCTGGTCGGATGTGCGAACCTTCGACGGCCGCCCATGGCGCGGCGTCGTGGATTTCCTCATTGGCGGCATCCCGTGCCAGCCGCACAGCCTTGCCGGAAAAAAGCGCGGAAGCCTCGACGAGCGCGACCTCTGGAGCCCGACGCGGCGGATCGTCGTCCAGGCGCGGCCTTGGTTCGGCCTCATCGAAAATGTCCGGGGGATGCTCTCGGCGGGGGCTGACGAAGTCGCTGGCGCCGCACGGGTTCTCCGAGACTTACGCAGACTTGGTTACGCGGTTGAATGCGGATTGTTCACGGCGGCTGAAACGGGCTCAAGCCACCTCCGCCCGCGGCTCTTCATCCTCTTCGTGGCCGACCCCGACGACAGCAGACAGCAAAGGCTCGTCAGGCGGCCCAGGGCGCAAGAGTTCGCTCCGGAACGAGGCGAACCTGCATTGGCCCACACCGACCTCGTTGAGCTACGGCGAGAGCCATCAGCCGGGCAACAGCAAGTCGATGAACGAGACCTTGCGCCTGGCCTCTATCCTCCCGGACCGTCCGATCTCGACGGATGGCGACGGGTCCTCGCACATTCGCCGGACCTTGAACCCTCTGTTCGTCGAATGGCTGATGGGCTGGCCGCCCGGCTGGACCTTAGTGGGCCTCACGCCGCCCGCGTCGACCGGCTCCGCCTGCTCGGCAACGGCGTTGTCAGCCTGGAAGGCGCGTATGCGTTCCGCACTCTCGTCACTCGCCTCGCCAGCACCGGCCATGCCGGCGCAGTTGAGCTTGCTCGGTTGATGGGGGCGCCAGCATGAACCTCCCTCTCCGCTATGAGGACTTTCTTGCCGCCAAGGTGGCGATGGCGCCGGTGTCCGGCTTCGTCGTCACCGATGACGACATCAATCCGCTGCTCAAGCCGCACCAGAAGGACATGGTGCGCTGGGCGTGCCTGGGCGGCCGCCGGGCGCTGTTCGCGGCCTTCGGACTGGGCAAGAGCTTCATGCAGATCGAGATCCTGCGCATCGTGCAGGCAAAATTCGGCGGCATGGCGCTGATCGTTGCGCCGCTGGGCGTGCGCCGCGAATTCATGGCCGATGTGCGCGTTCTCGCAACGGGTAAGCATCCCGACAAATATGCCGGCTTCAATCGTTGGCATGACCTGATCGACGAGGCGGGCCAATGAGCGACATCGCCTTCACCGCTCACCACGCGGCGCTGCGCCGCGCCATGGTCACGCTGGACCTGTCGCCGAGCGAGTTGCAGTTCCACTATGTGCGGGCCGTACTCGATGAAGAGGATGGCTGCATATCCGCGACGGCGCGGCGCCTGGGCATTCACCGCCGCACCCTGCAACGGATGCTGGACAAGCGGAGCCCCAAACCCAAGGTGAGGGCGGTGCTGTGAGCTTGTCAGGCTGCATCCTCAACGTGAACCACGATCTGCTTGCCCAGGGCGGCGAGCCCGGCCTCCATGCTGGCCAGCTTGGTGGCGTGATAGGGATCAAGCATACGGCGGATTTCGGTTTCCTGCTTGCCCAGGCGGGCAGCGAGCGCCACGCGGGTCAGGCCGGACTTCCGGAAGGCCTCGATGAAGGCGATCTTGATCATGACCTCGGCCGACAAGCTGACGGGCACGCCATCAGTTGCCTGGGCAACAGGCAAATCCATGCCGTCCTGCACATAGGTCAAGACCGCAATCTCAAGCGCGTCCTGCGCATTGGCGAGGGCCTCGGCGCGGGTATCACCCCCGGTGATGGCCTCGGGAACATCGGGAAACGTGACGAGCAGGGCGGCGCCATCGGCCTCCAGCTTCGCCATATAGGGCTTCATAATCGAACCTCCTGCCATCCGTGGCGCTTTTGCCGGGGCTTAAAGCCCCAGCTGTTTGCGGATCACTTTTTCCATCGTCGGGGTGATCTCTCCCGATTTGATGACCGAGAAACGGCCGTTGAACCGAACGACACAGTGGCCGCCCTTGCCGCGCGCCATGTCCACGACCAGTTCAAGACCTGCCGCCTTGGCATCCTTGTTCAGCTGGCGGAGGAGTTGGTCGCGTTTCATTTCCGGGCCCTTTCGTTGCTCCTGTTGTCGCACAAAAATGTTCGATGCACAAGAATATTCGCACAAAAATGTGCGAAAAGTTGGGGTGCGCAATGACGCTTTCTCCGGAGTTTGCCGCCCTGCGCGATGAGGCCATGCAGACCAGTTGCGAAAGCTGGGCGATGCGCGCGCGCTGGAAACTCGCGCCGGGTATCGACCGCGCGGGGCCTTGCCCGGTCTGTGGCGGCACCGACCGGTTTGCCATCCACACCAAGAAGAACACTTTCAATTGCCGCGGCTGCGGCATGAGCGGCGCCGGGGTCATCGATCTGGTCATGGCCACGCAAAACGTGCCGTTCGTCGAGGCCTGCGAGATCGTGACCGACCGAAAGGCCTCCGAACCGCTCGATCCGGTGCGCGCCCGTCGCATCGCGGAAGAAAATGTCGCCGCCGACCAGCGACGGGCCGAAGAGGCGGCGCGCTATCGCGAACAGGCGCGGCGCGATGGCTGGCGAATCTTTTCGGAGGCTCGCGCCAATGCCGGCCGGGACAATCTCTCGCGCTATCTCAGCCTGCGCGGCGTCGGCTTCGGCCTGATCGGCCGCCATGTTCCGCCCGATGCCATCAAGCTCTGGGAGCATCCACACCTGCCCCTGGTCGAACATATCGGCGGGCAGTGGGTGACGGTCCATACCGGCCCGGCCATGGTCGCGGCCGTGCAACAGCCGGATGGCAAGTTTGGTGCCTCCCATGCCACATGGCTCGATCTCGACCAGCCCAAGGGTAAGGCCGATCTTGGCCTGCATCCGGAGAAGAACAAGCCGATACCATCCAAGAAGGTGCGTGGCACAAAACAGGGCGGCGTCATCCGGCTCTACACTCCGGCACATCCATCCCGGATTGTCATGGGGGAGGGCATCGAGACGACGCTAACCGCCCTGGCCCATAATTTCGAGCCGGACACGGCCTATTGGGCCGGGGTGGACCTGGGCAATATGGCCGGCAAGGCCATGCGCGACCAGGCCGGGCGCTTGATGCACGGCCTGCCCGATCTCGATGACTGGGATTGTTTCCTGCCGCCCGACTGGTGTGCGGAACTGCTTTATCTCACCGATGGCGACGAACCGGAAAAACACCCGATCGAGAAGGTGACGCGCGGCCTGATGCGTGCCCAGGCGTGGCGCGAGCGTCGGCTCGCCGAAAATCCGTCACTGCCGGTGCTGGACTGCGCCTTTGTCGAGCCGGTGGGCGAGGGGAAAGACCTCAATGATCTCGTGCGGGTGATGCTGTGAGGTCAGCGTCACAATTCCACTCGATCCAAGTATTTGAGCAAGAATTCCTTTTGCCTTTTTGCCAGGTCTTCCCACCCAATCCGATTAAGAAGTTCGGTGTCTGCATTCAACTTGTAGTCGATGTCATCAATTTTAACCTTCTCAGGGTCACAGAGTCTGGTGAATGCAATTTCACAAATTGCAGAGCAAGTGGTTTTCATAGACAATTTTCGGGTAGAGCTATCCGTTTCTGCTTTCCAATGTCTGGCGTGAAGCACAGCCAGACCAACCATATGGTCAAGAGTGCTAGCTATATTTGGTCGAAGAGACCAAAATTTCATGTTCTCCGCCATTATATCTTGAAGTTTATCTATTGTTGCTTCGGGATTATCCGCCGCGAGCACGTAAAGGGAAGTTTGCCTAAACCGTGCGAGCAAAGTGGCAACATTTTCGTCAATCATGTGTTGTCGAAGCTGCTCGGCTTCCAGGCGTTTTACCTTCCGGTCAATTGCGCTGTTGAGGAAGATTGCACTGGCCGCCACAACAGCCAGAATTCCTGCCCCGAGCGTGGTGTCGACCCATCGGAGCATCACAACATCGGCACCCCAGTTCCCAAGTGCCGTTACCCAACATTCACCGAGGGCCACCTCGCCGCAGCCTACCCGGCCCATCCACGCCCAGAGGTAAAGGCCAAGCCAGATTATTGGGACCACTGCGAGCAGTGGCAGCCATTGTTTGATCTCGAATTTCATAGAGCCCCCCATGTCTGACGATACGGAAAACGATCTGTCCGAAGCCGTCAAGAAAGCTGCGGCGCGCAAGCGCACCGTCAAGCTCGGCGTCATCGAGGGCGGCAAAGGCGCCGAAGCGGAGCAAAAGCCGTCGCGGCCGCCGCGTGCGCGAAAGAACCAGGATGCACCGCCACCGGCCGACAGCGATGATCCGGGGCCGGGTCTCGATGACATTGTCGACGGCCCACCGGTCGATTCCGATGACCTGGACGGGGCGCGGCATTGCGCCGGATGGGACCAGAATGACCGCGATAATGCCCGGCGGCTAATCTACTGGTTCGGCCTCAATCTGGCCTATATCCCCGGCATGGGCTGGCTGACCTTCACCGGCACGCATTGGCTGCGCGACGAGGGCGAATTGCAGGTGGCGCGCTTTGCCCAGAATGTCGTGGACAAGCTCAAGCTCGAGGCGGCCGTTCTGGAACATTCGCCAGGCGTCGTGCGCCTGCTCGAGGCGGCGACCAAGGCCGAGAAAAAACCGGAAGATGAGCGATCGGCGGCCGACCGCAAGTTGATCCGCTCGGCCGAGAGCGCGCAGAAGATCCTTGGCGAACGCAAATCGAAGCGCCGGGCCTTTGCCATAACCTCGGGCAATCGGGGGCGGACTATCGCCATGCTGGCGCAGGCCGAAAGTATGCGGGCAATCGATCCCGCGCGGCTTGACGCAAACCCAATGAAATTCAACTGCCGCAATGGTACGATCACATTCGGCCGGGAGCTCGACCCGGAGCGGCCCGAGGGCAGCGATCGCAAGGCCGGTTCAATTGCGTTTTCTGGCATGGCCGACCGCGACGACATGATCACCAAAGTCGCCGATGTCGACTACGACCCGGACGCGACTTGTCCGGATTTTTTGGACTTTCTCGAAAAGGTTCAGCCCGATCCGACCATCCGAACGTTTCTGCAGGTCGCACATGCCTATGCCCTGCTGATCAGCGGCAATGACGAGCAGATCGTGCTGTTTCACTATGGGCAGGGCGCCAACGGAAAATCGGTGTTTATCGAAACGATCGGCCGCCTGGCCGGCATCTATCGCGCCGTCGTATCGCCTGAAACCTTTACCGGCGACCAGCAGAAGCAGGGCCAGCAGGCAAGCCCCGACATTGCCCGCCTGCACAATACCAATCTGGTGACCGTTGAAGAGCTGCCGCGCGGCATTGGGCTCAAGGAAAACATGATCAAGGCCGCCTCGGGCGGCACGAAACTGGTAGCCCGGTTCCTGCAAAAGGAATTCTTCGAATTCGACCCGCGCTTCACCACGGTCATGAGCGGCAACGATATGCCGCAGGTCTCGGGCACCGATTACGGCATCTGGCGCCGGCTCAAGATCGTGCCCTGGAAGGTGACGATTCCGGAAGGCGAGCGCGTGCCCTTCGGGGAAATGCTGCGCCGGTTCGATGCCGAGCGGTCGGGCATTCTCAACTGGTTGATCGAAGGGCTCATGCTTTGGCTGGCCAATGGCCTGACACCTTATCTGCCCGCCGAGGTCCGCAGCTTCACCGAGGATTATCGCGAGGAACGCGACCAGGTGGGCGTGTTCGTCGAAAGCTGCCTGCACAAAGTGCCGGGCAACAAGGTGCAGGCCAGCGATGTCTATGGCGCTTATGAGAAATGGTGCAAGGCCAATGGCCTCAAACCCTATCAGCAGACCGCCTTCGGCCTCCGGCTCAACGCCCTGGGCATTCGCAAGGAAAAAGGCCGCGTCTATCACTATCTCGATGTGAAACTGGGCGACATTCCCGATATCGCCGACCCCCGCGACCCCGTACCCCCTCGACCGCATGGCGACCCCGGCTGGACGCCGGAGCGCCTCTAGCGCACTGGCACGCACCCCGCACCCCTTTGGTGGAGAGCAAGCAGAAGTCGCAACCCTCGCACCGCGCCTGAGGCGCGGCGACAGCGAGGGATTGCGAGAGTTCGCGAGGGGTGAAATGAGAAACTCTCGCGCTGAAAACAATATATAAATCAGCTATTTAAGCGCATTCTGCGAGGGTTGCGAGGGTTTTGCTCGCGTATAGTCTAGTGCAAGGGGTGCGGGGTGTTGTTGGTTTCATGTGTGTAAGGGCAACCCTCGCTACTCTCGCAACCCTCGCTGCGCCCCGTTTTCCGGGCCTTTTTCATAGCGATGGTTATCACCAAACCCTCGCTAACCCTCGCAAGAGGAAAAGAAGAGAGAAAGAGGACGCCGATGCCAAAGGCAATGGATGTCGAAGACCTGGTGATCTGGGCCTTTCGAGACCAGAAGATCGAGGCGGTGGCGGCACGGCTGGCGGGTCCGATCGGGCGACAGCCGTCGCCGGAGAGCAATCTGGCGCAAATTCTCGCCCTGGGCTGTCGGGTCGATACGTCCTCGGCCGGTGCCATGCATATGGCGGTGCAATGCCACGAGGACGCGGCGGTGATCTACGATGCGGTCATGGCGCTGCCGGCAGAGGCGTGGGAGTTGGTGATCCGTCATGGTCGGAATGCCACGCGGCCGGACTGGTACGAGGATGGACCGGGCCGGTGGGTCGAGCAATTGGACGCCAAGGGAAACCAGAAAAAGCAGTATATCGACCCGACCAACCGCAAGGGCTTCATCGGCTATGCGCGGCCATTGTTGGAAGGCAACGATCCCAGAGTGGTTGACGAGGCGCGACAGGCCTACAGGGTGTGGCATTGCGCGCTCGCCGACATGGTCGTCCTGCTCAATGCGGAAATGGTCTCGCATGAGGCCACGGGGCCCGTGGCCTCCGCCATGCCTTGGGAAGATGCAGATGGCCTATTGACGACTACGGAAAAATTGACATAGCTTCACCACAACAAATCAGGTCTTGAGACAGGCGCATCGGGAAACCGGGGCGCCTTTTGCGTGTCCGGGGTGTGTCGATGGCAGTGCCGGTCGTCGCCCGGCAGGGCAATGCGCTGATGTCGCTGTCCTTCCAGGCCGATATCGACAGCCTGCGCAGCGAATTGCCGGAATGGGCGGGACGGCGGATCAATTCGATCACCCGCAATGCGCTCAATGATGCAATCGAAGATGCGCGCTGGGCCGAGCAGGACAAGATCAGGGGCGTGTTCGATCGGCCCCGGCCCTTGACGGAAAAGGCGCCGCTCTACCGCAAGGCCACCAATGAGACGCTGACGGCCTGGGTCTATATCCGGGACGAAGCCAGCGGCGGGACGGCACCGGCCAAGTATCTGATGCCGCAGGTCCTGGGTGGCAAGCGCGGCGCCAAGCGGTTCGAAACAGCCCTGCGGGCCATTGGCGTGATGGACGCCCATGAGTTCGCCATCCCGGCCATCGGGTACAAGCGGGATGCCTATGGCAATGTCCCCGGCTCGACCATCGTCGCCATCCTGTCGCAGCTCAAGGCGCATCGGGATGTCGGCTACATGATGAACGAGACGGCCCCATCGGCGGCGCGTAATCGCCGGAGCGGCAAGGCGCGCTACTTCGTGCCGTCCGGAGTGCGATCGGAGAAGGCAATCGGCAGGCTGCCACGGGGCATTTATGAGCGGCGCGGTAATGCGATCCGTGCGGTGTTCATGTTCGTCCGGCAGCCGACCTATCGAAAGCGGTACGACTTTGGCCAGGCCGCCTCGGCCAAGGTCAGCCGCGTGTTCTGGTCCTACTGGGAGCGGCACTTCTACGCCGAACTGCGCAAGCATCAGGCGCGACTGGTCTCGTGAAACAATGTTCCACGGCCTTTGGGTCCTTTCAGACCCTCGCGCCCCGCGGGTAATTCGGGCCCCGGGCTTTGGCCAGTCTGACTGGTTTTTTAGAGCCTAAAGAGCGCTCTAAACAGGAGCCTAAAGAGCTAAAATGCAGACGATGTCCAAGGGCGACTTTGCCCGGGAGTGCAATGTCACGCCCGGCCGGGTCAGCCAATGGCTCAGCGAGGGTGTGATCGGGCTGGATTGCCTCGACGGCGAGGGGCGGAATGCGCGCATCATCGTCGATCGGGCTAAGGCGCAAATCGCCCTCAGGCGTGATCCTGGACAAGCCATGGGCAACGGGCTGGGCACGCGGCTCGATGTCGGTCCGGTCGAGCAGGACCCTTCCGATGGACCGCAACGGGTGCAGAAGCGCGATGACGTGGCGCATCAGATCCAGCTCGAGCGTCTTGAGCAGGAGAAGCGCAGGAATCGACGCGAGACCATCGACGAGCAGGAGCGCCTCGGCACGCTGGTGCCGGCAGGCGAGGTACGGGCGCAGATGACGCGCCTGGCGCAGCAGGTCGATGAGGCCAATGGCGCCATGCTGGCGGACTTCGCAGCGGCCATAGCCGCGCGGTTCGAAATACCGCAGCGCGACGTGTTGCACGAGCTGCGCCGGGTCCGAACGGAAAAGAAGGCCTCCGAGGCCGAGCGCGCACGCGGCCGTGCGCAGTCGATGACGGAAACGGTGGAAATGGTCGTTGGCGAGGGGGCGGACGCGTGATGCAGATGATCGTCAATGTCGCCAATGCCGAGCGCCTCGCGACAGAAGTCTTTGCGGACGTGATGACGCCGCCGCCACCCGTCGACTACCTCGGATGGGCGGAGAGCAACATCGTCTTTTCGCAGCGCGAGAGCCCGATGCCGGGCCCTTACAACCGCGACCTGTTCTTCTACTTCGACGAAATCCTGCGGGCCCTGTCGCCGGATGACCCCTGTCGCGTCGTGACGATGGCGAAGTCTGCGCAGCTCGGCGGGACAGTGCTTGCGAACATTTTTTGTGGTGGGTCGATGGACATGGACCCGGGGGATTTCCTGTATGTCCATCCGACCGAGAACAATGCACAGCGCTGGAGCAAGATGAAGCTCTCGCCCATGCTCAAGGGCACCACGGCACTGTCCAAGGTGTTCCCCAGCAAGGCGCGCGATGGGCTTGATAGCGTGCTCTACAAGGAGCGGCTGGACGGCAAGGGCGCCATCCAGATTTCCGGAGCAAACTCGCCGGCATCGCTGTCCCAGGTGACCATGAAGCGCCAGGTACAAGATGACCTGGCCAAGTGGGAAATGAACGCCGCCGGTGATCCTGAGACGCAGGCCGACAGCCGCAGCCAGGCGCATGAGTTCGCCAAGATATTCAAGATATCGACGCCGCTTGTCGAACCTGGATGCCGGATCAGCAAGGCATTCGAGCAGGGCAGTCAGGAAAAACTCTATCTGCCGTGCCCGCACTGCGGTCATTCCCAAACGCTTGAGTGGGAGAATTTTCTCGCCAATCTCGATGAGGAGCATCCCGAGCGCTCGCACTTCCTTTGTGTCGAGCCGAATTGCGGCGGCGTCATCGAAGACTGGCACCGCCCGCAAATGTTTGCCGCGGCGAAGGCGAAAGAGAGTGATCCCCAGAAGCCGGAAGCGGCCTGGCGCGCATCAAATCCTGGCGCCAAGCGGGTCCATCGCTCCTTTCACCTATGGTCGGCATACTCGCTGCTGCAGAGTTTCGAGCGCATTGCTCGCGCCTGGTTGACGGGTCGCGGAAATCCGGCCTCGGAGCAGACTTTCTTCAACGATGTTGTCGGCCGCGCCTATCGCACCCTTGGTGACGCGCCATCCTGGGAACTGCTGCGGGACCGTGGGGCAAAATCAGAGCGCGAGCGGGGCCGTATTCCAGTCGGCCACGTCATTGTCACCTGCGGGGTCGACTGCCAGAAAGATCGGGTCGAGTGGCAGGTCGTAGCATGGGGGCGAGAACATAGGCGGGCGATTGTCGATCATGGCGTCTTTCCCGGACACATATCGTCCGACCAGGCCCGGGCGTTCCTCGACGGTCTGCTGAAGCAGGGGTTTGCCAATGCTTATGGCCGCCGCCTCGAAATCGACGTGCTGGCGATCGACGGCAATGCCTGGACCGACGATGTCTGGGGCTGGGCCAAGAGACATCCGGCTAGCCGGGTGATTATGGTCCGAGGCGTAGGCTCCGAAGCCGCGCCGCTGCTGATCGGCGTGAAAAAGGAAGTGAACCGGCAGGGCAAGCGACTGCCCTATAGCAAGCGGTTCTTCAACTTCGCGACGTCGGTGTTGAAAATGGCGCTGTACCGCAACCTGGCCAAAGATGACCAGTCGGAACGCGGATATGTCGATCTGCCCAGCGGCTTCGACGACGAGTTCTATCGACAGGTGACGGCGGAGAGCCGGAAGCGTGTCACGACACGGCAGGGCTTTGAGCACTATGTCTGGGTCAAGGACCCTAACCAGGCCAATGAAGGCCTGGATACGCATTTGCAGGCCGAGGCGGCCTTTATCCGCATCGCGGGCCCGACCCGCGCACTGATGGATAGCGTCTGGGAGCGGTATGAGCGGGAGCGGGACAGTGTTCCCGCTCCGGTGCAGGGCGACCTTGAAGATTTGCTGGCGCAAGCGCCGACGCCGCAACCGGCCCTGGCGCCGTCGGCACAGTCCGCGCGGTCGCGTGTCCGGAAATTGAGGATAAATTGATGGCTGGAATTACGCTGGCGCAGGCGGAGGCCAAGTTGGCCTTGTGGCTTGCGGCCGAGGAAGCTCTCGCAACCAGCCAGGAGTACGCCATCGATGTCGATGGCTCGCGGCGAATGCTCAAGCGGTCGGACCTGGCCGAGGTGAGCAAGCGCATCGACTATTGGAATGGCAAAGTGCAATCGCTGACCGCCGCAACGGCAGGACGCTCCCGCACAAGGTATTTGGTGAACTAGATGGCCGTTGCAAAGCGGAACTCACTGCGCGGGCGCGCCGCCTTGGCCCTCGCGGGCCTCGGCACGTCCATCAATCGCGGATTTACCGGTGCGGCAATGTCGGTGGCCGGACTATCACCCGGACGCGGCGGATATCAGGCGGGTAACCGCAATAGCCGCCGCACCCGCAACTGGAAGGCCGGCGAGGGCAGTCCCGCGACAGACATCCTGCCGGACCTGGGCACATTGCGCGGGCGTTCCCGTGATCTTGAGCGCAACCACCCGCTGGTGGCCGGCGCCATGGCAACCAAGACCAATGGCGTTGTCGGTACCGGCCTTGTGCTGCGCAGCGTGATCGACGGCGATGTGCTGGGGATCACGGACCCGGCTGAACGGGCGGCGCTTCAGTATCAGATCGAGCGCGAGTGGGAGATTTTCGAGGCCGAGTGTGACTGGACCGGTCAGCAGCATTTTCAGGACATGCAGCGGCTGATGTACCGATCCGCTCGCGTGTCCGGCGATATCGGCATCGGGCGGCGTTTCCGGAAGCGGCGCGGCGAAACCTACGGCACCCGCGTGGTGCTGATTGAGGCTGACCGCATCGGCAATCCTAACCGGCAGCCGGACACCCAAGTGCTCCAGGGCGGTGTGCAGCGCACGCGCGACGGCGAAGAACTTGGTTACTGGATTGCCGATCGGCATCCCGGCGATCTCACCGCAACTGCGATGCAGTGGTCGTATATCGCCCGTCGCGGTGCGCAATCCGGCATGGTTCAGTTTCTACTGCCGCGCCAGTTTTCGCGCCCGGGGCAGGTGCGCGGAGTGCCGCTGTTCGCGCCGATCATCGAGCAGCTCAAGCAGTTGAGCGACTACACCGATGCCGAAATCAAGGCGGCTGTCAACGACGCCTATCTGTTTGCATTCGAAAAGACCGGCCTTGGCGACGACGGGGAGCCATTGCTGACCAATCCGCAGGGTCAGCAGGATGAGACCGGCGAACTTACGCTAGAGGACCTGACAATAACCACACTGCCCTATGGCAGTGACATCGAAGTCAAGAAGCCCGAGCGTCCGAACGCCGCATTCGGCGATTTCGTGCGGTCGTTCTGCGAATATATCGGCGTGGCGCTGAGCCTGCCCTACGAGGTGCTGCTGATGCACTTCAATTCGAGTTTCTCCGCATCGCGTGGTGCCCTCGAGGTTGCCTACAAGGCCGACCAGGTCGACCAGGCATGGCTGATCCGCAGCGCGATCGACCAGATCAGGCTCTGGCAGTTCACGGAAATGGTTGCCCTCGGCCGCTTCGATGCGCCGGGATTTTTCGATGATCCGATCAAGCGCAATGCCTGGCTCGGTCGTGTCTGGGTCGGTCCGACCCGCATCCAGATAAACCCGCAGGTCGAATCTAACTCGGACAAGACCGACATCGAAATGGGCGTGAAGACCCGCGAACAGGTGATGACCGAGCGCACGGGCGGCGATTTCGACACCAAGAGCGCGCAGATCCTTCACGAACGCAAAACACTGGGCAGGGAACCGTCCGGCCCCGCGCCCGCGCGCAATGACGAAACCAACAACGATGGCACGGATCGGAGCCAGCCATGACCGCACTTGCTCGCATCGCTGACCTGGTGCTGAACCAGCCACTCCTGCTGACCCCTGAAAAGGCCGAGGTTGTCGCAGGAGTGCTGGCCGGTCGGATTGGCATCGACGGCCCCGATCTCAGCCGTTTTGAAGGGTCGCCCGTATTGATCGAGCCGGATGGCTCGCGCCGGGCGCGGCCATTCAATGTGTCGAATGGGATCGGGATCATCACGATCACGGGGTCGCTCGTGAACCGTGGTGCATGGATTGGGGCATCGTCTGGTCTGACTTCCTATGAGGGCATCCAGTTCCAGCTCAAGCAGGCCGACAAGGCCAACGATGTGCGGGCCCTTGTCCTGGACATGCATACGCCAGGTGGTGAGGCCGTGGGCGCATTCGAGACGGCCGCCATGGTGCGAGACATCGCGACCCGAAAGCCGGTTGTTGCCGTGGTGAACGGCGTGGCGGCCTCGGCTGGGTATCTCATCGCCAGCGGTGCCACGGAAATCGTCACGACATCGTCTGGCGTGTCGGGGTCGATCGGTGTCGTCAGCCTGCATGTGGATGCCTCGGGCAAGCTGGAACAGGACGGTCTCAAGCCGACGCTGATCATTGCCGGCGCCCACAAAGCAGACGGCCATCCGTTCGGGCCATTGCCGGACAGCGTGCGTGCCGATTGGCAGGCGCGGATTGACGGACTTTATGCCGACTTCGTGAACGCCGTGGCGGCAGGACGCGGGAAGCGCATGTCGGCGGATGCAGCGCGCGCAACTGAAGCCCGAATCTACACTGGACAACAGGCGGTCGATATCGGCCTGGCCGACCGCGTCGGTACCTTTGAATCGGTCCTTTCGGACCTGACCCGCGCCCCCGGGCGCTCTCCCTCGCAGAAAGGACGAACCATGAGCGAGACCAACGGCGCACCCGCGGCCGAAACCAATGCGGGACTGACCCAGGCCGATCTCGACGCGGCCGTGGCCAAAGCCCTCGCCGATGTCGATACCAAGCATCAGGCTTCCATGAGGTCGGAACGCGAGCGGGTCGTCGGGCTCGATGGCCTCGTGCCGCATGTGAAGGGCAATGCCGATGGTCTCAAGATCATCGCCGATGCCAAGGCTGATGGCAGTTCTCCGGCGGACACCGCTCTGGCGCTCGTCAACGCGGGAGTATTCGCCAAGGCATCCGTGCTTGGTGCCCTGGAAGGCGATGATGCCGATGCATCGGCGGCCGCGCCGGCCGGGGAAGGCGAGGGCAAGCCTGTCGCCCAGACCCCCGAGGGCTGGAAAGCCGAATGGGAGGCCAGCGAGACGCTGCAGGCCGACTTCCCGAAGGTCGAGCACTACGTGAACCTCAAGAAGCATGAGGCCCGCAAGCCGGGCAAGAAAGGAGCCTGATCATGACCACGCTCGCAACCAACAAGCAGCGGCAATTTCAGATCGATGACAAGGAGGAATATCCGGTCATCGCTGCCGACATCATTTTCCAGGGTGCCGCCGTCGGTGAAAACGGCGCCGGTTATGCCCGCCCGCTCGCGGCCGGCGATGCCTTTCTGGGCTTCGCGGTCGCCAAGGCCGACAATGCCGCTGGCGCCGCTGGCGCCATCGGTGTCCAGGTGCGCACCCGTGGACGTATCCGGCTCACCGTCGCCGGTGCCACGACCGTGGCTGCCAATGACCGTGTCCCCGTCTATGCCAGTGACGATGACACCTTCACCCTCACCGCCACCAGCAACTCGCTGATCGGCTTTGTCTCCCGCTGGATCGCTTCGACTGACTGCATTGTCGAATTCGATGCGGCCCTGGCGAAAGCGCACACCGATGCGCTTGCCGCCGCGGCCGCGTAAGGCGCGAACCTGAAAGAAAGGAACCATTTCAATGCGCCCCTCGCAGTTTGACTACATTACCGACGCTTCGGTGATCGCCATGATGCTCACGGCAATCGACGTCGGCGGAACCGGCTGGGTTGACCAGCTGGCCATGCGCGTCGATTCCGACGATGGCAGTGAGGACTATGGCTGGCTCGGCAATGTGCCTGGCCTGCACGAGTTCATCGGCGGCCGCCGCGTGGAAGAATTGAAGGAATATTCCTTCAAGATCGACAACAAGGACTTCGAAAGCAGCATTCGCGTTCAGCGCAAGGATATGCGGCGCGACAAGATGGGTATGATCGAGCGGCGGGTCGCCCAGTTTGGCGAGCGCGTTCTCGGCCACCCGGCGAAGCTGCTTTCGACGCTGATCCTCAATGGCGAGAGCCAGATCTGCTATGACGGCCAGTATTTCTTCGATACGGACCACAAGGACCGTGACGAGGCGGCGCAGAGCAATGACATCAGCAAGGCTATCGCCGCGCCGGCCACGCCAAACGCGGCCGACATGACTGACGGTATCATGGCAGCCATCCAGGCCATGTATGGCTTTACCGACGACCAGGGCGAGCCGACCAATCAGTCGGCCATGCAGTTCCTGGTTATGGTGCCGGTCACGATGATGCGTGCGGCTCTCGAGGCCGTGACCGCCCTGCTGGCCTCGGGCGGCGGCACCAACCTGCTGCCAGCCCTCAAAGGCAAGCTGGACATTACCGTCCAGGTCAACCCGCGCCTTTCCAGCTGGTCGACCAAGTTCGCGGTGTTCCGCACCGATGGCCAGGTGAAGCCGTTCGTGCTGCAGCAGGAATACGATGCCGAGCCTTGGGCCCTTGGCCCGGACAGCGAGCATTGCACCAAGACCGGCGAATGCATGTACGGCGTCGATTGGGGTGGCAATGTCGGCTATGGCGACTGGCGCGGTGCGGTGCTGGTGACCTTCACCCAGGCCTAGGCCTGCACGTCCGATGGAAAGAAGAAAGCCCGCGCCATGTGCGCGGGCTTGGTTGTTTCCATAACCTGAAACCTCCGGAGTTCTGAAAATGCCCAAGAAGAAAGACACGGTTCTGACCGTAGCGGTCGGCGGTGCGATCCCGGCTGGCCACGTATTGCTGCTCACGGCTGCGCAGGCCGGGGCCCGCCGGCACTTGCTGACGAGCGACAGCAAGGACAGCGACCCCTGGCACTGGAAGGGTGATGGCCGACATGCCTTCACCACTGTTAGCCCCACCTATTTCAAGACTGGTGAAGAGCTCGGGGTTGACGGCAGCCTGGACCGGGGCCTCGAAATCATGTTCGGCCTTGCGGGCGAGGGCGCCGAAACCAAGCCCACCCCGTCGACCCAGGAGGGCAATGCAAGCAAGGCCGAACTCGAAAAGGCCTTCAACGATGGCAAGGCGGCAGGCGCCGCCGAAGTCGGTCTCGACAAGAAGCTGGCAGAGGCCAAGCAGGCCGGGCGCGCGGAAATGCTGGCGGAAGTCGAGCGCAGGAACGGCCTTTTCGACGCGCTGGAAACCGCACAGGTGGCGCAGGAGGCCCTAACATCCGATGCCGATGAGGACGCCCGCGCGGCCGCGCAAAGGGCCGTGGACAGCGCACAGGCAAAAGTTGATGCCTTGCCCGAACTGAAGGCTTAGGGCCATGCGCAGGATCGTTGCTCTGACCGATGTTCTCGCGCATGAAAACCGGTTCCCCAAAGGAACCGGTTTCAAGGTGGTCGACGGGCCGGACCCGAAGGCGCGGCCGCCGGAAGTCGGTCCGTCGCAGGCCGATGCCTGGGAACGGCAGGGCTGGGCGGAACCGGCCAAGGGTGCCGGGAAGGCTGTGCGGGGCGATGATGCCGGTGGAGAGTGAGGCTGACCGTGCGGTGTTTCTGAACCCGGACGAGTTCGGGGCCGTGGTGTCGTGGCAGGGTGCCCCGGCGCCCCTTGCGGTGCTGTCGCAATCGGGCACGCTGCTGGTCGGCTCGCTGGATGGTCCGGACACACAGATGCGCGAGGCGACGCTCATCCTTCGCGAGGCGGACCTGCCTGGCGGTGCCGACCAGGACGATGCTGTGACGCTCAACGGTGTCGCTTATCTGGTCCGGTCCATCGAGCCCGACGGGACCGGCCTGGTGCTTGTGCGGCTGGAGTTGTCCGATGCCTGACCATGCCAGAAAACAGGTGCGCCAGGCGGCGGTGTCCGATCTTACTGGTCTCGTGACGACGGGCGCCAATGTGTTCAATGCGCGGGTTAAGCCGATCGATGAGCATCGCCTTCCCTGCCTCAATGTCTTTCTGCTCGATGAGAATTCCGATTGGGATGCGGCGGGTACGATCCTGCGAACCGGGGACCTGGTGATCGAGGGCCGGGCATTTGCCGGAGATACCCTGTTCGACGTGCTCGATGGCATCGCCGCCGAGGTCGAAACGGCGATCTATGCCGAAACGCCGGCGCTCGATAGGTTGCTCTGCAATATCGGGACGCCGCGCACGCAAATGGAAATTGCGGATACGTCGCAAGGCGCCGATCGCCGGATCGGCATCATCCGCATTCTCTTTCCGGTGCAATACCGGACGCGGCAGGGCGACCCTACCGCCATCGTCTAGCCCAATGACCCGCTCCGGCGGGTTTTTCTTTGACCTGAAAGGAAGAAACCATGACCACCTATCGTGGCAATGCCGGGGTGCTCAAAGTGGCGACCTATGCGGTTGCCGAATTGACCGGCTTCACCATCCAGACGACGATCGGGATGCTGGACGACACGGCCCAGGGCGATGCTGCCCGGACGCACAAGAGCGACGAACTGCCGGACTTTTCCGGCTCGATGCGGGGCTGGTACGATCCCAGCGATACCAATGGCCAGGCAGCGGTGGTTGAAGGCGCAGCGCTCGCCTTCGAGGGCAGCCCGATTGGCACCGCGAACGGCCTGGCGAAACTGACCGGCGACATCATCGTTTCCGGCGTGACGATCACCAGCGATAACGGCTCGATCGTCACGTTCGAGGCCAACTTCCAGGGCACGGGCGGCCTGACGCGCGGGACGCATTCGGCATGAGCACGTTGCTGGACAAAATTCGCGATCATGCCCAGCCGGACTTGCAGCGCCGGCTTGAGGTTCCGGAATGGTCGATGGATGAGGGCAAGACGCCGCTGGTCATCCACTACAGAATGGTCACCCTCGACGATATGTCGACCGTCAATGACATGGCGAAATCGGGCGCACTGAACAATATCGCGCCCTATCTGGTGGCGCTCAAGGCGACGGACGCGGACGGCAAACGGCTGTTCCGCACGGCCGACGTTCCCTGGCTGCGCGAGAACGCGGCGCCGGATGTGCTGCAATCCATTGCCATCCAGATGATGGGCCGCGTCAGCATCGAGGAAGCAAGGGGAAACTAGAGGCCGATCCCCAGCTCGCCGACATCTATTGGCTGGCGGATCGGCTGCACAAGACCCCCAAGGAAATCCGCGAGGGCTTCACCCTCGCCGATTACGACCACTTCACCGCCTTCCTGCAAATGAAGTCCGATAAGGTGCATTGAGAATGGTTGCGCCCAACCTTGCCGTGGCCGTCACGGCCAAGAACCTGACCAAGCCTGTGTTCGACCAGGTCGTCACCGATGCCGGGCGGGTCAGCTCATCCATGACCGTCGTCGGCAACCGGGCGGCAAACGCCATGTCGTCGGCCGGCTATGCCACCGGGAACTTGGCGGCACAGCTCAACGATATCGGCGTCATGCTGGCATCCGGGCAATCGCCGCTGCTGCTGGCCATCCAGCAGGGTACGCAGATCAACCAGATCTTCGCCGGCATGTCGGGCGGGCAGGCCCTGGGCGCGCTCAGGACGGCGTTTCTCAGCCTGATCAACCCGTTGTCGCTGGTCACTATCGGCACGATCGCGGCCGGTGCGGCGCTGTTTCAATATGTGCAGACGCTGCTGACAGACGGCACTCAGTCAACCGAGGTGATCAAAGAGCAGAATGACATGATCCGCCGCGTCGCGGAGAATTGGGGCGACGCGGTTCCGAGCCTCAAGGCCTACGTTGACGAATTGGATAGGGCGGCGGCGGTTTCCGACCTCAATCAAGCCACCGACACCATGGTGGACAAGGCGTTTGAAGAGGTTCGTCGACGCGTTGCCGATATGCGTGTCGAACTGGCTGCTGCTCGCATCGATATCCAGGCGTTTGGGGGAACTGCGGGGGAAATTGACGCCTTGCAGGCGGCTTTTGTTGCGTTGGAGGCGGTCGCTGCTGACGGAACTGCGACAACAGGCGAACTGGACGCAGTCATGACGCTCCTGGCGGGCACGACCGGCTCGGAAACCGTTCCGAGCCTTCGCGACTTTAAAGGCATTCTCGAGGCGCTAATACCTATTCTTGCAGCAGCCTCAGCGGAGGCCTCGACGCTTCGATCCGAGCGCGATGCGCTGCTGATGCAGGGCCCTGATCCAAAGGTCTATTATGACCAGCAGGGCTTTTTGGCGGAGCAGGAGCGACTGCTATCCCTGACCTCCGAGCAATTGACAATGGAGCGCGAAATCGAGCGGGTCCGTGCCGAGGCCAAATCGTCCGATGTGGTGCTGACAGAAAGTCAGGTTCTTTCACTCGCCGAGCAGAGAGTGGCCCGTGAAAAGGAACTCGCCGACATTCGGGCAGGCGAGCGGGCAGGTGGCAAAGCCGCCGACGATATTCTCAAGGAACGCGATGCCGTAGCGGCGCTGATTGCCCAGCTCGAGCACGAACAGTCCCTGCTCGGCGTGACCAATGAACAGAAGGCGGTTTCGAACGCCCTGCGGCAGGCCGGTGCGGCGGCGACGGACGAAGAGCGCGCACGGATCATCGCCCTGGTCACCGCGATCAATGAGCAGCAGGAAGCCCAGAAACAGCTCGAAGAGCAGATGAAGTTCTACAAGGCGACGGTCAGCGACTTCGTGTTGTCGTTGAGCGGGGCCCTGCGCGAGGGCAAGGATTTCTGGACGGCGTTTGGCGAGGCCGGCACCAGGGCCCTGGACAAGATAGCCGACCGGGCCCTCAGCATGGCCATGGATGGCATTTTCGACATGATCTTCGGTGCTTTGGGTGGCGGCCTCGGAGGCGGTTGGGGCGTTCCCGGCGGGTTCGGGCGCCCTGGCATTTTCGGCATTCCTGGGATGGCCGATGGTGGTACCGTGGCGCGGGCGGGCCTATCCTGGGTCGGCGAGGATGGGCCGGAACTGTTGCGCCTGCCGCAGGGTGCCGAGGTCATTCCCAATAGGCCGTCGCTGGCGATGGCGGCACCTCAACCCGGGGTCGGCGACATCTACATCACGAACCAGATCAACGTGCAGGCGGGAGCTAAGGCTGACGCTGCTCCGGCTATTGCTCGTGAGATCACACAGGAACTGCGGCGCCAACTGCCGGACGCGATCGAGCGCTACCAGCGCAACACCCTTCGCAGGGCTTCGTAATGCCACTCGAAAACCCATTGTCTGGCGCAGAATTTGCCGACCAATTGCGCGTCAAGGACGTTCAGCTCACCTCGGTCTGGCATCAACAGAGTTCGATTAGTGGTGGGGCCGATCGGTTGTATGCAGACCGTGCCCCAAGCCTTTGGCGGGCCGAAGTCAGCATCGTTCCACTGCGTCATGCCGAGGCCGAAGGCGTTATGGCCTTGATCAATAGCCGGGGCGGTGGGCTAAAAACTATTCTGCTGTACCCAACTCGCCTACCTTTCCCTGCTAGCGATCCGCGTGGCGAAATTATTGGCGCGACATTGCCGAGCATCAATGTGATATCGGATCGACTGCACGCATCGTTCTCAGGATTTCCGCCTGGCTATGTGATCCCCGTCGGAACCTGGTTCAGCTGTGTGTTCGATAGCAGCCGATATTATCTTGGGCAGTTTGCAGAACATCGCATCGCCGGCCCGGCGGGTGCGGTCGTATCGGTTGAACTGACACCACCCCTGCCGTCATCGATTACGAGTGGAACCTCAATTACCGTAGCCAAGCCGCCTGGCAAATTCCGCATCGTCCCGAACAGCGCGATGCCACTCGCCGCTGATTTGAACTTTAGCGCCATCCAGTTCTCGGCCGAGCAAACCTACTCCAGGTAAACCATGTCCTACGATGTTGCTACGGTCACCGCTTTAGGGAGCGGGTCACTCGTCATGCGCGAGATCCTAACCGTGAAGGGGCGGACCCTTGGCGGTGCGGCGGATGAGTGGGTCTATTGGACGGGCGAGGACAATATCGCCGTTAATCTGGTGCCGGCCGGCGAGACCACACCTGTCAGCCGTAACGCGGTCGGCGGCGGTACACTGCTCGACATTCCGCCCATCGTGGATGCAATCGGGGTCGAGGCGCGGTCCATCACGATCGGCCTCGACCATATCAGCGAAGCCGCAGGTGGCCCGCTGGACATGGTGTTTGGCAATAACGTCCGCGTGGCCCGCGTCGAGATGCACCGCGCGTTCTTAGACCCCGCGACGTGGAACCTGGTGTCGACGCCGACTCTGATGTTCGCCGGCCGGGTGGATGGCGCATCGATCGATGACGCCGCAGCAGGCGGCGAGGGTGCTCTGTCCCTCGACTGCATCAGCAGCGCCATCGACCTGACCAAAACCAATCCCGCGATGGAATCCGACGAACAGCAGAAGCGGCGCGATGGCGACCGGTTCCGGCGATACGGCGACACCGCAGGTCAAATTCAGACTTGGTGGGGTCAGCACAAGGAAGCCGAAGCTGAAAAGGCCACGACCAAGACCGGAACTCGATCCGGGGGGCACTGACGTTGAACTTCATCATTCAGATCATCGTCGGCGTCGTCTTGTCGCTGGCGTCTTCGCTGTTGCAGCAAGCATTTGCCAAACCACAGGACAAGACCGGCGGCACGCGCGGCTCGGTGATGATCGGCGGCAAGGTGCCGCAATACTTCCTGATTGGCACTGTGGCCGAGGCCGGCAAGCTCGAATACCGGAATAGCTGGGGCGACGTCGACGGCGTTCCCAACGCCTATGTCACCGACGTGCGGTCATTCGGTGATCTGCCCATCACTGGAATGATCGGCCGCTTTGTGAACGGCGTTCGCAGGGACAACCCTAGTGCTGGCGCAGTTGCCCAGGGTTTCCCGATCGAGATCGATGGTGACGAAGGTGTTCCGCACTTCTGGGAAAAGTTCTTCGAGGGCACCCAAACCGATGCCGACACCTACCTGATTGACAAATTCGGCGGCGACGAAGATCGGGAATGGGCGTCCGACATGATCGGTGTCGGCGTTCCCTACCTGATCACCACGGCTCTCTGGAGCGACACTGTCTGGACCGGCTTCCCGGAGGTGGTCGGAGAGTTCCAGGGCATCAAGCTCTATGACCCTCGGAAGGACAGCACCAAGGGCGGGTCTGGTCCGCAGCGTTGGGCCGGCGCCATCCCGACGCCAGAAGAGCAGGCCACATGGGCCTTCTCCGACAACAACATGGTCATGATCTACAACATCGAGCGCGGCATCTATTACAATGGCGCTCATGTGTGGGGTGGCAAGAAAAGCGCGTCCGAACTGCCCTATGATGCCTGGGCCGCAGCAATGGACGCCTGCGATCTTGCCATCAACCTCAAGGACGGCGGGACCGAGAAGCAGTTTCGCGCAGGGCGGTTGATAGCCCTCAATGAGCGTCCGGCCGATGTCATCCGCGAATTTCTGGTCGGCTGTAACGGGCGAATTGCCCACCTGGCAGATGGAACGGTTTTTCCGTTAGTCGGTGTGCCGAACACTGCTGATGGTGCCTTTTCTGACGCTGATGTCCTGGCAACCAATTCGCTTGGGACGATCCCATTCCCAAACCTCGATGAGGTAATCAACGGCGCGACTGCCACGTATCGTGAGCCGGAGCAGTCCTGGGAAGACAAAGAGACCGCGCCCTATATTCGCAGCGATCTTGTCACCGAGGATGACGGCCGGGAGAACATCGAAGGTCTCAGCCTCGATACGACATTTTCCGGCACCCAGGCTCAGCGCATTCTAAAGGCTGTGGTTGAGGAAGGTCGGCGGTTTCGCCGCCATGTCGTCGCATTGCCGCCTGAGTTCGCGCAGTTCCGCCCTCTGCAGGTGCTGGCCTGGAGTTCCGAGCGGTTCGGCTACTCGGCCAAGTTCTTTCTGATCACGGCCCGCACGGTTGAACCCTTCGGCAATGTGGTGCTGGGCCTTCATGAAATTGACCCTTCTGACCATGACTGGGACCCGGACACAGATCAGAAGCCTCTGACTTTCACGCCCATTCGCCCCAATCGACCGGATCCGCAGGAAGTGTCGGGGCCGTCCGTCGCTCCGGTTCCAGGTGAACTGGCCTATGATGCCTTTTGGTCCTCGGCTTCGGTCCAGGTCGACGTTAGCTTTGTTCGGGTTTCACACCGGATGCTGGGCGCGTCGGGTGATCCAGACTATACCACGTTGGTGCCGAAACCTGGCCTCCTAACCGGGTCTGCTCGAATTGGCGTGCCGTTCTCGCTGCGCGGCGAGACGATTGAGGTGCAGCTTGAGTATGTGACGCCGTCCGGCAGGCCAGTTGTCGCCTCCGCGTGGATGCCCGTCACGATCGCGGACGTCCAGATTGGCCCCGATGACCTGACCGACGAGCTCAACCGGCTGCGGCAGGAAAACAGCCGCACGATCGAGCAGATGCAGGCGGATCGGTCGCGGGCCATCGCGTTGCTGGCCAACGGGCTGCTGGACAGGGTCATGGACCAGCAGACGATCCGAACTGAAGTGACGGCCCGGTTCGGGACCACCGAGGCGAAGTTCGAGCAGCAGATCAATGTGGTGGCCGGCGACCTGGGCGCGTTGTCGGAGTTTACCCAAGCACTCAGCACAACGTTTGCGCAGACCTCGGCGAGTTTTCAGAGCCAGATCACCACGGTTTCGAGCGGGATCGGCAGCCTGTCGAGCCGGATGGACACGGCCGAGGCGACGATCAACGATCCGGTCACCGGCCTGACGGCAACAGCATCCGGCCTGCTTTCGGTGACCTCGATCGTAACGACGCAGGGTGGAGAGATCGATGAGCTTACTGGTGACGTCTCCACCCTTGCGGATGAGGTTGTGGCCCTTGCGACGGCCATCATTGCCGTCGAGACGGACTTTGATGGCCGGTTCGCCGGTGGCCTGTTCAAAATCACGGCCGTTTCGGCCCCCAGCGGATGGAGCGCCCGCGTCGCGCTGCAGGCACGGGCTTCGACAGGCAATGGGTTTGTGTCCGCCGGAATCTATATCGACGCCAAGAGCACAGGCGAAACCCGCGTCGTGATCGACGCTGAAAATACAGTGTTCACCGGCCGCATCAGATCGGTGAACGGCCTCTCTTACTGGGACTTGAACACCGGCGAATTCAGAAGCGAGATCAGCTGATGGGTCTGGTTTGGTGGGAGCATCCCGTACTGCAGAAAGCCGCCCTGTTCTATGAAAATGGAACAGGTGGCGCGGCCGACGACCCCTATGCATCGCGCAATGCCCCGTTCATCAACCCGGCGGCGCATCTCGACAAGATCAAGTATCACTCCGACCTCGACTACATGGAGGTCAGTCACGGCCCGACCAATGTCACGATCAGCCATGCCTCGGTCGCGGCCGGATCCGGACCGGGTGGCGAAGTCGGGCTCAATGGCGTGCTCCAGTTCCCCGCCACCGTCACCAACCACGACCTGCTCACCCATGGGCTGGGTTACGTTCCGGACTTCATGGTGATCTATGACGGCGACGTCATTTATCCCGGCCGACCTGTCCAGGTGCTGTCGGACGGCCGCACCCGCAAGGTCGCGGCCAACGCCACCAGCAGCGTGATCCGCCTGCGCGAATGGGCGGTCCGCACTTCCAACAGCATGGCTGCAGCGAGCAGAACCTATACCGTGATCGTGTTCCGCGAGCCGCGTGCGCCGTCCGGCATTGTGCTCCGGCACTGGGACCCGGTGACTGGGATTTTGACCCTCGCGCGCGGCAGGTTTCGATCAGACAGGCGTTACCTGCAGGTCGTACCTGGCGGCACCCCCTTTGGCTTTGCCAAGGGCCGGACCATCGACTGGGACAATGGCACTATCCGCTATGTCGATCCTGACGGGTCCGTTTTCGAGATCGTGCCGGCCAGTTTTGCCATGAAGGTGCGCATGTCCAGCGAGCCCAATGATGCGCCCTATGGCCCCTCCATGGCCTATGCCGGGTCGTTTGCCGGCTCGTCCTCGGTTCTGGTGAAAGTGCCATGAGCAAGGGCTACCAAATCGGCGGCGGCGAGATGCGGGTTTGGGATGACGGCCGCAATGCGATGATAAGCGCCGGCGCGATGCTAGGCTTCCTGCCCAGCGAGGAAAGCTACAGTTTCAACGCGGCGTTTCCCGATGTTCCGAAGGGCCGGATCGATTTGTGGGATTGGGAGTGCGACTTCAATTCCCTCGCCCCCGAGGATCAGCGGTACTTGTGGGGCACGACCGGCATTGCAGCTGTAGGCGCGCGGCCGCAGGAGTGGGTCGATACGATCACCCTGACTGCCGCACCAAGTGGCGCCAACCTGTTCTTCGGCCGGGTGCGGGTCAACCGCAGCAGCGGGCCATCGCATTCCTGGCTGGGCCAGACCCTGTCGGCCGCGCCTTTCGCCAATCTCTGGGTGCCGGCCGGCGGTTCGATGGAGCTCGAGGCGGCCACCGGCTTTTCTCGGGGCCTGTCGATTTACATCACCGGCGGCAATCTGGTTGCGCGGCTGGATCAGTCGGTGTCCGGGCAATGCGGCGGGTTCAGAAGCTGGGGCGACAGCAACCCTCAGTCGCTTGCCGACAGCAAAGGCGGGCAGAACCGCTATGGCGGGTCGGGGTCGACAGCGCAACCGGTGTGGTTTCCGACGTCTTCACCGGGGCGGAAGGTCAGCAGCGGAACAACCGGAATTCTGGTTGGTCCGGGCGCGCCGCAATACCAGCGCCACAAGTGGGACGGCACCGACCCGCCCACTTACAGCGACCCCACCGACTATTCAGCCACCTATGCCGTCGAAGTCGTCGGCCGCTTCGGGAGACATGCATGAGCATCTTTGCCGCCAACAATGCCGGCACCGTGACCTTCACCAACGGCTCGGCCGCCATCACCGGCACCGGCACGCTGTTCAAGGGCTACAAGGCCGGTTCGGTCATCTCCATTCCAGGCGTCGGCCAGATGCAACTGGCATCGGACCCGACCAGCGACACCGCCGCCGTGGGTGTTTCGGCCTGGCAGGGCGCAACCGCGTCCAACAAGGCCTTCAACTACCTGGCGCGCAACGAGGAAGGGGTGTTTTCGGACAAGCTGGTGCAGCTGCTCAACCAGTTGGGCAATGGCAATGTCCTGGCGCTGACCGGGCTGAGCCTAGCGGCAAACAAGCTGCCCTATGGCAATGGCGCCGGCACCCTGGCATTGACCGACTTTCCGGCCTCGGCCCGTTCGGCCCTTGCGACAGGCTTTTCGGCGAATGTGCTTGCGCTGCTCGACGACGCCAATTTCGCGGCCATGCGCACAACGCTCGATGTCGCGCAGAAGCAGGCCAATGAGCTCGACACCACTTCAGGCCGAGGCCTAATTGTCGGCGCCTTTGGGCTGGGTGGCCATGGCCCAACGGCGGCGGACCTCGACACCCTTCAAGGGACGCAGTTCTTTGCGTTCTCCGACTCGGCAATAGGGGCGCCGGTAATCCCAGGCACGCCGTCATACGATGCCGTGGGCCTGCAGCTCACTTCAAACGGACAGCGAACCCAATATGTCTCGCTGTCCAACAGCATTCCGTTGATGGTTCGCGTCGACGACTCTTCCGGTGGTGGGGGCGCGTTTACGGCGTGGGCAGAAGTCCAGATCAGCACCCGACCAGGCTTCACCCACAAGATCGTCAGGGGCGAAAACAACACGACCTACACGCGGTCATGGACCCCCGGTTCCGCGCCAGGGGCCGCCATAGGCCCAACCATTACGGTGACGCCGACCGTTCCGAATTCGATCCTGCTGATTTCGGCCTATGCCCGATATGAGGTCACACAGAACGGGACCGACAATGACGCCAGCGGTGTCCTGACTTTCAGCTACCAGAATAGCGCCGGCACCTATGTCGTCTTCGATGGCGTGACGGGTTCCAATCTGGGTTCGACCAACGGAATTCAATCAGGCGAGGTGTTGATCGGCCAGCTCCCGATCATTGGGGAGCTGTCGGCCAGCCAGAAGAACGCCTCCGGCAATTGGGTCATTCGCCCATGGCTCGATCCCAGCGACGACGCCACGAGCGGCTTCGATGCGACGTTCGGCCTCAAAGGCTGCTCGTGGGTCTTAACGGAGATTACGCCATGACCAATATCGCCTGCCTGTCGCGCGCCGTTTTTGCGGTCTGTGGACCGGGCGCCACGCTCATTGGTGACGACCAGGTTGAACTGCCTGACGGGTCAATCGTCGCCGTTGCCAGCCTGGACCTAGACGCCGCCATTGCGGCCATCGAGCGGCCTCAACAGATCGCCGGCATCAAGGCAGAGTGCCGCCGGCGCATCCTCCTCGTCATGTCAGAGGATCAACAGCGCAACACCCTGGCGGCAGGCCAGGCAGCGACAATGCAATACGGCGCCGACCCAGCCGGCTGGCCCGAAGCGCTCCAGGCACGCCAAAGCGCGGCCCTGGTGGCCTGGGCAGAGATCGAGCGGCTGCGGGCCAAGTCGAACGCGATCGAGGCCATGGACCCGCTGCCGGCGGATGTGGCGGTGGATGAACTTTGGGAGGGCGTGGCGGTTGACTAGTCGAGGTACCAGTTCAGGCCGGCTGTTGCGGCATAACTTGTAAGGGAGACATCCGCCGGGGTAAAAAGTCGGGTGGAAATCTCGATTTCGCCCACCAGTCCGAAGTTTGGAGAGACCTTGTATTCAATGCCTACGGCAGCCGTGGCCCAGGTTGCCCCAAGAACTCGATCGCTTGAAACAAAGTACGGCGGACTATCCCAAGTAAACTTGCTATGAGACGCGACCACTTTTGGTCCGATAGCGGCGTATGCCAATCCGTTACCCATCAGCGTGCCGATCTTTCCCCGTACCGCAAGCGAAGCCAGATCTTTTCTAACTCCGCTCAACGAGCCGTCAGTATATTGCCGGTATGCGCCGCCAATAGCAGCGATGGCATCCGCTCCCCGAACGAACCCATCTTGGACGAACCACTTGCCAACGCGGACGCCAACGTACGCGCCGTCAAGGTCGACCCCATTGCCAAGAATGTCGCGTTGTTGCTGTAGAACATACCCACCGACGATGCCGACAGACCATGTGTCCCAGTCGCTTGCGACTGCAGGGAAAGTCAGTCCTAAAGCCGCAAATAGAGTGCACGCGGTAAATTTCATTCTCAATCTCCCCGCACTATTGGCGTGATTGAAACGCGATGAGTCAATCCACCCCGCTTCGGCGGGGTTTTTCTTTGTCCAACATCAGGAGAAATCCCAATGACCACGCTGCTCAAGCGGGGATCGCGCGGTGCTGCCGTGCGGGACCTGCAAATTCTCATCAACCGGGCTGTCGACGGACTGGCTCTAAAGGTCGACGGTGACTTTGGCCCGGCCACCGAAAAGGCAGTTCTGGCCGCCCAGCAGCGGCTTGGACTGGTCATGGACGGTATTGCCGGCCGGCAGACCATAACCGCCCTCAAGGCGGAGGCGGCGCCGATCAAGCCCGGCCGGGCCGAGCCGGACAAGTCGGCCATGGCGGGGCCGGTTATCACTGGCAGCCCGCCACCGGACGGATCAGCCTATCTGCCGCCGAATGACGACAGCCTGCAGCTACTGACGACGGCCCGGCCGATTTCGGAAATCATCGTCCATTGCGCGGCAACGCCGGAGGGCAAGGATTTTACCGTTGCCGATATCCGTGCCTGGCACAAGCAGCGCGGCTGGTCGGATATCGGCTATCACTATGTCGTCTATCGCGACGGCCGCATCATGTCCGGCCGCCCGGTCGGGCAGGTGGGGGCGCATTGTGCCGGGCACAATACCGGCACGATCGGCATCTGCTATGTCGGCGGGCTCTCGGCGGACGGCAAGACCGCCAAGGATACGCGCACCCCGCAACAGGTGGCCTCGCTGCTTTACCTGCGCAATCGCCTGACCGGCCTGCACAAGGGCATCCGCAAGATCAGCGGCCATAATGAATATGCCGCCAAGGCCTGCCCCTGCTTCACCGTGACGACCGATCCGCTCAGCCGTCTCGCCGCCTAAGCCTACCCACCCCTCAACATCACAGGAGACTACCCATGCGACTGCTCAAGCAGGCGGCGATCTTTGCCGCCCTTTTTCTCGGCCTGCCCAGCCTGATCGTGGCCCTGGCGCCAGTTTCGGCCTTTGCCCAGGACGGCACCACGGTTTCTCTGCCCTGGGGCGACTGGCTTGGGGACATCCTGACGCTGCTCGGCACCGTTCTGGCCACGGCCATCGGGGCGCTGCTGACCTGGGCCCTGTCCTTCGTGCCGGCCACGCTGCGGGCCTATATCACCGACCAGATGATCAAGCAGGTCGAGCAGTTGCTCGCCCGGGCCATCGGCCACGGCGTGAATGTCGCGGCCGGGGCGCTTGAGGGCAAGGAACTGACCTTTGACCTGCGGCACCAGATCCTTGCCGATGCCCTGCGCTATGCCGTCGAACACGGCCCGGCAAAGCTCATCGCCTGGATGGGCGGCGAGGCTGGGATCATCGAGAAGATCGAGGCGCGGTTGCCCTGGCGCATCACGGCCCAGGACCTGACCGATCCGCTGGCCCGCAATGCCATCCTCAAGCCCGGCGCCGCATGAGCGCCCGGGAGCCCTGGTGGGCGCGGTTGATTGCCGCGCTCATCGACTGGTGGACCGGCCGCCAGCGCGAACTGGGCCGCGAGGACATCCGCACCGAAGCAAGGGAGGCCGCCGAAGCGGCGCGCGATGACTATGATCAAATCACTTCTGACGGCCGCGATCTCGACACTGCTCTTGGCCGGCTGCGCGACCGTGCAGGCACCCGTAAAACTGACCGGCGTCTGTCCTGACCTGCCGGCACCAACCGGGCAGGCGCTCGACGCGCTCGAGGATGCGGCGCGGGCCGATCCGGACACGGCCGAATGGGTCATCGACCTCAGCCAGCACTATGACGCGCTCGACCGCTGCGGGCGGCCGTCATGATCCTCCTGCGCTTTCGCGAGAAAATCCCGCTCCGCATCGCCGAATGGCTGGGAGGCCTCGCCATGGTGCTGATCGGGCTCTATCTCGTCATCTGGCCGACCGCCTTTCAACGGGCTGGGCTTTCCGGGTTTTCAGCCATCGCGCCGGTGGGTGTCTGGGTTGGGGCCAGCCTTGTGCTCGGGGCGGCGCGCATTGGCGCCCTGGTGCTCAATGGACACCAGCCGGCCATATCGGCCCCGATTCGGTGTGTCGTGGCCGTCATGGGCGTAGGCCTCTTTTCCTCGATCGCAGCTGGATATGCGATGGCGACCAACCAGCACGGCCCGCCCATGGCCATGCTGCTGGCCCTCGTCTTGATGGCGGGCGACGTGTTCAATGCCGGCCGGGCCGGTGCCGATACCTATCAAGCCATCAGGAGCCGGCCGTGGACTGGTTTTTCGCACTAGAGGCGCCGACGCAGGTGGCGATCATCGGCGTTCTGGCCGGGCTGGTGACGGCCGCCAGCGCGGTCGGGGTGGCCGTAGTCAACAATCGCAGGGCCGGGGGCGGCAAGGCGGAAATCGCCGCGCTCACGATCGATCCGGCCTCCATTCACCAGGTGGCATCGGCCATCGAGGGTCTCAACCAGACTGTGGTCGAGCACAACAAGATCGGCGACAGGCTGAACATCGTGCTGCGCGGCACGACCGACGAAATCGAAGAACTGCGCCGCGAGGTGCGCGCCTTGAGCGACAAGATGCGCGATCTGAAGCGGGGATAGCAGGGGAGGCGCGCTTGCGCGTCACCTCGCCGGGGTCCTGTCGGCAAACGTTCACCCGGCCCGATACACGTCACCGTAACACCGGCCCTGCGCCCTTTCGGGCTCGCCGGTTGTATGGTGAACCTCTCAATGACTTATGAATCGACGCCTGGCGCCAAGTCGCCGGGCTATTTGCTGTCCGGGCAATCGGTGCTCATCGGCGCGCCGGGTGTCACCGGTTTTGGAACGGATGTGTTCGATGTTCGCGAGATCGAACGCGACCTTGCCAACGAGATCATCACGCGGGAGCACTACAGCCACAAGATCGTCAATACCAGCTACGTGCATCTCGGGCTGGTCATCGAGGGCGAACTTATGGGTGTTCTCCAGTTTGGCTATGCGATGAACCCGGCCTCGGGCGCCACCATCGTGCCCGGGACCGGTAATCGCGATTACCTTGAACTCAATCGCATGTGGCTGGACGATCGCGCCCCACGAAACAGCGAGAGCCGGGCCATTGGCTATGCCGTCAAGTTCATCCGCCGGGCCTATCCCCGGGTGCGATGGCTGCAATCCTTTGCGGATGAGCGGTGCGGACTGTTCGGCACCGTTTATCAGGCCGCCGGCTTCAAGTTCTACGGCGAGCACGTTTCAACCTTTTGGGAACTGGATGGCGAGGTGTTCCACAACATCATCATGACCGACACCAGCCGGCGGCAATCGGTCAAAGCGCGGCACCTCATTGACAATCGGCACCGGGCTAAGCAACTGGTGCTGCGTCAGTTTCGCTATTTGCGGTTCATGCAGCCTCGGTTCGCCAGGCGCTGCACCTTGCGGGAGCAGCCGTTCCCCAAGCCCGATCATGCGACCCGTCTAGAGAGACAACCGGGCTCCCCGCCCGGCAGCGAGGTGTAAACCCTCGGGGTCGCTCCACTTGTTCCGCGTTTGTTCTCATAGTATGAGTCGTGACCTTGCACACCGCGAGGTCACCCATGAGCATGACGCCGAGCCGCCGGCGGATTGAAGCCTATCGCCTGAAACACGCTGCCGAAGAGGGCAGGGTGATCATCTACACCTGCCGCGCCTGCCGAAACGAGACCGCGTTCCTGGCGACGGACGTGGTGGATATCTGGGGGCCGGACATGATGGTCTATGAGCCACCGTCCCGATGCGGCCGCTGCAAGTGCTCGGGATATATGTCCGTTCGCTTCCACATCCCGACCCGCTTCGATATCGGGGCCTTGCGCCTCAGGCGACCGAATGGGGTCAGGCGGTTATGGAAATGGGACGTCTATCGGGGGTGAGGCGTCAGGCCTGGTCCGACTTCTTCCCCACCGACACGATTTCCAGCACGCCATCGGGCAGGGGCCGTTGCAGGGCAATGGCATCCTCTTTCGGCGCCGTAAGCCAGGTCTCGATTTCTTCGGGCTCTGTCAGGATCACCGGCATGGCCTTCATGTGGATGGACCCGACGACATCATTGGGTTCGCAGGTGAGGAAGCCGAACAGCTCCATGTCCTTTTCCAGCCCTAGCTTGATCTTTCGCACGCCTTCCCAACCGCCGACCCATATCCCGGCAAAGAAGGCGAGTGGACGGCTCTCATCGAAGGCGAACCAGGTGTCGCCCTTTTTCTGGCCGTTTTCGACTGTGTTGTCGAATTCGGAAAAACTGGTGAAGGGCACGACGCAACGGTTTTCGACGCCCATCCACCGGTTCCAATGCTGGTTCCATCGGCCGGCGGCCGTTTTGATGTTCCGTACATTGGTGGTGCCGCTGTCGGGCTCCATTTTCAGCAGCTTGTCAAAGTCGACCGGCTTGCCCTTCTCGCGCAGCTTGTCCGCGCGGCGGCTGGCCGCGTCATAGAGCGCCTTCTGGCTCGATGGCAGGCCCCAACGGACTTTGGCCAGTTCACGGCCTTCCGGCGTATTCCTGACAATGGGCGCGGGATAGTCGGGGAAAATGCCAGGCTGCGGCTCCAGGTTGCCGACATTGTCGTGAATGCGCTTGAAGTCTCCCACCATCCGGCGGATCGACTCGATGTTCGACGTGTGGCTATAGAGGTTGCACATCAGCGCTTCTCCAATTCTTCTATCCGCATCCGAATGTCCCGCTCCCGCACATCAGCACATTCGCGCTCGCGCGCGCCCAGAGGCGTGGCCTCAAGCTGTGCGAGGACGCGGCGGAGGCGAGCGATTTCCGGATTTTTGGCCGGATCAAAAATGGGAACGCGGGTCATGCGGTCAGACAACCACAAGGCGTTCCAGGCGGCCAGCACGATTTTCGGACTGCGATCATTGCGCGCTCCCGTGCCGCAGGAACCGTTTCTTCATCATCCATGAATCATCTTGCCAGACGGTCGCAAGCCGGGTAGGCAGCCGATTGCCGGGATGCGGGCGGCTCATAGTCAGGGGACGCGATGTTCAAATCTGCAAATTCTGAACATGCTGTCAGCGGAGTGACGTTCCAGGTGGTCTTTTCGGCGCCTCTCCCGCCGGATGTGGTCAATCTCGTTCAAAACAACCACAGAAACTTCAAGTCCGAACTGCCGGCCCTGAATGGCGGTCAAACCATGAGCGTCGAGGTCACGCCACAAGGGCCGGTCATCCATCACCTTCCCGGTGTGGAGTTCTCGTTCTTGAGGCCAGATGGCACACCCGCATGGTCGCTCCGTGTGTCTGGGAGCGAAATCGCAGTAGATTGCAGGCGCTACACGCGATGGGTGGCGGTCTCGGGCCAGGCCTATATGCTTTTGGCGCGCCTTTGCAGCCTACTGGTTGGTGCCGGATTTGGAGACCTGCAGGTATCGGGGCTCGTGTTGCTGGTTCGTGATGACTTCTTTTGGCACGCCGATGAGCAGATGTATGATTTGCGGGCACTTCTCCAACCAAGCGACATCTTGGCTGATTTTGCATTCCAGTCAGGTCCGGTTTGGCATAGCCATGTGGCTTGGTTCGAAGACCGGCAGGCGCCTGTTTCCACTTTGGTGCACTTGAATGTGGATGGCCTTACCGCGACCCCTGAGACAGCTCAGCGCGGCGCCGCTGCCCAAGTGGCGATAACCAACTTCCAGAACATGCGGTATCGGACGCCTAGGCAAATCAGTTGGCTTGGGGCAAATTACAACGAAGCGCTTGTTTCCGGTATGGAGAATATGCATATCCGGAACAAGTCGCTCCTTAAGAAGCTTCTCACTCCAGCGATCGCTTCGGGCATAGGGTTAACATGACCTTTCAGGATACAACTGCGACGGCGTCGCACGCCATCCGATCCTCCAGCTTCGGTCGCTTTGCAGGTTACATTGCAGCTGGAGGCTTAGCCGTTTTGCTTGGTGGCGGTAGCACGTCCGGTGCCACCGGCTCAATGTTGAGCAACCCACAGCCACGGGTTCATATGTTCGTAGGCTCCGGGAAGAGAGAAGCGCAACAGTCTGAAGCAATTCTGGCGCCCAGCAGCGATATCGCTGACCATGTCGTCACTGAGCTTGGCCGTCTTCAGGATGGTTGGATCGAGGGCGCTATTGCTCCCTCCGCCGCCATTCAGGCCGACGTCGCTCGTGTGCTGTCTGCATTCGCTTTGCACCAAGATCACTTGCCGGAGGTAGAGGTTGACGAAGATGGGCGCGTTGCCTTGCGTTGGCTTCTGGATCGCGAAAGTCTATTTTCTCTAGAGTTTTCTGGACGCGGCGAGGTTATCTGCTCATTTGTGCACGATAATCCTTCCAGATGCGTGGCCAAGATCATTCCGGTGATCGACGACACTGCCGTGCACCGGTTTGTTGTTGATGCTGGCGTGGCAGAGCGGTTGTTCTATTTGGCATGACGTGCGCCGCTCTCTGCTCTCGGGAGCTCATTTCGCAGCATCCTGCGTCCCCTGGTCCAGTCGGGGACGAAGAAAGAATCTGTCGAGCCGGTTACGAGCCAATGCACTACAACAAGGGCAAACCCAAGGGTTCGTTAATCAGGAAGGCTGATCTGCTGCCAGGAGGGTCTTTGTCAGTGTGGCGTCTGGCAGACGGAGACGAGCCAGCACTCGCTGCGATCAAGTCGGAGTTGGAGCCGCAGCAGGGCTCTCCCCAAGCTCTTGCGAAAGTCTATGCTCCAACTGCCCGCGAGGTGCGGGATATCCAACTTCCGGATGTGGGCAGAGTTTTTTCAGTAGTTGACGATTGCTCAACGGACAATGAAGGCGGAGCGCACCCCCTACACGCAGGCATAAAGCTTTGTGCGAAGGTTCTAGTAAATGATGAGAATGACCTGATTTTTGTTCAAGCGAAGGCGCAGTTGTTTCGGGTGCTCACCGCAGCTAAAACGGTCTGATTAGCCGACAGGCGAGAAAAATCTACTAGGCCGCCAGCGTGAATGTAGGGGCGCGACAATTGCGCGCTCCCGCAACCATTGAACCCGGATGGCCTGGCCATCCGGGTTTTTTCATTGTGGCCCATTAACATCTTGTCAGCCATAACCGGCAGCGGGCCGGGCCCGGTTTGCAGATTGTTCATTGCCCGTCACCAGAATGGTCGGTACTTTAATTATCTGATGGGACTGCCGGAATGGCAGAGCATCTTTGTGTGCGAGTGGCGGCGCCGATTGGCGCCTTTTCCTCGCCCCGCAAGGGCGTCGCGAGAGAAAGGCGGAGAAGTCTTGAGGCCAGTTGACCGCCACCTGATCGGGGGAGCTTTGGCACTTGCCATGCTTGCCGGGCTCGGCCCGGCGGGCATCACTGCCGTTTCCGCCCAGGGATTGGTGCCGGCCAATTACTTCAATCAGGCCATCGATCCGTCCAGCCCGACCGGCGTCGAGGCGGATGAACTGATCTTCGACGCCAACAATAATACCATCACCGCCTATGGCGATGTCGTGCTCAAGGCTGATGGCTGGGTCCTCAAGGGACAAAGCCTGGTGTTCCGCCGCAATGTCGGGGAACTCGAAATGTCCGGCGGCGTGACGGTGCGCGACCCGGCCGGCAATATTTCGCAATCTCCCAGCCTGGTGGTGACCGGCGGCATGCGCCAGGTCTTCCTCCAGTCGCTGGCCCTGACGGGCACCGATGGCTCGCTGGTGACGGCGGATAGCCTCGACTATGATCGGGAACTGCAATCGGTCCTCGTCAATGCCTACTACGCCCCGTGCGGCGACTGTATTGACGACAAGGGCCGGCGTATCGGCTGGTCGATGAGCGCCGCCAAGGTCACCTATAACCGCGAAGACCGCTCGGTAACGCTGGAGCAACCGAGCCTGGCGCTCCTGGGTGTGCCTGTCCTCTGGCTGCCCTATCTGTGGCTACCGGACCTGAGTGGCGAAGCGCTCGACGACATGCCGCGCCCGGAACTCGATTACGACGACAAATACGGGCTCAAGGTTTCCGTGCCGGTCACGGTCTATTCGAGCCGGTTTACCGACGTGATCCTGAGCCCGACGCTGCTGACCGGGCAGGGCGGGCTGCTGGGGGCCGAATGGATCCAGCGGTTCAGCGGCGGCCAGTTCCGGATCAAGGCCTCCGGCCTCTACCAGTTCAACAAGAACGCCTTCAGCTCCTACGGACCGGCAGTGCGCGACTGGCGCGGTGCTATCCAGGCCTCGGGCCATTTCGTGCCGGTCAAGGATTGGGAAGTGGGCGCGTCTTACGCGGTCTATACCGACCGCGCCTATTTCGATGACTATGACCTCGACAAGCAGAAGGCTGCGATCAACCAGGTCTATGTCACCCATCTCAATGACGACACCTATCTCGATGCCCGGGTGCAGCAGTTCAATGCCCTGGGCAATACCAGCCAGGCACAAGTCGAAAGGCAAGGGCTGGCGCTTCCCAATGTCCGGGTCGAAAAGACCTTCACCCTGCCCGAGGGCGCCGGGCAGGTGGATATCGAAGCCCGCCTTCTCGGTGTGCAGCGGGTGCGCGACAGTGCCAGCACCGTGGGCGGCGTGCCCTATGTTCACGGCTATGCCGGCAGCCGCATGCACGGCATGGCCCAGGCCAGCTGGCAGAACCAGTTCATTGCCGGTGGCGCGGTGGTCACGCCGTTCCTCGGCGCGCGGCTGGATGGTGCGGTCTATGACGGCAACAGCACGCTGGCCAGCGCACCGCCTGCGGGCGATCTCTGGGGCGTGACCCCCATCGCCGCGCTCGATGTGCGCTATCCGCTCATTGCTGGCTCGCCCGGCATGACGCATCTGGTCGAGCCGATCGCGCAGATCGTCTATCGCAATGCCTCCAGCATTGCCCCCGGTATCACCAATGAAGACTCCCAGAGCGTGGTCTTCGACGACACCAATCTGTTCAGCTACAACCGTTTCACCGGCATCGACCGGCAGGAAACCGGCCTGCGCCTCAATGTCGGCGGGCGGTATCTCGCCAGCATGGACGATGGCAATTATCTTGAGCTGGTGGCCGGCCAATCGTTCCAGCTGGCCGGGACCAATGTCTTTGCCACGCCGGACCTGACCAATGCCGGCGTCGATTCCGGCCTGGATTCCGCCGCCTCCTACGCAGTCCTGGGCGCCTATGGAAGGGTGATGGACAGCGTCAGCCTTGGCGGCAAGCTGCAGGTCGACACCACGACATTCGCGCTGGCGCGGGCCGGTGCGGGCATCAAATACAGCCAGGACGGCTGGGCCGGCGCCTTCAACTATCGCTATGCCAAGGCCGAGACGGGTCTGGGCAATGTGCGAGACCTGCATGAGGTTGGGGTTGAGGCGACCATGCCCTTTGCCGATTATTGGTCGGTATCGAGCAATGTCTATTGGGACCTGGCGGCAAACAAGTTCCTGCAGGTCGGCGGCGGTCTTGCCTATGACGATGGCTATCTCAACATTGCCGGGGCGGTGACGCGGACGGGGCCGACCCATACTTCACCCAATGACACGCGGATCACGGCAACGTTCCGCATCAAGGCACCTTCGGGGCTCAATCTGGGCTATTCCGGCGGCCTGCCGGGCCTATAGGGGACGCCATGAAACGCTCAAGATTTCTCGTGGTTCTCGGTGCCGGCCTGGTCTCGCTGGCGCTTTCGGGCTGCACGAGCCTGGCGCCGGTCTATGGCGATCGCTCCGGCGCGGAAGCCATCCGTTTCAATTTTGCTTCGCCCTCCAACCGCATGGAACAACTCGTTCTCAACCGGTTGCGCGTGGCCTTTCCGGGCGCGGCCGGGGCAGCCGATCCCGTGCTGACGGTGCGGGCGTCCAGCGCCAGCGCCTATACGCCCAAGTCCGATCCGTTCCGCATCCGCGACCCCAAGGCCGAGGCCGTGCAGGCAACGGTTACGATCCGCCAGGGCGATGAGATTCTGCTCGAGGCCACGCGCAGCGCAGAAACGGCCTATCAGGATGCGACGTTGAGCCTGACCGACCAGGAATCGGAGATCGGTGCCGAAGAGACGGCCGCGCGGGCGGTGGCCGAGTCGCTGCGTCTCGCCATTCTGGCGGGCTATCGTCCCTGAGCCATTGTTGCCGGATCGGCAACGGTCCGTGTCGGCACAGCGCAATTGCCCCTATGCCTCCGGCTGTCCATATTCCCGGCAGTACAGGAGAATTTGATGTCCGCGTATCATTTCAGGCAGGCTGACGGAGAGCACGAGGCGTCTCCCACGATCTTCCTCTTCCATGGCACCGGCGGGGACGAGAACCAGTTCTTTGATTTTGCCGCACAGGTGCTGCCGGGCGCCCGGCGTATTGCGCCCCGCGGCGATGTCAGCGAGCAGGGCGCCCTGCGCTATTTCCGCCGGACTGGCGAGGGTGTCTATGACATGGCCGACCTGGCCACGAGGACCGAGGCCATGCGCGCATTCGTCAGCGCCCAGATCGGGCCAGATCACAAAGGCAAGGTCATCGGGCTCGGCTATTCAAACGGCGCCAATATCCTGGCCTCCGTGCAGTTCGCCGCGCCGCAGCTTTTCGATGCCGTTGTGCTCATGCATCCGCTGATCCCGTTTTCACCGGCACCGGCCGACTATTCCGGCCGGCAGGTGCTGATCACCGCAGGCCGTCGGGACCCGATCGCCCCGGCTCCGGAAACCAGCACCCTCGCCGCTTACTTCGAGACCAATGGCGCCGATGTCGATCGGGCCTGGCATGAAGGCGGCCATGAAATCCGTCAGGAGGAAATCAGCGCGATCGCTGCGTTCCTGTCCAAGCCGGGTCCAAAAAGCCATCAATCTTAATAAAGTCTTGAGGCGTTCTGGCCGAGGATCGGCCCCTGTTCACTGATCCAACCGCCCATGCGTCGCCCGATTTCGTCCCTGTTGCGCCATATCGGCGATACCTTGTCGCTGAAGGTATTGCTGTTCGTCCTGGCCGGATTTGCGGTGGTCGCCGCGCCGGCCTATCTGGCGTTCAACTGGATCGCCAATAGCACGGTCATCCAACTGGGCACGCTGTTCGCCGAAAAGCAGGTGCTCTACGATCGCTATCGTGGGCTGGGCGCCTTGGTGCGCGAGGTCTCGCTGGCCGAGACGCTGGCCGGCAGCCAGGCCATTCGCGACTGGGCCCGCAATGAGGATGACCCGGCACTGATGCGGCGCGGCATCGCCGAACTCGAGCATTTTCGCCAGAGCTTTGCCGACCGGTCCTACTTTTTCGTCATCGATGGCTCGGGCAATTACTATTTCAACGATGCGGCCAATGCCTATGCCGGCAACCAGCGTCGTTATGCCGTGAGCGCCGACAACCCCCGCGATGCCTGGTATTTTTCCGCCAAGGCGCTGGGGGAGGGGTGCTATCTCAATGTCGACAATGACGCCAATTTGCGGGTCACAAAGGTCTGGATGAACTGCGTCATCCGTGAGGGGCGCAATGTGCTGGGCGTCCTCGGCACCGGCATTGACCTGACGGCCTTCATCCAGGAAGTGGTCAACGTCCCCCAGACCGGGGTGACGTCGATGTTTGTCGATCGCCAGGGCTTTATTCAGGCCCATCGTGACGAAGACCTAGTCAACCTGGCCAGCCTTTCGGAAAGCCTCAGCGACAAGCGTACCGTGTTCTCGCTGGTGGATAGCGAGGCGGACCGGCAGGTCTTGGAGCGCCTGCTCGACCGGGTGGCAAGTTCCGAGGTGCAGGTCATTTCCGACTTCGTGACCATCGAGGGCAAGCAGGTGCTTGTGGGCGCCGGCTATCTCGACCGGCTCGGCTGGTTCAATGTCACATTGATGGATGTGGATGCCATCATCGACAAGCGCCTGTTCCTGCCCATCGGGGCGCTGCTGATCGCGGTGATGGGCATAACGGCCTTTGTGCTGATGCTGGTCTTCAAGCGATCCGTCCTGGACCGGGTCTTCGTGCTCGAAACCGCGGTTCGCCGGGCCCGGTCCGGCGATTATCCGGCAGCGCGGGCCCTGGGCGGCACGGGCGGGGACGAGATCGACCGGCTGTCGACGGCCTTTTCCGACATGGCAGGGGCGGTCGATGTGCAGACCAGTGAACTCGAAGCGCGCGTGCGCGAGCGCACCGCGGACCTCGAGCGGCTGGCCAATATGGATGGCCAGACCGGCCTGCTCAATCGCCGCGGATTCTCTGCCGCCCATGCCGCAGCCGCCCCCGAAGGCGCCTATGGGCTGCTGCTTGTCGATATCGACCGTTTCAAGGGCATCAACGACAATTTCGGCCATGCCGCCGGAGATGCGGTGATCAATGATATGACCATGCGTATCGCTCAGGTCGTCGGTCCGGCCAATCCCTGCGCCCGCTGGGGCGGGGACGAGTTCATCGTGCTGTTGCCCGAGAGTTCGTCCAATGTGCTGAGGGCCATGGCCTATGCGGTGCTGGCGGCGATCAACGATGGCCCGCTGCTCATGGCCGACGGAAGCGAGATTGCCATGTCGGCCAGCATCGGCGCCTGCATGGCCGAAGCCGGGGACGGTCTTGAGATCGCGACCGACATGGCCGATGCCGCGCTCTATGCCGCAAAGGAACAGGGGCGCAATCGCGTGGTGGTTTTCGATCGGGAAATGGGCGACTTCCACAAGAGTTCACGCAACCGGCAGGGTTGAAGCGGCGGGTTTGGCCTGCTTATCTCGGCGCAGGTTCACTGCGGGGAGATCATGGACATGCGTATTGCCATCGCGGCCGGGCTGCTTTTCATCGGACAATTGTTCATGCCCGCTTCCATCGCGCTTGCGGCCAGTTTCGATTGCACGCGCGCCACGACCCCATTCGAGCGCGCCATTTGCGACAATGCCGATCTTTCGGCGGCCGACGACCGGCTGGCCCTGACCTATGAGACGGCGCTGGGCGGGCTGTCCGAACCGGCGCGGGAGCAGATGCGGGGCGACCAGCGGCGCTGGCTGGCCTTTGCCCAGCAGGCCTGCAGCCCCGGCGCACGCCCCCTGAGCTCGGGTGCCTATTCCGAGGCCGGTCTTTCCTGTCTGATCGATGTGTTCTCGGACCGCTCGCGGGTGCTCGAGACCAGCCGGATCATCGACGGGTACCGCTATTATCCAACCAGCCGTTACGCGGCCTTGCCTGACCCCTATGAGGCGGCAAATCCCGAATCCTATTGGCCGGTGGCACGCCACGAGGTGAGTTACCCGCAACTGGATGGCACCGTTCCGTTCCACGCGGCGTTCAACGATTTCGTTGCCGAAAAGTCCTATGCGCTGTCCGATATTCCGGCCGATTCTGGCGATCCGGGGGCGGTTGACGAAACCAGCGACACCTATGTGTCGATGGGCGTTTCCGACACTTCGACCGGCCGGCGCATTACGCTGGATGTCACCACCTACTGGTATGGCCATGGCGCTGCCCATGGCAATGGCATGACCTTTTTCCTCCACTGGTTGAGCGACGAAGAGCGGGAAGTGGTGGCGACCGACATATTCGACAAGCCCGGCTGGGAAGGCGCGCTGCTCAAGAAGGTCACTGCGGCCCTGCGGGCGCAGCATGGTTCATTCCTGATGCTGGACGATCCGCAGGATATTGCCGAGGTGGTCATCAACCCCGAACGCTGGGACCTGTCCGACCCCTATGACCTGGTGGTGACTTTCGGCCCTTATGAAGTGGCCGCCTATGCCTATGGCTCGCCCACCGCCCGCATTGCCTGGGACGATCTGGCGGAACTGACGGCCGACGGGGCCGACGGGGTGCGCTACGGCTATTGAGGTTCAGGCGAGAAGGTCCGACCAGTCCGGATGACGGCGGAATTGCACCACGACATAGGGACAGACGGGCTTGATCTTGAAGTTCTGGGCGCGGGCGTCGGCGATGGCGGCCTTGACCAGTTGCAGGGCAATGCCGCGGCCTTCGAATTCGGGCGGGACGCCCGTGTGATCGATGATGATCATACCGTCCTCGGATTTCTTGTAGGTCATTTCCGCTTCGGCGCCGGGGGCCAGGGCGATGACATAGCGGCCGCGCGTGGGGCCCTCCTCGCGCTTTACGGTGTAGTCGCCTTCGCTCATGAGTTGGGATTTCCTATTGATTTCAACTGCGTATCGGGGGCGGGCCGAGGTCGGGGAAGAGGCCGCGCTCGGGCAGGAAGGGGTGGATCTCAAGAGCTTCCTGAATGGCCTTCATGGCCTCTTCGCTCTTGCCCTGGGTGTGATAGATCAGCGCGCGGCCGGCCATGGCGCCGAAATGGCGGGGTTCGCGCTTGAGGGTTTCTTCGATGTCGAGGAGCGACTTTTCATAGGCGCCATTGAGGAAATGGGCGGTGGCGCGCAGGTTCCAACCCTCTGAATAATCTGGATAATCGGCAACAAGCGCATCAATGAGCGGCATCTGGCTGGCCGGGCCGGCAAAGCCGCTCTGGGCAATGATGTCCTGCATGCGGGCGGCGATAGCCGTGTCGTCCGGGTGGGTCCAGATCTGCCAGATCTCGTCGGCGATAGCACGGGCCTCCGCTTCATCGGTGGCGGCGGAAAGCCTTGCAAACAGGGCATCCATCTGGCTCGACTGGGTGACGCTGAAGCCGCCGGACTGGGCAAAGACCAGGGGCGCAGGCCCAAGGGCCGACAACAGGACAGCGATCACCAGGGGGAAAACCGTGCGCATCACGCAGGGAGTGTGCGCCTTCGCCGGCGCCTGCGCAAGCATGGGCATTCGGTTAGCGGACTGTTATCGTTTCGCGCAGCGTCACAGCAAAAAGGAACAGGACCGGTCAATGTCCGACATTCTGCACCACATGATCACCACCGGCCCCCGCCCGGTCGCCCCATTCAGCCACGCCGTCGAGACCAATGGCCTGGTGTTCGTCACCGGGCAGATGCCCACCGATCCCGATGCGCCCGATGCGCCTCTGCCCGAGGGCATCGAGGCCCAGACCAGGCGGGTGATGGACAATCTCAAGATCGTGCTGGGCGGTATTGGGTTGCGGCTCGAGCATATCGTCATGGCCCGCATCTATCTCACCCAGTTCGAGCGCGATTATGCCGCGTTCAATGCCATCTGGCCGGGCTATTTCGAGGCGGGAAAGCTGCCGGCCCGGACGACTGTGGGCGTGACGGCGCTGGCCGTGGGGGCGCTGGTGGAGATTGACCTTGTGGTGCGGCGGCCGGGATAGGTTCGTTTGGACTGATCACACGCGAGCGTGGTTGGCGGCAGCCCCTCCGAGCGTCGCCAAGCTTTGCTTGCCTCCCCCCTCGAGGGGGAGGTGGGGATCGCGTGCACGGCGGCTCAGTCGCCCTTGCGGCTCAGCTCGATCATGCGTTCGACGGCGCGGCGGGCGGGGGCGATGATGTCGGTGGGGATGGTGACCTCTTCGCTCATGGTGTGGAGCGACCACAGCACATTTTCGAGATTGATGCGCTTCATGTGCGGGCAGATGTTGCAGCCGCGCAGGAAATCCACCCCAGTGGTCTCGCTGGCCACATTGTCGGACATGGAGCATTCGGTGACCATGACGACGCGCGGTGGCTTGGTGGTCTTGACCCAATCGATCATCGCTGCGGTCGAGCCGGCGAAGTCGACGGCGTCGATGACCTCGGGTGGACATTCGGGGTGGGCGATGATCTTGGCCGTGGGATAGGCGTGGCGCAGCTCGGAAATATCCTCGGCGGTAAAGGTTTCGTGGACCTCGCAGGCGCCTGCCCAGGTGATGATCTTCTTCTTGGTCTTCTTGGCGGTATTGGCGGCCAGGTATTGATCGGGGATCATGATCACCGTGTCACCTTCGACCCGATTGACGATGTCCAGGGCGTTGGACGACGTGCAGCACACATCGGTAACGGCCTTCACGGCTGCCGAGGTGTTGACATAGGTGACGACGGGCGCGCCGGGATACTGGGCGCGCATGGCCAGAACGTCTTCGGCGGTGATGCTTTCGGACAGCGAGCAGCCGGCGCGGCTATCCGGGATCAGCACCGTCTTGTCGGGATTGAGCAGTTTTGACGTCTCGGCCATGAAGTGCACGCCGCACTGCACGATCACCGACTGGCGCACCTTGGTGGCCTCGATGGCCAGTTGCAGGCTGTCGCCCACCACATCGGCAACGCCGTGATAGATCTGCGGCGTCTGGTAGTTATGGGCGAGGATGACCGCGTCCTTCTCCTTCTTGAGCCGATTGATCTGAAAGATCAGCGGCGCATAGAAGGGCCATTCGATTTCGGGGATCTTGTCCTTGACGCGGTCGAAGACCTTGTCGGTCGCCCGCTCCACGGCCTTGGAATAATTGAGGTCGAAACTGTCGGCCAGGATGGCCCTTGCCTCGGCCAGCGGGGTTACCGCGTTGATCGTCTGAACCATGGGGGCCTCCCCGCCTCTTTGCCGGGAACCTAGGTATTTTTGAGTTTCATTTCAATGAATGGCCTTGCAGGAAATTCGTCATCCGCCTAACCCTGCAACCAACTTCTCACGACGAGGACTTGTCATGCCGCAGGACGCCAACGCCATCCGATCCATCCTCTCGCTTGCCCCGGTCGTTCCGGTGATCATCCTCGACGATGTGGCACAGGCCCGGCCACTGGCCGAGGCTCTGGTCGCCGGCGGGTTGCCGGTGCTGGAGGTGACGCTGCGCACCCCCAACGCGCTCAAGGTGATGGAAGAAATGGCCAAGGTCACCGGCGCGATTGTCGGCTCGGGGACGGTCCGCAATGGCGCGCATATGAAGAGTTCGGTGGATGCCGGATGCCGGTTCATGGTGTCGCCCGGCGCCTCGCCCCGCCTCCTGGATGCGGCCGAGGATGTTGCCATCCCGCTGCTACCGGGGATCGGCACCCCGACCGAAGCCATGGCCGCCGCCGAACGGGGCTATTCGTTCCTAAAATTCTTTCCGGCCGAAGCGCTGGGTGGCGCACCGGTGCTCAAGGCCTTTGCCTCGCCCTTGCCCGACATCACCTTCTGCCCGACGGGCGGCATCGACCCGGCCAAGGCAAAGACCTATCTCGGCCTGCCCAATGTGATCTGCGTGGGCGGCAGCTGGATCATGCCGGCGGATGCGCTGGCGAGCGGCGACTTCGCCCGGATCGAGGCGCTGGCCAGGGAAGCGAGTGCGCTGCGGGGGTAGGGATTGGCTCTCCGCCACCACGGAGTCATTCCCGCGAAAGCGGGAATCTGCGCTACAAATTTAACTCAGCACAAACAGAGGTTCCCGCTTTCGCGGGAACGACCCTGGGCATTGGCTGATAGTCAGGGGCGCGTGGGCAGTGGCACTCGGGTCAGGCCCGAGGGCGGCGCTGTGATCTGGAAGGTGGTCGGACGATGACAAAACCTGTTCCCGCGTCCGGCCTCGGTCATCTGCGCGTGGTTCTCAGCGATACCGCCTATATCGGGCCGGGGCGGGCGGATCTGCTTGAGGGGATTGCCGAGACCGGGTCGATCGCCGCTGCCGGCAAAGCCATGGGCATGAGCTACAAGCGTGCCTGGGGCCTGGTGCAGGCGCTCAATAGCGGTTTTGGAGCGCCGCTGGTGCTGTCGAGCCGGGGCGGGGCGGCGCAGGGCGGCGCAAGCCTTACGCCTTTGGGGCAGGCGGTGCTGACGCGCTATCGGATGATGCAGGCCAACACCCAGGCCGCACTCGCAGAGGACGTGGCCACCCTGCGGGTTCTCATCGACGATATGTCCAAGAAAACATAACGCTTGCCTCTGCGTGGCGTTTCGGTCATCGATATGGTCGCACGACCATATCGGAGCCCAATGTGACCCGCCTTGCCCTTGCCTTCGTTCTGATGGCCGGAACTGCCATCCCCGCCTTTGCCGAGACGGCCCATGTCGCGGTGGCGGCCAATTTTACGGCTGTAGCGGAAGAGCTCGAGGCCCTGTTCGAGGCAGACGGCGCGCATCAGCTCGAACTCAGTTTCGGGGCCACCGGGCAGCTCTATACCCAGATCAGCCAGGCGGCTCCCTTTGCGGTGTTCCTGGCGGCCGACACCGAGCGCCCCGAAAAGGCGATCGCCGAAGGTCTTGCCGTCGAGGGCAGTTTCTTCGTTTATGCCGAGGGCCGGCTGGCGCTGTTCGGGCCGGGGCGCGACCTCGGCGACGGTGAGGCCGCCCTCACCGCCGACTATGCCAAACTGGCCATCGCCGACCCCCAGGCCGCGCCTTATGGCAAGGCGGCGGTGGAGACCCTGACGGCGCTGGGCCTGTACGATCAACTGGCGCCCAAACTGGTTCAGGGCGAGAACATTTCCCAGACCTTGCAATTTGTCGAAAGCGGCAATGCCGAACTCGGCTTCGTGGCGGCCAGCCAGGTGTTGGGCGAGGCCGACCAGTGGCTGGTTCCGGCCGAGTTGCATACGCCGATTTCCCAGGGCGCGGTGTTGCTCAAGGCGGGTGAGACCAATGCGGCGGCCATCGCCTTTCTCGATTTTCTGCGCAGCGCAGCGGCCGTGGCGGTGATCGAGGCGGCGGGCTATTCGGTGCCGTAAGGCTTGGCTCATCCACGTGGGACCGTGTTAAATTTGGAAGTGCCGTGGCTCCCGTCACCCCACCCTCAATCCCTCCCCATCAAGGGGAGGGAGGCGGCAGACCGTCCATCTGCGGCAGGTGGCGACATCGAGCGTCCGAGACAAGCACATCCCAGTGGGGCGGGTGATGACCCGGTGGTAGAACGACTTCATGGATTTTAGCGCGCTCATTTCTCCCATTGGCCTCACGCTGGCACTGGCGCTCTGCGTCACGGTGATGCTGATCGGCCTGGCGACGCCCCTGGCCTGGTGGCTGGCGCAGGGGAAGTCGGCCGGCCGGGATATTGTGGGGGCGGTGGTGACCCTGCCGCTGGTACTGCCGCCGACCGTGCTCGGATTTTACCTGCTGCTGGCCCTGGGCCCGAACGGGCCGGGCGGCTGGCTCGCGGGGTTCTGGGGCGCCCGGACGCTGGCCTTTTCCTTTGCGGGCCTGGTGATCGGCGGGGTCGTGGCCTCGCTGCCCTTCATGGTGCAGCCGCTGCGCAACGCCTTTGCTGCCATCGAGACAGAGGTGCTGGAAGTGTCCGACACACTGGGCGCTTCGCGGCTGCAGCGCTTCTGGCGCATTGCCGTGCCGCTGGCGCGACCGGGCTATCTCGTGGGCGCCATCATGGCCTTTGCCCATACGATGGGCGAGTTTGGCGTGGTGCTGATGATTGGCGGCAATATTCCGGGACAGACCAAGGTGCTCTCGATTGCCATCTATGACTTTGTCGAACGGCTGCAATGGGAGCATGCGCATGTGCTGGCCGGCGGCATGGTGGTGTTCGGGTTCATGGTGATCTTTGCGACACTGGTCGTGGGGCGGGGCGCCGACAGGCCTTGATGGTCGTACATTTTTGTGCGATTGTGCGTGTGTCTTGGGGGCGAGACGATGAAGCGCGAGCAATTGCTGAGGCTGCTGAGCAAGGATGCCAAGTCACGTGGATTGACGATCGCGATCGATATGGCCCGCGGCAAAGGTGGACATTGTGTTGTCCGCTGCAATGGAAAGTTCTCGGTCGTCAAATCCGGGGAAATCACGCCGACCATGGAGAGGTCATCCGCAAGCAACTGGGTCTGGACTGGCTGGAGACGCGTATGAATAGCTACTTTGCCCGATTTCAGCGTGATGGTGATGGTTGGTTGGTCACCTTTCCGGATGTGCCCGAAGCCATAACCGGAGGGCCGACGAAGAGCGAGGCCCTGGTCAACGCCGCCGATGCCCTTGAGGTCGCCTTGCTCACCTATGTCCAGGACCATCAGCCCCTGCCGGTGGCTGCGGCGCAGTCCGGTGAAGCCGTGTCAGTCTCTGCAACGGTGGCCGTCAAGATTGCCTTTGTCCAGGCCTTTCGCTCCGGCGGCCTGACACGCGTGGAGGTTGCCAGGCGCTTGGGCAAGCAGGAAGGGGAGGTACGGCGCATGCTGGACCCCTATCACAATACGAAACTGCATAGTCTCGAGGCCGGGTTGCGCGTACTCGGCAAGCAACTGGTAGTATCCGTGCGGGACGCGGCGTGACTGCTGCCGAAGGGTGCATTGACGACTAACATGTTAGTTGCTAGGCAGGCCGGGTCTGAGACCGGAGCGCCTGCACATGACCGCCATCGACAAGGTTCTGACCGTTGAGGAAATGAAGCGGCTGGCGCATCGCCGGGTGCCCAAGATGTTCTTCGACTATGCCGATAGCGGCTCATATACCGAGGGCACCTATCGGGAGAACGAGAGCGATTTCGCCAAGATCAAGCTCAACCAGAAGGTTGCGGTGAACCTTGAGGGACGCAATCTCAAGGTGAAAATGCTGGGCCAGGAAATCGCCATGCCGGTCGCCATCGCGCCGGCGGCGACCGGCGGTATGCAGACGGCCGACGGCGAGATCAAGGCAGCGCGGGCGGCGGAAAAGTTCGGCATTCCATTTTCGCTCTCGACCATGAGCGTGTGTTCGATCGAGGATATTGCCGAGAACACTACGGCCCCGTTCTGGTTCCAGCTCTATGTGATGCGCGACCGTGACTTCATCAACCGGCTGATCGACCGGGCGAAGGCGGCGAGGTGCTCGGCGCTGGTGCTGACCATGGACCTGCAGATCCTGGGGCAGCGCCACAAGGACATCAAGAACGGGCTGTCGACCCCACCCAAGTTCACGCCCTATTCGGTCTGGCAGATGATGCAGCACCCCTTGTGGTGCCTGCGCATGCTCGGCACCAAGCGGCACACGTTCCGCAATATCGTGGGCCATGTGGGGGGCGATCACGACCTGGCCTCGCTCTCGGCCTGGACGGCCAGCCAGTTCGATCCGACGCTCAACTGGGGCGACGTCAAATGGATCAAGGAGCGCTTCGGCGGGCCGGTGATCGTCAAGGGCGTGCTCGATGCCGATGATGCGCAGGCGGCGGTGGACAACGGGGCGGATGCGATCGTCGTCTCCAACCATGGCGGGCGGCAGCTCGATGGCGCGCCCTCAACCATTCGCGTCCTGCCTGAAATCGTCGATCGCGTCGGCAGCAGGACCGAGGTCTATCTCGATAGCGGCGTGCGCATGGGGCAGGACGTGGTCAAGGCGCTGGCCTATGGGGCGAAATCGACCTTTATCGGCCGGCCCATGCTCTATGGCCTGGGCGCCGGCGGAGAAGCGGGCGTGACGCGGGTGCTGGAGATCATCCGCAAGGAGATCGACACCACCATGGCCCTATGCGGGGAGCGGGATATTCTCAATGTCGGACTGCACAATATCTATTCGAACGACATTCCGCCGCGCAACGCGCCGAAGACGGTTTGAGCGGTGCCACAGCCTCGTCCTTCGACGGGCTCAGGATGAGGTCTACCTGCGTTTCAGCGGTGCCATGACCTCGACCTTCGACGAGCTCAGGATGAGGTCTACTGGGGCTCAGGATGAGGTCTACTGGGGCTCAGGATGAGGTTTGCGGGTACTCTTGAGACCTCATGGTGAGCCTGTCGAACCACGAGGGCGGGCACCGGGGGACTATCCTCTATATGCCGGCTGATCGGACTGGCTGGGCGTCAGCTGGCTGAAGACGGCATTGGCGATGCCCGCCAGCGCCTCCGGCGGCTGCGGGCCGACAATGGTGCATGTGATGACGTCGCTGGCCCAATAGAGCGCGTTGTCGGCGCCGAAGGGGACGGTTTCGTAGTCCGGACCGTCAATGCCGGTGGCCGGCGTGATGTAGAGCGTCAGGCGCTCTCCTGACGGGTTTTCGTACATGAGTTGGGCGGCGCGGCCGCCCGGGACGTCGGGGGCCGGCAGGAGGCGTCCGCCGAGGAAGGTGAGGCCCTCTGCGGACAGATCGGGCATGGCGAGGCCGGTGTCGAGGCGGTTGGACAGCCAGCTCGAGAGATGGTCGCTGTCCGTGCTCGCCACTTCCACGGCATGGCGATTTTCCGCGACATAGACGGTGTGGGCGCTGACGGCATTGGCGATCAGCCTTTCGTGCAGCGCCGGACCGGCGGGACCGGGACGCAGCAGCCAGCCCATGGCCACGCCCATACCGAGCACGATGAGGATCATGGCCGCGCGGGCCCAGAATTGTCCCTGGCGGCGGCGGGCGGCGCTGGCCAGACGATGCGGATCGAGCCGCACCGGCACCTGCTCGGCGGCGGCCGGGGCGAACAGGGTGCGGATGGCATCGGACTGGCGCATCAGCGCGGCCAGTTCGGCGGCGGCCTCGGCATTGCTCGCGCAATGAGCCTCGACGGCGCTGCGCTGGGCCGGTTCGAGCTGCCCGTCGGCATAGGCCATCAGCTGATCGCGGGTGATCTCGCTCATTTGACGGTCCTCAGATGCGGCTCGGCCGGTGCGCCGGTGAGCGCGCGCAAGGCGGCGCGGGCACGGCCCAGCCGGCTCATCAGCGTGCCAGTGGGAATGCCCAGGATGCGGGCTGCCTCGGCATAGGCCAGGCCTTCGATAGTGACCAGCAGCAGGGCCTCCTTCTGGTCGAGGGGCAGGGTTTCGATGGCGCGGGCCAGTTCGGCAAGCGCGATATGACCGGGCTGGGGCGCCGGTACCGCCAGTTCGGGCGCTGTGTCGAGGTCGACCGGCGTGCCGTGGCGGCGCTCGGCCCGGATGCTGTTGCGGTGCAGATTGACCAGGATGGTGAAAAGCCAGGGGCGCAGCGGGCCGCGCGGCTGGAACAGGCCCCGGCGCGCAATGGCGCGTTCGAGGCAGTCCTGCACCAGATCGTCGGCGCGGTCGAGATTGCGGGTGAGCGCACGCGCGTAGCGGCGCAGGGCCGGCACGCAGGCTTGGATCTCATCGACAAAGTCGGCCACGCCGATCGCCTCATATATCCTGGTCAGTCAGGACGGGATCACTCGATGGCAAGATGCCAGACGCCGCCGACACCGTCACCCTTGATGTCGCCGGGAGCCATGTCCTCGACCCAGTAGTAGAGCGGCCAGCCCTTATAGGCCCAGATCATGGTGCCATCGGTGCGCTCGACAATGGTGAAATCGCCCTCGGCCGTATCAGAGGCCTCGGCAAACAGGGGCGGCCATTTTTCCGCGCAAGTGTCGTAGCAGTTGGACACGCCGACCGCGTCCTTGTCGAAGGTGTAAAGCGTCATGCCATTGGCATCTGTCAGCACCATCTTGCCGCCGATATCGGTCGACTTGACCACCCCGCCCAGATAATCGGCGGCAAAGGCGGGAGCGGCGAACAGGGCAAGGGCGGCGACAGCGCCCAGAGCGGTTGCGAGTTTCACGGGGACATCCTCCGGTTGTGCGGGACGCCCTCTGACGCCCCTGCCGACACCAACACCCCAGACGCCGGTTTAATCCCCCTAGTCAGAAAAATTTGTCGCGTCAGACCCTCGCATACCCATTTTTACGGGTTTTTGCCCGATTGACCCCGGGGTTTGGGGGCCGCGCTGTTGTGCGCCGAACCTATTTTGTCCTATCCGTCCATTTGTCCGCAATTTTGACAAGAACAGGCGGGCGGGAGGATTTCTGATGCAAATCTTGGCAGGGTTCGTCCGCGTGATCAGCGGTCTGAACTGGATTGTCGGCCAGGTGTTGTCATGGCTGGCCCTGGCGACAGTGCTGGTCTGCTTCACGGTTGTCGTGCAGCGCTACTTCTTCAGCATGTCGGTCCTGTGGGTGCAGGATCTCTATGTATGGCTGGCCGGGGCGATGTTTACCGGCGTCGCCGGCTTTGCGCTGATGCGCAATGACCATGTGCGCGTGGATATCTTTTACCGCCCGGCCGATGTGCGCTGGAAGGCCAGGGCCGACCTGATCGGGGTGGTGCTGTTCCTGTTGCCCTTTGTCTATGTGGTCTGGACCTATGGTTACCCCGCGGTCGCCCGCTCATGGGGCTATTACGAGGGGTCGGCGAATATCGGCGGCATGCCGGGCCTGTTCATCCTCAAGAGCTTCATCCTGGTGTTTGCCGTGCTGGTGGGCCTGCAGGGTCTGGCCATGGCGGCCCGCGCCATTCTCGTACTCAGCGGCAAGGAAGACCTGTTGCCGCCCGACCTGCGCTACCGGGACGACAGCGCCGAACACCCGTCCGGGGAGACTGCATAAATGGATCCGGTATTGCTTGGAGAAATCCTCTCCGGCCTGATGTTCCTGGGCGTCATCGGCGTCCTCATGCTGGGCTTTCCGGTGGCGTTCTCGCTGGCCGGTACGGCGCTGATCTTCGGTCTCGTCGGCTGGTGGCTGGGTGTCTATGACCCGTCCAATTACGGTTCGCTCGCCGGGCGCTATATTGGCCTGATGACCAATGAAGTGCTGGTGGCGGTGCCGCTCTTCATCTTCATGGGCGTGATGCTGGAGCGCTCGGGCATTGCCGAGCAATTGCTGCTCACCATGGGCAAGCTGTTCGGCAACCTTCGGGGGGGCCTCGGGCTTTCGGTGATCGTGGTGGGCGCACTGCTCGCCGCGTCGACCGGCGTGGTCGGCGCCACCGTGGTCACCATGGGGCTGATCTCGCTGCCGGCGATGATGCGGGCGGGCTATGATCCCAAACTCGCCTCGGGCGTGATCTGTGCATCGGGAACGCTGGGGCAGATCATCCCGCCTTCGACCGTGCTGATCTTCATGGGCGACATGCTTTCGGGCATCAATGCCCAGGTGCAGATGTCCAAGGGCAATTTCGCGCCGGAGCCGGTTTCGGTGGGCGCGCTGTTCGCCGGGGCGATCATCCCAGGCCTGCTGCTGGTCGGGCTCTATGCGGCCTACATGATCTTCAAGGCGATCACCGATCCCGAGAGCTGCCCGGCAACGCCGGTGCCCGAAGCCGAAAAGGCCACCCTGGCCCGCGATGTGGTCGTGGCCCTGCTGCCGCCGCTGCTGCTCATCGTGGCCGTGCTCGGCTCGATCCTGGGCGGCATTGCCACACCGACGGAAGCGGCTTCGGTCGGCTCAGTGGGCGCCATCATCCTGGCTCTGCTGCGGCGCAAGGTCAGCTTCGACATCCTGCGCCAGGCGGTGATCTCGACCGCCACCATCACCTCGATGGTGTTCATCATCCTGTTCGGTGCGGCGGTGTTTTCCATCGTCTTCCGCATGATGGGCGGCGACAACCTGGTGCATGAGTTCCTCTCGAGCATGCCGGGTGGAGCCATCGGCGCCATGATCATCGTCATGCTGATCATGTTCCTGCTCGGCTTCATCCTCGACACGTTCGAGATCATCTTTATCGTGATCCCGATCACCGCGCCTGTGCTGCTGGCCCTCGATATCAACCCGATCTGGCTGGGCGTGATGGTCGGTGTGAACCTGCAGACCAGCTTCCTGACCCCGCCCTTCGGCTTCTCGCTGTTCTACCTGCGTGGCGTGGCCCCGGCGAAGGTGTCGACCGGCATGATCTATCGCGGGGCCGTGCCCTTCGTGATCCTGCAGATCGTGGCAATCATCACTTTGTTTGCCTTCCCGCAGCTGATCACCTGGCTGCCTTCGGTGCTCTACTGAGGCCGGTGAGGGACGTGAATGACAAAGGCCCGGGCGTGATCCCGGGCCTTTGTTTTTTTGGGGGGGTGCGGGACACCAGAGGTTCCCGCTTTCGCGGGAATGACCTGGTGGGGGTGGAATGACGCGGTGGGGTGCCGATGGGCGACGGTCAGTCGCCGGCAGGGCCGACCAGGCCGTTGTCGATGGCATAGCGGGTGAGGCCGGCGGTGGTGGCGATGCCCAGCTTTTTCTTGATGTTCTTGCGATGGGTCTCAACCGTGCGCACTGAGATGTCGAGCTCGTCGGCAATGGCCTTGCTGGCGCTGCCCCTGGCCACCAGCAGCAGTACCGACTGTTCGCGCGTGGTCAGGGGAATAACGGCGCTGGCGCGGTTGGTCTTGGTCAGGATGGCCTCGGAGACGCCGGAGGAGAAATAGGTCCTGCCGGCGGCGACGGCCTCGATGGCGGCGACGATTTCAGTGGTCGAGACATCCTTGAGGATATAGCCGGACGCCCCATACATGACGGCGGTCGAGATATATTCGCGGCTGTCGTGCATGGAGAGCATGAGCAGCCGGGTTTGCGGCACGCGCTCGCGGAACAGTTCGATGGCATCGAGGCCGCTGAGTTCGGGCATGTTGATGTCCATCATCACCACGTCCGGCTTCTGCTGCTCGGCCAGGGCCAGGGCGGCGCGGGCCGAGCCGACGTCGGCGACGACGCGGATGTGGTCATAGGTCTCGATGACCGAGCGGATGCCTTCGAGCACCAGGGGGTGGTCGTCACAGAGGATGACGCGGATCGGGGAGGTGCTCATGCCGGTACGGGGTCTTTGCGCTCGATGAGATAAACCGACTTGGGCAGCCAGGCCCGGAGCACGGTACCCTCGCTGGAGGTGCGCACTTCGAGCCGGCCGCCGAAATGCTCCATGCGCTCCTGCATGTTGCGCAGGCCAAGCCCCGACTGGCGCTTCCGCGGGGGGGCATCGGCAAAGCCGACCCCGTCATCCTCGATCACCAGGTGCACACCATTGGCGCTGGTGATAGTGATCCTGACGAGGCTGGCATTGGCATGGCGTTCGATATTGGTCAGGGCCTCCTGCGCGACGCGGTAGAGCGCCGTCCTGGCTTCGGGCAGCACCACATTCTTGAAGGCCACCGCCTTGAGTTCGACCGCAATGCCGGTGCGCTCGGAGAAATTGCCGGTCAATTCATCAAGGGCTGCAGAGAGGCCGAGGTCGTCGAGCATGCCCGGCCGCAGATTGTGCGAAATGCGCCGGACTTCCTTGATGGCATTGTTGAGGCCGAGGGCGCCGCGATCGATGACATCGGCGGCGTCCGCAGCGCCGTTGCGCACCTTTGAGGCGGCAAGATCAAGCATGTAGCGGGCGGCCACCATGGTCTGGGAAATGCCGTCATGCAGTTCACGGGCTATGCGGGCGCGCTCTTCTTCCTGCGTGTCGATGACCCGCTGGGTGAGGTCCTTGAGGCGCGTATCAGCCAGGCGCCGCTCGCGCATGGTAACGAGGAAGCTCACGAGGAAAACGACGATGACGATGGGCACGGTGATGGCCGCGACGATGATGAAGGTGGTGTCGATATGGCTGCGCAGATCGGCCTCGGCGGCGGCCGTCTGGGCGAAGACGTCGTCGAGATAGACGCCGGTGCCCAGCATCCAGCGCCATTTGTCGAGGCCCACGGCGAAGGAGAGCTTGTCGGCAATGATGCCGGCGGAGGGTTTTTCCCACTTGTATTGGTGCAGGCCGCCGCCTTCCTTGGCGCGCTCGACCAGATTGTAGATGACGCGATTGCCGTCCGGATCGGTCAGGTCCAGCCAGTTCTGACCATGCCGATAGGCCTGGCGGGGATGGACGATGTTGACCCCGTCATAGTCGTAGGCAAAGAAATAGCCATCGGGGCCGTAGTCGAGATCGGAAAGAATGGCCCGCACCTGCGCCTTGGCTTCCTCGTCGTCCGGGCCGGCAGCCTCGTAGATGTCGGCAAAGGCGGAAACGGCCATATTGGTGAGATTGAGGAGCTCGGTTTCCTTGGCCTTGAGCAGACTGCGCTCGAAGGTGGCAATGCTGGCCCGGGCCAATTGCGTGGATTGGGAGGTCACGAGCGCGGTGATGGCCAGAATGGCCAGCAAGAGCGGAATGATCGCCAGCGCCAGGATTTTCTGTCTCAGGTTCATCTTGTGTCAGCGATCCCCTCGGAACGCCCGATACTAGCATAGAACCGCGGCTGGCTCTGCGTAGTATTGGGTAGGATTGCCCCAGATTTGCCGTCTTTGCCAAAGGACCACTGGACAGAAGAGCGCACTGTGGGTTGACTATGACTTCGCGCGCGTGCGCCGAGCGGTCTTCGGGATGGGCCGCAACAAAGTTCAGGGATGGAGGAACCATCCCGCAACCTGTCTGGGAGGACAGTATGAAAAGACGCGAATTCTTCAAGACCGCAGGTGTGTCTGCGGTGGGTGCGGCCGTGGCGACTGCCGGCCTTGCAACACCGGCCATTGCCCAGGGCAATATCAACTGGCGCATGGTTACCACCTGGCCGAAGAACTTCCCCGGCCTGGGCGTGGGCGCACAGCGCCTTGCCGATCGCATCACCGCCGCTTCGGGCGGCCGGCTGACCGTGCAGGTCTTTGCCGCCGGCGAAATGGTTCCGGGCCTGCAGGCCCTCGACGCGGTGATCGACGGCTCGGCCGAAATGAGCCACGGCGCCGCCTATTACTGGCAGAACAAGAGCCAGGGCCTTTCCTTCTTCACCGGCGTGCCGTTCGGCATGACCAGCCGCGAGCTGACCGGCTGGGTCCGCCACATGGGCGGTCAGGAAATCTGGGACGAAATCTACGACCAGTTCGGCGTCCAGGGCTTCCTCTCCGGCGATACCGGCACCCAGGCTGGTGGCTGGTTCAAGAACGAATTGACCGGCGTTGCCGACGTGCAGGGCCTGCGCTTCCGTACCCCGGGTCTGGGTGGCCAGGTCTGGGCCAAGCTTGGCGCCTCGGTGACCAACCTCGCCGCCGGCGAAATTTTTGCCGCGCTGCAGTCGGGTACGCTGGATGCCGCCGAATTCGTCGGTCCCTATAACGACCTGGCGCTCGGCTTCTACCAGATCGCCAAGAACTACTACTTCCCCAGCTTCATCGAGCCGGGCCTGGCCACCGAACTGGTGGTCGACAAGGCCAAGTTCCAGGCTCTGCCGGGGGACCTGCAGGCCATCGTCAAGGATTGCTGCCAGGCCGAGTACGACAACGTGGCTGCCGACTTCGCCGCCAATGACCCGCGTGCCCTGCAGTCGCTGGTCAGCGAGCACGGTGTGCAGATCAAGCAGTTCCCGGACGAAATCCTGGAAGCCGGCGCCAAGGCCGCTACCGAACTGCTGACGGAAATCCGCGAAAGCGGCGATGCGCTGACCAAGAAGACCGCCGAGAGCTTCATCTCCGCGCTCAACGTGGTCCGCCAGAAGACCGACGGCACCGACTCGCTGTTCCTGGCGGCTCGCCAGAAGTACTTCACCCTGAGCTAAGCTCTGGCGGAAACTTGACCGAGAAGCCCGGGACGTGTCCCGGGCTTTTTTGTGCCTCGTGCCCGGGCAGGCGGGCAAGCATCTGGTGACAAGCGCGATGAAAATGGTATTGGCACCACGACCGAGGGAGATGCGTAATGTTTGTCGTGGGTGGTGAGAGCCTGATCGATCTGGTGCCGACCGGCGCGGGTGCCGATGCCGAGCGCGTGGCGCTGGCAGGCGGTTCGCCTTTCAACTGTGCCATTGCGCTGAGCCGGCTCGGCAACGACACGGGTTTTCTCTGCCCCATCAGCCAGGACGAATATGGTGATCTGCTGCTGACGCCACTGGCGGAAAATGGCGTCGCGGTGCTGCTCAAGGACCGGGTTGCGGCCCCCACCACCAAGGCCATCGTCACCTTCAATGACAAGATGCAGGCCAGCTACGTGTTCGAGCGCGGCGCCGATCGGGCTTTTACCCGCGAGGGGCTGCTGGCGGCGCTGCCGGAGGCGGTGACGCTCTATCAGATCGGGGGGTTCTGCCCCATTCTCGAGGCGGATGCGGCGGTCTGGCGCGACGTGGTCGACCAGGCCATTGCGCGTGGTGCCACGGTGTCGTTCGACATCAATGTGCGCGACAAGCTGGTCGATGACGAGGCCGGGTACCGGGCGCGGCTCTCCCAGTTTCTCGATCGGGCGCATCTGGTGAAGCTGTCCGAGGAAGACCATGAATGGCTCGAGCCGGGCAAGAGTATCGAAACCCATGCGACCGAGCTTCTGGAGCGGCCCAATTGCGCGCTTGTCGTGGTGACGCTGGGCGAACATGGCAGCCGCGCCTTTTCGCGCGCCGCGCATGGCTCGGCGCCGATCCATGCCCCGCCGGTCTTCGGTGACACGGTGGGGGCGGGCGACAGCCTGATGGCAGGCATCCTGACCTGGCTCAAGGACAATGACCGGCTCGGCCAAGAGCCGATGGCGGGCCTCACCAATACCGAACTCGACGCCATGCTCGGCTTCGGGGCGGTGGTGGCCGGCATCAATTGCGGCCGCAAGGGGTGCCAGCCACCCAACCGGGCCGAGGTCGATGCGGTTCTGGCCGCCTGAGGGGACAAGGCTGTAACCTTTTACCCCCGATGCCCGAATGGCTGATGAAGCCGCTTCGGGGGGACGTCCTTGATCGATTATATTCTGGCCTATGCTGCAGGTCTGCTGACGCTGATCAATCCCTGCGTGCTGCCTCTGTTGCCGCTGATCGGGGCAAGCGCCCTGGCGCGGCATCGGCTGGCGCCCCTGGCCATGGCCGGGGGCATGGCGTTGAGCTTCACCCTCGCCGGCCTTGGCGCCTTTGCGGTGACGCGGGCATTCGGCCTGCCCCAGGACGTCATCGCCCTTGCCGCAGGCTGGATCATGCTCGGCTTCGGTCTCATCATGCTGACCCCGCCGCTACAGGCGCAGTTTTCCCGGCTTGCCGGCGCCACGGCCAGCGGCAGCACGCGGCTTCTTGGGCAGGTGGAGGGGCGTGGGCTCTGGGGCGAGGCAGCGGCGGGCGCCTTGCTGGGCCTGGCCTGGTCGCCCTGTATCGGGCCGACGCTGGGCGGCGCCATCGGGCTTGCGGCACAGGGGGAGAACCTCATCCATGCCGGGCTGATCATGGGATCTTTCGCGCTTGGCGCTGCCAGCATCGTGCTGGCGCTCGCCTATGGCACGCGCGCCGCCCTTGCTGGCCGCCGCGCCGCGCTCATGCAGCTGGCGCCGCACGCCAAGACCGCGCTGGGCCTTGGCCTGGTGGTTGTCGGGCTCGCCATCATCTTTCGCATCGACCGGCTGATCGAAGCCTGGGCACTGGGCGTGCTGCCGGTCTGGCTGGTCGATCTGTCCGTCAGCATCTGAGGAGAAAACCATGCTTACACGTCGTCACTTCCTGGGCGCCCTGAGCGGGCTGGCTGGAGCCGGACTTTTGTCCGTGCCGGTTTCCGCGCTGGATTTCATCGATTTTACCGGCAGCGAGCTGGCGGGCCTGGAGGCCAGCGGCGCGCCCTATGTCATCAATTTTCACGCCAGCTGGTGCCCGACATGCGCGGCGCAGCAGCGGGTTCTTGATGCCCTGCAGGCGGAAAGCGCGGCCTATGCCGGCATCACAATATTGCGGGTCGACTGGGACACCTATGGCAATTCAGAGCTGGCGCGTAACCTGGCCATTCCCCGGCGCTCGACACTGGTGCTGATGCGTGGCACGAGCGAACTGGGGCGCCTGGTGGCGGAAACGCGCAAGGCCGAAATTGCGGCCCTGCTCGATCTGGGTGCCCGCTGACCGCGCCCCCGATTGCGCGGGACGGCATGTTCTGCTCAAACTGCGCACAGGGTGCGATGAGGGCAGGGCATGAAAAAGACCTGGTTGGTATTGGGTGTCTTGGCGGTGGTAGGCCTCGGGGCCGCCGCCTATCTCCTCAAGCCGGTGAGCGGTCCGGCGCGTGACCTGACACTGGTTGGCGATGCCGCGCGCGGTGACTATCTCATCCGGCTTGGCGGCTGTGTCGCCTGCCATACCGACGCGGCCAATGGCGGCGCGTATCTTGCGGGTGGTGCCGGACTGGAAACGCCATTCGGCACCTTTGTGCCGCCCAATATCACCTCCGATGCCCAGGCGGGCATCGGCAGCTGGACCGTGCAGCAGTTTTCCGATGCCATGAGCAATGGCATGGGGCCGCAAGGGCACCTCTATCCGGCCTTTCCCTATGAGAATTACACGCTGATGAGCGACCAGGAGATCGTCGATCTTTTTGCCGCCCTGATGGCGACCGAGCCGGTGGCGACACCGGCGGCGGACAGCGATATTCCGTTCCCGTTCAATATCAGGCTGGCCATGGCCGGCTGGCAGAACCTGTTCTTCCGGCCGGCGCGGTTCGAGCCGGATCCGGACCAGTCCGACCTCTACAATCGCGGCAAGTACCTGGCCTATGGTCCGGCCCATTGCGTGGCCTGCCACACGCCGCGCAATGCGGTCGGGGCGCTGGAATGGGACCAGGCGCTTACGGGCTCGCCGGGCGGTACCGGGGGCCGCGCACCCGCCCTGACGGCCGAAGCCCTGGTTGCCGAGGGCTATGACGTCGCAACGCTGGTGCAGACGCTCAAGGACGGCTTTACGCCGGGTTTTGATGTGCTGGGCGGTTCCATGGGCGAGGTGATCAGTGATTCCACCTCGCACTGGACCGACGACGATCTCACCGCGCTCGCGACTTACCTGCTGACGGAATAGTCAGGCGCCGGCCCTGATGGACAGGGCCTCGTCCAGCGTCATTTCGGTATGGTGCTCCCAGGTTTCGCTGGTGTCGGGGAAATCGGTGCGGAAATGGCCGCCGCGGCTTTCGGTGCGCCTGAGCGCGGCTGCCGCCACCAGCGTCGCCGAAGTGGTCATGTTGAGATAGGCGCTGGTGACGCGCTCGGCATTGGCTTCGAGCCGGGCAATATCGCGCAGAGCCTGCTTCAGCCCCTCGGCATCGCGCTCGACGCCGACCAGATCGGTCATCACCCGGCGCAGGTCCTGCACGGCCGCCGTATTGCGCAGGGCTTCCTCGGCGCGATTGCCTTCCTGCTCGTCCCATTCGATGCCGCGGAAGGGACTGAGCTCGCGTGCCGGCTCCAGGCCGCCGATATCCTCGGCGATTCGGGCGCCATAGACGACCGCCTCGAGCAGGGAATTGGAGGCCAGGCGATTGGCGCCATGCAGGCCCGTGCAGGAGGCTTCGCCACAGACCCAGAGGCCGGGCAGCGAGGAGCGGCCGCGTTCGTCGACCTTGACCCCGCCCATGTGGAAATGCGCGGCGGGGGTGACTGGGATTGTGCCATTGACCGGATCGATGCCGGCATCGGCGCAGTATTTCGAGACCGTGGGGAAGCGCGTCAGGATGTCGGCGCCCAGGGCAGCCCTGGTGTCGAGGAAGACGCGGCGCCCCGACTGGATCTGGCGGAAATTGGCGCGGGCGACCACGTCGCGCGGCGCCAGTTCGGCATCGGGGTGGATGGCGGGCATGAAGCGCTCGCCCATATCGTTGACGAGAATGGCGCCTTCCCCGCGCAAGGCCTCGGTGGCGAGCGGCGCCGGATCGGCATTGGTGGCAATGGCGGTGGGATGAAACTGGACGAATTCGGGATCGGCGATAAGGGCGCCGGCCCGGGCGGCCATGCCCAGGGCATGGCCTCGCACGCCGGGCGGATTGGTGGTGACGGCGTAGAGACCGCCCAGCCCCCCGGCGGCCAGGATGGTGGCGCGGGCGCGGATGAAAACGGGTTCGGAATAGCGGTCGCCGAGCTTGCGGCAATAGACACCGACAATGCGGCCATTGTCTCGGGCCAGGCTCAAGGCGGTAATGCCTTCGACAACGCGGATCGAGGGGGTCTTGCGGACCTGGGCGATAATGGCCTGCATGATGGCCCAGCCGGCCCTGTCGCCCTCGACCTTGACGATGCGATTGGCGGAATGGGCGGCTTCGCGGCCCAGCTCGAAATTGCCGAAATCGTCGCGATCAAAGGGCGTGCCCCAGCGGGCCAGATCTTCGATGCGGGCGACGGCCTCGGCGGTGACGCTTTCGGCAATGCCGTGATCGACAATGCCGGCCCCGGCCATTTCGGTGTCGAGGGCATGGGCGTGCGAGGAATCATCCTCGCCCATGGCCGCGGCCACACCGCCCTGGGCCCAGGCCGATGAGGCGCCGGTGCCCAGCGGCTTGGGCGAGAGCACGGTGACCGGACGCGGCGCGAGCTTGAGCGCGGTGAAGAGGCCGGCAAGGCCGGCGCCGACAATCAGGGCGCCGTCGGCGTTGAGGGTGTTGTCAAAGGTGGTCACAGAGCGTCCTCCCAATCCCGGAACCGCCATAGCCGCCCATGCCGGTGAGAACAAGGCCGCAGGACGACTGAGCGTGCCCGAAGGCGAAAAACTTCGAGTCACACTTGCAGACCGATCGATCGGTCAGTATATAAAGTGCAGAACAGGAGACTGGGATGGTCAAATCGAGCAAGCGAGGGGACATCGTGGCAGCGGCGGTTGCGCTATTGGCCGAAGGCGGCAGCGAGGCCCTTACCGCCTCGGCACTGGCCGGGCGGGCCGGGGTGAGCAAGGCCAATGTGTTTCACCATTTCCCCAGGCTTGAGGACATCGTGCTCGAGGCCTTCGAGGCGTTCATTATGGGCATGCCCAGCATGTGGCCGGCGCCCGGCATGGCGCTGCGCGACTGGCTGCTGGCTCTGGGGGCCGACACGACGGGCACGGTGGAGGCCGACCCGGCCCTGGCCGGCGCCTATTTCGGTTTTGTCGCCCGCGCCCGGACCGACGCGCGGCTGCGCAACCGGCTGGCAGAGATCATTGCGGCGGCGCGCGCGCATTTCGAAGCCGTGCTTGCCGAACTCGCGCCAGATCGCTTCCCGCCGGCCGAACGCCGGGCCATGGCGGAACTGATCCTGATAACCGGTGACGGACTGGCCCTGCACCGGCAGTTGTTTGCCGAGCAGGCGGACGACCAGACCAGTGCCTGGGGGCGGTTGGTGGACATGATCTGCCCGGATGACGCACCATGAAGGCCGTGGTGTCGGGTGCCGGCATTGCCGGGCTCAGCGCGGCTCTGGCGCTGTCGCGTGCCGGTTGGCAGGTCATTTTATTGGAAAAGGCACCGGGACTGCGTGATGGCGGCTATATGCTCGATTTCTACGGACCCGGCTATGAGGCCGCGCAGGATCTCGGCGTGCTGGAGGGGCTGAGGGCAGCGGCACGTCCGGTGGGGCGGCTGGACTTCGTGGACGGCGATGGCCGCCCCGGATCGTCCATGGACTATCAGCAGATTCGGCGGGCGACCGGCGACAAACTGTTTCCGATCCTGCGCGGGGATATCGAGCGCACGCTGCACGCCGCCCTGCCGGATCAGGTGTCGCTGCGGTACGTCACCACGATTACGGGGCTGGAAAACCGCGCCGACGGTGTGCGGCTGACCCTGCGTGATGGGGCGGTTCTCGATGCCGACCTGCTGGTGGGTGCGGAGGGCATTCATTCTTCGACGCGGCAGAAGGTCTTTGGCGACGAACACGCGTTCATCCGGCCGCTCGGCTTTCACACATCCGCCTATTTCTTCGGGAGCGCCCAGGTCGCGGCGGAACTGGCCGGTGATTTCAAGATGGTGGCGATCAAGGAACGGCTGGTGGGACTTTATGAAGTCGAGCCGAACCAGATCATGGTGTTCTTTGTGCTACGGGCAGAAGGGGTGGAGCGGCCGCGTGACCCACGGCCGGTGTTGTCCCGGGCGTTTGGCGATCTGGGCTGGGTGGTGCCGGCGGCGCTGGCCGCCATGCCGGGCCCGGACGAAATCTACTATGACGTGGTGGCGCAGATCGTCATGCCGCGCTGGCACGACAAACGGGTCGTCCTGATCGGGGATGCGGCCCACGCCGTGTCGCTCGTGGCGGGGCAGGGGGCGTCTCTGGCCATTGCCGGTGGGCGGGCGCTGGGCCAGGCCCTTGATGGCACCGGGGACATCGAAGGCGCACTGGCGCGCTATGAAGCACAATTGCGGCCGCTGGTACTCGACAAGCAACGCGCCGGCCGACGCATGGCGGACTGGTTCGTGCCAAAAAGCCGCGCGCATGTGTGGATGCGCGACCTCACCGTCAATGTGATGAACTGGCCGCCGCTTGCCGGCCTCATCGGCCGGTATTTTTCGGTGAGCTCGAAGGGGTTTTCGTTGAGGTAGTGGGGCCCTTCATCCGTCTCGCGCCGTGCGCGAGCCACCTTCTCCCACAAGGGGAGAAGGCCCTGAAGGCGGAAGGAAGGCTCCCTCATCCGCCGCTACGCGCCGGCCTCTCCCCAAAGGGAGAGGGTGTCAGGCCGAATAGGCCTTGACGTTCTGGGTCTGCTCGCCGAGCCCCTCGATGCCCAAATGCATGACATTGCCGGGCTTGAGCCAGACCGGCTCGGGCTTGATGCCCATGCCGACGCCCGGCGGGGTGCCGGTGGTGATGATGTCGCCCGGCTGCAGGCTCATGAACTGGCTGACATAGGACACGACCTTGGCAACGCCGAAGATCATGGTCCTGGTGGAGCCGTTCTGGTAGCGCTTGCCGTCGACTTCGAGCCACATGGAAAGGTTCTGGGGATCGGCGACTTCGTCCCTGGTCACGAGCCAGGGGCCGATCGGGCCGAAGGTGTCGGCGCCCTTGCCCTTGTCCCAGGTGCCGCCACGCTCGGTCTGGAAATGGCGTTCCGACACGTCATTGCAGACGCAATAGCCGGCCACATGATCCATGGCATCGGCTTCCTCGACATAGCGGGCTTCCTTGCCGATCACGACGGCCAGTTCGACCTCCCAGTCGGGCTTGATGGCATTCTTGGGAATGATGACATCGTCATTGGGGCCGATGATGGCGCTGGTGGCCTTCATGAAGATGATGGGCTCTTCGGGGATCTTGGCGCCGGTTTCGGCGGCGTGGTCGGCATAGTTGAGGCCGATGCAGATGAACTTGCCGACATTGGCGACGCAGGGGCCGATGCGCTCGGAGGCGTCGAGCTTTGGCAGCATGTCGATATCGGTGCCGGCGATCCTGGCGAGCCCCGCCGGTTCGAGCGTGCTGCCACCGATATCGGCGACGATGCCGGACAGGTCGCGGATCGAGCCATCGGCGGCCAGAATGGCGGGTTTTTCAGCGCCCTTGGCGCCGACACGGAGCAGTTTCATTGCGGGGTCTCCTCGGATTGGGATGAACGCGAGCATGGTGCCCGTCGTCACCCCCACCTAGCTTCGCTACGGCCGATCGGCCTAGCTGCGCTACCTCCCCCATCAAGGGGGAGGTGGCAGGGGCTTTGGATTTCTGCCTCGTCATAGTGCTAACATGTTAGCCTGTCGAGGCTGGTTTGCGGCAAAGCGTCAATCCGCGGAACGGATGACGCCTTTCTTGAGGATGATATTGCCATAGAGACGCGCCTCGCCGGTCTGGATCACTGCGGATGCGGTGCGGGCGCGGTCGTAAAAGGCAAAGCGTTCGATGGTGGTGAAGGACTTGGCCGGTTCGTGGCGCCGGACGATGGTCTCGAACAGGTCAAAGATCGGCGGGCGGGCGCCGGCGTCGCCAACGACGGCCATGCCGATGGCCGCTTCCTCGACGAAATCGTCGAGCGGCAGCAGTGTCAGCACGGCATCGAGCATGTCTGTGGCCGGGATGCCATCGGCACGGATGACATCGGGGCCGAGGTATTCGGCCGGAAAATTGGCATCGACGATGGCGATCTCATCGCCATGGCCCATGGCGCGCAGGGTGGCCAGGAGATCGGGACCGAGCAGGGGCGGGATGTTCTTGAGCATGTTGGGTAACCTGACGTGGGATGGCGGATGCCTGGCGCATCAGCCGAAGGGAAAATCATTGTCCTCGGCGGTAAAGGCGTCGCCGTCGGCGAACAGCGAGGGGTGATCCTGGGCGAAGGCGAAAAGCTCGACCATGACCGCATCGATATGAGCCCGCATGGCGGTGATGGCCTGTGGCGCATCGGCCGCCAGGATGCCGTCGAAGATCGCCTGATGCTCGGCAATGGTGTGGTTGAGACGGCGCGGCGTGATGATGAGGCGCCGGGCCCTATCGAGATTGGCGCGCGCCTTGTCGATGATGGCCTTGACCTTGGTCAGGCGCATGGCGCGGAACAGCACGTCGTGGAAATCGACGTCGATCTGGTGAAAGGTCTCGGCATCGTCGCGGGATGCGGCCTCGCGCTGGGCTGCCATATTGGCATGCAGGGCCGCGATGACTTCGGCATCGTGCTTGCCGATGAGGACGCGCAGCGCCTCGCCCTCAAGGCCTTTGCGGATCAGCATATATTCCCGCACGTCGGCAATCTTGACCAGCGAGACGGTCGAGCCGCGCTGGGGCGCGATATCGACCAGGCCCTCCTCGGCCAGGCGCGCCAGCGCTTCGCTGACCGGAAAGCGCGAGACGCCCAATTGCTGGCACAGGGCCGACTTGTCGAGCGTGGCGCCGGGCGGCAGGGCCAGGGTGACGATGGCGTGGCGCAGGGTATTGGTGACGTCGAGCGTGACGCTGCCGCGCGAGAATGTGCCCGCCGCGGGGAGAAAATCGTAGGGACCGGCTTCCGTTTTCATGCTAACATGTTAGTTAGTGCGGTGTTGAATGACAATGCCGGTTCCCCCGCTCGAATGCAATGACCGGGCGCCTGGCTCCGGACAACACGCCCCCACGACTGCAAAGGCCCCGCAGATGACAGACACCATGACGCGCCCGCAAGGCAAGACGCTCGTGCTCCATGCCGCAGACAATATTGCGGTGGCGCTGGCCAATCTCGACATCGGCACGGAAACGGCGCAGGGCGTCGCCATCATCCGCCGGGTGCCGCGCGGGCACAAGTTTGCCACGCGGGCCATTGGCGCCGGCGAGGCGGTGATGAAATTCGGGCAGATCATCGGATTTGCCAAGGAGGCCATCGCGCCGGGCGACTGGGTGCATGAGCACAATTGCGGCATGGGTGGCCCGGACGGTTCGCTGGAGCACGACTATGCCTTTGCCGAGGGCGCCGCGCCGGTGGACATGGTGCCCCAGGCGCAGCGGGCGACCTTTGAAGGTTTCCGGCGAGCCAATGGCGATGTGGGCACACGCAATTATATCGGCATCCTCACCTCGGTGAACTGCTCGGCCACGGTGGCCAAGTTCATGGCCGACGCCATCAACCGCTCGGGCATTCTCGACGATTATCCCGAGATCGACGGCGTTATCCCCTTCGTGCATGGCACCGGCTGCGCGATGGACACCCATGGAGAGGGCTACCAGATTCTGCGCCGCACGCAGTGGGGCTATACGTCCAATCCCAATCTTGGCGCAGCCCTGCTGGTGGGTCTTGGCTGCGAGGCCTTCCAGATCGACCGGATGAAGGAGGCCTACAACCTCAAGGAAACCGACACCTTCCAGACCATGACGATCCAGGAGATCGGCGGCACGCGGAAGATGATCGACTGGGGTGTCGAGCGCATCAAGGACATGCTGCCGGTGGCGGCCAAGGCGCGGCGCGAAACCGTGGATGCCAGCCACCTGACGCTGGCGCTGCAATGCGGCGGCTCGGACGGCTATTCGGGGATTACCGCCAATCCGGCACTGGGCGTGGCGGTGGATACGCTGGTGCGCCATGGCGGCACGGCGATCCTGTCGGAAACGCCGGAGGTTTATGGCGCCGAACATATGCTGACGCGGCGTGCCGTGTCGCGCGCGGTGGGCGAAAAGCTGATCGAGCGCATCAAGTGGTGGGAAAGCTATACCAGCCGCAATGGCGGCGAGATGAACAACAATCCCTCCCCGGGCAACAAGCTGGGCGGGCTCACCACCATTCTCGAAAAGTCGCTCGGCGCCACCGCCAAGGGCGGCTCGACGCCGCTGGCGGCGGTCTATGAATATGCCGAAAAGGTCACCGAGAAGGGGTTCGTGTTCATGGACACGCCCGGCTTCGATCCGGTCTCGGCGACCGGCCAGGTGGCCGGGGGCGCCAATGTGCTGGCCTTCACCACCGGGCGCGGCTCGGCCTATGGCTGCAAGCCGGTGCCCTCGATCAAGCTGGCGACCAATTCGGAACTCTATGGCCGCATGACCGAGGACATGGACGTAAATTGCGGCGATATCGTCGAGGGCGTCAGCATCGAGGCCAAGGGCCAGGAGATTTTCGAGCTGATGCTCAAGGTAGCATCGGGCGAAAAGACCAAGTCAGAAGCGCTCGGCTATGGGGACAATGAATTCGTGCCCTGGCAAGTCGGCGCGGTGATGTAGGGGCGTCCGTTCCCAAACACCGGGCGTCACCCTCGGGCTTGACCCGAGGGGACTCTACTTCACGCGAAGATCGACAAGTGCAGAGCCCTCGGGTCAAGCCCGAGGGTGACGGCCCGTGGGTGTCGAAGTCCCGAGGCTCGCTCTACCCCCCGGTAAACCTTACCTTGCCGATATGGGGCAGGTTGCGGTTGCGCTGGGCGTAGTCGATGCCGTAGCCGACGACGAATTCGTCGGGAATGTCGAAGCCGATCCAGCGCGCGGGGACTTCGGTTTCGCGGCGGCTGGGCTTGTTGAGCAGGGCGCAGACCTCCATGCGGCGGGGATGGCGGGTTTCGAGGATTTCGAGCACGTGCTTGAGCGTGTGGCCGGTGTCGATGATGTCTTCCACCACCAGCACGTCGCGGCCGTGGATTTCGCCGCGCAAGTCCTTGAGGATGCGCACTTCCCGGCTCGATTCCATGGCGTCGCCATAGGATGAGGCCTCAAGGAAATCGACCTCCACCGGCAGATCGATCTCGCGCACCAGGTCAGCAATGAAAATGAACGAGCCGCGCAGGAGGCCGACGACGACCAGCTTGTGGGTATCCCTGAACGTCTCGGTGATTTCGGCGGCCAGGGCCTCGACGCGGGCAGCAATGGCCTTGGCGGAAATCAGTTGGTCGACGGTATAGGGAGCTTGGGGCATGGCCAGCGAACCTCATCCTGATCCTGTCGACGGGTGGGGCGCAGTCGTGCTGTCCATGCGTCCCCGACCTCGTGGTTCGACAGGCTCACCATGAGGTCTACGCAGCGGAGTGCTGGCGGAAAGCGGCCCTCGGGTCAAGCCCGAGGGCAGCGCGGTGCTTTTGCGTTACCGCGGCAGATCGGTCTTACCCATGAGATCGAAATCGATCGAGCGGGCAGCCTGGCGGCCTTCGCGGATGGCCCAGACGACGAGGGACTGGCCGCGGCGCATGTCGCCAGCGGCATAGACCTTGGGAACGGACGTCTTGTAGCTCAGCGTGTCGGCAAAGAGATTGCCGCGCTTGTCGAGATCGGCGCCCAGTTCGGTCAACATGCCCTCGGCAACCGGACCGGCGAAGCCGATGGCCAGGAGCACGAGGTCGGCCTTGATGAGGAATTCGCTGCCGGGAATGGCCACGCGCTTGCGGTCGACGCGGGCGCATTCGACGCCGGTCACCTGGCCCTTGGCATCGCCAACGATCTTCATCGTGCCGGCGGAGAACTCGCGAATGGCGCCTTCGGCCTGGCTGGACGAGGTGCGCATCTTGACCGCCCAATTGGGCCAGTTGGTGAGCTTGTTTTCCAGTTCCGGGGGCATGGGACGCACGTCGAGCTGGGTCACGGCAATGGCGCCCTGGCGGAAGCTGGTGCCGACGCAGTCGCTGGCGGTATCGCCACCGCCCACGACGACCACATGCTTGCCGGCCGCGGACAGCTGGAACTCGCCCGAAACGTCCTCGCCACCGACGCGGCGGTTCTGCTGGACCAGGAAGGGCATGGCGAAATGCACGCCATTGAAATCGCGGCCATCGACATCGACCGGGCGGGGACGCTCGGCGCCACCGGCGAGCAGCACGGCATCATGGCGCGCCTGCAGGTCCGAAAGCGGGCGGGTGACGCCGATGTTCTCGCCATAGTGGAAGGTGACGCCCTCGGCTTCCATCTGGGTGACGCGGAAGTCGATATGGTCCTTTTCCATCTTGAAGTCGGGAATGCCATAGCGCATCAGGCCGCCGGCCTTGGGTTCGCGCTCATAGACATGCACGTCGTGTCCGGCGCGGGCGAGCTGCTGGGCCGCGGCCATGCCGGCCGGGCCCGAGCCGATCACGGCCACCGACTTGCCGGTCTTGGCCTTGGGCAGCTGCGGCTTGACCCAGCCATTGCGGATAGCGCGGTCGGCAATCGCCTGTTCGACGGTCTTGATGGCGACGGGCACGTCTTCAAGGTTGAGCGTACAGGCTTCCTCGCAGGGGGCGGGGCAGATGCGGCCGGTAAATTCGGGGAAGTTGTTGGTCGAGTGCAGGTTGCGCGCGGCCTCTTCCCAATCACCGGAATAGACCAGATCGTTCCAGTCGGGGATCTGGTTATGGACCGGGCAGCCGGTGTCGCCATGGCAGAACGGGATGCCGCAATCCATGCAGCGGGCGGCCTGATCCACCACCCGGCCCTCGGACAGGGGAATGGTGAATTCGCCCCAGTGGCGGATGCGGTCGGAGGCCGGCTCGTAGCGGGGCTCTTCGCGGTCGATCTCGAGAAAGCCTGTTACCTTACCCATGGGCCTGTTCCTGCTGCTGTGCCGCGTTCCCCAACGCCGGCAGACCAAGTTCATGTTCGCATGTCGCGATCCAGCGCAAGAGCTGCGGACGCGTGCGCAAATCGAAGCCGCCTTCAGGGGAAAGACGGGTATAGGCCAACAGGGCGATGTCGGCGATGGTCATGGTGTCGCCCACCAGGAATGACCGGCCGTCCAGCGCCCGGTCGAGGTGGTCGAGCGCCGCTTCGGCGCGGGCCACGATTGCCGGATCGCGGTCGGCGATGGTGCCACCCCGATAAACGACATGCGCGCGGGCCACCGCGACGCAGGGTTCGTGGCTGTACTGCTCCCAGAACAGCCATTCGTCCATCTTGGCCGCCAGAAAATCATCGCTGGGGATGAAGCGGCTGTTGCGCGCCAGATAGCGCAGGATGGCATTGGACTGGGCCAGTGTGCGGCCATCGTCAAGCGCGATGACCGGCACCTGCCCGGCGGGATTGAGCGCCAGGAACTGGGGCGTCCTGGTCGCGCCGGTGCCGCTGATCACATCGGTCCAGTCATAGGCGATGCCCAGGGCATCGGCGATGTACTTGACCTTGAGGCAGTTGCCCGACCCAAGGTCCCCGTAAATGCGCATCATCGGCTCTATTCCGCCGCCGCATAGGCGCCCGAGGCGCGCTTCTTTTCCATCTCGAGGATGGCGCGGCGGTATTCGACCGGCATGACCTTGACGAATTTGCCGCGCATCTCGGCCCAGTGCTCCAGGATCTGCTTGGCCCGGGTGGAGCCGGTATAGTGCAGGTGATTGGAGATGAGCTGATGCAGGCGCTCGTCGTCATGCTTGGTCATGTCGCCGGAAATGTCGACACGGCCATGCCATTCGAGATCGCCACCATGGTGGTGGAGCTTGCGCATGAGGTCTTCTTCCTCCTGCACCGGTTCGAGATCGACCATGGCGAGGTTGCAGCGGCTACGGAAGGTTTCGTCCTCGTCGAGCACATAGGCGACGCCGCCCGACATGCCGGCCGCGAAGTTGCGGCCGGTCGGGCCGATGACGACGACCAGCCCGCCGGTCATGTATTCGCAACCGTGATCACCCGTGCCTTCGACGACGGCGATGGCGCCGGAATTGCGCACGGCAAAGCGCTCGCCGGCAATGCCGCGGGCATAGAGTTCACCGGCAGTGGCGCCGTAGAGCACGGTATTGCCGACGATGATCGACTGTTCGGGCACGATGCCGATCTTGTCGGACGGGCGCACCACGATGCGGCCGCCGGAAAGACCCTTGCCGACATAGTCATTGGCATCGCCGACCATGTCGATTGACACGCCTTTGGCGAGGAAAGCGCCAAAGGCCTGGCCGGCCGTGCCGCGCAGGGTGATGGACACCGTGTCCTCGGGCAGGCCCTCATGGCCGTACTTCCTGGCCAGGGCGCCCGACAGCATGGCGCCGGCCGAGCGGTCGCGGCTGCGGATCGGCAATTCGATCTGCACCGGCGTGCCATTGTCGAGGGCAGGCTTGGCCAGTTCGATCAGCTTGCGATCGAGCACGGCTTCGAGGTGATGGTCCTGGGTTTCGGTGTGATAGAGGCTGTCGCCGCCAAGGGGTTCGGGCTTGAAGAACACCTTGGACAGATCAATCCCTTCACTCTTCCAGTGATCCTGGACCCGGCGCTGATCGAGCAGGTCGGAGCGGCCGATCAGCTCGTTGAGGGTGCGGGCGCCCAGGCTTGCCATCAGGCCGCGCAGTTCCTCGGCGATGAAGAAGAAATAGTTGATGACGTGCTCGGGCGTGCCCTTGAAGCGCTTGCGCAGCACCGGATCCTGGGTGGCGACGCCAACCGGGCAGGTGTTGAGATGGCACTTGCGCATCATGATGCAGCCGGCCGCGACCAGCGGCGCGGTCGAGAAGCCGAACTCGTCGGCGCCGAGCAGGGCACCGATCAGCACGTCGCGGCCGGTCTTGAGACCGCCATCGACCTGCAGCCGCACGCGCGAGCGCAGGCGGTTGAGCACGAGGGTCTGGTGGGTTTCGGCGAGGCCGATTTCCCAAGGGCCGCCGGCATGCTTGAGCGAGGTGAGCGGCGAAGCGCCGGTGCCACCGTCATAGCCGGAAATGGTGATGTGATCGGCGCGCGCCTTGGCGACGCCGGCCGCGACCGTGCCGACACCCACCTCGGACACGAGCTTGACCGAAATATCGGCCTGCTCGTTGACGTTCTTGAGATCGTAAATGAGCTGGGCCAGGTCTTCGATGGAATAGATGTCGTGGTGCGGCGGCGGGCTGATGAGGCCGACGCCGGGGGTCGAGTGACGGGTCTTGGCGACGATCCAGTCGACCTTGTGGCCGGGCAGCTGACCGCCTTCGCCGGGCTTGGCACCCTGGGCGACCTTGATCTGGATCTGATCGGAATTGACCAGATATTCGGTGGTGACGCCGAAGCGGCCGGACGCGACCTGCTTGATGGCCGAGCGCAGGGGGTTGCGCGAGCCATCGGGCAGGGGCTTGTAGCGATCGCGCTCTTCGCCGCCTTCACCGGTGTTCGACTTGCCGCCAATGCGGTTCATGGCGATGGCGAGCGTCGTATGCGCCTCGCGGCTGATCGAGCCGAAGGACATGGCGCCGGTGACGAAGCGCCTGACGATCTCCGATGCCGGCTCGACATCGTCGACGCTTACGGCTTCGCCGAAGGGCCGGATGTCGAACAGGTGGCGGATCGACATATAGCCGTTCTCGCCCGAATTGGCGCGGTGGGCAAAGCTGTTGTAGCGGTCCTGCGCGGTCTCGGGGCTTTCTTCGGCGGTGCGTACGGCATGCTGCAGGTCGGCCACGAGGTCGGGTGACCAGGCATGCTTTTCGCCGCGGATGCGGTAGGCATATTCGCCGCCGACATCGAGCGTCTTGCGCAATACGGCGTCGTCACCGAAAGCGTCGTGATGACGGCGCACGGTTTCCTCGGCCACTTCGCCCAGGCCCACGCCCTCGATGGAAGTAGCCGTGCCGAAGAAGTACTTCTTGACGAAATCGGTGTTGAGGCCGACGGCGTCGAAAATCTGGGCGCCGCAATAGGACTGGTAGGTCGAAATGCCCATCTTGGACATGACCTTGAGCAGGCCCTTACCCACCGACTTGATGAAGCGGTAGACGACCTCGTCGGCGGAAACCTCCGGCGGATATTCACCTTCGGCATGAAGGGCGGCCAGGGCCTCGAAGGCGAGATAGGGGTTGATGGCTTCGGCGCCATAGCCGGCCAGCATGGCGAAATGGTGCATTTCGCGGGCTTCGCCGGTCTCCACCACCAGGCCCGAAGAGGTGCGCAGACCCTTGCGGATCAGGTGGTGGTGGACGGCGGCGGTGGCCAGCAGCGCCGGAATGGCGATGCGGTCGGCCGCGACCAGCCGGTCGGAAAGGATGATGATGTTATATTCACCCCGCACCGCGTCTTCGGCGATGGCGCAGATGTCCTCAAGCGCCGCTTCCATGCCGGAAACGCCCTTGTCGGCCATATAGGTGATGTCGATGGTCTTGGTCTTGAACTGGTTGTCGCGCATGTCACCGATGGCGCGGATCTTTTCGAGATCCTCGTTGGTGAGAATGGGCTGACGCACTTCCAGGCGCTTTTCGCGGCTCACGCCTTCGAGATCGAAGATGTTGGGGCGCGGGCCGATGAAGCTGACCAGGCTCATGACCGATTCCTCGCGGATCGGATCGATGGGCGGGTTGGTCACCTGCGCGAAGTTCTGCTTGAAATAGGTGTAGAGCAGCTTGGACTTGTTGGAGAGCGCCGAAATCGGCGTGTCCGTGCCCATCGAGCCGACGGCTTCCTGGCCGGTGGTGGCCATGGGCGCCATCAGAAGCTTGATGTCTTCCTGGGTATAGCCAAAGGCCTGCATACGATCGAGCAGGCTCTCCGAGCTCTTGGGCGCCTGCCGCTCAGTGGCGGGCAGGTCTTCGAGCACGATCTGGCTGCGGGCGAGCCATTCGGCATAGGGGTTCTTGGTGGCAAGCGCCTTCTTGACTTCCTCGTCGGAAATGATGCGGCCTTCTTCGAGGTCGATCAGGAGCATGCGGCCCGGCTGCAGGCGCCAGCGCTCGACGATGTCTTCGTCCGGAATATCGAGGACGCCAGATTCGGAGGCCAGCACGACGTGGCCTTCCTTGGTGACGAGATAGCGCGCGGGGCGCAGGCCATTGCGGTCGAGCGTCGCCACGACATAGCGGCCGTCGGAAAGCGACATGGCGGCCGGGCCGTCCCATGGCTCCATGAGGGCGGCATGATATTCGTAGAAGGCGCGGCGCTCTTCGTCCATGAGCGGGTTGCCGGCCCAGGCCTCGGGGATCAGCATCATGGCCGCATGAGGCAGCGAATAGCCGCCCCGCACGAGGAATTCGAGCGCGTTGTCGAAGCAGGCGGTGTCGGACTGGCCCTCATAGGAGATCGGCCAGATCTTGGTGATGTCGTCGCCGAACTTGGGCGAGGACACGGAGGCCTGGCGCGCGGCCATCCAGTTGACGTTGCCGCGAATGGTGTTGATCTCACCATTGTGGGTGGTCATGCGATAGGGGTGGGCCAGCTTCCAGGAGGGGAAGGTGTTGGTCGAGAAGCGCTGGTGCACCAGGGCAATGGCGCTTTCGAACGCCTCGTCGTGCAGGTCCATATAGAAGGCGCCCAGCTGGTCGGCCAGGAACATGCCCTTATAGACAATGGTGCGGGCCGACATGGACACGACATAGAAGCCGTTGTCGCTGTCGCTTTCGGGAATCTCGCGATAGACGGTGTTGGAAATCACCTTGCGCACGATCAGCAGCCTGCGCTCGAACTCGTCGAGGCTCAGGCCCTCGGGGCGGGCAATGACCATCTGCTCGATGACCGGCTGCGTCTCGATGACGCCGCGGCTGAGCTTGGAATTGTTGGTGGGCACGACGCGCTCGCCCAGAAGGCTGAGGCCTTCCTGTTCGAGACACTTGCGGACCTGGGCGGCGCAGCGGTCGCGCAGGCCATCCATATTCGGATAGAAAATCATGGCCACGGCGTAGTGGTGCTTTTCGGGCAGATCGACCGGCAGCACCTTCTTGAAGAAGGCGTGCGGGGTCTGCACCAGAATGCCGGCACCGTCGCCCATCAGCGGGTCCGCACCGACGGCACCGCGATGTTCGAGGTTCTCGAGGATTTCGAGACCCTTTTGCACCACTTCGTGGCTGGGCTTGTTCTTGATGTTGGCGATCATGCCGATGCCGCAGGCATCGTGTTCCTGAGCCGGATCGTAAAGACCCTGGGCCTGCGGGCGGCCGGTGACGCGCTTGCCGTCCAGAATCAAGGTTTTGGTATTGGCCGTGCTCGACTGGGCGGGAATTCCGGTCCGTACGTTTGCCATGGCTCAACCTCGTTCTTTTCGGCGCCCTTTTGGGGCTATTGCTGTCGCGTGCGCATCCTGTTGTTGCCGGTGGGGCCGGCCCGCTGGATGCATCCTGTTCCTCTGGAGCGCAGTGTTCAGGCGGGTCGTACTACACGAGTACGGCTCGGATGAGCAAATGCGACCATTTCTGGGGAGCGGCACTGCATCCAAATGGCCGCTCAAAATTCGGGCTTCAGTTTAGCCCCGCCTGTCCGTTTCCGCTATCCTGTAGCGGGCCAGCCGGACCAGCGTGCGCGCTGGCCGCGGAGAGCGGGGCGACGCATCAGATAGGACAGAGATACTGCCCTAACGAGCGGCACATTTGCATAATTCAAAACAAGCGGCAAGAGCTTTTGCCGCTTTGTCGTCACAAAAAATAGGACTTTGCCGTGTTTGCCTATAGGAAACTATAGGACTTTGCGGATGATTTGCCGCGGGTCAGCTCCGATTTGCGAGTATGCGGCCCAGTTTTCGCTGGAAAGTCCTATTTTCAGTGCGGATTTGACGGGCCACCGTCCCCGAGGCGGTCAAGCGCAGCGGCGTCGGTCGATGGCGCTGTCGGACCCCGATGCTGCCGGGACATGGAAAGGGCGCGGCCCTTGCGGACCACGCCCTCTGTTTTTCCGATGGACTTCGGAAACTTTTTGATCATTAAGGCCCGCAGTCGAGCGCCACTCGAGCATAGCTCTCGTGGCCTCCTCACCTCTGGACGCGCCACTGGCGCGTCCAGCCCTTCGGGACGGATCGGAGCTAGTTGACGGACTTGTCCTCGATGGTGGGGGTGCCACCATTGATCTGGATGGTGCGCGGCTTCTTGCTCTCGGGCAGTTCGCGCTTCAGTTCCAGATGCAGGAGCCCGTTTTCGAGGCTGGCGCCGTGAACTTCGACATAGTCGGCCAGTTGGAAACGCAGCTCAAAAGCACGTTCGGCGATGCCGCGATGGAGGAATTCACGCTTGGTGTCGCCGCTCTCGGCGGGCTTGGCGCCCTTGACCACCAGGCTGTTCTCCTTGGTCTCGACGGCGATGTCGCCATTGGAGAACCCGGCTACGGCGATCGAGATGCGGTAGGCATCCTCGCCGGTGCGCTCGATATTATAGGGCGGGTAGGTCTTGGTTTCCTGCGCGCCCAGGCTGTCGAGGCGGTTGAACAGCCGGTCGAAACCGACGGTGGAGCGATAAAAGGGGGAAAAATCGATGGTCTGCATGTCACATTCTCCGTTGAGCAACGTGGATTGATCGACCGGTGCCTGCGTCAGGGTCCCCAAAAAGTGGCGGACCGCCGTTCCGGCAGGGCCGGTGTCCCCGGATGGCCGGCGGACAGACATGATGTAGGTGACCATTGGAGCGGTTCAAGAGGCGGAGGGAGTGGCGCGGCGCACGCGGAATTCCTAGTCTCATTAAAGGGAGGACCTGAGCGTGGACGCAAAGACGGTTATCGAGACGATTGGTGGGGCCGCCGGTGACAGCGGCCTGTTCGATGCCCTGTTTCTGGCCGGATCGTTCGGCAAGGGCAGCGCCGATCAATGGAGCGATGTTGACCTGGTGGGTCTGGCGCCGCCGGACCGGCATCCGGCAATTGCCGCCTGGTGGCGCGCCTGGATCGAAAGCCAGGAGCCGCTCATCTATTTCAAGGTGCTCAATCGCGGCGGCATGCTGATCAATGCCATCACCGCGGGCTGGCTGCGGCTCGATCTCAACCTGCCGGGCGATGGGAAACTGGGCAACCGGCCGCAGGATGGCGTCAAACCTCTCCATGACCCGGCGGATATCCATGCGGGCCTGGTCCCGAGCCTGCCGGAACACCGGCCCGATCGCGAGCAGATCGAATCCATGGTGCTCGAATTCCTGCGTGTCATGGGCCTGACGCCGGTGGGCCTCGGGCGGCAGGAATATGTGACCATGGTGATGGGCACGGGGCTGTTGCGCGATATGCTGAGCCAGTTGATGCAGGAAGAACTGCCCATCCCCGATCGCGGCGGTATCCTGCATCTCAGCCGCCTCTTGCCGCCAGAGGACATGAAAATTCTCCTGGGCCTGCCCTATCCGGGGCCCGAGCCTGAAAGCCTGGTTGCAGCACAATTGGCCATTGCCCGGATTTTCCTGCCCCGGGCGCGGGCGCTGCTGGAGCGGATCGGGGGGACATGGCCGGCGCAATTCGAAGCCGCAGTGCGTGCGCACCTGGGAGTAACCCTCAAAAGAACCGAAGAATCCCTCTGGCCGATCGCATGAACTGAAAATGAACGCGGCGCTCCGATCGCGTTCAGGTGAACGCCATTAGAAAGGGGCATGTGAACGCGGCCGGAATGGTCCGGACCGGTTTGCACCCTGACGGTTCCATCACCCGCCCCCCGCATGGGACCGCCCAGACACGAAGAGCCAGTGACCCTCGGGTCGCTGGCTTTTCTTTGTTTACCGCCTGTGCGTATGGTCGCCGCATCGAGCGAGGCCAATGTGACCAATCAAGTCGACCCCCAAGGACCCAAACTGGCGGTGACGCCATCCAATCCGGTACCCGAGGGTGCCCGGCCCGGCTATTTCACCACCTCCGACAAGGTGCGGCTGCGCTATTGCCTGTGGCCGAAGGCACAGGGGCCGCAGCGCGGCACGGTGTGCCTCGTGCAGGGGCGGACTGAATATATCGAGAAATACTTCGAGACGGTCGAGGATTTCCGGCGGCGCGGCTTTGCCGTGGCGACCTTTGATTGGCGCGGGCAGGGCGGCTCGGACCGGCTGATCGGCAATGCCCATGTCGGCTATGTCGACAAGTTCGACGACTACTGGACGGACCTGAAGTGTTTTCATGCCGATATCCTGCTCCCCGATTGCCCGCCACCCTATTACCTGGTGGGGCACTCCATGGGCGGGCTGGCCAGCCTGATGGCGGCAACGCGCGACCGCATGATGTTCGATCGGGTCTTTCTCTCGGCGCCCATGGTCAGCCTCTACAAGATGGAAGGCACCATCTCGCGCTGGGCCATGTTCGCCGAAGCGGTCAGTTTTGTGGGCCTGGGGGCGCTGCCCCTGGCGCGCAAGGGCGATCGGCGGCCGGACGAATCCATGTTTGCCGACAATCCGCTGACCTCGGACATGCTGCGCTATGTGCGGATGGTGGAGACCATAAGGGCCGATGACGGGCTTTATATCGGCTCTCCCAGCTTCCGTTGGCTGGCCGCCTCCATGCGCGCCATGGTCGAGGCCGGGCAGGACCGGTTTCCGGCACAAATCCAGATACCCCTGCTGGTGCTGGCGGCGGCCCGCGACCAGATTGTCTCGACCCCGGCCATCGAGCAACTCGGATTGAGGCTGCGCACCGGCCGCCACATGGTGATCGCCGGGGCGCGCCACGAACTGTTCATGGAAAGCGATACCATCCGCGGGCAGGTGCTCGCCGCCTTCGATGCCTTCGTCACCGAGCAGAGCCGCTAGTTTGCGTTGATGGCCTCGAGCGCCTGATCGAGCAGAGACTGGCTGGCGGCGGCGACGACATTGCCGCCCCCGGTCGGCTCGGCGCCGTCCCAGCAGGTGATATGGCCACCCGCCTCGCGAATGACGGGGACCAGGGCGGCGATGTCATAGGTGTTGAGATAGGGCTCGATCACCAGGTCCGCATGGCCGGCGGCCAGAAGGGCATAGCCATAGCAATCCATGCCGAAGCGTTGCAGGCGGGTCCGGCTTTCGATGGCCAGCCACTTGCTCCAATGCTCCCCCTTGAACAGGTTCGGCGTGGTGGTGAAGACCCGCGCTGCGGCGAGCTCCTCCAGCCCGCTGACGCGATTGGCATTTTCTGCGCCGCTTCGCAGATAGCTTGAGCGGCCGGGGGTCGCGAGAAAAGTTTCGCCGGTAAAGGGTTGGCTCATAAGCCCGGCCACGGCAACGCCGTCCACCGCAAAACCAATCAGCGTGCCCCAGACGGGCGCGCCCGAGATAAAGGCGCGGGTGCCGTCGACCGGGTCGATAATCCAGCTGTACCGGCTTTCGCCGCTGCGCCCCCATTCCTCCCCGATAATGGCGTGATCCGGAAATGTCTCGGCGATGACGGCACGGATGGCGGTCTCGGCGCCCTTGTCGGCCTCGGTCACCGGATCGAAGCCGGCATCGAGCTTGTTGTCGACATTGAGCGTGGTGCGGAAGAGCGGCAGGGTCTGGCTGGCGGCCGCCTCGGCGGCCTTGAGCAGCACGCTCCGGATTTCTGCGTAGTCGATCCCGTCAAGGGAAGGGCTTTTTTGCTCGGTCACCGCGTGCTCCTCGGGCAAGGACTTGAATTGTTTCGCAAATATATCGGCGCGGCCAGAAAATGAAGCGTCTGGGTGGCAAAAACCGCCCGGATTGCGGTCATTCGGGCTGATTCATTTTTGCAACAAGCGCCGGGCGATGTGCGGTGGATAGTGCCGGTACAGCTTGCCGGCTCGGGCAAATGCGTTCATTCCGGAAGGTGCATGGTGTGACCGGATTGCAGACGCTTGGCGCGCAAACCGGTGAACATTGTTCCTCCCTTGACTGGGGGCCGTCTTTGGGGGCGGCCCCTTTTTGTTTGGGGTGTTATTCGGCAGCGATGCGGGTGCCGTTGGCCAGGCTCACCGGGTCGACGCCGATCAGCGTGGCCACGAGGCCCTCGACCAGCGCCCTCAAGGGCTCGAATCCGGCATTCTTTTCCAGCGTCGCCTCGTTCATGTAGAGATGGCGGCTGACCTCGATCTGGATGGCGTGCACGCCATGGTGCGGGCGGCCATAGGTGCGGGTGCAATAGCCGCCGGCATAGGGGCGGTTGCGGGCGACGCGCAGGCCGGCGGCGCTGAACACCGTCTCGACCAGATCCATCAGAGCCGGTGCGCAGGTGGTGCCATAGCGGTCGCCCAGGACGATGTCGGGTGCGGCCCGATCCCCGTGCCTGCCGATGCGCGGCATGGAATGGCAATCCACCAGAACGGCAATGCCGAATGCGGCAATGGCTTCGGTCAGCAGTTTCTGCAGGGCCGCGTGATAGGGCATGTAGATGCCTTCGATGCGCATCCGTGCGTCATCAAGGCTCAACCGCTCGCGATAGATCGGCTTGTTCTCGGCCACGACCCGGGCCAGCGTGCCCAGGCCCGCGGCGACGCGCGGCGAGGTGGTGTTGAACGTGTCCGACAGCGGCTCGGCGAACATCTTGGGATCGAGCTCCCAGGGCTCGCGATTGACGTCGAGATAGGCGCGCGGGAAGTGCGCCCGCAGAAGCGGGGCGCCCATATGCGGGGCGCGGGAAAACAGTTCATCGACAAAGGCGTCCTCGGACTGGCGGACCGAGAGATGGTCGAGCCGGGTCATGGCGAGGAAGCGGGGCGGATAGACCTTGCCGGAATGGGGCGAGTTGAACACCAGCGGCGCCACCAGACGACGCGGCCTGACGGTCTCGAATGCCGGTTGATCCCAATAATCGGACCGCACGCCGCCTCCCCCGACCAAACGCCCGTTTTTTCCGGGCAAATCACCATTGTGACAGGATTGTCGCCCGCAATGGGGCGATTGTCCAGACGATGCGGTGGGCGGGTCCCGTGGAAAGCGGGTATTGAGGCCAAGCGTGACGCGCTAACGGTTGCGAAAGTTTGCGAGGCGCATAAACATCCAAAGCCAGCGACTCACCCCGCCCGGACGGGCCGAGGAAGAATTGATGAAACGAATCCTGCTTGCCGAAGACGACAACGACATGCGCCAGTTCCTGACGCGGGCGCTGAAGAATGCCGGCTATGAGGTCATTTCCTTCGACAATGGCCTGTCCGCCTATGAGCGGCTGCGCGAGGAGCCGTTTTCATTGCTGCTCAGCGATATCGTGATGCCCGAAATGGACGGCATCGAGCTGGCGCGCAGGGCCACCGAGCTCGATCCCGACCTCAAGGTCATGTTCATCACCGGCTTTGCAGCGGTGGCGCTCAATCCGGACAGCGATGCGCCGAAAGACGCTTCGGTGCTTTCAAAACCCTTCCATCTCAAGGATCTGGTGAGCGAAGTCGAGCGCCTGTTGGCCGCCTGATCACGACGAAATCCACAATGGTGCGAACTGCGATCCAAAACGAATGGATAGCACTTGACCCCTGACCGCGTTTCGTGGTCTATCCGCGCCACCGGAAACGCCAAGCGCTTCCGTCCCGGAGAGATGGGCGTGTAGCTCAGCGGGAGAGCACTACGTTGACATCGTAGGGGTCACAAGTTCGATCCTTGTCACGCCCACCATCTCTCTTCCCTGCCTCGTGCAGAGGGTGCGTAGCTCAGCGGGAGAGCACTGCCTTCACACGGCAGGGGTCACAGGTTCAATCCCTGTCGCACCCACCATTTTCATCAAGCGATGCGTGCAAGAACGGCCACCCGGCCTCCTTCATCTGAAGGATGCCTGCGCATGGGCGCAGGTCTAGGCTCGCTCTCCAGTCAAGAATGGAGAGCGCACATGTTTATGCGGATTGCATCGGCGGTAGCGATCGGGCTGTGCCTTGCCGGCACGAGCGCCGCTTTCGAGGCTACTGCCAATCCCAGTTGCACCGAGAGGGTCTGCGTGCAGTGGATCTCGGGCAATTACGAGGACCATTCGAACACGATCTGCGAGCGCTACGAGATCCGCATCAAGCCGCAATGCTATACCAAGCTGCGGCCTGGCGAGATGAACATCCCCAAGCCGCGCAACATGACCACCGCGCCGTTTTCCGGCCTGATGACGCGATAGCGGGAACGAAGACCGCCTACCACATGCTGGCCTTGGCCCGTTCGGGCCAGGCCTTGTCGTAACTGTCGCCGCCCACCTGATTGTCGGTCATGGATGCCAGGATCTCGCCCGGCGTCGGCAGGCTGGCCGGATCAACGTGCCGGGCAGGGTTCCACAGTTCGGACCGCAGAATCGCGCGTGCGCACTGGAAATAAAGTTCGTCGATCTCGAGCACGATAACCGTGCGCGGCGCCTTGTCCTCGACAGCAAAACTTGTCAGCAGGTCCGGGTCCACCGAGAGATGGGCGCGGCCATTGACGCGCATGGTGGTGCCCGAACCGGGTATGAGAAACAGAAAGGCGCAGCGCGGATCGCGCACGATATTGCGCAGACTGTCGATGCGGTTGTTGCCGCGCCGGTCCGGCATCAGCAGGGTCCGATCATCCTGGATGCGCACAAAGCCCGCCCGGTCGCCGCGGGGCGAACAATCCACACCTTCCGGACCGACCGTGGCCAGGGCCGCGAAGGGGCTCGTTTCGATCAACTTGCGATATTGCGGCGTCATGGCGCGGGCGACCTTGGTGATCGAGGCGGGCGCCGGGGCAGGCTGGTAGAGCGCATCGAGTTGTTCAAGGGTGGTAATCCGGGTCATTGGCGCGCTCATGGACAAACTGGCGGAACCGAGTGTGGGCTTGGGGCGTAACCTCGCCTATATGTTGTGCGAATGATAGGCCGACAAAGGAGTAATGGAATGGACAACCATGCTTTCCCGGTCACCCGCACCGACGCGGAATGGCGCGAGCGGCTGACCGATGAACAATATTACATCATGCGCCAGCACGGCACCGAGCGGCCGGGCTCGTGCGCGCTCCTGCACGAGAAGCGACAGGGCACGTTTTCCTGCGCGGGTTGCGACACGCCGCTCTTTGCGTCGACGCTGAAGTTCGAGAGCGGCACCGGCTGGCCCAGCTTCAACGATCCGCTGCCCGGATCGGTGGAAACGACCACCGACCGCAGCCATGGCATGGTGCGCACCGAAGTGCATTGCGCCAACTGCGGCAGCCATCTCGGGCACGTCTTTCCGGACGGGCCGCCGCCGACGGGATTGCGCTATTGCATCAATGGCGTGGCGCTTGATTTCACGCCTGCAGCGTGAGGATTTCGGCCAATCTCTCCATGCTCTATCCCGAGCATGATTTTCTCGACCGCTTCGACGCCGCCGCAGCCGATGGCTTTGGCGGCGTCGAATTCGTTTCGCCCTATGAGTTTTCACCACACGAGGTGGCGGCCGCGGCCAGGGGTGCCGGAGTTGAGGTCGTGCTGTTCAATTCGCCCGCCGGCGACTGGGCGGCGGGTGAGCGGGGCTGCGCCTGCCAGCCGGGCCGGCAAGACCTGTTTCGCGAGGGGATTTTGCGCGCGGCCGATCATGCCCGGGCCCTTAATTGCCCCCGCGTGCACATCATGGCCGGGCTGGTGCCCGCCGGCGTGACGCCGGAGGCGGCAGAAGCCAAGTTCGTCGACAATCTCGGGTGGGCGGCGGAGCGGTTGGAGAGCGCGGGCGTTGAGGCCCTGATCGAGCCGATCAATCCGGTCGATATGCCCGGCTATGGCCTCTCAAGCCTGGCGCAGGCGGAACGTGTGCTGGCGGCAGTCGGGCATGACAATCTGGGCCTGCAATACGATGTCTATCACATGGCCATGACCGGGGAGGCGGTGGTGGACAATTTCCGCCGCCTGCTGCCGCGCATCGGGCATGTGCAGGTCGCCGACATGCCGGGCCGGCACGAGCCGGGCAGCGGGCAGGTGGATTATGCGGCAGTCTTCGCCGCCATCGCCGAGGGCGGCTATGGCGGCTGGGTGGGCGCCGAATATCGCCCGGCGGGCGGCACTTCGTCCGGGTTGGGATGGATGCGAGGCCTCTAAGCCGTTTCAATTTCTGGTGCGCGGGCGCGTGACACCAGAGTGCTTCGGCGATTCAGTCCGGAAGGAACCGATCTCGCGGCCTCACGTGCCCCGGGGCTTGGCCCGATTGGTTGCGGGGGCGGCGATGGGATCGTCGGGCCAGGGATGGCGGGGATAGCGGCCCTTGAGGTCCTTGGCGACCTCTTTCCAGCTGCCGCGCCAGAAACCGGGCAGGTCGCGTGTGGTCTGAATGGGGCGATGCGCCGGGGACAGAAGGACCAGCAGGAGGGGCAGCTTGCCATTGGCGATGGCGGGATGCCGATCGAGCCCGAAGAGTTCCTGCACGCGGATTTCGAGCGCCGGGCCGTTTTCGGCCGCGTAGTCAATGGGCAGGTGACTGCCCGAGGGCGCCTGGAAATGGCTGGGCAGGAGTTTGTCGATTTCCTGCCGCCGGGACCAGGGCAGCAGAGCGTCGAGCGCCATGCCGAGATGATCTGCACTGATGGCGGCGAGCCGGGTTTCTCCGATGATATGGGGCGCCAGCCAGCCCGGGTCTTGCGACAGGGCCGCATCCGAGAGATCGGGCCAATCCGCGCCCAGGGTCTGATGCAGAAAACTGGCCCGGGCCCGCAGAGCCTTCTGATCCTTCGACCAGGGCAGGATTTCGGGACGTTTGAGGGCCGCCTCCTCAAGAAGCTGCGCGGCGGCCTCGAAATCGGTGACCGGTGCGGTGTCGTCGGCAAGACGCAGGGCATCGAGACGGCGCTGGCGGCGGGCGCGGACCGAACCGGTGGCGGCGTCGAATGCCAGCTTGGTCTCCGAGGTGATGCGGTGGCCGAAAATCGCCTCAAGATCCACGACATCGAGCGCAGCGGCCGAGCGAATGCGGCCCTGGGTGGCGCTGCCGGTCAGGTCGGCCACGACGATATAGGGGGCCGCGGATAGCGGATGGGTCTCGTCCAATTGGGCCTGGCGACCATTGGCGAGGCGGAAACGGCCGCGCGGTCCGGCCGTCTGGGCGACGCGGTCGGGAAAGGCGCGGGCGAGGTGATGACCAGGGGAAAGGCTTTCTCCTGGCGCAGAACCAGCGGCCCTTGCCCAGCGGCCGGCCAAGGCGCGGGCATCTTCGGCGCGCCGCGACCGATCACTGCGGAAGCGATCGAGACGGCGGCCGAGGTCGATATCGTCGCCCCCGAGGCCCCGTTCGCCGATGAGGGCGGCGAGGTCTGCGGCGGTGCGGGCATCGCCATCTTCGGCAGCAGCCATGACCATATGCGCGAGGCGGGGATGGAGCGGCAAGCGCGAGAGGGCCTTGCCGGCGTTGGTGAGATGGCCTGCCGCATCGAGCGCGTCGAGGCGGGTGAGCAGGGCCCTGGCCTCGGCCCAGGCGGGTGCGGGTGGCGGGTCGAGAAAGGCGAGGTTCCCAGGGTCAGCGACGCCCCAGGCAGCCAGATCGAGCATGAGCCCGGAGAGATCGGCGGAGATGATTTCCGGCGTCTCGAACGGCGCGAGGGCCGAAGTCTGTCCGGCGTTCCAGAGCCGTATGCAGACACCCGGACTGGTACGGCCGGCGCGACCCCGGCGTTGGTCGGCGCCGGCGCGGGAGACGCGGGTGGTGGCAAGCGTCGTCATGGCGGTGGCCGGCTCATAGACCGGAACGCGGCGAAAGCCGGAATCGACGACGATGCGGATGCCTTCGATGGTCAGCGAGGTTTCGGCGATGGAGGTGGCGAGCACCACCTTGCGGCGCCCCTCTGGCGCGGGCTGGATGGCGCGGTCCTGCTCGGCCGGGCTGAGCTGGCCATAGAGAGGGGCCAGGTCGACCGAGGCGGGAAGACGGGCAGCGAGGCGCTCGGCGGTGCGGATGATTTCGCCCTGCCCGGGCAGAAAGACAAGCACCGACCCTTCGTGTTCGCGCAGGGCGGTGAGGGTGGCCGCAACGACCTGATCTTCGAGGCGCTGCAGGGGGTCGGGCTCGGCGTGGAGCGTTTCTACCGGAAAGGTGCGGCCGGGACTGTCGATGACCGGCGCGTCGCCCAGAAGCCCGGCAATGCGGGCGCCGTCGATGGTTGCGGACATGACGAGAATGCGCAGGTCCTCGCGCAGGGCCCTTGCATCGAGCGCCAGGGCGAGGCCGAGGTCGCCATCGAGACTGCGCTCGTGGAACTCGTCGAAAATGACAGCGGCAATGCCCTTGAGTTCCGGATCGTCTAGGATGAGACGGGTGAAAACCCCCTCGGTGACGACTTCGATGCGGGTCTTGCTGGAAACCCGGGTTTCCATGCGGACACGATAGCCAACGGTCTGGCCGACATCCTCGCCCAGCAATCGGGCCATTTGCCGTGCGGCGGCGCGGGCGGCGAGCCGCCTCGGTTCGAGCACGATGATGCGTCCATCGCCACGCCATGGCGCTTCGAGCAGCGCGAGTGGCACTCGCGTGGTCTTGCCGGCGCCGGGCTGGGCCACGAGCACGGCCGAAACCCCTGCAGAAAGGGCGACTGACAGGGCCGGTAGCGCGGCATCGATGGGCAGGGGTGGCAAAGGCATGAATTGGCGATAGCCTTCCTGTGCACCTGCTGCAAGCTGAGCGCTGCCTGGCGCCGAAAATTCCTCACGCCGGAACCATCAATGCAGGTTAGGGCGTTTGCTTGAGGCCGGAACGGATGATTCGCCTGGCTCGGGACGGGCCGTCTTCAGGCCAGAATGGGATGGGAGCGACACATGCAGCTCACGCGCATCAGCAATGGCGAGGTGACCGTCGACGTCGCCGCACTGGGGGCCGAGATGCAGGCCATCCAGACGCGCGATGGACGGCACTGGCTCTGGCATGGCGACGCCAGCTATTGGACCGGACGGTCACCGATCCTTTTCCCCATGGTGGGCAGGGCACCCAATGACACAATCAGCATCGATGGCGAACGCTATCAGATGAGCCAGCACGGCTTTGCGCGGCGCAGCAACTTTTCGCTCGTGGTCGAGGAAAGCGATCGCTGCGTCTATCGGCTGGAGGACTCCGAGGCCAGCCGCTCGCTTTATCCCTTCGCCTTCGCGCTTGATGTCGAGCACCGGCTGGTGGGGCGCGGCGTGGTGGTCACGGCCGAAGTGCACAATCGCGACACGCGGCCCATGCCCTTCGGGATCGGCTTTCATCCGGCCTTTGCCTGGCCGCTGCCGGGCGCGGAGGGGCCGCATATGGTGACGCTCGACAATGGCGGCGAGCCGGCCCTGAGGCGGCTTTCGGGTGGCCTCGTGGAGCCCGAGGATCTGCCTTCCCCCTTCTCCCGGGGGCAGTTGGTGCTGGAACCCGACCAGTTCCGGGCCGATGCCATGCTGTTTCCGGAAGGCGCCGGGGCCGGGCTGGCCTATGGACCGGCGAGCGGGCCCAAAGTGCATTTTACCTGGGAGAACCTGCCCAATTTCGCGCTCTGGACCAAACCGGGAGCGGGGTTCATCTGCCTTGAACCCTGGCACGGAACGGCCGCGGAAGTGGGCGGATCGGACGATCTGGCCGCGCGACCCTATGCGGAAGTTCTGGGGCCAGGTGCCGTGGCACGATACGCCTTTCGCGTGGAGCTGGCAGGGTAAGCCAAACTCGGCCACTTGGCCTATTCGGCGGCGCCGCGTTCGTCCATGAGGGCGTCCGGGCCGTTGGGGTCGCCGGGCGCCGTTTCGGCGGCAAGGTCAGGGAAGGCGGCGATGCGAGCGCCCCGGAAATCGGTGCGCAGCACGATGAGGCCGCGTTCCTCGAACCAGGTGAGCAGGCGCCGCGCCCGGCTGGCCGAATGGGTGCCGTAGAGGCGGGCCAGGGTGGCATCGGACGGGCAGGGGGCGCCGGTGAGCGCGGCCTGGGCGATGACAAGGAAAACGCCTTGGACGTCATCGGTCAGGGTTTCCGAAAGCGTCAGGGCCTGTTGCCAGCCGTCGGAGCTGGCGACGGCTTCGTCCGGAGCGACCCGGGCGACGGCCAGGAGGCGCTTGAAGGCGGGAAGGGCCGGCGGATCGCCGGGTACCCGACGAATACGGCAGCGCACCAGAAAATCCTGATAAAGCACGGCGGTGGTGCGGAAACCGGCATCCGGATCGCTCAAAAGCTCGGCCATGACCGCCTTGATCTGGGCGTCGCGCTCGGCCTCGTCGATCTCGGGGAAGAGCGAGGCGGGCTCGTCCGGTGATTCCGCGCGGGCCCGCGCGCGGGCTTCTGCCACCTGGGCCAAAAGCTCGTTAGTCGAGGGTGGCGGCGGCGGTGCCGGGCGCCGGACCACGGGGCGCGCAAGCTCTTCGGGATCCTGGGTAAAAATCAGGTCGGCGGCGTCGGCGGGCGCTTCGGGCAGGGGCGTCAGCTTGGGACTGGTCGAGCGGGCCGAGGTTTCCACGGCGCCGATGGTGATGGGCAGCGGACGGCGGGAAATGGCCGGACCGAGGGCCACGAAATGGCCGCGTTCGAGATCGCGGAACTGTTCGGCCTGGCGGCGGTCCATGCCCAGGAGATCGGCGGCGCGGGCCATGTCGATGTCGAGAAAAGTGCGTCCCATCAGGAAGTTAGAGGCTTCGGCCGCGACGTTCTTGGCCAGCTTGGCCAGGCGCTGGGTGGCGATGACGCCGGCGAGCCCCCGCTTTCGACCTCTACACATGAGGTTGGTCATGGCGCCGAGCGACAATTTGCGTGCTTCATCAGACACTTCGCCCGCTGCGGCAGGGGCGAAGAGCTGGGCTTCGTCGACCACGACCAGGACTGGATACCAATAGTCGCGATCGGCATCGAACATGCCGCCGAGAAAGGCGGCGGCGGCGCGCATCTGCTGCTCGACATCGAGGCCTTCGAGGTTGAGGACGACCGAGACGCGATGCTGGCGGACGCGGGCGGCGATGCGGGTGAGTTCGCTTTCGGTGCGGGTCGCGTCGACCACCAAGTGCCCGTAACGCTCTGACAACGTTACGAAATCGCCTTCCGGATCAATGACGCATTGCTGCACCCACTGCGCCGATTGCTCGAGTAGGCGGCGCAGGAGATGGGACTTGCCGGAGCCTGAATTGCCCTGCACCAGCAGGCGGGTGGCCAGCAATTCCTCGAGGTCCATGCTGGCATGGCCGGCCGGACGGCTCTCTCCCATGTCGATGGCAACCTGCATTGGCTCTCCGGGCGGATGCGCTCACATCCGGGCAATGGAGAGAGAACGCATGAGGGCAAAAGTTAGCAGACTGTTAGCACTTCGAACCCCGATTCGGGCATGTGGTGGCGCCAAGGTTCCACAAGTGATCAACCCGGCTTGCGGGCGATGATGAAGGCGGCAGAGTCCGGATGCGGACGCCAGTCGTGCTCGATGACGAAACCGGCCCCGGTTATGGCATTGCGCAGTTGCGCATGGGTCATGATGTCGAGCACGGGCAACAGACCCAGGGCATGACCGACCGGCGCGATGAAGCGCAGCCATTTGCGATTGTCGCCGATGCACTCGGTGCTGGAGACGAAGAGCCCGCCCGGCCTGAGCATGTGGTGGACCCGGGCAATCACGGCGTCCTTGTTTTTCAGCAGATGCAGGATGGAGAGGCCGAGGACCATGTCGTAACTGGCGGGCCTTACTGTCATGGTGGTGATGTCGCCGCGCTCGAAGGTGACATTGCCGATGCCGGCTTTTGCGGCCTTGTCGCGGGCAAAGGCCAGCATGTTCTCGGAAAAATCGATGGCGGTGACATGGCGGACATGGGGGGCATGGGCGATGGCGGTGCCGCCCGTTCCGCAGCCAAACTCGAACAGGTCCATGTCCGGGGTGAAGTAGGCCCGGGTGCGGGCGAGCTTGGTCTGATAGACGCCTTCATCGGGAATCGGGCGCGCCGCATATTTGTCGGCCAATCGATCCCAGAATGCGCTCATTTCAGCCATGGCAGGTCCCCCCGATCACTCGTGGCGCACACTAATGCGGACCAGTTCAAAACGAAATTGAAGAAAAAGGCAGAGTCATTATGCTTATTTGCATAAGGAGATGAAGCGATGCTGCCGGACTGGAACCAATTGCGGGCGCTGCTGGCGACGGTGGAGACCGGCTCGCTATCGGCAGCGGCCAAGACGCTCAACCTGACCCAACCGACGCTTGGCCGGCAGGTGGCGGCGCTCGAGGATGAACTGGGCGTGGCCATATTCGAGCGGGTGGGGCGCCGCCTGGTGCTGACCGAAGCCGGGCAGCAATTGGTGCGGCACCTGCGCGACATGGGGGAAGCGGCCGAACGGGTGGCCATGACCGCCGCCGGCCAGTCGCAGGCAGTCGAGGGGGTGGTGCGCATCACCACGGCCGACATTTATGCAGGCCATGTCCTGCCGCCGCTGATCGCAGAGATCCGGCGTGCGGCGCCGGCAATTCGCATCCAGGTGCTGGCGACGGGGTCGATCAGCGACCTGCTGCGGCGCGAGGCCGATATTGCAATCCGGCACGTGCGTCCCGAGCAGGACGGGTTGATCGCCCGGCGCTGCAAGGACACGCAGGCCTATATCTACGGCACGCCGGACCTGCTGGAGCGCATGGGGCAGCCGGGAACGGGCGAGGCGCTGGCGCGGGGCGATTTCGTCGGGGCAATGGAGGGCAATGCCGACTTTGTGGCGGCTGCACGGGCGCGCGGCGTGCCGCTGAGCGAGGCCAATTTTCCTTTTGCGACGCAAAGCGGCATGACCGGCTGGGAATGGGTGCGGAAGGGCATGGCGCTGGGCGGCATGGTCGAGGCGGTGGGCGCGCTGACGCCCGAGGTCGTTATCGCGGTGCCCGAGATCGCGCCGATCCCGGTGCCGGTATGGATCGTTACCCATCGCGAGCTGCATACCAGCCGGCGCATCAGGCTGGTCTTCGATCTGCTGGTGGCGCACTTTTCGTGAGGGCTTTTTTTGGTGAGTACCCCCTCCCGGCCTCCCCCTGAAGGAGGGGGAGGGGCAGGAAGATGGTGCTTTTCCTGAGTGAGACGAGGGGGACTATCTATAGATCTCAGGATGGGCCCCGGCCTTCGCCGGGGTGACATCTGGGGTGGGGATATGCCTTCCGGACTGGCTAATCGTGCGGGATGGGGGCAGGACTGCGCTGGCCGAGAGGTTCTTACCCCTCACCCCATCCCTCTCCCCAGAGGGGCGAGGGGGTGATGAAGCTGGTGAGTCAGTTATCGGTGAAGCGCCCGTGTGATCAGAGATCCCGCAACAGGCGGGCGGGGCGGGCGGAGGCGGCGCGGAGGATGGTCATGGCGCCCAGGGTCGCGGTGACCAGGATGGCGACGGCAATGACGAGGCCGATGACATCGGGGCGCCAGGTGAACTCGACTTCGAGCATCAGGGTCGAGACGAAGCGCCCGATGGAGAGGCCGATGAGCACGGCGGGGATGGCGGCCAGGAGGGCCAGGAGGAAGTATTGCAGGAACGCCGTGCCGATCAACTCGGTGCGGGTGGCCCCCAGAACCTTGGTGATGACGGTATCGGCCTCGCGCTGGCGGCGGCCGGTGGCCAGGGCGCCGATGAGGACGAGCAGGCCGTTGCCGACCGCCAGCCCGCCGACCAGGGCGGCGGCGAAGGAGAGTTGCCCCAGCGCGTCGGTGACCTGCTTGAGGGTATCGCCAACGGCGATGAAACGGATATCGGGCAATTCGCTGGCCAGGAGCCGGCCGACATCCTCTTCGGCGCCCTGAGCGGCGGTGACCGCGGCAAAGAGCGTCGTGGGATAATTGTCGAGCACGCCGGGGGAGAAGGTGGCGAGAAAATCGATGCCGCCCTGCCAGGAATAATCGCGGAAGCTGGCAATGGTGACCTCAACCGGTTCGCCAAAAATGGAGAAGGTCAGCCGGTCGCCGATATCGACGCCCAGACCATTGCGCAGGCTCTGGTGCAGGCTGACAAGGCCCGGTCCGGCATAGTCGGTTGGCCACCATTCTCCGGCGGTGACGCGCGAAGAGGCGGGTTGCACTGACCGGAAGGTGAGGGGCACTTCGCCGGCGAGGAGGAAGGTGGCTTCGGGCCCCCGTGTGCGCCGCTCGGCAACGGGGGTGCCGCCGATCTCGACCAGACTGCCGCGCAGCATGGGCGTGGACACGAACCGGGAAATGCCGGCGCCGGTGGCGGAGAGGGTTTCGAGTTGTTCGACTTCGTCGGGGAAGAGGTCCGAGCCGACCAGGGTCGGGGCGTCGAAGGCCGAGGCGCCCAGAAATTCCTGTTGCAGATTGGCCTGCATGACGAGGACGATGATGAGCATAGTCAGCGCCATGCCGGAGGAAACGGCGATGGCGGCGGCGTTCTGACCGGCCCCGGCAATATTGCGCAGGGCATGGCGAATGATGCGGGGACCGCGTTCGGGCAGGCGGGCGAGCCCGGCCTGGCAAAGGCGGATGAAGAGCTGGAAAAAGATGGCGGCCAGGGCACTGGCAAGGCCAAAGCCGAGCACCAGCAGGACATCGCCGGTCATCAGCCAGGCCAACAGGAAGAAGGCGAGGATGGCGGCGAGCAGCGGCAGAACCTGGGCGGAGAGCAGGAGGGCGCGCCAGTCGACGGGCGGCGCATCGAGCCCCTTGGCGCGGAACAGCAGCACCGGGCGGATGGTCTGGGCCTGTTGCAACGGCAGATAGGCAAAGGCAAAGGCGGTGACGAAGCCGGTGCCGGCGGCGATCAGCAATGGCTGGACATGAATGGCCGGCGCCAGGGGGATGCCCACGGCCGCCCCAATAGTGGGGAGAATGAGGAAGGCGACGCTGGCGCCCGCCAAGAGGCCGATACCGACGCCGACGGCGGCGAGCGCCGCCACCTGGGAGAAGAAATGCACAAAGATGCGGCTGCGGCCGGCGCCCATGCTGCGCATGACGGCGATAACGCCGGAGCGCTCGGCGATATAGGCCCGCATGCCGGTCCAGACGCTGACGCCGCCGATCAGCAGCGAGCCGAGCCCGACAATGATCAGAAAGCGCATGAACAGATCGTAATAGCGCACCATCTGGCCGAGCCCGTCGCGCGCCGAGCGCACCGTCCAGCCCGACGTGTCGAAGCGCTCATGGGCGGCAGCGAGGCCCGCCTCGATATTGCGGTCGGCCAGGTGGATCTTGTAGCGATACCAGGTGCCAAGGCCCGGGAGCGGCGAGGTGCGGTCGCTGACCAGCGCAAAACCATTGGTGGTGATCAGGGTCGGCATGCCGAGGCGGAAACCGCGCACCGGTGCGTCCGGCAGATGGCCCAGGGTGCCGCGCACCGAAAACTCGGTGCCGCCCAGCCCGAACGTGTCGCCGACGCCAATGCCCAATTGATCGAGCATGATGGCATCGACCAGGGCGCCCGGCACGCCATCCTGCTCGGCCAGGAGATCGGCAACGGAGTCTCCCGGTTGCAGCTGCGGGCTTGATACAGCGCCGAGCAGCGGATAGGCGCGGCCCACGGCGCTGACATCGGCAAAGGCCTCGCCGTCAAAGGTTTCGGCGCGCAGATTGGTGTCGATAACCGCAACGACCTCGCCCCATTCCTGCATGGAAAAGAGTTCGTCCGGATTGGCCAGGCGGTCGGCGCGCGACAGTTCGATATCGCCGCCCATGATTTCGGCGGCGCCGATCTCGACGGCCCGGGTGATGCTGGTGCCGACCGAATTGACCCCGGCGATGAGGGCAGTGCCGACGGCGAGGCACACGACCAGGAGCAGGAAGCGGCGCAGGTCGCCGCGCATGTCGAGCAGGCCAATGCGGATGGCGGGCCGGAGCGATTGCATCAGCGGTCCACCGGGGTCTCGGTGAGTTCGCCCTGGGTCATGGTGTAAACCCGGTCGGCGCGGGCCGCCAGGGCCGGATCGTGGGTGATGAGCACCACGGCGGTGCGGTTGCGGCGGGCGAGATCGAACATGATGTCGACCACCACGGCGCCGGTCTTCTGGTCGAGATTGCCGGTGGGTTCATCGGCGAGCAGCAGGGGCAGGTCGGCAACGGTGGCGCGGGCCAGGCCGACACGCTGCTGTTCGCCGCCAGAGAGGGCCGAGGGGCGATGGTCGAGGCGCTTGTCGAGGCCCACGGCGGCGAGGCTGGCTGCGGCGCGCTCGCGCACCTCGGCCATGCTGAGGCCGGGCTCGGCGATTTCCAGCGCCATGCCGACATTGTCGATGGCGGTGAGCGAGGGGATGAGATGAAAGCTCTGGAAGACAATGCCCAGGGTGTGCCGGCGGAACCGGGCCAGGTCGTCCTCGCTCATGGGGCCAAGGTCGCTGCCATTGACCAGAACCTGGCCGCCGGTGGCTTTTTCGAGGCCGGCCAGCAGCATGAGCAGGCTGGTCTTGCCGCTGCCCGAGGGGCCGACAATGGCGATGACCTCGGCCGGGGCGACCCTGAGGGAAACATTTCTGAGGATATTGAGCGGGCGTCCGGCGACGTCCAGCGTGTAGTCAACATTCCTCGCGTCGATGATCGGCGCGTCAGTCATATGCCCTCAATCCTCCCCTGGACCAGCGGGTGCGCCAAGCAGCGCTCGCCCTGTCCAGCCCCCGCATATCCCACACTTTATCCGAGGCCCCTGAAAAAGGGGTTTCCGCCGCCGTGGGTGCAGAATAAATTCGTTTAGCAGACGGGATTTGCCTCTACCAAGCATCTGACGCGCGAAAGTGTGATCTTTTCGTAACGAAGTTGTCAGGTCTGGCAAGTCCTACTGGTGCGATGTCTTGCTTGCTGGCAAGACTAGCGTGCGGGGGCACGAGGTAAGGGGTAGATGATGACGGCGAGAACCTGGCTGCGTTCTGCAATGGCGCTGCTGATGCTTCCAATGCTGGCTATGGGACCGGCCATGGGCCAGGGCCGGGAACTGGCGCTTCTGGCCGGCTATGTCGGTGACTGGCGTGGCGAAAGCGCTCTGGTGGGCGGCGACAAGCCGGAGCCGTTCCGCTGCCGGCTCAGCGTCTCGACCGGCAATCAGGGCAAGATCAACTATACCGGGCGCTGTGCGCTGGTGAATGCGACGCTCTCGATCAGCGGCACGATCGCCTATGTGCAGGCGAGCTCGCGCTACGAAGCGGTCATGACCTCCAATGCCGGCTATACCGGGCTGGCGGTGGGCCGGGAAACCGGCGGGCAGATCAGCTTCGATTTGCGCGAGCAGCAGAAGGACCGCGCCGGTGGCGACGTGCGCATCGGGGCGCGGATCGTCCTGGTCAATGACAGGATCACGGTGGATTTCGAGGTCGAGTTCAACAATTCGGGCGACGTGCTGACCGCCAGCGTGCCGTTCGCGCGGTAGGGGCCTTGGGGTGTTGACCGGTTGACGAGGGAAAGGCACCCCCTCCCTAGTTCCGCTAAGGGCTTTCAGCCCAAGCTGCACTACCCTCCCCACTGAGGGGGAGGGTGGCCTCCACTTGGTGGAAAAATTCAGAGCTTCACCAGCGTTTTGACATCCACCGGCAGGCCGGTCGCAAAGCTCTTGTTGGCGGCGATGCCGGTGAGGATGGACAGGGCCCCGTCGCGGTGATTGGCGCCGTAGCCGGGCCGCGGGGTGGCGTTTCCGAAGATTTCCTCGAGCATGATCTTGTCGCCGCCACCATGGCCGCCTTCGCCATGCTTGACCGGAACCACGCGCGGCTCGCCATGCAGTGGGAAGTGGTAAAGCTTGACGCCCTTGGCTGCGCCTTCGGTTTCCGAACCGGCACCGGCATTTATGTAGCTGTTTTCGTGCACGGTCAGCTCAAGGCGGCCGCCGGTGCCGTTGATGGCAACGTTGAACCCTTCCCAGGGCGCATAGGCGTAGAGTGAATAGGTCATCACCGCCTTGTTGCGGTAGCGCACGATGACGTTCATCGTGTCCTCGATGGAGATGCCGTCGCCGAAAACGTTCTGGTCGCGCTGATAGCCGTCTTCCTTCTCGGCCTCCCAGTAGAGGCCCTTCTGGACGGGGTTGGCGGTCAGATCGATGGCGAACTTGTCGCCCTTGGCCGCCTCGACGCCGGTGGTGCGGGTATAGGGCGTATAGACGCCGCGCTCCTCGGCATTGGCACGGCCATAGAACTTGAGATCACCCATGCCGAAGACGGTTTCGGGCTGGGAGCCGAGCCAGAAATTGACCAGATCGAAATGGTGGGTCGACTTGTGGACCATCAGGCCCCCGGAATTGCGCTTGTCGCGATGCCAGCGGCGGAAATAGTCGGCGCCGTGGCGGGTATCGAGCAGCCATTCGAAATGCACCGAGGTGACCTTGCCGATGGCGCCCTCGGCGATGAGTTCGCGCAGGGCCGAATTGTGCGGGGCATAGCGATAGTTGAAGGTAACGCGGACCTGCTTCCCGGTGCGCTCGACAGCGTCGAGAATGGCCTGGCACTTTTCGGGGTCCGTGGTCATCGGCTTTTCGGTGATGACGTCGCAACCAGCTTCGAGCGCCGCGATAATATAGTTGTGATGGGTACGGTCGATCGAGGTGACGATGACCGTGTCGGGCTTTTGTTCGGTGACCATCCTGCCGAAGTCGGCGGCCTTGTAGGTGGGCACGGCCTCTCCGCCCAGTTCGCCGGCGATGACCTTATTGGTGAAGTCCATGCGCACCTGATTGGTGTCGCACAGGGCAACAAGCCTGGACTGATCGCGATGCGGACCAAGGATCGCCTCGTAGAACATGCGGGCGCGACCCCCGGTGCCCACCAGCGCGTAGGTCTTGGCCATTCGAACTCCTCCAGATATGCGAATTTGACACGGACGGACCCCCATGGGGCCGAATTGCCCTGCATCTACCATACAAGATTGCGAAGCGGTATAGTTTCTTTCTACAATCGTGCCGATGGCGCGCGTGCAACCCGGCCATCTCGGCCGTCCGGAAAGCGGAAACGGGGTGCCACGGTCACAAAGCTGTGGACGGGTGCACGGGCGGGGGAGCCAGGCCGGGCGCGGCGTCCCATGGTCAGGCAGGGGGAATCAGCATGGCGGACAACCAGATCGTGAACAGCCCGCAGACCATGGCATCGCGTGTGGTGGGATCGCTGCGCGACGAGATCGTCAGCATGGCGCTCAAGCCCGGCGACGTCATTTCCGAGAGCGATATCGCCGCCCGCTACGGGGTCTCGCGGCAACCGGTGCGCGAGGCCTTTATCCGGCTGGCGCAACTGGGGCTGCTGCTGATCCGGCCGAAGCGGGCCACGGTGGTCAAGCGCATCTCCCCCGATGGCGTACGGCAGAGCCGGTTCATCCGCGAAAGCATCGAAGTGGAAATCATCCGCCGCGTGGCGAGCCAGCCGGGACCCGAGGCGGCAGGCATACTTGAACAGTTGATCGCCGAGCAGCAGGAAGCGGCCGACGCCAAGGACTCGCGCCGCTTCCATACGCTCGACGAGCAGTTCCACCGGACGCTGGCGCGGCTGGCCGGGGTGGAATACGCCTGGCAGCTGATCGACGAGCACAAGATCCAGCTCGACCGGGTGCGCTACCTGACGCTGGGTGTTTCCTCGACGCAGCGGGCCATTGCCGAACATCATGTGATCGCCGTGGCCGTCGGACGGGCCGATCCGGCCGCGGCCGAACAGGCCATGCGCGAACATCTGGGGCGGGCCGAGGTGCTTCTGGCCCAGACCATCGAGGATTTTCCCGACTACTTCGAATAGGCCGGATCGAAACGGGTTGACCGCCGGGGCGGGGCTGGGCAGGGTGCCGCTCCGACCCGCGGCGGAGCCAAATGCTCATGAGCAAACCAGAAAACCGCCCCGACTGGACGGTGCTGCGGCCTTCGGTCGTCTCGATATACGGACGGTTCGTGCGCGAGGAATACTGGCTGCTGGCCGGTGTGATGCTGGTGGTGCTGGCCTCGGCGGGGCTGGCGGTGATCACGCCCTATTTCTTCTCGCGGCTGGTGGACGACCTGGTCGGCACCAACCTGCCGGCGGCCATCGCCTGGGGCTTCGTCTTCTACGCCGTCATGCGGGGCCTGCTGACGGCGACAGCCTACTCGGTCAATTACCTCTCGATCATCGCCGCCGAGAATCTCAACTTCATCACCGCCACCAGTTTCTTCGAACGGTTGTTGGGCAAGCCGGGCTCGTTCTTCATCGACAACAATCCTGTGCAGATACAGACCGCGCGCCAGGAGGGTCAAAATGCCCTTTATGGGCTGGTGCAGATGGCGATCCACACCTTCCTGCCGGGTGGATTGCAGATCGGGCTGGCCATGGCGCTGATGGGTGCGGTGATCAATATCGAGATCGCGCTGATCGTTCTGGTCTATGGCAGCTTTTTCATCAGCCTGACCTATCTCGCCAATCGCTGGACGCGCCCCCTCCTCGACCGGGCCATCGAAGCCTATCAGGACAATGCGCGGTTCGTCGGCAATGCCGTCAATGCCATGGAGACGTTGCGCTATTTCAACGGCGACCGCTGGATCAGCGAGAAATTTTCCGAGAAAGCGGGGCTGGCCCGGAAATCCTGGGTCGGCTGGTCGCGGCGCCGGCTGCTGCTGACGGCGATTTTCGGCACGGCACTGGGCCTGCAACTGGCGCTGACCTTTCTGATCCTGCTGCCACGCTTCGAGGCCGGCGAGGTGACGGTGGGCGATATCGTGCTCATCAACCTCTTGCTGGTGCAGCTCAACCAGCCCTTTGAGATGATCGGCATGGCCATCGACGAGGTCATGCGGGCCATGGCGCGGCTGATGCCCTTTGCCCGCATCTGGCAGGCGCCGGAAGACCGTGGGCAGCATGGTGACCGGCCGGTGCGGATCGAGCGGGCGCGGATCGCCTTTGAAAATGTCGGTTTCCGCTATGGCGACCGCGAAACCGTGCGCGACGTGAGTTTCGTGGCCGAGCCGGGGCGTCTGACCTTCCTCGTCGGTCCGACCGGATCGGGCAAGACGACGCTGTTCAAGCTGGCGCTCAAATCGCTGGAGCCGAGTTCGGGCCGCATTCTCATCAACGACATGGACCTGCGCGATCTCAAGCGCAGCGGCTGGTATGATGCGGTGGGCGTGGTGCCGCAGGACGTGATGCTGCTCAACGATAGCCTCGCCACCAACATCGTCCTGGGCCGCCCCTATGACGCCGAGCGGATGCGGCGGGCGGCCGAGCGGGCATCGATCCTCGCCTTTGTCGATGGCCTGCCGGATGGGTTTGAAACCACTGTGGGGGAAAGGGGGTTGAAGCTCTCGGGTGGCGAGCGGCAGCGCATTTCGATCGCCCGGGCACTCTATGCCGACCCCAAGGTGTTGTTCCTCGATGAAGCCAGCTCGGCCCTTGACGAAACCACCGAAGGCCAGATCATGGCCGAACTGCGCCGCATTGCCGGTGAGGTCACCGTGATCGCCATCACACATCGGCGCGGTGTCATCGCGGCGGAGGATCAGGTCGTGATCCTCAAAGGAAGCGGCGACGATCAAGAATTGGAGGAACGGGCATGAAGACGCGGCAATTGGGCAAAACCGGCTATACGGTCAGCGAGATCGGGCTGGGCTGCTGGCAATTGGGGGGCGATTTCGGTCCGGTGGGCGACGAGACCGCCCAGGCTATCCTGGACGCAGCAGCTACCGCCGGGGTCACCTTCTGGGACACGGCCGATGTCTATGGCGGGGGGATGAGCGAGAGCCGCATCGGTGCCCATGCCAGGCCTCGGGGCGTAGTGGTGGCAACCAAGCTGGGCCGTGCCGGCACGCTTTATCCCAATGCCTATACCAAGGACGGCCTGAAGCAGAGCCTCGCCGGTTCGCTCCAGCGCCTTGGCGTGGAAATCCTCGACCTTGCGCAACTGCACTGCGTTCCGCCCGAAGTGCTGAACGACGGCGCCATTTTTGGCTGGATGGACGAGTTGCAGGCCGAGGGTCTGGTGCGCCACTGGGGCGCCAGCGTCGAGACCATCGAGGAGGGCCTGCTCTGTCTCGAACAGCCGGGTTGCGCCACTTTGCAGATCATCTTCAACCTGTTCCGCCAGGATGCAGCCGAAGTGCTGCTGCCCAAGGCGGCCGAGAACAATGTCGGGATCATCGTGCGGCTGCCGCTGGCCAGCGGGCTCTTGTCCGGCAAGTTCGACCTCAACACCCGGTTCGACCCCAGCGACCACCGCAACTACAACCAGGACGGGGCGGCCTTTTCGGTGGGCGAGACCTTTGCCGGCATTCCCTTTGCGCGCGGCGTGGAACTTGTGCAGCAGCTCAAGGGCCTGGCGCCATCGGGCATGAGCATGAGCCAGTTCGCCCTGCGCTGGATTCTCGACCATCCGCAGGTGTCGACGGTGATTGCCGGGGTGTCGAAACCCGATCAGCTCGCCGACAATGTCGCCGCCAGCGATCAGCGCAGCCTGTTTCCCGCGCTCAAGAAGCAGTTGGGCGAATGGTATGAGGACGAAGTGAAGCCCGAGATCAGGGGCGAGGTGTAGGTGGTTTTGCCGTTGAACTGACATCGGGCCTGGCTTTCGTAGCAGCCGAGAGGTTTGCCCCCCCCTCACCCCGGCCCTCTCCCCGGTGGGGCGAGGGGGCGCTGGAGCCGAGGGGGCGGTTTGCCGGTGACAGGGTTCAGGTTTGCGCGGGTGCCGGATAGAAGGCGGGCCCCGCAGGCCAGGCGCATACACAGGTCAATCTGACGTAGAAGCCCTAGCGACGCCGCGATTCAGCACCTAGGTTAGGTCGACCAAGACCAAGAAGAGTATCCGGATATGTCCCACCCCGCCTTTGAACTCGTTCGTGACGAGACCATCGCCGAAATCAATTCAGAGGCGCGGCTCTATCGGCACAAGAAAACCGGGGCCGAGGTGCTCAGCCTCGTCAATGACGACGAGAACAAAGTGTTCGGCATCACCTTCAAGACGCCGCCGGAGGATTCGACCGGCATTGCGCATATCCTCGAACATTCGGTGCTGTGCGGCAGCCAGAAATATCCGGTGAAGAAGCCCTTCGTGGAATTGCTCAAGGGGTCGATGCACACCTTCCTCAATGCCATGACCTTTCCGGACAAGACCGCCTATCCGGTGGCCAGCCAGAACCTCAAGGATTTTTACAACCTTGTGGACGTGTATCTGGACGCCGTGCTGTTTCCGCTGATTTCGGAGGACACGTTCGAGCAGGAAGGCTGGCACTACGAGCTTGAGAGCCTGGACGCGCCGCTGGTCTATAAGGGCGTGGTCTTCAACGAGATGAAGGGCGTCTATTCCTCACCGGACTCGGTGATGCATACGATGACGCAGAACGCGCTTTATCCCGATACGACCTATGGCAAGTCCTCGGGGGGCGATCCCAAGGCCATTCCCGAGCTGACCTATGAGCAGTTCAAGCGCTTCCACCAGACCTATTATCACCCGTCCAATGCGCGGGTGGTGTTTGCCGGCGACGATCCGGCGGATAAGCGGCTCGAGATTCTGGACAGCTATTTCAGCCGCTTCGACAGAATCGATGTCGATGCCGAGGTGAAGCTGCAGCCGCGCTGGAATGCGCCCCGCCAGATTGCCGGCACCTATGCGGGGACCGTGGACCCGGAGAAGCGGCGCGACGGCATGGTTTCGGTCAACTGGATGATCGAGCCGGCGGAGAACCGCGAAGAGGTGTTGAGCCATGGCATGCTCAGCTATCTGCTTGCCGGCAATTCGGCGGCGCCGCTGCGCAAGAAGCTCAATGAAAGCGGGCTGGGCGAGGGCATGATCGGGGGCGGGATTTCCTCCTATCTGCGCCAGCCCATGGGTGGTTTCGGGCTCAAGGGCGTGGACCCGGCCGATGCCGACAAGGTGGAGAAGCTGGTGCTGGACGGGCTGGCCGAAATCGCCGAAACCGGTTTTTCGGCCGAGCAGATCGAGGCGGCGGTCAACACGTTTGAATTCAACCTGCGCGAGCAGAATACCGGCTCCTATCCGCGCGGCATGACCTATATGTTCAACGCGCTGGGCACCTGGCTGCATGGCGGCGACCCGATGGCGCCGCTGCAGTTCGAGGCAGCGATGGAGGCGCTCAAGGCCAAGGCCGGCGGCAGGCATTTCCAGGATGAGATCAGGCGGTTGTTCCTCGACAATCCGCACCGGTTGTCGGCGCGGCTCGAGGCCGATCCTGAGCAGGGCGCGCGCGAGGCCAAGGCCGAAGAGGACAAGCTGGCCGCGGTACGGGCTGGCCTCGATGGAGATGAACTGCAGGCGGTTCTGGAGCGGACGGAACGGCTCAAGGCGTTGCAGGAAAGCGTCGACAGCCCCGATGACTTGGCCAAAATCCCGACGCTGACACTGGCCGATCTCGACCGCGATATCCGCACCGTGCCGACCGAGGAGGTCGCGGTGGGCGGGGTGCGCACGCTTTATCACGACCTGCCGACGCTGGGCATATTGTATCTCGATATCGGCTTTGACCTGCATGTGCTGGACAAGGCGCATCTGCCCTATCTGCCCCTGTTCGGCCGGGCGCTGCTGCAGACCGGGACCGGCAAGGAAGACTTTGTCTCCCTGACCCAGCGGATCGGCCGCACCACGGGCGGGATTTCCCAGCACCGGGGGCTGGCGAGCCGGCAGGACGGGGCGGGAACGGCGGCCTGGTTCTTCCTCTCGGGCAAGGCGGTGCCGGACCGGTTCGCCGAGATGCTGGCCATCTTTGGCGATGTGCTGCTCGACGCACGGCTCGACAATCGCGAGCGGTTCAAGCAGATGGCACTGGAAGAAAAGGCCGGGTTCGAGGCCCGGCTCGTGCCGGGCGGCAACGGGATCGCCGATACGCGCATCAAGGCCGGCCTGACCGAGGCCGGCTGGATTGCCGAGCAGATGAGCGGTGTGTCCTATGGGCAGTTCCTCAAGGACCTGGTCAAGCGCATCGACAGCGACTGGGCGGGCGTGGAGGCGGTGCTCAGGACCATTCGCGACACGCTGTTCAACCGCGGCCGCATGGTGATGAACCTGACGGCGGACGGCGCGCTGTGGAACCAGGCCAGGACCGAGCTGGCGGCGTTTGCCGGAGCCATTCCGGATGGCACCCATGCGGATGCCGACTGGAGCCACGCCTTTGCTCCGAAAAACGAGGGCCTGGTGATCCCGGCGCAGGTCAACTATGTGGGCAAGGGCGCCAATCTCAAGGCACTGGGTTTTAACCTGAGCGCGGCTTCGGCGGTGGCGCTGCGGCTGCTCAACACCACCTATCTCTGGGACAAGGTGCGGGTGCAGGGCGGGGCCTATGGCGGATCGAGCCGCTTTGACCTCAGCTCAGGCAATTTCGCCTTTCTCAGCTATCGCGACCCGAACCTGCTCAAGACGCTCGACGCCTATGACGGGGCGGCCAAGGCGCTGCGGGCGGAAATCGGGGAAACGGACCTGGTGCGCTCGGTGATCGGGGTGGTCGGCGATCTCGACCGGCCCGAATTTGTCGACGCCAAGGGCTATTCGGCCATGTGGCGCATTCTCAACGGCACGAGTGATGAATTGCGGCAGCGGCGGCGCGACGAAATCCTCAACACCAGCCGTGCCGATTTCCTGGCCCTGGCCGAGGCTGTCGATGCCGTGGCGGCCAAGGGGCATGTCGTGGTGCTTGGTGGGGAGGCGGCGATCACCGCAGCCAATGACAAGCGGCCGGGCCTGCTGGAGGTCAGCAAGGCGGTGTGACCCCGGGGTGGCGCTGGCTCGGGTCCTCGCTGGTAGGCATCTGTGACGGAAAACGGAGGTTCCCGCTTTCGCGGGAATGACCCGGTGGTGCCCCATCCCTCTCCCCTTAGGGGCGAGGGGACGATGGAGGCGAGGGCTCAGTTCATAGGCAAAACGCCCTAGAAGTGGACCTTACCGGGACAAGGCCTCGGCTAGGTAGGGCAGGGATATATCCATGCGGTAGTCGACGCCCGAGTGGTTGTCGGGAAATTCCTCGTAGTGATGGGCGATGCGTGCTTCATCGAGGGTGCGGTGGATGCGGCGGGTGCCGTAGAGGATATTGTACTGATCCTCGGTGCCGCATTCGAGATAGAAGCTCTTGAGCTTGCCTATCGCTCCTGCATGGGTTTGGACCATGCGGGCGGGGTCCCATTTGAGCCAGTTGGCCCAGCGCTCGGCGATGATCTCGCAGGTGTCGAGGGTGACCGGCAGGCGCAGGCCGAGGAAGCTGGACGGGTCCGGATCGGGATCGAAACTGGCGGCCTGGCCCAGCATCATCAGTACGAGTGTGTCCTTGCCGTCGAGCTTGGGCTTGGCTTCGAAGGCGGTGAGCCATTTTTCGATGGAATTGTCGTACTTGGCGAGGGCGCGCAGGGTCGCGGGAAATTCGCCGAGGTAGAGGTTTTCAAACCCCGCATCGCCGGAATGGCTGGCGGCGGCGGACCAGACTTCGGGATAGCGCATGGCGTGGACGAGGGCGCCGAACCCGCCCGATGACTTGCCGAAGACCCCGCGCCGGCCGGTGCCGCCGCAGCCGAAGCGGGATTCCACGGCCGGCAGCATTTCGGCCACGAGGAAGTCCTCGTAGTTCCCGAGAATGGGCGAGTTCACATATTGGTTGCCGCCCAGCCGCGAATAGCAATCGGGGAAGGCAACGGCGACGGGCGCCAGCTTGCCATCGCCGATCAGCCGGTCGAGCCGTTCCGGGACATTTTCGGTAAAGCTCTTCCAGGCCGTATGGGCCGGGCCGCCGGAGGTATAGCCGACAAGATCGACCAAGAGGGGCAGGTCTTTTCCATCATGGCCATGGGGAATGTAGACATCGACAATGCGGGTGGTGGGGTCACCCAGGCGGTTGCCGGCGAGCGCCGCGCTCTCGACGGTGAGGCGGTGAATGGTGCCGGCAGGGTGGGTGGTCTTGCGCATGTCGGGCTCCTTGGTTGGCCAGTTCTAGCCCATTTCACTCGCAAGCTGAATCACCCAAAGGCGTGCGCGTCCAAAGGTCCGGAGATGGATCCCGGCCTGCGCCGGGATGACACCGTGAATGGGGCACCTGCGGAGCGCCAAACTCGGCCAATGGGGTCTGGTGACAGCACGTGTCAGCATGGCGGCATAGGGTGGTGAACCGGAATTCACCGGCCAGCGTTGTGGGTGTCATGGCAAAGCCCATTCTTGATCGCGATCTCTATGTGCCGGCGCTGGATGCCTGGATCGATCCGGATGTGCCCAAGCCGCGCGCCATCATCACCCATGGCCATGCCGACCATGCGCGCAGCGGACATGGGGCGGTGCTGGCGACGCCGGAAACCATTGCCATCATGAAGGTGCGCTATGGCGAGGATTGCGCCGGCTCGTTCGAGGCGCTGCGATTTGGCGAAACGCTGCGGATCAATGAGGCGGTGGTAAGCCTCTACCCGGCCGGGCATATCCTTGGATCGGCGCAGGTGCTGGTCGAAGCCGAGGGTCAGCGGGCGCTGGTGACCGGCGACTACAAGCGCCTGCCGGACCGCACTTCGGAGCGCTACGAGCCGGTGGATTGCGACCTGATGGTCACCGAGGCGACGTTCGGCCTGCCGGTGTTTCAGCATCCGGACCCGCGAGACGAGATTGCGCGGTTGCTGAAATCTGTGGCCGATCAGCCGGAGCGCTGTCACCTGGTCGGGTGCTATGCGCTGGGCAAGGCGCAGCGGGTCATTGGCCTGTTGCGCGATGCAGGTTGGGACCGGCCCATTTATCTTCACGGCGCGATGATCCGGCTGTGCGAACTCTATAAGTCGCTGGGGGTGACGCTGGGGGAATTGCTGCCGGCAACGGGCATGGCCAAGGCGGCAATGGCGGGCGAAATCGTCATCGCACCGCCGTCGGCGATCCGGGATCGCTGGAGCCGGCGCTTTCCAGACCCGGTGGTGTGCCAGGCCTCGGGCTGGATGAGCATCAAGCAGCGGGCGCGCCAGGCGCTGGTCGAACTGCCGCTGGTGATTTCCGATCACTGCGACTGGGGCGAGCTCAATAGCTCCATTCTCGAAAGCGGCGCCTCGACCATCTGGGTGACCCATGGCCGCGAGGACGGGCTGGTCTATTGGTGCCGCAAGCAGGGGCTAGAGGCCGAACCGCTGGCGCTGCCGGGGCTCGATGACGATGGTGGGGAGGGCGGGGAATGAAGCGGTTTGCCGACCTGCTCGAACTTCTGGCGCTGACGCCATCGCGCACGCGCAAGATTGCCGCCCTGGCGCAGTATTTTGCCGAGGTGCCGGACCCCGACCGGGGCCTGGCGCTGGCGGTACTGACCGGGGAGCTCGACATTGCCAATGTGAAGCCGGCCCTGCTCAAGCAGACCGTCCTGGCCGAGGTCGACGAGACCCTGTTTGCGCTCAGCTATGACTATGTCGGCGATCTGGGTGAAACCATTGCGCTGATCTGGCCGCATCACGGCGCGGGCGAGTTGCCGCGGCTGAGCGAGCTGGTGGGCTTGCTCAACCAGACCAGCAAGGCCGAACTGCCGCGGCTGATCGGTGACCTGCTGACCAAGGCGGCGATCCACGAGCGCTGGGCGCTGATCAAGCTGGCGACCGGGGCCTTGCGCATCGGGGTTTCGGCGCGGCTGGCCAAGACGGCGCTGGCACAGATGAGTGGGGTGGAGTTGCAGGCCATCGAAGAGGTCTGGCATGGCCTCAAACCACCCTATGCAGACCTGTTTGCCTGGCTGGAGGGGCGGGCCGGGCGTCCGGAAATCGACCATGCGGCGCGGTTTCATCCGCTGATGCTGTCGACGCCGATCGAGCCGGAGGATTTTGACAAGCTCGACCCGGCCGACTTTGCCGCCGAATGGAAATGGGACGGCATCAGGGTGCAACTGGTGCTGGGCAAGGACGGCGTGTCGCTGTTTTCGCGGACCGGCGACGATATCGCGCCCAGTTTTCCCGATGTGGTCGACGCGGCCATGGGCCGGGCGGTGCTGGACGGGGAATTGCTGGTGGGGGCAGATTTCGAGGCTGGCTCGTTCAACGACCTGCAGCAGCGGCTCAATCGCAAGGTGGCGCAGGCCAAGCAGATGGCGGCGCTGCCGGGTTTCGTGCGGGTCTATGACATTCTGTTCGATGGCGACGAGGACATCAGGGTGTTGGAATGGCAGGAGCGGCGGAAACGGCTCGAAGCCTGGTTTGCGAAAAATCCGCAGACGCGGCTGGATCTCTCGCCGGTATTGTCCTTCGGCGACTGGGATGCGCTGGGCCGGTTGCGGCAGCAGGGCGCCGATGATCATGGCCATGAAGGGGTGATGATCAAGCTCAGGAACTCGCCCTATGTGCCGGGGCGGCCAAAGGGGTTCTGGTTCAAGTGGAAACGCGACCCCAATGTGGTCGATGCGGTGCTGATGTATGCCCAGCGCGGGCATGGCAAGCGCAGCTCGTTCTATTCGGACTACACATTCGGGGTGTGGAAGGGCAATGAGATCGTGCCCATCGGCAAGGCCTATTTCGGCTTTACCGACGAGGAGTTGAAGCAGCTCGACCGCTGGATCCGCGCCAATACGATCGGCAGTTTCGGGCCGGTGCGCGAGGTGAAAAAAGAACTGGTGTTCGAGGTGGCGTTTGACTCTGCGCAGAAAAGCGGGCGGCACAAATCCGGCGTGGCGCTGCGCTTTCCGCGCATCAGCCGCATCCGCTGGGACAAGCCGGCGGGTGAGGCGGCGCGGCTCGATGAGGTGGAGGCGTTTGTGGGGTAGGTGGGTGTGCTGGGGCAGGCGCGAGGATACCCCCACCCTGCTCGATTGGACGGACTTAGCAAGGGCTAAGTCCTATCTCGCTTCCCTCCCCACATGGGGGAGGGTGAAGCTGGTGAACCGGGAGAAATCGATGTCATCACGAACCAATCATCAGCGGCTGGTGACGCTGGAGAGGCAGATGGAAGCGGCGGCGGCTGATTTCGATTTCGAGACGGCGGCGCGATTGCGGGACGAGATTGCCCGGCTGCGGGGCGAGGACCAGGCGGCGATGGCCATCGTCGATGACGAGGGCAATGCGATCGATGTGCAGGTGGGGCAGGCACCGCCGGGCCAGATCGGACTGGGCTCGAATGCGCCCCTGCGCCAGCCGCCAAAGGGCTGGGTGAAACCGAAGAAGCCGGATTTGATGACGAAGACCGTGAAAGGGCGGGGACCGCGCTAGCTTTTCCGGTAGTGGTACCGGCACTGCGCTATTTCAACGGAAAGCTCGTCGGCGCGGTACACCAGGCGGTGCTCTTCATCGATGCGCCTCGACCACCATCCAGCATATTCGTATCGCAGCAGTTCCGGCCGACCGGAACCGGCTTCGGGCGTTCGCTGACATTCCTTGATCAAGGCGTTTATTTTGCGCAGGATTTTTCGGTCGTTTTCCTGCCAGTACAGATAATCCTGCCACGCATCATCCGAGAATATGACGCGCCTACTCAAGGAGCTTTCTCTCAACGCCCTTGCCGGCATCCAGGTCCGCGATGGACCGGCGAAGTCTCTCGGCGTTTGCCGGGCTGCTCAACAGGTAGGCGGTTTCCTGCCAAGAATTAAAGTCCTCGAGCGACATGACAACGGCAGCATCCTTCCCGCCGGGGCGGGTGATGATCAATGGGACATGGTCCTCGACGGCCGCGTCAATGTCGGCCGCGATATTCTTGCGGAAGTCGGAAATGGATTTCGCACGCATGCAGGGTCTCCTTGCAGTTATTGTACGAAATTACGTACAATAACTCAACCCGCCTTCCGCAGCAGGCGTTCCTCGGCGAGTTTCTTGATTTCGCGCAGTTCGGCAATGGTGATGTCGAGGTCGTCGCGCTGGCGTTCGAGCAGGGCGATGCGTTCGTCGACCTTTCCGGCGAGCAGGTTGACCTGCTGGGCGCGGTCGGCGTCGTAGAGGCTGAGATAGTCGGAAATGTCGCGCAGCGAGAAACCCAGCCGCTTGCCGCGCAGGATGAGAATCAGGCGGGCGCGGTCTCGGCGCCGGAAGATACGGGTGGCGCCGACGCGTTCGGGCGAGAGCAGGCCCTTGGACTCATAGAAGCGAATGGCACGGGTGGAGATGCCGAACTCGCGGGCGAGATCGGCAATCGCGTAGAGGTCCCGGCTATCGGCGTCGGTCTCGGTCACTTCTTGGCCTGCATCTGCGCGTATTCCTCACGCAGTTCCTTCTTGGACAATTTGCCGATCAGCGTCTTGGGCAAGGCATCCTTGAAGATGACCTGCTTGGGCATTTCGATCTTGTTGAGGCGACCGGCCAGATAGCTCTTGAGATCGGCCTCGGTGACGGACTTGCCGGCCTTGAGCTTGACGAAGGCAACCGGGGCTTCGCCGCGATACTCGTCGGGTACGCCGATGACGTTGACCTCCTCGACAGCCTCGTGGGTCATGGCCGCTTCCTCGATGGTGCGCGGATAGACGTTGAAGCCCGAACAGATGATGAGATCCTTGATGCGATCGACGAGGAAGACATAGCCGTCCTCATCCATGTGGCCGACGTCGCCGGTGCGCAGCCAGCCATCCATGAAGGCCTCCTGGCTGGCCTCGGGATTTTCGTAATAGCCGGCCATGACCTGCGGACCCTTGACCTGCAATTCGCCATTCTCGCCGACACCGACGACCGTGCCGCTGTCGACATCGACGAAGCGGATATCGGTGCCGGGCAGGGGCAGGCCGATGGACATGGGTTTGGAGGGCACGCGCAGGGCTGCGCAACAGACCACAGGCGAGGCTTCGGTGAGACCATAGCCTTCGGCCAGAATGGCCTTGGATTTCTTGGAAAAGGCGTGGCGCACTTCATCGGGCAGAGCAGCGCCGCCGGAGATGGCCACTTCCAGGCTCGCCAGCTGTTCAGCCGTGGCACTGTCGGCGCGGGCGACGGCATTGAGCAGGGTCGGCACGGCCGGCAACACATTGGCACGGGTGCGCGTCAGAAGCCCCAAAAGTGCCTTGAGCTCGAAGCGTGGCAGCATGACCACCTGGGTGCCGTTGCACAGCGGCACGTTCATGCACACGGTCATGGCGAAGATGTGGAAAAAGGGCAGTACCGCCACGACCTTGGAGGGCGGGTAGAACAGACCGCAGCCCCATTTGTCGATCTGGCTCATATTGGCCGCGATATTGGCGTGGGTCAGCAGGGCGCCCTTGGGCACACCGGTGGTGCCGCCGGTATATTGCTGGACGGCAATGTCGTTGCGCGGGTCAATGGCCACGGCGCCCGGCTTGTCATTGCGGGCGATCAGCTTTTCGAAGGAGACAATCGAGGCGCCATATTCGGGATGCGCCAGATCCTTGCGCTTGGCGATCGAGAAGAGGATTTTCTTGACCAGCGGCAGGGCATTGGGGAAGTGGGCGACCACCAGCTTGCCAACGTGGCCGGCCTTGAGCAGGGCTTCGCCCTTTTCGTAAATCTGCTGGAGGTCGAGCGTCACCAGGATATCGGCGCCGGCATTGGCGGTGATGTGGCTGAGCTCGGGCACGGTATAGAGCGGATTGCAATTGACCACGGTGCCGCCGGCCCGCAGCACGCCGTAATAGGCGATGGGGTAGAAGGGGGTATTGGGCAGCATCAGCGCCACGCGGCTGCCCTTGGTGACGCCAAACTGGCTCTGCAAGGCGCCGGCAAAGGCGATGATCTGTTCGCTGAGCTCGCCGAAGCTGGTGGTGCCGCCCAGGAAATCGAGAGCAGTGGCGCCCGGGTTCTTGGCGCAGGCCGCCAGAACCTGCTCATGGACGGGCGTTTCGTCGATGGCGTCATCCCAGACGATCCCCTCGGGATAGCTGGCAGTCCAGGGGCGAACGGCATCGTGGCCGGTATCGGTCGTGTCCATGGCGTCTCCTCCTCAGGGCTCCCCGCCTTCCGGGCCGGGCTTGCTCCAGATGCTGCTCCGACCGGTGTTCCGGTTCTGCGCCGGTAAACTATTCCATGGGTTTACGTTAGCGTCAATTCGTTGCCGGAGCGGCAAGGCCACAATGTGGTGAGCGCTCGCAGCGACCATACGTGCTACCTATGCGGCCATCAGTTGACGTATACGTAAACTTGAGTAAACTGACCCTATGTGAAGCCCCCGGACCGCGCTAAGGTGCGCGCAAGCAAGGGTAAGGCTGGGCCGATTCCAAGGCGGCACCAGCCCGGCATTTTGAAAATGGCGGTGCGCTGCCCCGGTTGCTGGCAGGCCCGTCCGAGGAGGACTGGGAATGGCCCTTTTGCTGATCGCGATCAGTATCGTCGTATTTGCCGTGCTGGCGATGCGGGAAAGCCCGCTCTGGCAATGGGGCGCTGGTCTGGTCGCCATCGGGCTGGCCAGCGGGCTGGATTTCCTCGAGAGCGGCGCGACTTACGGGCTGGGCTGGTTCAGCTGGGTGCTGATCGTGTTCGGCGCCCTGCTGCTGGTCCTGGCCATCAAGCCGATCCGCATGGCGGTGCTCACCACCCCGGTCTATGGCGCGGTCAAATCCATCCTGCCCAAGGTGAGCCGCACCGAGCAGGAAGCGCTGGATGCCGGGACCGTGGGCTGGGACGCGGAACTGTTTTCGGGCCGCCCGGACTGGGACAAGCTCACCGGCATCAGGCCGCTGACGCTGACTGCCGATGAACAGGCCTTCCTCGACAACGAGACCGAAACCGCCTGCAAGATGATCGACGACTGGGATATCCGCCACAATCGTGCCGATCTCAGCCCGGAACTGTGGGACTTCCTCAAGTCCAAGGGCTTCTTGGGCATGCTGATCGGCAAGGAGCATGGAGGGCTCGGCTTTTCGGCGCAGGCGCAGTCGATGATCGTTTCCAAGATCGCCAGCCGCTCTGTGGCGGCCGGGATCACGGTGATGGTGCCCAATTCGCTCGGGCCGGGCGAACTGCTCGAAAAATACGGCACCAAGGCGCAGAAGGACAAATATCTGCACCGGTTGGCCAATGGCCAGGAAGTGCCGTGCTTTGCCCTCACTGGGGTGCATTCGGGCTCCGATGCTGGCGGCATGCGCGATATCGGCGTGGTCACCAAGGGCACCTATAACGGGCAGGAGGTGCTGGGCGTCCGCCTCAGCTTCGACAAGCGCTACATTACCCTGGCGCCGATCGCGACGCTGGTGGGCCTGGCCTTTATCCTCAAAGACCCTGACAACCTGCTCGGCCGCGGCGACAATATCGGCATCACCCTGGCGCTGATCCCGCACGATCATCCCGGGCTCGATATCGGGCGCCGGCACTATCCGGCGCGGCAGGCCTTCATGAACGGCCCGGTGCGCGGCACCGACATGTTCATCCCCATGGATTTCCTCATTGGCGGCACGGACTATGCCGGCCAGGGCTGGCGCATGCTGATGGAATGCCTGTCGACGGGCCGCGCCATTTCGCTGCCGGCCATCGGCACCACCTCGATCAAGGCGACGCTGCGCGCCACCTCCGCCTATGCGCGGGTGCGCCGCCAGTTTGGCATCCCCGTCGGCATCATGGAAGGCGTCGCCGAACCGCTCGGCGAGATGATCAAGCGCGCCTATATGTATGAGGCCACCCGCAGGCTGACCGCGTCCATGGTCGACGAGGGCCAGCGCCCGGCGGTGATCGCGGGTCTGTTGAAATACACCACGACCGAAGCCATGCGCGACAGCATGGACGATGCCTTCGATATCCAGGGCGGTCGCGCCATCCAGGACGGTCCGGGCAATTATCTGTTCGGTGCCTATCAATCCATGCCGGTGGCGATCACGGTGGAGGGTGCCAATATCCTCACCCGCACGCTGATGACCTTTGCCCAGGGCGTGCTGCGCGCCCATCCCTACCTGCTGCGCGAAATCCAGGCCGTGCAGGACAAGGATCGCAAGGCGGGGCTCGATGCGTTCGACGGCGCCTTTGGCGGGCACACGGCCTTCATGCTGCGCAATATCGTGGCCAGTTTCCTCCATGGCCTGACCAACGGCGCCTTCGCCTCCTCGCCCAATCAGGGCCCGATGACGCGCTGGTATCGCCGGTTGCACCGCTATGCGCAGGATTTTGCCCTGGTTGCCGACTGGACCACGGTGGTTCTGGGCGGGGCACTCAAGCGCAAGCAGAAGCTGTCCGGCCGCATGGCGGATCTGTTGGGTGAACTCTACCTGATGTCGGCGACACTCAAGCGCTTCGACGAGGAAGGGCGGATCGAAGAAGATCGCGAACTGATCGACGCGATCATGGCGGATCGCGTGGCCAATATGGAGCGCATCTTCGCCGAGGTCTTTGCCAACTTCCCCAATCCGTTCTTTGCCAATGCCATGCGCTTTCTGTGCTTCCCGCTGGGGCGGCACGCCAAGCGCGCCAGCGACCGGGTGAATTACCGGTTCGTGCGTGCGGTGCTGCGGCCCGGCGGCTTCCGCGACCGGCTGACCACCGGCGTCTATGTGTCCATGGACCCCAATGACGTCACAGGCGTGCTCGAAGATGCCTTTATCAAGGTGACGGAAGCCGAGGACATCGAGGCCAAGTTCGTCAAGGCGGCGCGCAAGGGCGTGTTCGAGCGGCGGCTCGACCGCGATGCCATCGACGATGCCGTGGCGGCCGGGGTGCTCAACGACAACGAGGCCGGCGTCATGCGCGCGGCCGATGAAGCGACCAACCGCGCCGTGCATGTCGATGACTTCCAGATGGATGTGCTGAAACCCACGACGCAGCAGGCCGCGGAGTAGGGAGAAATGCGGAGTCATTCCCGCGAAAGCGGGAACCTCCGTTGAAGGGTAAACAGGGGTTCCCGCTTTCGCGGGAATGACCCGGTGGAGGAAACTCCATCACGGACAATGAGCCGAACGCGAGGAGTGACCATGATCGCCCCACAGGCAACCGATACGAAACACTGGAGCTTCCACACCGATTTCGAAAAAATCGGCTGGCTGACCATCCATTCGCCGGAGGGTTCGGTGAATACGCTGAGCCGCGAGGCCATCATGGAGCTCGAAACGCTGGTGGCGCGGATCGAGGACCTGGCCAAGCGCGACGAGCTGGTCGGCGTGGCGCTGCTTTCGGGCAAGGACAGCGGCTTCATCGCCGGGGCCGATGTCAGCGAATTCGACAGCATCAGCGAACCGTCTATCCTGACCGAGGCGCTCAAGCGCACCCATGCCCTGTTCTGGCGGATCGAGAACCTCAAGGTGCCGGTGGTGGCCGGTATCCACGGCTTCTGCCTGGGCGGCGGGCTCGAACTGGCGCTCGCCTGCCACTACCGGATCGCCGTCAATGACGACAAGACCCGCATTGGCTTCCCCGAAGTCAACCTGGGCATCTTTCCCGGCTTTGGCGGCACGGGCCGCTCCATCCGCCAGGCCGGTCCGGTCGATGCCATGAGCATCATGTTGACCGGCAAGATGCTGCGGGCCGGCGCGGCGCGGGGCCTCAACCTCGTCGACAAGCTGGTGCGCCATCGCGACATGCTGCGCTGGGAAGGCCGCAAGGCGGTGCTGCAGAAGCGCAAATCGACGCCGGCCGGGTTCAACAAGCGCGCCATGGCCATGGGTCCGCTGCGCGGGGTCGTCGCCAAGCAGATGCGCGAACAGGCCGGCAAGAAGGCACGCAAGGAACACTATCCCGCCCCCTATGCGCTGATCGACCTGTTCGAAGAGCACGGCAATGACTGGCAGGCCATGGTCAAGGGCGAGATCGCTGCCTTCGTGCCGCTGATGGCCTCGCCGACCGCGACCAATCTGCGCCGGGTATTCTTCCTTTCCGAAGGGCTCAAGAAACAGGGCATCAAGGGCGCCAAGTTTGCGCGGGTGCATGTGATCGGCGCGGGCGTGATGGGGGGCGATATTGCCGCCTGGTGCGCCTATCGCGGCATGAGCGTAACCCTGCAGGATCTCGACATGGCCCGCATCCAGCCGGCGCTGGACCGGGCCAAGAAGCTGTTCCAGAAACGCTACAAGAAAAAGCGCGAGGTCGACGCGGCCATGTTGCGCCTGGTGCCCGACCCGCAGGGCACAGGGGTTTCCCGCGCCGATGTGATCATCGAGGCGGTGGTGGAAAAGCTCGAGGTCAAGCAGACCATTTTCAAGGGCGTCGAGGGCCGGCTGAAGCCGGGCGCGATCCTGGCGACCAATACCTCCTCGATCGAGCTGGAACGCATTGCCGAGGCACTGGCCGACCCGGGCCGGCTGATCGGGCTGCACTTCTTCAATCCGGTGGCGCAATTGCCGCTGGTGGAAGTCATCCGCTCGACCTTCAATTCCGACGAGGCCATCGGCAAGGGCGCAAGCTTTGCCCTGGCCATCGGCAAGTCGCCGGTGGTGGTGAAATCCGCGCCGGGTTTCCTCGTCAATCGCGTGCTCATGCCCTACATGCTGGGCGCGGTGGAGCGGGTGGAACGCGGCGAGAGCAAGGAATTGCTCGACGCGGCGGCGGTGGCTTTCGGCATGCCGATGGGGCCGATCGAACTCATGGATACGGTGGGCCTTGACGTCGGCCGGTCGGTGGCGACCGAACTGGGCCATGCGGTGCCGGAAAATTCCAAGTTTGCGCGGCTGATCGCGGCGGGCAAGTTGGGACGCAAGACCGATGAGGGTTTCTACAAGTGGGAGAAGGGCAAGGCGGTGAAAGGCGAAGTGCCCGAGCACCGCGACCTGGCAGGCCTTGGCCGCGAGCTGGTAAAGCCGCTGGTCGACATGACCGAGGTGGTGGTGGCCGAGGGCGTGGTCGCCTCGCCGGACCTCGCCGATGTCGGGGTCATCATGGGGACCGGCTTCGCGCCGTTCCTGGGTGGACCGATGAAGGCGCGCGCGGATGGGCGGGCGTGATGCGGATTGATATCTGTTCAAGCGCAGATCGGCCCCCTCTCTCCTCAGGGGAGAGGGCCGGGGTAAGGGGTGAAGGCCTCTCGGCCCGAGCCGATATCCTGAACCCCTCACCCGTCGCTGCGCGCCGACCTCTCCCCTCAGGGGAGAGGTGCATAGGTGCCCAATCGGAGATCAATTGATGACTGAACTCAAGCGCGTTGCCATTGTCGGCTCGGCCCGTATTCCCTTTGCCCGCGGCGGCACGGCCTATGCGGATGAAACCAACCTGTCCATGCTTGCCACCGTGCTGGGCGGGGTGGCCGACAAATATGGCCTCAAGGGCCAGAAGGTCGATGAAGTTGTCGCCGGGGCCGTGATCAACCATTCCCGCGATTTCAACATTGCCCGCGAGGCGCTGCTGGATGCCGGGCTCGATCCGCGCACCCCCGGCACGACCATGCAGATCGCCTGCGGCACCAGCCTGCAGGCGGCGCTGATGCTGGCGGGCAAGATTGCCTCGGGGCAGATCGACAGCGGCATTGCGGCCGGTTCGGACACGGTGTCGGACAGCCCAATCGTTTTCGGGCCCAAGTTCCAGCACCGCCTGCTCAATGCCAATGCCGCCAAGACCACGGGGCAGAAGCTGGGCGCCTTCAAGGGTTTTTCCTTTGGCGAACTGACGCCGGTGGCGCCGTCGGTCAACGAGCCGCGCACGGGCCTCTCCATGGGCCAGCATTGCGAACTGATGGCGCGCGAGTGGAAGATTTCACGGGAGGCGCAGGATCATCTGGCGGTGGCCAGCCATCGCAATGCCACCCAGGCCTATGAAGATGGCTTCCACGACGACCTGCTGGTGCCCTGCGCGGGCCTGGTCAAGGACAACAATGTGCGGGCCGACGCCAATGTCGAGAAGATGGCGACGCTCAAGCCCGCCTTTGACAAGTCGAGCGGGCAGGGCACGCTGACGGCCGGCAATTCGACGCCGCTCACCGATGGCGCGGCCGGGGTGCTGCTGGCCAGCGAGGAATGGGCTAAGGCGCGCGGCCTGCCCATCCAGGCCTATCTCACCACGGGGCGGGTGGCCGGCAATGACTTCGCCCATGGCGATGGCCTGTTGATGGCCCCGACCATTGCCGTTTCCGACATGCTGGCCCGGGCGGGGCTGGGATTCGAGGATATCGACTATTTCGAACTGCACGAGGCCTTTGCCGCCCAGGTTCTGTGCACGCTCAAGGCCTGGACCGATCCGGACTATTGCCGCGACGTGCTCGGCCGTGACACGGTGCTGGGCGAAATCGATCCGGCGGCGATCAACGTCAAGGGATCGAGCCTGGCCTATGGCCATCCCTTTGCCGCCACCGGCGCGCGTATTCTGGGCCTTACGGCCAAGATGCTGGCGAGCGATCCGGGCAAGCGGGCCCTGATCTCGGTGTGCACCGCCGGCGGCATGGGCGTGGCCGCCATCGTGGAAAGCGCTGCATGAGCGACAATGTCGTAAAGTTCCGCAGGCCCGAGAAAAAACCGGATCCCGAGGCCCCCAAGCCTCGGGCGCCGCTGCCCGGCTGGCTGCCCTTTGCGGTGCTTGTCGGGGTGGCCCTGGTGATCTTTTTTGCACAGCGAAGTGGCCTCTTCGGCTGAGCGCGTCCGTCAGCTTCTTAGGATGGCCTTGCGCGGACCGGTTTAGCCGCCCCGACTCTTGGAACATGAATCCTGAACCGATCCAAATCGGGCAATCGCTTGCCTCAAACCGGGTAGGGCGGAGCATGTTCACAATCGGTGGTCAGGTGACGTTTAGGTCAATCTTTCGCTTGTCAGTAGACGGAAATGCGTAATACCGTCCAGCAATCTTGACCAGCGGGTAAAAACCGCGGCGAGGCCATAACAGCTGTCCGGACGTCATGGGCAGAAGTCAGAAACGAAGAATTCCACAAGGAGATGGGACGGAATGAAACTCATGCAAACCCTGGGAGCCGTGCTGCTTGCCGGTTCCGTGTCTATGCTGGCCGTCTCGGCCGCACAGGCCGTGACGCTGCGGCTGGGCAATGGTGGTGAGCCTGGCTCTATCGACCCGCACCATGCCGAGGGCGACTGGGAAAACCGCATCATCGGCGACTATATCGAAGGTCTGATGACCGAAGATGCCAATGCCGAAGCCATTCCGGGCCAGGCCGAGAGCTACACCGTTTCCGATGATGGCCTGGTCTATACCTTCACCCTGCGTGATGGCATCCAGTGGTCCGACGGCACCCCGGTGACCTCGGCCGACTTCGTGTTCGCCTTCCAGCGCCTGTTCGATCCGGCAACGGCCTCGTCCTATGCCTATCTGCAGTATCCGATCAAGAATGCTGAAGCCATCGCTTCGGGCGAGATCACCGACTTCGCCGAACTCGGCGTCAAGGCTCCGGACGAAAAGACCGTCGAGATCACCCTCGAGAACCCGACTCCCTATTTCATCCAGGCGCTGACCCACTACACCGCCTTCCCCGTGCCCAAGCACAAGGTGGAAGAGCTGGGCGAGAACTGGACCAAGATCGAGAACGTTGTGGGCAATGGCCCCTACATGCTCAAGGAATGGGTGCCCGGCTCGTATCTGCGGTCCGAGAAGAACCCGGACTATTATGATGCGGCCAATGTCGCCATCGATGAAGTCTATTACGACAACACCGAAGACACGACCGCTGCCTTCAACGCCTATATCGCGGGCGAGCTCGACATCCTGACGGCGTTCCCGCCCGATCAGTATCAGTGGCTGCAGGACAACCGTCCGGGCGAAGCCCATGTGGAGCCGTTCCTGGGCATCTACTACTACGTGATGAACCAGTCCGAAGGCAGCCCGCTCGCCGACGTGCGCGTGCGTGAAGCCCTCTCGATCTCGGTCAACCGCGAAGTCATCGGTCCCGATATCCTGACCACCGGCGAAATCGCCGCCTATGGCTGGGTCCCGCCGGGCACCGCCAATTACGATGGCGACGCCTATACGCCGGATTGGGCCTCGGAAGAGTACGGCGCCCGCGTCGAACGCGCGATCGCCCTGATGGCCGAAGCTGGTTACAGCGCCGAAAACCCGCTGAACCTGCAGCTGCGCTACAACACCAACGAAGCGCACCAGCGCATCGCCGTGGCCCTGTCGGCCATGTGGGAGCCGCTGGGTGTCAAGATCGAGCTGTTCAATGCCGAAGTGGCCGTCCACTATGACGCGCTCCAGGCCGGCGACTTCCAGATCGGCCGTGCCGGCTGGCTGCTCGACTACTCTGATGCTGCCAATACGCTTGACCTGCTCAAGTCCGGCACCACCCAGGGCGACACCATCAACTGGGGCAACAACTACGGCCGCTATTCGAACCCCGAGTTCGATGCCCTTCTGGCCGAAGCTGCCGCCGAACTCGACCTGGGCGCACGCGCAGCCATCCTGCACGAAGCCGAAGCCATGGCCATGGACGACTTCGCTGCCATCCCGATCTACTGGTACGTGTCCAAGAACATCGTATCGCCGTCGATCGAAGGGTTTGTCGACAATCCGTCCGACATTCACCGTACCCGTTGGCTCACCAAGTCTGAATAGTGTCCGGCCGGCGCGGGTCCTGACCCGCGCCGGAGTTCCTCAACCGGCCGGTCCCGTGCTGCGGGGCCGGCCGGTTCCTTAAAGAAAGGGGAATGGGCACAAATGCTGTCCTATGCCTTGCGGCGCGTGCTGAGCGCCATTCCGATCGCCCTGATCGCGATCACCGTGTGTTTCTTCATTCTGCGCGCAGCGCCAGGCGGTCCCTTCGACGGTGAACGCGCGCTGCCGCCGCAGATCCTGGCCAACCTTCGGGCCCACTACAATCTCGATAAGTCCCTGTTCGAGCAGTACTTCATCTATGTTGGAGGCGTGCTGCAGGGCGATTTCGGTCCGTCCATGAGCTATCAGGACTTTACTGTCAGCGAGCTTCTGGCCATTGGCCTGCCATTCTCGCTGATGCTGGGTCTGATGGCCTTTATCGTCGCCACCTCGATCGGCATCCTGGCGGGCATGATCTCGGCGGTGAACCAGAACAAGTGGCCCGATTTTTCGGTCATCTTCGTGGTCATGATCGGCCTCATCGTGCCGAACTTCCTCATGGCCAACCTGCTGCAACTGCTGCTGGGCGTCTATTGGGGCTGGCTGCCGGTGCGCGGATTCGTGCCCGGATCGATCCCCCATCTCATCCTGCCCATCATCATCCTGAGCCTGCCTCAGGCCGCCCGCGTGGCGCGCCTCATGCGCGGCTCGATGATCGAAGTGCTGGGCACCAATTACGTGCGCACGGCGCGGGCCAAGGGGCTTGGCGCCCGGCTGGTGCTGGCGCGGCACGCCATCAAGCCGGCGCTGCTGCCGGTGGTGAGTTATCTCGGTCCGGCGCTGTCGGCCCTGCTCACCGGTTCGCTGGTCGTCGAGCAGGTTTTTGCCCTGCCCGGCATCGGCAAATATTTCATCAGCGCGGCCCTGGCCCGCGACTACGGCATCGTGCTGGGCACGACTGTGCTCTACATGGGAGTGATCCTGCTGCTTAACCTGATCGTGGACATTCTTTACGCCTATCTCGATCCCAAGGTGAGGTACCGCTGATGGCTGGCCTGACCTCGCGAGATGCAATTCTCATCGAATACAACCAGAAACTGGCCAACGCGCCCAAGGGCCGTTCGCTCACCCAGGATGCCGGCCGGCGCCTGTTCGCCAACAAGGCGGCGGTGTTCTCCATCTTCCTGTTGATCGCGGTCTTCCTCATCGCGTTCCTGGGCCCTTATTTTCTGCCCTGGGGCTATAGCCAGGTGGACTGGGCCAATATCCGCAAGCCGCCCGATTTCGATGCCGGGCACTATATGGGCACCGACCAGAACGGGCGCGACATGCTGGCCCGCACCCTGCAGGGCACGCAGATGAGCCTGATCGTGGCGGGCGTGGCAACGCTCGTCTCGGTGATCATCGGGGTGAGCTATGGCGCCATTGCCGGCTATTTCGGTGGCCGGGTGGATGCGGTGATGATGCGCTTCGTCGACATCATGTACGCGCTGCCCTACATCCTGTTCGTGATCATCCTGGTGGTGATCTTCGGCCGCAATCCGATCCTGCTCTTCGTGGGTATCGGGTGCCTGGAATGGCTGACCATGGCCCGCATCGTGCGCGGGCAGACACTCAGCCTCAAGGAACGCGAATTCGTCGAAGCGGCCCGCGCCAGCGGCGCCAGTTCGTGGAGCATCATCTTCAAGCATATCGTGCCGAACCTGACCGGTCCGGTGGTGATCTATGCGACGCTGACCATTCCCGAAATCATCATCACCGAAAGCTTCCTCAGCTATCTCGGTCTTGGCGTGCAGGAGCCGCAGACTTCGCTCGGCACCCTGATCTCGCAGGGCTCGGGCGTGGCCGTGGCACTGCCCTGGATGCTGCTCGGCCCTGCCGTGGTGCTGGTCGCCATGCTGCTCGCCTTCACCTATCTCGGTGACGGGCTGCGCGACGCCCTCGACCCCAAGGACCGCTAGGAACCAAACATGGCATTGCTAGAAGTCAAAAACCTCAAGGTCGATTTCCAGACCAATGACGGCGTGGTCAACGCGGTCAAGGATCTGTCCTATACGCTCGAAAAGGGCCGGACCCTGGCCATTGTGGGCGAAAGCGGTTCGGGCAAGACCCAGGGCGCTTTCGCGCTGCTGGGCCTGTTGCCGCGCAACGGCAAGGCGTCGGGTTCGGTCGTGTTCGACGGCAAGGAAATCCTCAACCTGCCGCTGCGACAGATCAACCAGTATCGCGCCAAGCGCATCGGCATCATCTTCCAGGACCCGATGACCTCGCTTAACCCCTATCTGCGCATTTCGCGGCAGATGAGCGAGGTGCTCGAGTTGCACAAGGGCATGAGCCACAGTGCGGCGGTGGCGGAAAGCGTGCGCTTCCTCGACGCGGTGCGCATTCCCGATGCCCGGAACCGCGTGCACATGTATCCGCACGAATTCTCCGGCGGCATGCGTCAGCGCGTGATGATCGCCATGGCGCTGTTGTGCGGGCCGGAACTGTTGATCGCCGACGAGCCGACCACCGCGCTCGACGTGACCGTGCAGGCCGAGATCATCGACCTGTTGGTGGACCTGCAGGAAGATTTCGGCACCTCGATCATCCTGATCACCCATGACCTGGGGATCGTCGCCGGAACCTGCGAGGACACGCTGGTCATGTATGACGGGCGGGTGATGGAATATCGCAATACCGAAGAACTCTTCGCCAATCCCGAGCACCCCTATACCAAGGGCCTGCTCGCCGCGGTGCCGCGGCTCGACCGCAAGGTCGAGCGCCTGTCGACCGTGTCCTATGACTTCATGAAGGAAAGGGGCGAGGCATGAGCGAGAAGGAAGCCATTCTCAAGGTCCGCAACCTCTCGGTGAACTTCCAGATTCCCGCCGGCGGACTGTTCGGCGGGCACAAGGTGCTGAGGGCTGTCAAGGACGTGTCCTTCGATCTCCATGCCGGGGAAACCCTGGGCATTGTGGGCGAGAGCGGATGCGGCAAGTCGACCCTGTCCCGTGCCGTGATCCGGCTGATCGAAGCTACGTCCGGGGAATCGTTCTGGATGGGCAAGGACATCCTCAAGATGAGCCCCAAGGAGTTGATCGGCCTGCGCAAGGATATCCAGATGGTCTTCCAGGACCCGCTGGCTTCGCTCAATCCGCGCATGACGGCTGGCGCCATCATCGCCGAGCCGCTGACCATCCACTATCCGGAAGTCACCAAGGCCGAGCGCAACGCACGGGTGGCGGAAATGCTCGAAAAGGTCGGCCTGTCGCCGACCATGATCAACCGCTATCCGCATGAATTTTCCGGCGGCCAGTGCCAGCGTATCGGCATTGCCCGGGCGCTGATCACCCGCCCCAAGCTCATCGTCTGCGACGAGGCGGTGTCGGCGCTGGACGTGTCGGTGCAGGCGCAGGTCATCAACCTGCTCATGGACCTGCAGAAGGAATTCGGTGTCTCGCTGCTGTTCATTGCCCATGACATTGCAGTGGTGCGCCATATCGCCCAGCGCATCATGGTGCTCTATTTCGGGGAAGTGGTGGAGATCGGGCAATCCGAGCAGGTGGTGATGGATCCCCATCACGACTACACCAAGAAGCTCATCGCCTCGGTGCCGGTGCCGGACCCGAAGGAAGAAATGAAGCGGCGGGAACAACGCCGCCGGCTGCGCAAGGAGGCTGCTGCGGCGGCCTGACCGCTCAGGAGGAACGCCGCTCGGCGTTCCCCACCGCCAGGTTCCGCCGGCGCCGGTCGGGACCGGAATAAGCCTTCCCTTCGACAAAGCCGCGCGGGCTGGTGGTGATGCTGTCGATCCGGGCCTTGAGGTGGTTGGCGGCAAAAGGCTTGCGCAGGAATTCGGTGACGCCTGCGTCGCGCGCAGCGGTAATCCTGGCGGCGTCGGGAGCCCCGGCCATCATGATGATCGGCACCTGGCGGTTGAGACCTTCCTGCTGCGCGCGGACATGGCGCACGACGTCGAGCGCATCGGGCCGCGCATAGCCATCGTCGAGCACGATGAGGTCGAATGCCGTGCGGTCCAGCAGAATCTGGGCCTGGGAGACGCTGTCGACGGACTTGACCTTCTGGCAGCCCAGAACGCGCAGCATACTGACCACCAGCGCCGCCATATTGGCCTGCGGGGCGATGACGATGGCTTGTGATATGGGCAATGGCGAATTGGTCATGGCGAGCCTGTCCTGGGTTCTCCTGGCATCAGGATAGTCCTGGCGTGTCACCCTCAGGTTAATGCCGAAGTGGGGAAAACTGATGCTCGGGCGCGTTGACAGGCTGTGCCATTTCCCCTATGACGAACCCAGTTTTCGGGCGCCTTGGCGCCCCTTTTGTTTGACTAAGGATTTGGAAAGATGAAGATCCGCAACTCGCTGAAGGCGTTGATGACTCGCCACCGCGCGAACAAGCTCGTCCGTCGTCGCGGGCGTGTGTACATCATCAACAAGGTGGACAAGCGCTTCAAGGCCCGCCAGGGCTGATCTTGACGCCACCACTTGTTCCGTTTCGACAGGGCCCGTATTCAATACGGGCCCTGTCTTTTTCGGAGCTGGGGAAACCATGCCGCTGAGCGAAACCATCGTCATGCAGATTGACGCCGACCTGACCGAGGTGCGGCGTTTCCTCGATGAGCCGCGCAATTATGCCAAATGGGCTGCCGTTGACCCCGACAGCTACCGCCAGCTGCCGGACGGCGACTGGTCGGCGCAGGTGCGGTTCGGCGGGTTGCGGCATATCCGGTTTCTCAAGGAGGCGCCGGAGGCCGGCATGCACGACCATGCCGTGTTCGCGCCGGGCGAAGAGCCGTTGTGGATGCCGATGCGGTCGCTGGCCAAGGGTGAAGGGACGGAGTTGCGGTTCACCTTCACTCAGCGTCCGGGCATGAGCGAGGAGAGTTTTCGCTCGACGATCGAGTGGATCACCATCGACCTGTTGACGCTCAAGACCCTGCTGGAGGCCCGGAGCCGCCGGGCCTAAAACCTATTGCGGTAGAACTGAGGTTGTGCCGGGCGATCCTGCGGTCGGAGCGGAACATGAGCGGGCAGGCTTTGTGCCGAACCGGGGCCGGAAGCACCCCCACCTAGCTCTGCTACGGCCCTGCGGGCCGAGCGTCGCTACCTCCCCCTTTCGAGGGGGAGGTAAGGGGGCTGGAGCGGGTGGATCGGTTCACCGCGGCTACCGCCGTTGTGAACCCCTCATCCGGCGCTGCGCGCCACCTTCTCCCCTGAGGGGAGAAGGGAAGGGGTTTCGCTGCTTCACCCCTATTTGGGAAATCCACGTCTCTTTTGAAAACGCTTCAGCTGGCCGGCTCAGTTCGAGCCGGCGCCGTCCTGGCGGACAAAGGCGATGCGCAGCATGTTTGTAGCGCCTGGGGTTCCGAGGGGGACGCCGGCGGTGATGGCGATGCGGTCGCCGGGGCGGGCAATGCCCTCCTGGTAGGCGATGACACAGGCGCGGTCGACCATGTCTTCCAGGCTCACCGCATCCTCGGTCTGCACGCAGTGAATGCCCCAGACCACCGACAGGCGGCGGATGGTCCGCAGATTGGGCGAGAGCGCGATGATGGGCTTGCTCGGCCGCTCGCGAGCGGCGCGGATGCCGGTCGAGCCGGAGGCGGTATAGGTGACGATGGCCGCCAGATCGAGGGTTTCGGCAACCTGGCGCGTCGCCGCCGAGATGGCATCGGCGGCGGTGGCCTCGGGCTCGGTCTGGGCGGCGCGGATGATGTTGCGATAGTTGGAATCGCCCTCCACGGCACTGGCGACCTTGGCCATGGTCGTGACCGCTTCGACCGGATACTGGCCCGAGGCGCTCTCGGCCGAGAGCATGACCGCGTCGGCGCCCTCGAACACGGCGATGGACACGTCCGAGACCTCGGCGCGGGTGGGAACCGGCGCGGTGATCATCGATTCCAGCATCTGGGTGGCAACCACCACCGGCTTGCCGTAGCGGCGGCACATGCGGATCATGCGTTTCTGCAGGCCCGGAACCGTCTCGAGCGGCAGTTCAACGCCCAGGTCGCCACGGGCCACCATGATGGCGTCGGAGAGTTTGACGATCTCTTCCAGCCGCTCGATGGCCTGCGGCTTTTCGATCTTGGCCATGACGCCGGCGCGGCCCTGGACGATCTTGCGGACATCGATGATATCCTCGGGGCGCTGTACAAAGCTGAGGGCGACCCAGTCGACCTCGGCCTTGAGGGCTTCGAGCAGGTCGGCGTGGTCCTTTTCGGTCAGGGCGCCGGTGGGCAGAAGCGTATCGGGCAGGGAAACGCCCTTCTTGTCGGAGAGCTTGCCGCCATAGACCACTTCGGTCTCGATGACGCCGCCGCCGACCTTGGTGGCCTTGAGCTGCAGCTTGCCATCATCGAGCAACAGCCGATCGCCGACCGAGACATTTTCGATGATTTCGGGATGCGGCAGGTAAACCCGTTCGGCCGTGCCCTGGTCGTTGTTGTCGCTGTCGAGCACGAATTTCTGGCCGGCCACCAGATTGACCGCGCCACCGGCGAACTTCCAGACACGCAGCTTCGGGCCCTGCAGGTCGGCCAGGATGCCGATCGGATGCTTGAGGCGCGCCTCGACATTGCGGATGCGCTTGACGGTCTGGTGCAGTACCTCGTGGCTCGCATGACTCATATTGATGCGGAAGACATCGGCGCCGGCCTTGGCCAGCTCCTCGATCATGGTCTCCTCATGGCTCGCTGGCCCGAGGGTGGCTAGGATCTTCGCGCGTCTGATCCGTCTCATTGGGTATCCGTATTGTCTGGCGTCACAGGAACATCGTCGATGGCCCCGGTTTCGGGGTCCACCAGAAAGGCAGGGTCTTCCAGGTCGTCGCCGGCATCCGGGCCGACGATGCTGGGGGCACCGGCATCCTCGGAGAGCTGGACTGTCCAGTCCGTGCGGTTCTGCGTATCGACCTCGAAGAAACCGGTTCGCTCATATCCGCGTGCCAGACAATCCTCAACCCCGAATATGGTGAAGGTCTCGTCGCGGCTGCACATGAACACATCGCCATCCCAGGCGCCGCCGCCGATATCGTCGACCGCGAACAGGTAATAGAAGCGGCGCTGCAGATCGCCCTGGTAGAGCACGCGGCACTCGCCCGGCGGGGTCTGCCACCAGCCTTCGCTCATCCAGCCGCGCTCGGCGCGGTAGCCCAAAGCCACCGAAATCAGGTTGGCACCCTCGTTGCAGATGCGCAGATCGGCCTGAGCGGGGGTGGCGAAGGCCAGCGGGGCGGCGATGCTCGCAAGCAGCAATGTCGATGTCAGTCGGATGCTGTGCACGGAAGGGCCGGAAAACATGGGCGGAAAAGTGATCCTGTTTGAGCGGAAGCGGGCTGATTGGTCAATGGCTAAAGCCCGCATTTGTCGGAAATGCGGGTATGCGCGGCCGGTTTGGCGGCGGGGCCAGCCAATTTGTCGTGAAGGGCGGGCAGATGTGGATTGACCCACAAAGGGGTTGAACCGGGCAGCGGCTTGAGGTTGATGGGCGCATCGAAATTGCATGCAAGGCTGGCCGCATCCTCGCTCCCCGAGCGCTGCGGACAACCGGAACGAGGTGAGTATGGCGGTAGAAGACAGCGTCGCACAGGATCAGCTCCGCGCCTTTATCGAGCGCATCGAGCGGATGGAAGAAGAAAAGGCCGCCATCGCCGCCGACATCAAGGAAATCTATGCCGAGGCCAAGGGCAATGGCTTCGACACCAAGATCCTGCGCAAGATCGTGACCATCCGCAAGCAGGATGCCAATGAGCGCATGGAGCAGGAAGCCCTGCTCGAGCTCTACATGTCTGCACTGGGCATGGTGGAAGCGCCGCCGGAGCGCTGAGGCGCTAGCGGGCGGCACGCTGCCGCCGCGGGGTTCGAAGTCTTTGACTGGCCGCGTTTTCGATCCCCGGGTCGATGCCCGAGGAGAAAAGTGGTGTCCACTTTTCCTGAAAGCGCTCTAACTAGACCAGGATGTCGAGCAGAGCCTTGGACATGTCGCGCGACACCTCGACCACCTTGGCCGAGGCCTTGAAGTCGTTCTTGGCCTGAAGGGCGTTGATCATCTCGCTCGAGAGATCGACCTCAACACCTTCGACACCGCTTCGCGCGACGCGCGCCGCCGTCTGTTCCAACTGCTGGCTGGCGCGCTGCATGCCGGTCGCGCCTATGGAAATTGCCGAGATTGTCACGTCACTGGCCTTGCTAAAGCAGAAAGCATCAGCAGGGCGGCAAAACCATGAAGCATTGGTTACGCCCCCCGCAGCAAAAGCGATGCAAATGCTGCCGAACGGGGACGGTACCGCTCAGGCGGCAGCACTTTCGAGCTCGTCGAGCGCAAAGCGCACGGCCGCGCTGGCATGGATGGTGGTCGAGTCATAGCCCGGCAGCGCCAGATCACCGGCGTCGAGCAATAGGCCAATCTCGGTACAGCCCAGGATAACGGAATCGGCCCCGGCGCGGCGGGCCCGGGCGATGATGGCGCCATAGTCGGCACGGGCCTCCTCGCAAATCCGGCCCTGGCAGAGCTCGTCGAAAATCACATTGTGCACCCGCTGGCGATCTTCGGCCTCAGGCACCATGACCTCGATGTCGAGGGCTGCCATGCGGCTGGTGTAAAACCCATGCTCCATGGTGTAGCGGGTGGCGAGCAGCAGCGGCCGGCGCCTGCCGTCCAGCTTCAGGCTGCGGGCGGTTTCATCGATGATATCGATCAGCGGTACGCCCACCATGGCTGCAACGGGCGCAGCCACCAGATGCATGGTGTTGGTGCAGATGAGGATGCAGGCGGCGCCGGCACGGGCAAGTCCTGCGCCGGCCTCTCCCAAAAGGGCTCCGGCTTCGTCCCAGCGCCCGGCTTTCTGAAGGTCGACGACCCGGGTGAAATCCAGCGAGCGCAGGGCGATCTCGGCCGAGTGCAGGCCGCCGCGCCGGTCCCGGACCTGTTCATTGATGAGACGATAATAGGTGGCGGTGGATTCCCAGCTCATGCCGCCGATCAGGCCAATGGTTTTCATGCATGTCCTCCATTGCCGCCAGTGTGCGGGCAAACCCGTGCAATTGGTGCGCTGATTTGGTCGGCAGGCTGGATGTTGGCGCGCGAAGAATGCATGTTTAGGGGAAATCGCGCGGATGTCGTGCGGAGACGGGGAAAGAATCGATGCTTGATGAGCGTGACCGGAAGATACTGGGCCTCCTGCAGTCAGATGCCGATATTCCGATCAATGTGCTGGCCGAGGCGGTGGCGCTATCTCCCTCGGCCTGCTCGCGGCGCGTGGCGCGGCTGCGCGAGGAGGGGCATATCGCCCGTATCACCGCAGAACTCGATCGCCGGTTGATGGGATTGCCGACAACTGTTTTCGTCATCGTGCGCACCGGCAGCCATGCCAGCGGCTGGCTGGAGCAGTTTCACGCGGCGGTCGGGGCCATTCCCGAGATCGTCGAAGTGCATCGCCTGACCGGCAATTTCGACTATATCCTCAAGATCGTGCTGCCCAATGTCGAGCACTATGACGTGGTTTATAAGCAGCTGGTCAGCCGCATCGAGCTGTTCGACATGTCGGCCTATATCTCGATGGAGACGGTCAAGCAGGCGCGCGGCGTGCCGACGAACTATGCGTGAGCACCTACCCTTCTCCCCTTGAGGGAGAAGGTGCCCGAAGGGCGGATGAGGGGGTTCCCGGCTGCAGTGAGCCTCTGTGGCGTCGGGACCCCTCACCCGTCTCGGCCTGCGGCCGATCCACCCTCTCCCTCAAGGGGAGAGGGGGACACCGCGTTCGGTGGGACACAGGTGGCTGTTGCCTAAACTTTCGCCAGCGCCGCCGTCATGGCGGCCTGGTCGTAGCCGAGGGCTGAGAGGGCCGTTCGCACGATGCCGGCGCGGTCGAGACCGGCATCGGCATACATGTCCGTCTGGCTGGAATGTTCGACAAAGCGGTCGGGGATGGTCAGCGGGCGCAGGCGCAATTTGCCGTCGAGCAAGCCATTGCTGGCGAGGAAGGTGGCGACGTGACTGCCGAAGCCGCCCAGCCCACCTTCTTCGGTGGTGATGAGCACGTCGTGCCGGCCGGCCAGGTCGGCGATGAGCTCTTCGTCGAGCGGCTTCATGAACCGGGCATCGGCGATGGTGGGGTTGAACCCCAGGGCCGCGAGTTTGTCGGCGGCGGCCAGCACTTCGCCCAGCCGCGTGCCGTAGGAGAGCAGTGCGATGGTGCCCCCTTGGCGCAGGATCCGGCCCTTGCCGATGGGCAGAACCTGGCCGCGTTCGGGCAGGTCGACGCCCATGCCGTCGCCGCGCGGATAACGGAAGGCGATCGGGCCCTGCTCGTAAGCCGCCGCTGTTGCCACCATGTGGCGCAGCTCGGCTTCATCGGCTGCGGCCATCTGCACCATGCCGGGAATGGCACCGAGATAGGCATTATCGTAATTGCCCGCATGGGTGGGGCCGTCGGCGCCGACATAGCCGGCGCGGTCGATGGCGAAGCGCACCGGCAGGCCCTGGATGGCGACGTCGTGGATCACCTGGTCATAGGCGCGCTGCAGGAAGGTGGAATAGATGGCGCAGAACGGCTTCATGCCTTCGCTGGCCATGCCGGCGGCGAAGGTCACGGCGTGCTGCTCGGCAATGCCGACATCGAAGATGCGGGTGGGGAAGAGTTCGGCGAACTTGTCGAGGCCGGTGCCGGAGGGCATGGCGGCCGTCACGGCGACGACGCGCGGATCGGTCTCGGCTTCCTGGATCAGGGATGAGGCAAAGACCGAGGTATAGGACGGCGCATTGGAGGGCGCCTTGGCCTGGGCGCCGGTGATGACGTTGAACTTGGAAACGCCATGATACTTGTCGGCGGAACTTTCTGCCGGGCCATAGCCCTTGCCCTTGCGGGTGACGGCATGGACCAGGATGGGACCGGCGCCGGCATCGCGGACATTTTCGAGAATGGGCAGCAGGTGGTCGAGATTGTGACCGTCGATGGGGCCGACATAGTAAAAGCCGAGCTCTTCGAACAGGGTGCCGCCGGTGAAGAAGGAGCGGGCAAATTCCTCGGTCTTGCGCGCCGGCTCATGCAGGAAGGGCGGGAGCTTGGAGACCATGGCCTTGGCCGCTTCGCGCGTGCCGCGATAGACCGGGCCAGAGACAAGGCGCGCCAGATAAGCGCGCAGTGCCCCGGTGGGCGGGGCAATGGACATATCATTGTCGTTGAGAATGACGATGAGCCGCGCGTCCATGGCGCCGGCATTGTTCATGGCTTCATAGGCCATGCCTGCCGACATGGCGCCGTCGCCGATCACGGCGATGACATTGCGCTTGATATCCATCTGCTGGCTGGCAACGGCCATGCCCAGCCCGGCCGAGATCGAGGTCGAGGAATGACCGGCGCCAAACGGGTCGTATTCACTTTCGGCGCGGCGGGTGAAGCCGGAAAGCCCGTCCTTCTGCCGCAGGGTGCGGATGCGATCGCGGCGGCCGGTGAGGATCTTGTGGGGATAGGCCTGGTGCCCGACATCCCAGATGATGCGATCGTGGGGCGTATCGAAGATGGCGTGAAGCGCCACGGTCAGTTCGACTACGCCGAGACCAGCGCCCAGATGCCCGCCGGTCACTGAAACCGCATCGATGGTTTCGGTGCGCAACTCGTCCGCCACTTGCCGCAATTGCTCGCGCGGTAGCGCCCGCAGATCGGCGGGGCTGCTTATGGTGTCGAGCAAGGGTGTCTTGGACGTTTCGGGCAAAATAGTCCCCGCTTTGGCTGCGCTGCCTTCTGTTTAGGCGTCGCAATAGCCCTTTGCAATGGCGCAGCCATGCGACCTCGGGGCGCGGCCGCGGCCGGAATCGGGATCAGAGGGTGGGAACGAAGCGGGTGTGGGCCATGATCGGGGCATCGCCGCCGATGCCCTTGATGATGCGATAGTCACCCATTTCCGGCGTGGGGTCGAAATCGGCCTCGTCGTGATCGAAAATGACCGCGAAATGGTCCGAGCTGAGGGTGGCAGGGGCCATGAAGACCTCGGCGACGTGATCAAGATCGGGGGCGATCAGATCAGGACGGCGCATGGTGGACTGGCTATTGGCAACGTGGTCGCTGAGGGCGGCAGCCAGGGGGCTGGCGGTTGCCGAGCCGGCATTGCCAAATGTCTGGTCGAAGAGATTGCCATAGGCAGCGGCGGGCGGGGTGCCGAGAGCCGCCGTCTGAATGGTGCGGTCTGCCACGGGTGCTTCGCCCGGCAGGGATGGCAGGCGGTTGGTGGGCAAGGCCGCGGCTACGCTGGTGCCTGCCGAGCCGCTGATGATCATTTCGAGGGCGCGTTGCGCTTCCGGATCGGGCGCGCTTGTCGGCAGATAGGCCGAGAGCGTCTCGCTGGGCGGATCGGTCATGATGACGCGGGGCCGGGGCATGCTCGGTCCGGTCAGGGCGGCCAGCGCCGTGACGGCATCACCTGAGGGCAGGGCCGAGGCGGTGGCGACGCGCAGCGCTTCCGGCTTGGCCACCGGCAGTGTCACAGCCACGTTCAGGGGGCCGCGCAGTTCTTCATCGGTCAGCGGTGCGCTGCCGGTGGTCGAGAAGGGCAGGGCCGGATCCGGATCGATTGCAGCGACCTGCAAGGTCTCGGCCGTAGCGGGCGCACCGAATGCGGCGGGACGCAGATCGGGCATGACCGGATCGACACGGCGCGGCTGGGCGAGGGCGGCGGTCTGCACCGGCGCCTGGGCGGCCACGGCAGCCGAAGCGCCACCGCTGTCATTGCCGCCGAACAGGACGTCCATCAGCGAGCGGCCGCTGCCGCCACTGGAGGCGACCTGGGTGCCGCTGGACGAGCCACCGCAGGGATAGGAATGGCATTTCTTCCATTCGGCGAGGGCGACCTGATAGCCTTCCTGAGACAGTGGCTTGCCATCGGTCGGCACGTGCATGGTCCGCCCGTCGGGGAACAGGTCCTTGAGCTGGGCGCGGGTCATGCGCGGCCAGGCACGCACCGAACCGGTGTCCAGATGCACAAAGGGGCTGCCGGAGGTCGGATAGTAGCCGACGCCGCCCACCTGCTTGCGCATGGCTGCGGCGCGCAGCTTGTTGAGCGCAATGCCGGGAATGAAGAAGTCCATGGCCGTGCCGCGCATATGCTGGGAATTGTCGGCAACGCCCGAAGACTTCGAGGCGAGCATGGCATTGGTGGCAGGCGAGCGATAGGCGGAAACAATGTTGATCGGCTGGGTGGCGCCGACATCCTGATAGACTTCCCAGACCAGGTCGAACAGACGCGGGTCCATGCGGGTCGGCTCATTGCGGCGCCAGTCGCGCAGGAACTGATTGAGCTCATTGAGCCCGGACTGCACATATTGGCCGTTGCGCTTGAAGACGATGCGCGCGGTTTCCTTGGTATGGGTATAATAGAGATAGAGGGCACGCTCGGTTGCGGCCTGCGCCGGTGCCGGCACCAGGACCGCAGAAAGGGTCATGAGCCCGGCCAAAAGTGCCTTGCCCATCCGTTGCCAGTTGAAAATGCCCGTTCCCGCCACGCTGAACTCTATCCGGTACAAAGTCTCGATCTGGTGGAATGTTAGCGTCCAAATCGATCGATTTGATTAACGCTAACCAGATGTGAACCGGCAGACTGCCCCATCACGCCACCGTTATTACGGGCAAAAGCTGGCACAACAATGGCGAAAATGTAAAGCGGGCCTTAACGGCCCGCTCTTGTCTCCGGCGAATCTGTCTCCCACTCATCAGGGCGAGAGTTCTTCAGGTGCGGTTTCCACCTCGGCAACAATGGCCGGCTCGGAGACGGGGTTGAGCCCCATGGCGGCAATCAGCTTTTCATTATGACCATAGACGTCGCCATAGGAGCGGATGGTGCCATCGGCATCAACGCGCAGGGTGAAATAGGCCAAGTGCACGGGAATGCGCGTCTGCGGGTTCACCCATTTCTCGCTGGACCCGAACATGGCTTCGAGCGAGGTGCGGGAAATGGTCGGCTCATTGGCCATCAGCGCGTCGGCAAAGGCCATCGGGTCCTGCACGCGGACACAGCCATGGCTGAAGGCGCGGTAGGAGCGCGAGAACAGCGACTTGGACGGGGTATCGTGCAGATAGACGTCATGCTTGTTGGGGAAGAGGAACTTGATCTGACCCAGGGCATTGCCCGGTCCGGGGCGCTGGCGCACGCGGAAGGGGAAATTGGTGGTCGACACCATGCTCCAGTTGACCTGCCAGGGGCTGACCGGGGCGCCGTTATAGAGCAGGTCCATGTTCTGGTTGTCGATATAGCCCGGATTGCGCAGCACCGCCGGCGCGATCTCGCCCTTGATGATGGATGAGGGCACGTTCCAGTACGGATTCACCACAAGATGGCGGATATTGTCCGAGAAGACCGGGGTCTGGTTCTTGGTGGTGCCGACGACGACGCGGGTCGTGTATTCGGGCGTGCCATTGCGTTCCACCCACAGGCGGAATTCGGGAATATTGACGAAGACGCGGAAGTCGCCGAGATCGGAGGGCATCCAGCGCCAGCGTTCCATGTTGGCGATAATGTCCTCGCGCCGCGTGGCGAGACCGCCATTGAGTGCGGCGACCGTGGCCGGGCCGATGATGCCGTCGACCTCGAGGCCCTGATTTTCCTGGAAGGTGCGGACGGCGACCTCGGTGGCCTCGTCATAGGTGGTCGAGGCCGAGGCAGGCAGTTCGAGCCGCGCGCGAATGGCCGGAACGCGCATGTCGGTGCCGCCGGGACGCAGCACCGCGCCCTCGGCTATCGGGGCCGGCCGGTCGGCCGCGGTGGCTTCGAAATTGGCCAGCGCCGCTTTCAGCGCCAGGAATTCGGGATGGCTGGGCTCGAGCGAGTTGAGAATGGCCGCCGGATCGTCGCTGCGCGCCAGCTGCTCGAGCAGCGCGGCCTCGTCGATGGGCTTGGGCGTGATATCGAGCAGGGGGCTGACCGAGGCCGGATTGATGCGGCCATTGTGGATGTGGTTGGCATAGCGCAGGGTGGCCTGCGAGAACGCTGTTTCCAGCGCGGCCAATGCCGCCCCATCCTGCGCCGAGGCCCGCGACAGATCGATGTCCGCCGTCAGATAATCCTGCGGCCGCAGACCTTCTGCCGCGGCATTGCGGAACAAGGCAATGATCTTTTCCGCCGCCGGCGAGAAGGCGACCTGGCCGGCGCTGTTCTGGTTCAGCCAGATCGGTTCGAAGTGGCGTTCGCCATAGAGAAAGTACAGCCGCTGCGCATCGGTATGCGCCTGGCTGTCCTTGCGGGCCCCATAATAGGTGTCGGACAGGCCGGTCTTGATGATGCGCGCGATGTCCGTTTGCGGCGGCGCGATGACGATGCGACTCGATTCGAGGCTGGCGACCGGCTGGCCGACAACCGGTCCCGACAGGGCGCAAACCGCCAGAGCGGTGGCCAGACTGACCCGAAACCTGTTCATATTCACTCCTCGATGGCCGCACCGAATCCGGGGCACAAAAGCCCCCGCATCCATCTCCAATACCGGACAAAGTTTAACGGGAGCAATCACTCGCGGTGTTGTGAAAGCGCAGTGTGGCCGGGCTGCAACGGGCGCGGCGCGGAAAATTTCCACAGCGGCGCGGGCACCATGAAATTTGCTGCCGTTAACCGTGTCTCTTACTCAAGCGTTAATGGATTGGGCGGCATTTGAGGCGCGATATCAACGTTTGCCCGGAGACCGTCCATGAAGCGTCTGGTTGTTTCCATTCTTGCCTGTGCATCCCTTTGCAGCACCGCTTCGGCGGCCGACCTGTGGACCGATTCCTCGCCCATCATGTCAGGCATGCCCGCATCGGGCTGGACAGGGTTCTATCTCGGCGTCAATGGCGGCTATAGCTGGGGCACCACCTCCAACAATCCGGCCCTGCCGGGCGGGGTCGTCGACAATGCCGCCAGCGGCTGGCTGGGTGGTCTGCAGGCCGGCTATAACCTCGATCTCGGCGGTTTCGTCCTGGGCACGGAAATCGACGGGCAGGTGACCAATTTCGGCTATGCCGAGGCTTTGGCGCCAACCGGCAATTTCGAGGCCAAGATGGACATGTTCGGCACCGCGCGCCTGCGCGTCGGTGTGCCCGTGGGCCAGGTCATGCCCTATGCCACCGGTGGCGTTGCTGTCGGGCGCGGATCGGCCTCGGTGGTCGACGGGGTAACCACGACGACCAGTGCAACGCATCTGGGCTGGACGGCCGGGCTGGGTCTTGAAGCCCAGGCGACCACGAACCTGTCGATCAAGGCCGAATATCTTTATGTCGACCTCGGCAGCCAGCCCTATAACGGCCTGCCAGTCGGCAATCGCGATATCGGTCACAAGTTCAGCGTCATCCGCGCCGGTGTGAACTACAAGTTCTGATGGTTGCGCTGCCCGGCCAAACGCCGGGCGGGCTCAGGCTGCGTCGTTGATCAGGCCCTCGGCCAGGCCATATTCGTGCAGCTTGCGATATAGGGTCGACCGGCCGATACCCAGGGCACGGGCAACGCGCGACATGCGCCCGCCGTGATGGGCGATTGCGAATTCGATGGCCGCACGTTCAATGGACGACAATGCCTGCAACTGGCCGGTTTCATCGAGAAACCGGTCCTGGGCGATGACGACGGGCTCTTCAACGCGCGTGCGGGCCGGGGCGGTGTCGATATGCATGGGCGCTGCCGGGGTGGGCGTGAGTTCGACCGTGCGCAGGGCCTGCTCGCGCCCCTCGGTCTGGGCCACGATCTGCGGAAAATCCTGGGTTTCGAGAAAGGCGCCGTCGGTCAACACGATGGCGCGATAGACGGCGTTTTCAAGCTGGCGCACATTGCCGGGCCAGTCATAGCGGTTGAGCAGATCGAGCGCTGCGGGCGTGATGCCCAGGATGCGCTTGCCGGCCTCGGCGGCGAAGCGGGCGACAAAGTGGTTCACCAGCGCGGCCAGGTCTTCCTTGCGGTCGCGCAGGGGCGGCACATAGACGGGGAAGACATTGAGCCGGTAGAACAGGTCTTCGCGGAACTCGCCGGACTTGGCCAGATTGAGCAGCCGCCGATTGGTGGCCGAAATCAGCCGTACATTGACCTTTTCGGGGCGGCTGGCGCCAACCGGTTCGATCTCGCCTTCCTGCAGCGCCCGCAGCAGCTTGACCTGCACCTCGGCCGGCAATTCCCCGACTTCGTCGAGAAACAGCGTGCCGTTATGAGCCTCGGCAAACTTGCCGGCCTGGTCGGCATGGGCGCCGGTAAAGGCACCCTTCTTGTGCCCGAACAGCACCGATTCAACCAGATTGGGCGGGATGGCGCCGCAGTTGACGGTGACGAAGGGTTTTCCGGCACGTTCGCCGCTGCCCTGAATGATCCGGGCCACCAGCTCCTTGCCGGTGCCGGTTTCGCCCTCGATGAGGACGGGAATCTGCGTCTTGGCCGCCTTGGCGCACAGGGTCAGTACCCGGGCCATGGCGGGGGCGCTGGCAATCATGTCGGCCTGGGTGAAGGTACCGGTGCGGCGCCCCTGCTCGGCGCGGATCGAGGCCTCGAGAGCATCGAGCTTCATGGCGTTGCGCAGGGAGATGACGAGGCGCTCGGGCGCCACGGGCTTGACGAAATAGTCGGCCGCTCCCTGGCGCATGGCCGAGACCACGGTTTCGAGCGAGGCATTGGCCGTCTGGATGATGACCGGAGTGGTCAGGCCCTCGCGGCGCATCACGTCCATGACGCCCATGCCATCGAGATCAGGCATGACGAGATCAAGGATCATGGCGCCGATCTGGCGGTCGCCGCGCAGGATGGTGAGGGCCTGTTCGCCCCCTGTTGCCATCAAGGGCTTGAAGCCGGCCTTATTGGCGACCTCCGCCGTCAGGCGCAATTGTACCGGATCATCGTCGACAACCAGAACGCGCGTCATACAGGTCCCAATTCAATTCACCCCGGCACGAATCGAGGTGTGCCGTTTTGGGAAGACGATGCCGAACGGGCCTTAAGAGGGTGTTAATCTTGAACAATCGGCCGTAGCGCGGGGAGGCGACCGGGCGGGAAGTGGCCATGAAAAAAGGGCCGCGGCTTGCGCCGTGACCCTCCAGAACCGGCCCCTAAAGGGTCGGCAATTCCGCTATTGCCGGCTGTTCTGGAGCTTGAAGAGTTCGTCCTTCACTTCGAGTTTCTTGCGCTTGAGTGCGTTGACCATCATGTCGTCAGCGGTCCGGGATTGGATTTGGGACTCTATCTGACGATCCAGTTCCTGATGGCGCCGCTCGAGCGCTGCGATGTGGCCTTCAGTCGTCATAGAAAACTCCTTTCAGCGTTTTGGACAAAGCCATCGTCACAAATATTTCATGCTTTGTCGACGCCGATCGGAGCGCGGTCCGAAATCTGATGCAAAACGATCCGTGATCGGTTAACCAAGACTATATTCGGTGCCCGACAATAGTGGTTCCCCATGCTGTCTCTGACCAAGGAACAGGAAGCCCAACTGGGTCTGGAACTGGCCACCAAACGCCAGGAACACGCCGATCTCGATGCGGCGATCCATACCCTGACGCAGTCGCATGTGGGCGACCGGATGCTGGTGCAGCGGCTCAAGAAGCGCAAGCTGATGCTCAAGGACCGGATTGTTCAGCTCGAGAACATTTTGTTGCCCGACATCATCGCCTGAGGCGTGAGCCGCCTTGTTTTGTGGCCAAATGTGGGCTAGTTGCGCGCTTTGCGGAGCGTGTACGGGGGAATCGCCATGCTCAAGCCAATGGTCGCCATCGTCATGGGCAGCCAGTCGGACTGGCCCACAATGCGGCTGGCCGCCGAAACCCTCGAAACCCTTGAAATCGAATATGAGGCGCGCATCGTCTCGGCGCATCGTACGCCCGAGCGCATGGTGGATTTTGCCACCAATGCCAAGGTCGAGGGGATCAAGGTCATCATTGCGGGGGCAGGCGGCGCTGCGCATCTGCCCGGCATGATTGCATCCATGACCACCTTGCCGGTCTTTGGTGTGCCGGTGCGCTCCAAGGCGCTCAACGGCCTCGACAGCCTTTATTCCATCGTGCAGATGCCGGGCGGTATTCCGGTGGGCACCCTGGCCATAGGCGAACCCGGCGCCATCAATGCCGCGCTGCTGGCCGCATCGGTGCTGGCGCTTTCCGATGAAGACCTCGCCGACCGGCTCGAGGCGCACCGGGCGCGCCAGGCGCAGGCCGTTCCTCATTTCCCGTCCGACCTCGAGTAGACCCTTGACCCAGTCTCCCGCTGCCCTCGCCCCCGGTTCCACCATCGGCATCCTGGGAGGCGGCCAACTGGGCCGGATGCTGGCCCTGGCGGCGGCGCGGCTGGGGCTGAAGTGCCATATCTATTGTCCTGACCCGGACAGTCCGGCCTTCGAGGTGACCCAGCACAAGACCGTCGCGGCCTATGACGATGTTGCAGCGCTGACGGCGTTTGCGGCGGCCGTCGATGTGGTCACCTATGAGTTTGAGAATGTGCCGGCCGCGACGGCGGAGGTGCTTGCCGGTCTGAAGCCGCTGCGGCCGGGTGCCAATGCCCTGGCCATTTCGCAGGACCGGCTGGCCGAAAAGGCTTTTCTCGCCTCCAAGAACATCCCCGTGGCGCCCTATAGGGCGGTTCACAGCCTTGAAGACCTCCACGCCGCCGTGGCCGAGATCGGCCTGCCGGCGGTGCTCAAGACGACGCGGCTGGGCTATGACGGCAAGGGCCAGCGTGTGCTGCGCGAACCTGACGATGCCGATGCGGCTTTTGGCGAACTAAAGCCGCATCCGCTGGTGCTCGAAGGCTTCGTGCCGTTCGAAAAAGAGATCTCGGTCGTGGTGGCGCGCGGGCTCGATGGCGCGGTGCGCACCTTCGATGCGGCCGAGAACGTCCACCGCAATCACATCCTTCACACCTCAACGGTTCCGGCCGACATTCCGCCGGGCGTCGATAAGCACGCGCAGATGCTGGCCAAGGTCATCGTCGTGGCGCTCGACTATGTCGGGGTGCTCGGGGTCGAGTTTTTCGTGGTGGCCGGGGAGCGGCCGAGCCTGGTGGTCAATGAAATCGCGCCGCGCGTCCACAATTCGGGGCACTGGACCGAGGCGGTCTGTCTCACCGACCAGTTCGAGCAGCATATCCGTGCCATTGCCGGCTGGCCGCTGGGCGATCCGCGGCGCATGGCCGATGTGGTGATGCAGAACCTGATCGGCGACGAGGTCGATCGCGTGCCGATGGAGCTCGATGGGGACAGCCAGCCGCATCTTTACGGCAAGGCAGAAGCCCGGCCCGGCCGCAAGATGGGTCATGTGAACACCATCGTAAGGGGCTGAGACGGTTCCGCGGCTCCACTCAGGCTATCGGGCGAGCCAGTTTCGCATGGCGGCGATGACCGAGGCCGGATTTTCCATGGTCGGCAGGTGCGCGGCCTCCGGAAAGCGGACGAGGTCCGCCCCGGGGATGTGCTGCGCCATTTCCTCGGCCAGTTCGGGCGGTGTCATCTTGTCGAGCATGCCCACGCCGACCAGGGTCGGTACGGCGATGTCGGCGAGATGGGGGACGGAATCGATCCGGCCGAGAATCGCCTTTTGTTGACGGATATAGGCCTGCTCGCCCACGCGCTCGGACATGGCCTGCACCTCCTCGGCCAGCGGCGTGCCCAGATGGTGCGGCGCGACGAGCTGGCCCAGCAACCCCCGGGACACGCCGATGAACTTGCCCTGGCCGATCATCTCGATGCCCTTGCGCCGGGTTTCGCGGCGCTCTTCGGTGTCGGCGCGGGCCGAGGTGTCGAACAGGGCCAGGTGCGTGACCCGGTCGGGCGCCTGGCGCATGATTTCGAGCGCCACATAGCCGCCCATGGACAGCCCCGCCAGGGCGAAGCGCTGGGGCGCTGCCGCCAGCGTGCGGCTGGCCATGGCGGCGATGGTGTCATCAAGGCGCAGATCGGCCACCATGGGGGCCACGCGGTCGGCCAGGCCGTCGATCACATCGCGCCAGAGGCGGGCGTCGCAGATGAGTCCGGGTAGAAAGACGACGGGCTGATGCATGGGATGGCTCTCCATTGGCTCCGCCCAGCGTTAGCGCGATGGGTCGAAGCGGGCAATATGTCTGCAATTTTCCGGTCCCCATGTGTGGACAGGTCGGGAATCTTGCGTTATAGACCCCGCCACGGTGACCGGCTTCCGCTGGTCGGCGACGTGGCTGTTTTGGCCGCGGCGCTTCAATCCAACCAAATTGCCAGGCTTTGAAAGGGCAGTTGACCTTTGCAAGTAGTCGTTCGCGATAACAATGTTGACCAGGCGCTGCGCGCGCTCAAGAAGAAGCTGCAGCGCGAAGGTGTCTTCCGCGAGATGAAGCTTCGCAATTATTATGAAAAGCCCTCCGAAAAGAAGGCCCGCCAGAAGGCAGAAGCTGTGCGCCGCGCGCGCAAGCTGGCCCGCAAGCGCGCCCAGCGCGAAGGCCTGATCGCGGCTCCCGGCCGCAGCTAGTCGGCCCTGACCGTTCTGATTTGAAACGCCGTCCCTTCCGGGGCGGCGTTTTCGTTTGTCCGGCAATAGGCTAGTGCGGCTGGCGAGCGCGGCGCCAGCGATCAAAGACCGCCAGGGCAATGGTGGTTGCCGCCACGAGCGGCAGCATGACGACCAGCGCCGTCCAGGCGTCTGGAAACAGCAGGCCTGCCGCCAGCGAGCCGGCAAATCCGCCGCCCACCTGGAAAAAGCCGGTCATGGCGCCGGCGGCACCGGCCATGGATCCGAACCCCGACATGGCGGCTGCGGTGGCGCTGGGGCTGAGGAAGGCGATGCCGAGCATCCATACCCCCACCGGCGCCATGACCGCGATGACCGAAGCGGGAAACAGAGGCGGCAGCACCGCAAAGCCGAGGCCGCTGATACCGAAGAGAATCAGGGAAGTGGACATCAGTCTTGGGCCCGATATCCGCATGGCGAGGCCGCTGACGATCAGATTGCCGGTGATGAAGGATGCAGTCTGCACCAGCATGGCCATGGCGAACTGGAAGGGCGTGAGACCCATGCCATCGATGAAGATGAAGGGGAGCAGGGCGGTAAAGCCGTGAAAGCCCCAGAAGGCAAGACACAACAGCAGTGTGGGGACGAGGAAATCCGGCGCTGCCAGGAGCTTGCGGTAATTGCCGAAGATGACGCCGGGCCGGAACGGAATGCGGGCGCTTTCCGGCAGGGTCTCACGGGCATTGGTGGCCAGGAGCGCCAGGATGGCGAGGCCGAATCCGGCCATGACCACGAACATGATGTGCCAGGTGCCGAGCAGCAGGATGACGCTGCCCAGGGTCGGCGCCACGGCCGGCGTCACCGTCAGAATGAGGTTGATGAGGGTGAGGATGCGAATGGCTTCGCTGCCGGCGAACTGATCGCGCACCATGGCGCGGGAGAGCGCTACCCCGGCGGAAACGCCGAAACCCTGTACGAAGCGGCCGATGAACAGCACCTCGAGCGAGGGTGCGAGCGCACAGATCAGGCTGCCCAGCACATAGACGGCGAAGAAGGCCATGCCGACGCGGCGTCTGCCATAGCGATCCGAGAGCGGACCGCAGATCAATTGCGCCAGGGCAAAGGCTGCGAAATAGACGGTCAGGGTCAATTTGCCGGCTGCGTCGCTGCTGCCGAAATCGGCCACGATGGTGGGCAGGGCCGGGGTATAGAGCGTGAGGCTCAGCGGTCCGGTCGCCACCATGAGACCGCCAATGATGGCGGTGCGGCGCGCTGACATGCCCGCCGGGGCGGGGGAGGTCACGGGGTCATCGCCTGCTCGAAGAACGGCCTGGCTTCTGCCCAGATGCCGGCGTCCCAGAGATCGGAATGGCCGGCGCCGGGGACGATCCAGAGGTCGACCGGATTGGGTGCCAGGGCGTAGAGACGCTCGCCATTGGAGACGCCGATGGTGGTGTCCGCAGTGCCATGAGCCACCAGCACCGGTTCGCTGACCTCGGCGATCCACTGATCATTGCGGAACTGATCCTGCATCACCAGCGATACCGGCAGAACCGGATAGCGTTCGCCCGCTACGGTCACGGCCGACAGGAACGGCGTTTCGAGCAGCAGGGCAGCCGCATCGCGCTGGCTGGCCACATAGGTCGCCGGACCCGAGCCGAGCGATCGACCCCAGATGAGCAGGGGCGCGCCCTGTTCGGCGGCCCAGTCGAAGGCGGTCAGCGCATCGGTGAGGATATTGTCCTCCGAGATCGCGCCGGGCGAGGCAGGAAAGCCACGATAGTCGAAGGCGATGAAGCCGTAGCCATCGGCCACGAACCGGGCGTAGCGCTCATGCTCGCGGCTGAAGCTGCCGGAATTGCCCTTGTAATAGACGATGATCGGCATGCCCGGCCGGGGCGGCTGATACCAGCCGTTGATCGTCCCGTCTCCCGAGGGCAGGGCGATGGCGCGGGCCTGGGTAAGCGCGGTCTCGGCAAGTGGGGTGATGGGACCTTCGGCGTCGTATTGAAGGGCGCGCTGATTGAAGAACATGTAGCCGACAATGGCGGCGTAGAGAGCCACGAGGACAATGGCGGCGATGACGACGATCCGGCGCAGCAGTTTCACGATACCTCTCTTCCGCGCCGGCCTAAAGAAGCGCGGGCGCTGTCACAACTCGGAGGTAATCTTTTCCAGCGCCTGATGGAAGACCTCATCTGGCTGAGCGCCGGAGAGGGCATATTTGCCGCCGAAGACGAAGAAGGGCACACCACGAATACCCTGTTCGGCCGCGCTCTGGGCCAGTTGGGCGGTGATGGACAATTCATGCTCGTCGGTAATGGCATCCAGCGCGTCGCCCCGGTCCCAGCCATGCTCGACGGCAATATCGACCAGGACATTGTCGTCGTTGATCTGGCGATGGCCGAGGAAATAGGCCTCGGCAATGGCATTGGCCAATTCGTGCTGGTTGCCGTTGCCGCGGGACAAACGGGTGATGGTATGGGCCTTGGCAGTGTTGAACATGCGCGGCTGCTGGCTGAGATCGAGATCGATGCCGGCCTTTTTCGCCTCGCCTTCCACCCGGGCCCACATCTCCTGGGGGTCGCGGCCATACTTGGCTTTGAGCATTTCGCCCACGTCCACGCCTTCGGGGGGAACGCTTGGGTCGAGATAGAAGGGATGGTTCTCGATTTCGACTTCCACATCCTCGGGCAGGGACGCCAGCGCCTGATCGAGACGGGCAGAGCCGACGAGGCACCAGGGGCAGACAACGTCGGTGAACACATCGATCTTGAGCAGTTTGGTCATGGCGAACCCTTCAAACGAAATCCTCCCGCCCAGATGGCTGTCCGGGCGGGAGGTGACAAGAGGGCACTTGCGGGTAACCGGCCAATCAGGCGGCGGGCGGGACCGGGTTCTGGCCCTGGATGAGGGCAAAGGGCGGCGTATAGGCAGCGGTGATCACCAGGCCCATTGCGGCGCTGAGGCCCAGAACCGACAGCACTGGGGCCATCAGCCAGCCGGCCAGCGGGGAGGCCGCACCGGCGCGGCGCAGGGCTGCCAGCGCCAGAAGGAACAGGCTCGAGCACAGGATGCCAAGCTGCAGCGAATCCAGCGGCGGGGTGATGAAGGGCAGGAGAATGTATGCAGACGTGAACGCGGCCAGCCAGAGGCGCGTAGCCCGGTCGGCGCGGGCGTCGAGAAGGGCCCAGAAGGCGCCGCCCAGAAGGGCGAGCTGGAACAGGTGAATGGCGCCGCCAGCCCAGCCTGGCAGGCCGAACGGGGCGAAGAACAGGGGCAGCACGCCCAGGCTCTCGAAGACCAGGTTGACGAGGCCGAAAATGCCCATGGGCAGACCGGCGCAGACGATCATGGTCAGAACCGGACGCAGATTGGCGCTGACGACGGACTGGGTCGAGGCAGTGGTGGTAAACGTTGCTGCGGTGGCCATTTTCGCGGCTCCCCATTGCATATTGCCACCTAGAAACGGCCATTGTTGTGGATAAGTTCCGTTTGCGTCATCTCTCCGCCGCAAGCGGAGCGGCTTGAGGGAGCCGCAAAAGGCGGCTAACTGGGGTCGATTTGGTAAGCTGGGAGATGGAGATGGAACAGCGGATCGAGGCGCTGGAGACGCGCATCGCCTATCAGGACCAGACGATCGAGGAGCTCAATGCCGCCCTGACCGAGCAGTGGAAAGTCGTCGATCTCCTGACCCGAAAACTCGCGCTCCTCGAAGAGCAGGTCCGCTCGGGCAGCTATATTGCCGATCCGGCGACGGACAAGCCGCCGCCGCATTACTGAGCCGAGGGGACTGCTCAGTTGAAGGCCAGGACCGCGCAGAAGATGGTGCCGATCAGCGCCAGGCGCGTGACAAGGCCGAAGACTTTCGGCGGAATGGACTTTCCCCACGGGGTGAAGCCAATGACCAGAGCCAGGATTATGGCTGCAACGCACGCCATCTTTGCGGCGAACCAGGGGTTTGACCACAGCCCTGCGTCATAGCGAATGGCGACCATCAGCAGGCCCGTGGTCACCAGCACAGCCAGGCTCAGGCGGGCGTTGATGCTCAACTGCCGGGTGAGCGGACCGAGGGTCGCACGCCCTTCGGCACCCAGGGCCATCATGCGCGGAACCAGGGCGGGCATGATGATATTGGTGGCGGCGGCGAACAGCAGCGCGCCGATGTGGATGAACAGCAGCAGGCGAAAGACATCGTCCAATTTCGGCACTCCTCGGCCGGGCGGCGCCGGCTTGTTGCGTGGATGATCGATTGATAGAACCTCAACAATGGTTGAGGTCAATACTGATGTTGAAGTCTCTGTTGAGCGTCGGAGAGGTTGCCCAAAGGTCGGGCGTGGCAGTGTCGGCACTGCATTTCTACGAGCGCAAGGGGCTTATCCAATCCCTGCGCACCGGCGGCAATCAGCGGCGCTACGAGCGCAGCGTGCTGCGGCGCGTTGCGGTCATCCAGGCGGCGCAAAGTGTCGGCCTGTCGCTGGAAGACATCGGCCTCGCCATGGCGGGCCTGCCGCGTGACAGCGCACCCACGGCAGAAGATTGGGAGAGGATGTCGCAGGCCTGGCGCCAGGCCCTCGATGCCCGGATCGACCGGCTGATCCGGCTGCGCGACGGCCTCGAGAGCTGTATTGGCTGCGGGTGCCTGTCCACCCAAACCTGTCCGCTGCGCAATCCGGGCGATCGCCATGGCCGCAGCGGTGGCACCGGTTCGGAGGTCCTGGGTGGACCGGACTAGAGCATTCGCTCTGATAGAATCAGAACGAATGCTCGAACTCTTTTGATTGGTCGCGTTTTCGAACCAGAAAAGTGGTGTCCACTTTTCTTGAAAACGCTTTATGACCGCTCCAGCCCGACCGCGTCGCGGAAGACTGTGATGTGCGGGGCCGGGGGTGAACCGGGCTGGGCTGTATCGGTCCAGTAGAAATTATGCGTGAACAGGCGCCATTCGAGCCGTCCCCAATGGATCTCGACATCGATGTCGCGGATGCCCGGCCCGAAGCGGTCGGCCCCAGCGAGAGGACCCGAAATGGCGTCGCCAAGAAAGAACATGGGCGAGTCGAACCGGTCGAACAGATTGGTCCAGCGCACTGCCGAGAATACTGCGGCATGGTGGGCGACCGCGCCCATCTTGGCATCGACATAGAGCGCGCCCTGGGTCTCGTCATAGTTTTGCGCCGGCGCCGTCGGCAGGACGCGCTCGACTTTCATGCGGGCGAAGTCGGCGGCACCGTCGGTGATGAGGAATTCGGCGCTGGAGAGGGGTGAGCCCAGGGTGATGAGATCGGACACCTTCCAGCCGGCGGGCTTGGTGTCGTCGGTTGCCTTTTGCTGGCGCATGGCTTCGAAAGCCTGCCACTGCAGCGCCTGGAAGCGGGCGATATCCGCCTCGCTCCATTGGTCCGTTGGCGCCTGGGCGACAAAGGCGTCAATGGCCTTGAACGCCTCGGCGGCCTGGTGGGTGGGCGGATTGTCCTTGGTTGGGCCGACCTCGCGCCACAGGATATGCAGCAGGTCATAGGCCAGCACCGAACCCAGCGAATGGGCGATGACGATCACCCGGTCATATTCAGGATCCTGATGCAGTGCCTTGAGCAGCGCCAGGCCGCGATTGCGCACCCCCTGGCGGCTCTGCACGGTCTCGGTCTGGGCGGAGAGATAACTGGCGGCATCGCCGAAATAAGGCAGCAGCATGGTGTCGGCGAGGTAGGCGAGCCAGCCCAAGAGCATGAGATTGACCGCATGGCCGCTCCAGCCAAAGCTGTCGAGTACGCCCACCGCTATGAGAAAGATCAGCGCCTGCGTGGGGATGCGCTTGATGAAGGCCAGTTGCCGGATGAATTTCGGCAACAGGACCAGGGCGAGGCCAGTAAGGCTGATCAGGTGGCCGCGGCGGGCTTCCGGGGCCAGAAACTGGTCGTACCAGTCGAACTGCAGGAGTTTGGGCAGCGACAGCAGCGCGCCCATGGCGCTGATGATGGTGATGACCGTCAGCACCCAGAACACCGCCCAGGGCCAGCGCATGTGCTGCGGCACATAGGCCGGGTCGATCCATAACAGCCGCCGCAGCCAGCGCCACAGATTGCGCAGCGGCGTGGCGTTGAGCAGGTCCGCGTAGTAGAGTTCAAAAAAGTCGGTGCGCCGGCCATTGTGTTCGGGCGTCGTGATGCGCTGCAACTCGTAGAGGCCGCTCTTGTCGTCTGGCACGATCCAGATCGGCCGGGGCCGGGGATGGTCTTCACCCGGGGTGTCGAGTTGCGGATTGTCCTGCCAGAGGGTGTGGACAAAGTCGCGGATGGTGCCCATGGGCCGCTGCTCGCCCTGGCCGTGCACGATCACCACGGCCTGCCGCCGGATCGGTGGCGCTGACCCGGATTTGGTGCTGCGCGTTGCCTTGGCCATCATGTCCCTCCCGCAGCCGTCATGATTGACTATTGCGTCACTGCCGCGCAAGCGGCGATGTCACCAAGCAAAAGGCCCGCCGAAGCGGGCCTCTGTGTGTTTTACTAGGGCCCCGCCATTCGAGCGCAGCTCTCGTGGGCCCTAGCCTGAAATCTCTCCACCGGAGAGATTTTGCCCTTTGGGCCGGTTAGTGGCCAAGCGCCTTGACGATGTCCTCGGTCATCTTCTTGGCGTCGCCGAACAGCATCATGGTGTTGTCGCGATAGAACAGCTCGTTCTGGACACCGGCATAGCCGGCGGCCATGCCGCGCTTGATGAACAGCACCGTGCCGGCATCTTCGACGTTGAGAACCGGCATCCCGTAAATGGGCGAGGTCTTGTCAGTCTTGGCCGAAGGATTGGTGACGTCATTGGCGCCGATGACGAAGGCGACGTCCGACTGAGCGAATTCGGAGTTGATGTCTTCGAGTTCGAACACCTCGTCATAGGGCACATTGGCCTCGGCCAGGAGTACGTTCATGTGCCCGGGCATGCGGCCGGCCACCGGATGGATGGCATATTTGACCTCGACGCCGGCGGCCTTGAGCATGTCGGCCATTTCGCGCAGGGCGTGCTGGGCCTGGGCCACGGCCATGCCGTAGCCGGGCACGATGATGACCTTGCCGGCATTTTTCATGAGGAAGGCCGCATCGTCCGCTGCCCCCTGCTTGACCGGGCGGTCGTCTTCCTCGCCACTGGCGGCAGCAGCAGCATCGCCACCAAAACCGCCCAGGATGACGGAGATGAAGCTGCGGTTCATCGCCTTGCACATGATGTAGGACAGGATGGCACCCGAGGAGCCAACCAGGGCGCCGGTAATGATCAGCGCGGTATTGCCCAGTGTGAAGCCGATGCCGGCCGCAGCCCAGCCCGAATAGGAATTGAGCATCGAAACCACGACGGGCATGTCGGCGCCGCCGATGGGGATGATCATCAGCCCGCCCAGCACCAGCGCCAGAATGGTGATCAGCCAGAACAGCCAGGGATTGCCCGTGACGGTGAAGGCCCAGACCAGCGCAATGATGGCGACGCCCATGCCGATATGGATGAGGTGGCGGGCCGGCAGCAGGATCGGCCGGCCGCTCATATTGCCGTTGAGCTTGGCAAAGGCGATGACCGAGCCGGTGAAGGTGAAGGCGCCGATGGCGGTGCCGATCGACATTTCGATCAGCGCCTGGGCATGGATATGGCCCGTTTCGCCGATGCCGAAGGCCTCTGGCGCGTAAAGCGCGGCTGCGGCGACGAAAACGGCAGCCAGACCCACCAGCGAGTGGAAGGCGGCGACCAGTTGCGGCATGTCGGTCATCTTGACCGAGCGGGCGATATAGGCGCCGATGCCGCCACCAAGGCCGAGACCGCCGATGATCAGCAGCCAGCTGACAAAGTCGGACGGGGCGGCCACGGCGAGGGTGGTGAGGATGGCAATGCCCATGCCCACCATGCCGAAAAGGTTGCCCTGGCGGGCGCTGGCCGGGCTGGACAGGCCGCGCAGGGCCAGGATGAAGAGAACGCCGGCGACCAGATAGAGCAGGGCGGCGAAGTTAGCGTCGATCATTTGCCTCAGCCCTTCTTCTTGTACATGGCCAGCATGCGCTGGGTCACGAGGAAGCCGCCGAAGATGTTCACCGAAGCGAAGACCAGGGCGATGAAACCGAAGAGCTTGGAGACCCAGCTGGCGTCATGAACCATGTTGACGCCCACGGCCAGAAGAGCGCCGACGACGATCACCGAAGAAATGGCATTGGTGACGCTCATTAGCGGCGTGTGCAGGGCCGGGGTCACCGACCAGACCACGAAATAGCCGACGAAGATGGCCAGGACGAAGATGGCGAGGCGGAAGGTGAAGGGGTCGATTGCCGATACGTCCATCTTACTTTCCTTCCTTGGGAGCGGCTGGCTTCTTGGCGGCCGGTTTTTGCGCTGCGGGCTTCTTGGCGGCGGCATCGGCCTTTGGCGCATTTGCCTTGCGAGCGGGGGCTTTCCTGGCGACGACAGGCGCAGCGGGGGCGGGCGTGACCACTGCCTCGGGCACTGGTGCGGCTTGCGCCTTTGGTGCTGCCTTCTTGGGAGCGGCCGGTTTGCCGGTGGCGCCGGTCTTGGCCGGGGCGGCCTTGGCCGGGGCGGCCTTGGCCACAGGCTTTGTTGCTGGCTTTTTCGGCGCAGCCTTGGGCTTGGCCACAGGCTTGGGTGCTTCGGCCGCAGCGGCGCCGACGAAATTGGGGTGAACCACCGCGCCGTCGCGGGTCAGCACAGTGGCCTTGACCAGTTCGTCATCCCAGTTGATCGCGAGCTTTTTCTCCTTCTTGTCCACCAGGGTGTCGATGAAGGAGAGCAGGTTGCGTGCGTAGAGCTGGCTGGCGGTGGTGGGAATGCGGCCCGCCAGATTGGTATGGCCGATAATGGTCACGCCATTATGGTCGATGACCTTGCCCGGCTGGGTCAGTTCGACATTGCCGCCACGTTCGGCGGCGAGGTCGACGATCACCGAACCGGGCGCCATCGATTCAACCATGGCCTTTGTCACCAGCTTGGGTGCCGGCCGGCCCGGAATGAGGGCGGTGGTGATGACGATGTCCTGCTTGGAAATGTGCCCGGCGACCAGTTCTGCCTGTGCGGCCTGTTCGTCCTTGGTCAATTCGCGCGCATAGCCACCGGTGCCCGAGGCATCCTTGAGGGCCTCGGTCATGATGAATTTGGCGCCGAGGGATTCGACCTGCTCGCCGGCGGCGGCGCGCACGTCGGTGGCCGAGACGACCGCGCCCAGGCGCTTGGCGGTGGCGATGGCCTGAAGGCCCGCCACGCCGGCGCCCATGACGAAGGCCTTGGCCGGGCGCACGGTGCCGGCGGCCGTCATCATCATCGGCATGGCGCGTTCGAAGACGGCAGCGGCCTCAACAACCGCCTGGTAGCCGGCCAGATTAGCCTGGGAGGAGAGGATGTCCATGACCTGGGCGCGGGTGATGCGCGGCATGAATTCCATGGCCACCGCCGAGACGCCGGCCTTGGCCAGGGCGGCGATATCGGCCTCGTTGCCATAAGGATCAAGCGCGCCGATCACCAGCGCACCCTTGGCAGTGCCGGCGATATCGGTGGCGCGGGGGCGGCGGACGCAAAGAACGATGTCGGCGTCCTTGACGGTTGCGGCCGTGGTGGCAGCAAGCGTGGCGCCCGCTTCCTGGTACAGATTGTCGGACAGGCGGGAGGCCTGCCCGGCGCCCTTTTCCACCGTCACGGCGGCGCCCAGGACGATAAGCTTGCCGACGGTCTCGGGCGTTGCCGCGACGCGGCTTTCACCCTCGAACCGTTCACGCAGAACGGCAATTTTCATGGAAACTCTCCTGCCCGCCTGCCCGGGGGCAGGCTGTGTTTATCGCCTGCTGGTCGGTCTGATCAGGGATTGATCACGAAGAACAAAATGACCATCAGGGCCGCGAGGGCGTAAATGGACCACTTCACGCCCAGGACAAAGCCGTCATAGGTTTTTTCGTGTTCGGCATAGTCCATGGCGGATTCCAGTACGGGTGCTGGGTGGGGTTCGGCGTGGTGTTTGGCCATTGAGTCCTCGAAAGTAAATCCGTCTTACGTTTAAAAGCCGGTTGCCCCTCAGGGAGAGGTGGCTTCCAGTTCGTCGATCAGCCCCTCAATCATGGAAAGGCCGAGCGACCAGAATTGGGGGTCCTTGGCGTCGAGCCCGAACGGCGCCAACAGTTCGGAATGGTGCTTGCTCCCCCCGGCCTTCAGAAGCTCGAAATAGCGCTCCGCAAAGCCATCGCTGGCCTTCTCATACTGCGCATAGAGCGAGTTCACAAGGCAATCGCCGAAGGCATAGGCATAGACATAGAAGGGCGAGTGGATGAAGTGCGGAATATAGGTCCAGAAGACCTCGTAGCCTTCATTGGCAATGATGGCGTCGCCGAGTGACTCCGCCTGCACCTCGAGCCACATGGCGTTGATTTCTTCGGCGCGCAATTCACCCTGGCGGCGCGCGGTGTGGACCTTGCGCTCGAAGGTATAGAAGGCGATCTGGCGCACCACGGTGTTGAGCATGTCCTCGACCTTGGACGACAGCAGGGCAAAGCGCTGTTTCGGATCCGTGGTCTTGTCGAGCAGGGCCCGGAAAGTCAGCATTTCGCCGAAGACCGAGGCAGTCTCGGCCAGGGTCAGCGGCGTATTGGCGAGGATCGGGCCCTGGGCTGCGGCGAGGCGCTGGTGCACGCCGTGGCCCAGTTCATGGGCCAGGGTCATGATATCGCGGGTGCGCCCGAGATAGTTCAGCATCAGATAGGGGTGGGCGCTGGGCACGGTGGGGTGGGCAAAGGCGCCCGAAAGCTTGCCATTGCCGGTCGGCGCATCGATCCAGCCGGAATTGAAGAAGGGCTTTGCGACCTCTGCCAGATCCGGCGAGAAGCGGCCATAGGCGTCCATCACGGTGGTGACGGCGGTGTCCCAATCCCAGATGCGCTCGTCGCTGGTGGGCAGGGGCGCGTTGCGGTCCCAGGCATTGAGCTTGTCCTTGCCGAACCATTTGGCTTTCATCTTGTAGTAGCGGTGCGAGAGGCGCGGATAGGCCGCCTGCACGGCGGACTGGAGCGCATCCACAACTTCGCGCTCGACCGAATTGGCCATGTGGCGGCTATCTGCAATGTCCTTATAGCCGCGCCAGCGGTCGGAGATTTCCTTGTCCTTGGCCAGGACATTGGTGATGTGGGTGAAAAGGCGCCCATTGGCCTTCAAAACCTTGGCCAGGGCGTTGAAGGCGGCTTCGCGTTTGGCCTCATCTTCATCTTCACTCAAGATGTGAAGCGTGAGGGAGATGTTTAGCTTTTCGCCTTCAACGTCAAACTCAAGGCTTGATAAAGTTTCGTCATAAAGTCGATTCCAAGCTGAGAAAGCTGTTGCAGACTTGTCGTGGAACAGTTCTTCTAGCTTGTCATCGAGCTGATATGGCTTTGCTTTGCGGAGCTCAGCGAGCCAAGTGCGATATCGCGACAGTTCTGGATCGGCATTGAGCGCCGACTCAAGGTCGGCATCGTCTATTCGATTCAGTTCCAGGCCAAAGAACAATGTCTTGGTTGACAGATTAGTGAGCGCCTCGTTGGTGTCGCCCATGAATTTGACTCGGTCACCGTCTTGGGTGTCCTGCGCGTAGTGGAGAAACGAGAACGATCCAATCTTGCCCGTCAAGTCATCTAATTTCTCACTGTCCTTGATCGCCTCGATCAGCTTGCCCGAACCGGTCAGCTCCGCCAGTTTGCCCTTGTAGTCAGCCTCGAATTTGGCCGCCAACGCCTTGGCCTCGTCCAGGCCCGCCTTGAATTCGGCGCTGTCCTGGCCCGGATAGAGATCGTTGAGATCCCAGACCGGCAGGTTACCGAACTGGTTGTGGCCCTTTTGAGCGGTTGCGGACATGGCACGCGACTCCCGAAAACTGTTTCGGGCCGGACCTTAGCCAGCGGGCGCAGCGATGTGAAGGCGGTCCGGTGACGCGGTGGTGGGTTGGTGGCCCAACTCGCACTGGGCTGCCCTCGGGCGCGACCCGAGGGCCATTTTGAGCGGAGAATAATATTCAGGCATGGCAATGACAGGCCCTCGGATCAGGTCCGAGGGCAGCCCCGTGCTTGCGGGAATATGAAAAGGGCTAACCCGCCAAAAGCCGGCTCGTGCCTTCCCAGATCAACTGCAGGGCCAGCAGGAACACCAGCCAATAGGCGATGCGGTAGAAGAGGCGGGCATCGATGCGGCGCACGAGATAGACGCCCAGAAACACGCCTGCCATGCCCACCGGCGCCAGGGCGGCCGACAGCATCAGGTTGTGAACGTTGAGCTGGCCCAGAAAGTAATAGGGCACGAGTTTTGAGGCATTGACGATGGCAAAGAAGAAGGCGGTGGTACCTGCATAGACGGCAGGAGGCAGCTTGCGGGGCAGGACATAGATCTGGAAAGGCGGGCCGCCGGTGTGGGAGATGAAGCTGGTAAAGCCGGCAATGCTGCCCCAGAAGGCGCCCCATGGGCGGGACGGCGGCAGGCCTTCGAGCTTCTTGCGCAGCGGCAGGATGGCGTCGAGCACGAAGAGCAGGGTGACGACACCCACCATCAGCAGCACGACCGCATCGCTGACCACGGCCCAAAGCGCCCAGCCAACCAGGGTGCCGATGGCAGCGCCGGGCAGCATGATCCGCAATATGCCCCAGTCGCATTCCCGCCGGTACATCCAGATGGCCACCGCATCCATGCAGAGTAGGACTGGGAGCATCATGCCCGCGGCATCGCGCGGCGCCATGACGAGAGCGAGCAGGGGCACGCCGACCACGCCCAGGCCACCCAGAAGCCCCGCCTTGGACAGGCCGACGATAAGGACGGCGGTTACGGCGACGGCGACGAAGATGAGATCGAACATGGGTGGGCTCGTCTGAGAAAGGTCACTCCACCCGGCCGCCCCTAAAGAAGGGGGAGGAGAAGGATTGAGACGACCGCGTTGTTGTCGTTGCCCCGATGGGTGCCTCTCCCTCCTGCAGGGGAAGGCCAGGTGGGGGATAAATTTGTAAGCCCGAAAGAAAACCCCCGCCGGAGCGGGGGTGGTGGGATCAATCCTCGTCGGCGGTGTCCGACTTGAGGGACTTGAGCTTGGAGAAGACCGAATCGGCATCCAGCTCGTCGTCATTGCCGTGCGAGGACCGGCCGCCGTCTTCCTCGCCATAGCCGGCTTCGGCATCGGCAGAGCTGCGGCCACCGGCGCGGGCCAGGGCCTCTTCGGCGGTGAGCAGGGTCGTGCCTTCGGCAATTTCGTTCTGGGCCGGGGCATCCTTGGAGGCGCGCTTGACTTCGAGATCGAGGTCGATCTGGCTGCAGAGGCCCAGCGTGACCGGGTCCATGGCCGTGAGGTTGGCCGCGTTCCAGTGGGTGTTTTCGCGCACCGAGTCGATGGTCGACTTGGTCGTGCCCACGAGGCGCATGATCTGCGCGTCCTTGAGCTCGGGGTGATTGCGCACCAGCCACTTGATGGCATTGGGACGCTCGTTGCGGCGCGAGATGGGGGTGTAACGCGGGCCCTTGCGCTTGACGGCGGCGACGCGAACCTTGGGGTCGGACACCTTCATGCGGTAATTGGGATCGGCCTCGGCCTTCTCGATCTCCTCGCGGGTCAACTGCCCGTTCTGGATCGGATTGACGCCCATGATGCCGCCGGCGACGTCGCCATCGGCAATGCCCTGCACTTCCAGCGGATGCAGGGTGCAGAAGGCCGCGATCTGCTCGAAGGACAACGCCGTGTTGTCCACCAGCCAGACGGCGGTCGCCTTGGGCATCAGAAGGGTCTGGGACATAGCAAAATTTCTCCTAGTGGCGCGACCGGTCTTGCTCCGGGCCGCTCCGCCTCTTGGTCAAATCCTGAGGGGAATTGCCGCTGAATATAAGGAGAATGCCACCGATCCGCAATGACTAAACTGGGTCTTGTGCGGCGCCGAAATCGGTCAGCAGCACGATCTTGCCGCTATGGGCGCGGCTCTCCATCAGCCGGTGCGCTTCTGCTGCCCGGGCCAGGGGAAAGTTGCTTAGGCTCGGCCGGACCCAGCCGGGCTTGGCCAGGGCTGGCAAGAGGTCATCGCGTATCCGCTTGGCGATGGCGGCCTTGGTCGCCGCCGATTGGGGCCTGAGGGTCGACCCCGACAGGGTCAGTCCCTTGGCCATCATCTGGCGCAACGGCACATTGGCGCTGGTGCCTTCGAGCGTCGAAACTTGCACGATATGCGCGCCGGGCGCACAGGCGGAAATGTTTACGGCCGCCATGTCACCGCCGATCAGATCGACTACCCGATCGACGCCATGACCCGCCGTTGTGGTGGATACGGCCTGCACAATGTCATCGGTGGTCCGGTTGATGGTGGCCACGGCCCCCAGGCGCCGGCAATAGGCGGCCTTATCGTCGCTGGAGACAATGGCGATGGGGCGAGCCCCCAGAATTTGGGTGATCTGAATGGCGGCGCTGCCTATGCCGCCGGCCCCGCCATGGATCAAAACGAACATGCCCGGCTCAAGGCCAGCGCGCATGACCAGGGTCTGGGTGACGGTGAACCAGGTTTCGGGCAGGGCGGCAGCTTCCGCATAGGACCAGTTGGCGGGGGCCGGCAACACCTGCCCGGCCGGTACGGCTGCATATTCGGCATAACCACCGCCATTGGTCAGCGCCATGACCCGATCGCCGATGGCCAGTTTTGTCACGGTGCTGCCGAGCGCGACGATTTCGCCGGCGACTTCGAGCCCGGGCAGAGGGGAAGCGCCCGGTGGCGGATCGTAGTGGCCGCGCCGCTGCGCCAGATCGGGTCCATTGACGCCAGCTGCGGCCACGCGGATCAGCACCTGGTCCGGTTGCAGATCGGGCAAGGGTTGGGGCCCGGCCACAAGGACTTCAGGGCCGCCGGGAGCGGTGATGGAGATGACCTGCATCTGGCCAGGCAGGGACGGGATGGGAGGTGTGGGCGATGTGTTCATGGCGCCATGCTGGCCGAGATGGGCTTGCCGGGCAAGCCGGGTTGGATACACTCGGGTAAGGTCATTTCGCATGGAGGACAGGGATGGACGAGGACGTGCACAAGCGCCCACCGGCTCACGAAGTCGGCATGGTTCTCGATGCCCTTTCGGTGGAAGAGCTCGAGGAACGCATCGTTTTGCTGGAAGCGGAAATCACGCGGCTACGGGCAGCTATCGCCGCCAAGGGGTCATCGCGCTCGGCCGCCGAGGCGGCTTTCAAGTTTTGATTCAATTGCGACGCCGTTAGGCTTAACGATCAGTTACAGTTCTGCGCTGGCGCGCGCCCTGCTAGCATCTGGAATACCCAATCAAAGGTGGCGGATATGGATTGGAATCTTCTTGGTGCGGCCGTTTTGCTGGCGCTCGCAGGCTTTTACTTCATGGAAGGCGAGATGCGTCGGGCCCCGATGGAAGAGGTGACTGCCCGTATTCTCAAGCCGGCGCGCAATGCGCTGGAGCGCGCCTGGCTCGCCGAGCCGGTGCAGGTGTTCATGAGACAGATTCTGTCGGCACGTCATCGGCGTGCCGGAGACTGGAGGGTCGGCCGCAGCCAGGTCTGAGCCTGGGAACCGATCCTGCAGCAAGCCAGTTCAGTCGTCGCAAGGAGGATGTGTCGATGATGAGGCGAGATGCAGTTCTGGAAGGGGTGAAGCCGGGCGATCTGGCTGGCTTGCAGCGCCTGGCGCTGGGGCGGGACAGGGTCCGCGACGATGACCTGGCGGGCCTGGTCGCCAAGGGCTGGGTCGAGCTCGCAGGTGGCATGGCGCTGATCACCCTGGCCGGACGGACGCTGCTGGAGGCCGGGGACCGAAGCAAAATCCGTTAACCGGACGGCAGGGTTAAGATTTCGACTCCTGTTAACATCGAATTAATCTTTACGGGTTAGGGTCTCATTATTCAGATTGTTCTGAATTTTTCAGAGTGGTTTCTCCCTCTGTTTGACGCCTCCCTGTTAACTTCGAGAGCCGTAACCTGCGGCTCTTTTTCTTTTTCTGGCGCCGGGAGTGCGCGCCACGGTTAAACCAGATTTTTAGAATAGTCCCCCGAACCGCGTGACCTTGCGGACGCGTGCGCCTATCATGGCCCGACACAGGAGGAAGCGTGTCAGAGACCGGAGAAGAGACGCAGACCGTCGCCCTTGGCCCGCGCATCGTTGCTTCGGGTGGCTTTGACCTGCTCTATCGCGAGGGCATGAGCCTGATAGAGACAGTGGCTGCCTATCTCGACGGTGAAGGTCGATTGGAAAGCCGGGTGCTGCCGCGCGAGGCGGCCTTCCTCTATGCGACCGAATCCATGCGCCTGACGACGCGCCTCATGCAACTCGCCTCCTGGCTTTTGCTGCAACGGGCGGTCAATGAGGGCGAGATTACCAAGGAAAATGCCCGCTCCGAGAAGGAGAAGGTGAAGTTCTCCGCGACGCCTTCCGAGCGCGGCGGGCCCGGCTATGACCAATTGCCTGACCGCTTGCGCGGGTTCATCGATCAGGGCGACCGTCTGTTCGAGCGGGTGCTGCAGCTGGACACTCTCGAGCGCGGCAAGATGCCGGACCGTGACAAGGGCCTGGCCAATGGCATTGCCGACCAGCTTGCCCGTCTCAAGGCCGCTTTCGCGCCGTCCTGAGGGACATTAGCCGCGCGGCCCGAAATAGATGATGGCCGCGCCGGCCAGGGCCACAGCTGCGCCGATCAGGTCCCAGCGGTCGGGCCGCACCTGTTCTATGCCAGCCATGAACGCCACCGAAGCGAGAATGTAGATGCCGCCATAGATCGCAAAGGCACGTCCGGCGCTGTCTGTTCCGGTCTGCGACAGGAGATAGCCAAACAGGCCCAGCGCCGCGAGGGCAGGCAGCCATAGCCATGGCTGCTCGTGGCGAACAGCAAGCCAGATGAGATAACAGCCGCCGATTTCGAATGCGGCAGCGGCAATAAACAGCAGCGATGTCAGCGCCATACCGGCTCAGCCCTTGAGCGCTTCAAGGCCCGGCGCGGTGCGGCTGACCAGGATGCTTGTGAACTCGTAGCGCGCGACCCCGGCCAGCACGAACGGGTCCTGGGCGGTCAGCGCTTCCAGCTCCGCCAGGGGGCCGCGCGCCAGAATGACGCCACCCGTGCGGGGTTCCTTGCGGCCCGAGGCGAGGAAATATCCGCGGTCGTAACCCTCGGCCACCCAGGCCAGATGCGGCTCGACATGGCGGTCAACCTGATCGAGCGGCACCAGGTAGGTCAGTGACAGGATGAACATAGTGGCCCCCAGCACAAGACAAAGCCCGGCGCGAAGGCCGGGCTTTGAAAGATATTCGGATCGGTTCGTTAGATACCGAGGCCCTTGAAGCGCTCCTTGAAGCGCGAAACGCGGCCACCGCGGTCCATCAGCTGGCCCGTGCCGCCCGTCCAGGCAGGATGGGTCTTGGGGTCGATGTCGAGCTGCAGCGTGTCGCCTTCCTTACCCCAGGTCGAACGGGTCTGGTAGCTGGTGCCGTCGGTCATGACCACGTTGATGACGTGGTAATCGGGATGAATGTCGGCCTTCATGGTATGCCTCAAATCAAACGGGCGCCGCGGCGCCCGGATTGCGTAATCTGGTTGTTGGTCGGCTTCCTACAGCAATGGGTGGCGTTCCGCAAGACCGCAGCAGCGGCATTTTTGCCCAGACCGGGCCGGTTGCGGGCCGGAAGGGCAGGGCCTATATGAGTGCGGCCGCCGCGAGCGGCCATCCCGCTCAACGGACATCGACGTTTGCCATGACCGAACAGGCCGCTCCCCTTGGGGCTGATCCCGAGAAGATCGCCGGCACGGCTGGTGTGCAGCCGCGCAAGCTGCAGCCGCTGAAGCGTCTGGTGCCGTTCATTCTCGCCTATCCGGTGCGGCTGACGCTGACCATCATTTTCCTTTTGATTTCCGCCACGACTTCGCTGGCCATTCCGGCAGCCCTGGGCGGGGTGATCGATGAAGGTTTCGTCGCACAGAACCTCGACAATGTCGGGCGATATGGCTGGGCCATTGTGGCCATTGCGGCGCTGATGGGACTGGCGAGCGGGGCGCGATTCTATTTCATCTCGGTGATCGGCGAGCGGGTGCTGGCCGATCTGCGCCAGGCGGTCTTTGCGCATCTGCTGCGGCTGGACACGCGCTATTTCGATACCCACCGGGTGGGCGAACTCACCAGCCGGCTGAATGGCGACGTGGCCGTGATCCGCGGCGCGATCGGCTCGAGCCTGTCGCTGGCGCTGCGCTCGCTGGTGACCATTGCCGGCGCCCTGATCATGATGGTGCTGACGAGCCCGGTGCTGACCCTGGCCGTGGTCGTCGCGGTGCCGTCCATTCTTTTCCCCGTCATTGCCTATGCGCGCCGCCTGCGCGGCATGTCGCGCAAGACTCAGGACGCGCTGGCGGAACTGTCGGCCATGGCCACCGAAATGCTGGGGGCGCCGCGCACGGTCAAGGCGTTCACCCAGGAGACCGAGCAGGCCCATATCTATGACCGGCACAGCGAAGCCAGCTATCAGGCCGAGGTGCGCCGGCTGGGGGCAAGATCGGTGCTGGTGGCGCTGGTCATTTTCCTCGGCACCGCGGCGCTGGTGGGCCTGGTCTGGTGGGGCGCCCGGGCCGTCTTCGACGGCAGCGTCACCGTGGGGCAACTGGCCCAGTTCGTCGTCTATGCCCTTATGGCCTCGGGCGCACTGATGAATGTTTCGGAAGTCCTGGGCACACTGCAGCAGGTGGCCGGAGCCACCGAGCGGCTGACCGAAATCCTCGATACCGAGGCCGATATCCGCAATCCGGCGCAGCCCCTGTCGCTGCCGGTTCCGCCCCTTGGTACCGTGGCGTTCGAGGACGTGTCCTTTGCCTATGAAAGCACCAATGGACCGGTGCTCGATGGCGTGAGTTTTTCGGTCGGCAAGGGCGAGACGGTCGCCCTTGTGGGGCCATCGGGTTCGGGCAAGTCGACGACCCTGTCGCTGTTGCAGCGCTTCTACGACGTCAATGCAGGCACGATACGGGTCGACGGCGTCGACATCCGCCAGCTCGACCTAGCCGAATTGCGCCAGCGCTTTGCCTATGTCGAGCAGGAGCCCACCATCTTTGCCGGCACGATTGCCGACAATATCCGTTTCGGCAAGCCCGAGGCCGGTGACGAAGAGGTGGAAGCTGCGGCACGGGCGGCGCTGGTCCATGACTTCGTGATCGAGATGCCGGCTGGTTACGATACCATGGTCGGCGAGCGCGGGGTCATGCTGTCGGGCGGGCAGAAGCAGCGGCTTGCCATTGCCCGCGCCATTCTCAAGAACGCCCCGATCCTCCTGCTCGACGAGGCGACCAGTGCCCTCGATGCGCAGAGCGAGCGGCTGGTGCAGGTGGCGCTCGAACACCTGATGGAAGGGCGCACGACGCTGGTCATCGCCCATCGCCTCGCCACGATCCGGGACGCGGATACCATCCTGGTCATGGATGGCGGCGCCATTATAGACCGGGGCAACCATGAGGACCTGGTGGCCAAGGGTGGCCGCTATGCCGACCTGGCCAAGCTGCAGTTCCGGCTGGAAGGCGCTGCTTAGAGCTTCTTCCGAGCCGCCGAAGGGCCTTAGTAGCGCGGCAGGGCTTCAAGGCAGGTTTCAACCATATCCCAGAGCCGCTCGCGTCCGAGGATCAGCAACCAGGGCGTAGGATTGGCCGGAATGATCTCCACACGCCCGGCAGTTGCCGCGTTTGAGGTGCCGCCCAGCCCGCCCGGCTCGAGGGTAAGGCCATCGAGCGGATAGAGCAGCCCGGTGGACCGGTGAAACCGGATGGGCAGCAGCGGATGGACCGAGACGCGTTCGTCCGGCCGTGCGGCAAAACCGATCGGGCCGACCACGGCCAGGGCGATATCGGTTTCATCGATGACCAGCAGATGCCGGTCCGCCGCCACCTGCAGCACGGCATTGAGGGCAGCGAGTGTGTGGTCGAGCCGCTTGCCGGTCATGCCGACAGCCAGCGTCACCGGCGCGCTTGTGGAATAAAGGCACTTCTGGAAATCGGTGGTGAGCTGCTCGGCAATGTGGACCACCCGCGTGCGGCTTTCCCAAGCGGCGCGGTCGGACAGCGAATCGAGGTCGCCGATAATGGCCTCGGGCACAAGGCCCGCTGCGCCGATGGTATCGCCACCGCCATCGGCCCCGATCAGTGGGATGCCGCGACGCGCCAGGTCTGCCAAGAGTTGCTGGTCGACACTGCCCCCGCCGACAATGGCGATGGGTTGCTCGTACTGAAGTGGCAGGGGGCCGTCTGGGCCTTTTGGAGGGGATTGCACTAGCGAGGTTCTCTCAATATGGTCCGCACCGTCTCGCTGGGGTGTTCCGGTCCTGCCGGAGCTGAGAGTTACCCATTGAACCTGAACCAGGTCATGCTGGCGGAGGAAGATCGAGATGGCAAGGGCATCTCGCCCTCCATTTGACCCCCTTCACCCATGGCCGCATACCTTTGAAGGGATGATCTTGATGATCAAGTTTTCCTCCATGGCGCTTGCGGTCGTCGTTGCCGGACTGGCAACCCACACCGCTGCAGCCCAGGACAAGCCTGTCCTGACCGCCTATACCTATGACAGCTTCGCCGCCGAGTGGGGCCCCGGCCCGCTGCTCAAAGCGGGTTTTGAGACGCAGTGCGGCTGCGAACTCAACTGGGTCGTGGCCGACAGTTCCATCGGCACGCTGCGGCGGGTGCAGCTCGAGGGCGAGGCCACCGAAGCCGACCTTATTGTCGGGCTCGACACCGCCATCATGGGCGAGGCGGCTTCCACGGGGCTCTTTGCAGAACATGGACTGACCCTGGATGGCCTGGTGCTGCCTGAAAGCTGGGCGGATGCCAGCTTCGTGCCGATCGACTATTCGCACTTCGCCTTCATGTACGACACCGACACCACCGAGGTGCCGCCCACCTCGTTCGAGGAGCTGATCGCGCTTCCGGACAGCGTCAAGGTGGTCATCCAGGATCCGCGGTCCTCGACGCCGGGGCTGGGTCTCGTGCTCTGGGTCAAGGCGGCCTATGGCGATCGCGCCCCGGAAATCTGGGCTGGCCTCAAGCCGCACCTTCTGACCATCACCAAGGACTGGAGCGAAGCCTATTCGCTGTTCCTCGATGGCGAGGCGGATATGGTTCTGTCCTACACGACGTCCCCCGCCTATCACATCGTCGCCGAGGGCGACGACACCATCAAGGCGGCGCTGTTCAGCGAGGGCCATTTCCCGCAGATCGAGGTTGCCGGAGTGCTCAAGTCCTCCGACCAGCAGGAGCTGGCCCAGCAATTCCTGGCCTACCTGGTCTCGCCGGAAGGTCAGGGGATCATCCCGACCACCAACTGGATGTTCCCGGTTGTGGACCTGGGCGAAGGACTTGATCCGGCTTTTGCAGCCTTGCCGCAGCCGGAAAAGACCCTGACCCTCCCTGATGCGGACATCGAGGCCAATGCCCAGGCCTGGATTGCCGAAATGCTGGCAGCCGTGCAGTAACATGCGCAAGGCCGTCCAGACTGCGTGGGGACCATGGTGAGGGCGGCATCGCATCTGCCGCCGCGCCCCCTGCGCCGTCTGGCGGCCGGGCTTCTGGCCTTGGCCATAGCCGGGCTGATTGCAGCCATCCTGTTAGCCATCCTCCGGGCGGCAACCGGCAGCGCCGGCGGGCCGGGCGTCGATATCGCCCATCTCGTGCGGATGACGGCCCTGCAGGCCGGGCTCACGACCGTGCTGTCGCTCATGGCCGGCACCGCCGTCGCCTGGGCGCTGAACCGGCTGCGCTTTGCCGGCCGTTCCGTGGTGGTGGGCCTGTTCTCGGCGGCCATCGTGACGCCCGGCATGGTGGTGGCTTTCGGGCTGCTGTCGATCTGGGGACGCAATGGCTGGATCAACCAGACCAGTGAGGCGCTGTTCGGGCTGCGGATCGAGAGTCCGGCCTATGGACTATCGGGCATACTCATTGCCCATGTGATCCTCGATGGCGCCTTTGCCGCCCGTATCCTTCTGGCGCGGCTCGATGCGATTGCCGTGAGCCGGCTCAAGGTCGGCCAATCTCTGGGGCTCAATGCCTGGCAGCGGTTTGCCATCATCGACTGGCCCGCCTTGCGGGGCAGTCTGCCGGGCCTTGCCGCGATCATCTTTCTTCTGGCCTTTACCAGCTTTCCTATCGTTCTGATGCTGGGCGGTGGCCCAGCCAACCAGACGCTGGAGGTGGCCATCTATGGCGCCGTGCGGCTCGACTTCGACCTGGTGGGCGCTGTGCTGCTGGCCATGACCCAGATCGGTGTCTGTGCCCTCGTGATCATTGCCGCCTCGGCGTTCAGCCCGGTGCCCAGCGTGCTCGGGAAATCGGCGCAACCGGCCTGGCAGGACGGGCGGATGGTGCGCGCCATCCAGGCTCTGGTCCTGATCCTCGCCATTGCCGGGTTTGCCCTGCCACTGCTTTCGGTGCTGGGCGAAGGGCTTTCGGGCATGGGAGCGGTACTGGCCCAACCGGCCTTCTGGCGCGCCAGCCTCACCAGTCTCATCATCGGCGCGGCCTCCGCGGCGCTGACCCTGGTGCTCGCATTGGTTCTCGCCCTCGGACGCGCCTCCACCGGCCATCCCGTTCTGCGCACGGTGCTCGGCGCACCGGCCTATGCCTATCTGGCCGTTCCGGCAGTGGTGCTGTCGCTCGGTTTCTTCCTTCTGGTGCGCGACGCCGGCATGTCTGCGCGCACCGCCGCGCCCATCGTCGTCGTCATCGCCAATGCGCTGCTGGCGCTGCCCTTTGCCATGGCCACGCTCGGCCCGGCCCTCGACGCGGTGGCGCAGACGCGCGGCAAGCTCATCCGCTCGCTCGGCCTGGGCGGCCTGATGCAGTTCACGGCCATCGAATACCCGCTTCTGGGGCGCGATATCGGGCTGCTGCTGGCTTTGGCCTTCTGCTTTTCGCTCGGCGATCTCGGGGTCATTGCCCTGTTCGGCACCCAGGACTTCCAGACCCTGCCGCTGATGATGTATCGAGCCCTGGGGGCCTATCGGAACAATGATGCCGGTGCCATTGCCGCCCTGATGCTGGTGGGCACGGTGGCCGCCTTTGTCGGCCTTCCGCGTCTCATGGAAAGGATCGCCGATGCTCACGGCCGATAGAATGCGCTTCGTGCATGAGGGGCAGAGCGAGGGCTATGAATTCAGCTTCGCAGCCGAGCCGGGTGTGGTCACGGCGATTTCAGGTGCCAGCGGTTCGGGCAAGTCGACGCTGCTTGACCTGGTGGCCGGCTTTCTCAAGCCCATGTCGGGGTCTCTGGTGCTCGACGGGGTCGACCTTTTGCCGCTGCCGCCCGAGGGTCGCCCGGTGTCGCTGCTGCTTCAGGCCGACAATCTCTTCGATCACCTCTCGGCAGACGACAATGTCCGGCTGGGTCTGCCGCGCAATGCCGGGCAGGGGGCCGGGCAACTGATCAGCAATGCGCTGACCGAAGTGGGGCTGGGCAGGGTCGAAAAGCAACTGGCACGCACACTGTCGGGCGGGCAGAAGCAGCGCGTGGCGCTGGCGCGGACGCTGTTGCGGGCGCGCCCGGTGCTCCTGCTCGATGAGCCGTTCTCGGCGCTTGATGACGAAACGCGGATTGCGATGAGGCAGACCGTGGGCGAATTGACCCAGCGACATGGCTGGCACACGCTTCTGGTCAGCCATCACCTCGACGATATCGCCGCCCTCGCGGGCCGCCACTACCGCATCGAGCAGGGCAAGCTGCTGCCCGCCTAGCGCCTTGCGTTCGGGTTAGTTCGCCCACTCCGCAAAGACCTGATCGAACAGGCCCTGGGCGTCTTCATCCTTTTCCAGCGTCAGGATGGCGTTGCGGCCCGTGCCATAGACAATGGCCAGGTCCATCCAGCGCCGCCCGGTCAGCAAATCGGCATTGGCCGTTGCATCGGCAGGCGTGGCGCTCAGCGCAAAGAGGAAGGAATTGCCGACGACGCGGGCCGATGCTCCGGCCAGCGCGGTGCCGGGCACCAGCTCTTCATTCTTAAGCAACACGCCGGCGAGCGAGGCAATCGAGCCACCGATGAAGGTATCGGGCACGTCGAAGCTGACTTCCATCAGATGGCTGGCCGGCAGGCTCGGATCGGAATTCTTGCGGATGGTGACCGAGACGCCCAGATTGCGCGCCGGAATGCTGGCTTCGGCAATCAGCGTCGGCATGCCGATCTCGTCGGTGCCCTGAGTCCACTCGACCGTGCCCGAGAACGGCACGGCGCCGGAGCGGCCGTCCGAAGAGGCTTCGAGCAGCAGCGACTGATTGCCGGCTAGCACCGACGGATCGACGCTGGCCGCCGGGTCGTCCGTCGCGGCAATCGTGGTATCGGCACCCGACAGGCGCTCCTCGCTCTTGACCTCGCCATTTTCGATCGATGGCAGAACCGGCTCATTGCCGCTCGGCGTCACCGCTTCCGGGGTGGGTTCGAGGCGATCCTCGGCCTCAAGGCCTTCAAGGGCACTGGTCGGCTCGGTTGTCGTCGTGGTCGCGGTATTGCCCGGTCCGCCGACGCCCTCGACGCCCGAATCGGGCGTGGCGTCCATGGTCGGCACCGTCGTCTGTTCGGTGGTGGTCGGGGTCTGTGCGACCTCGGTCTGCGCGCGCCCAAACATCTGGTCGAGATTGATGAAACCCTCGCGCCAGGCCCAGAAGCCAGCACCGCCCGCACCCACCAGCAGCAGGGCAAAGACGACAAGGAAAATGGTCAGGCCGGTGCCGGAGCGTTGCTGCTGGCCGGCAATGGCAAAGCCGGCATCATCGACCGCCTCGGAGGCTGCCGCCGGTTCAGCATTGTCGCGGTCCGGCAGGGTTTCCGTGGTTTCCCCGCGGGCCTCGCGGTCGAGTGTCTCGATGGCGCGGGAGATCACGCCCTCGGCTTCGCGGGCGCCTTCGTCGACATCGACTTCGCGCTCGCTGGAAAGAGCAGTCTCCACCACCGGCGCGGGACCCGTTTGGGCCGCAGCGGCAGTGAGCGCACCGATGCTGGGTTCGACCCGGGCGGCCGGCGCGGCCTGGCGCGGCGTTGCAACAAAGGCCGCCGGTGCCGGTTCGCGCCGGGGCGCCGGTAGCGGCAGCACTTCCGGCTGCGGCGCAGGAACTGGCGCGTCCTTGTCGGCCGGGCCGATGTCGGCGCCGCTGGCGGCAGCGGCTTCGGCAATGATGTCTTCGATCGAGGCCGTCGATGCAGGAGCGGGGGCAAGGGCAGGCGCGGGCTTCGGGTCCGGTCGCGAAACCGGCTCAGCCATCGGCTCCGGCTTCGATACGAATTTGGGCTCGGGCTTTGGTTCGGCCTTTTGCGGAGCTTCGACACTCTTTTCGGCTACGGCCACATCGGCCGGCGCAGGCGCCGCTTGCGCGGGCCTGGTTTCGGCCGGCCGGGGTGCGGGCCGCGCGCTTAGGCCCGCGTCCCGTCCAAGGCTGATAATGGCCTCGCTGGCTTCCTGTTCGACCAGGCGGATACAATCTTCGAGCTGCAGGCGATGCTGGGTGATCTCGCGCGCCGGAAGCGGGGGCTGAATGGCCCGCAACTGACCCACAAGGGCCGAACGCGCCTTTTCATAAACCGCGCGCCGCGCGGCCCCGTTATTCTCCGGAAGCGCCGAGATGGCCCGACGCAACAGCTCCTTGTAATCCGCCATGGGCTACTTGGTACTCACTCTGACAGCGCAGTCTTGTATCAAAATTTCTCAGTCTTGGAATGGGTCAACAACCAGGATGGTATCGGCGCGTTCCGGACTGGTCGAGAGCAAGGCCACCGGCGCGCCGATCAGTTCCTCGATATAGCGCACATATTTGACCGCCTGGGCCGGCAGTTCAGCCCAGCTGCGCGCGCCCGCCGTGGTCTCCGACCAGCCTTCAAGCGTCTCGTAGATGGGCTTAACGCGGGCCTGTGCCCCCATTGAGGCAGGCAAGTAATCGATGCATGATCCATCCAGTTCGTAGCCGACGCAGACCTTGATCTCCTTGAGCCCATCCAGAACGTCGAGCTTGGTCAGGGCGATGCCGGTAATGCCCGAGGTCTTGACGGTCTGGCGCACCAGCACGGCGTCGAACCAGCCACAGCGGCGCGGGCGGCCGGTATTGACGCCGACTTCGCGCCCGACAACGGCCAGGTGGCGGCCGGTCTCGTCATCGAGTTCGCATGGGAAGGGACCCTCGCCGACGCGAGTGGTGTAGGCCTTGGTGATGCCCAGCACATAGTCGATCGCGGTGGGGCCGAGTCCCGAGCCGGCAGCGGCCTGGCCGGCCACGGTGTTGGACGAGGTCACGAAGGGATAAGTGCCGTGATCGTTGTCGAGCAGGGCACCCTGCGCGCCCTCGAACAGGATGCGGGCGCCTTCACGGCGTTTCTGATCGAGCACGCGCCAGACCTGGTCCATGAAGGGCAGGATCTGATCGGCGATGGAGGTCAGCTCGGCATGGATGGTATCGGCCGCAATTTCAGCAAGGCCAATGCCGCGGCGCAGCGCATTGTGGTGCGACAAGAGGCGCTCGATCTTGGGCATCAGCGTGTCGGGTTCGCTGAGGTCGATGAGACGGATGGCACGGCGGCCGACCTTGTCCTCATAGGCCGGGCCGATACCGCGGCGGGTCGTGCCGATCTTGAGGCCGGAATTGGCGTCCTCGCGAATGCCGTCGAGTTCGCGGTGCAGCGACAGGATCAGGGGGGCATTGTCGGCGATGCGCAGAATTTCCGGGGTGATGGTCACGCCCTGGGCCCGCAGCTTGGCCATCTCTTCGACGAAGTGATGCGGATCAACGACCACGCCATTGCCGATGACCGACAGCTTGCCCTGGACGAGGCCCGAAGGCAGCAGGGCGAGCTTATAGCTGACCCCGTCGATGACCAGGGTGTGACCGGCATTGTGACCGCCATGAAAGCGCACCACCACATCGGCGCGCTCGGAGAGCCAGTCCACAATCTTGCCCTTGCCCTCGTCGCCCCATTGCGAGCCGACGACAACCACATTCGCCATAATCCAGTCTTCCCCAAGAGAACGCGACAATGGGGTCCATCGCTGGCAATGGCACCCCGATGATGATCGGACGTGAAGTCCCCCGGCCACCTTTGTCGGATTTGATTGTGGCCGAATAACTGATAAGTCCGCTTGTCCTTACATCACACTGGCCACGATGACAAAGCCGCAAGAACAGCAAAATAGCGGCATTTTCGCCCGCATTCTCGATCAGCCCTATCTGCTGCTGATATTGGCTCCGCTGTTCTGGGGCGGCAATGTGGTGGCGGCCAAACTGGTGGTAGGGGAAATCGACCCCTTCCTGTTGCTTGCCTGCCGGTGCGTTCTCGCGACGGCCTTCATCCTGCCCTTCGCCTGGAACCGGCTGATCGCGGACTGGGCCGTGGTGCGGCAGACCTGGCCGGTGCTCATGCTCTATGGCGCTATCGGCTACGCTCTGTTCAACGTGTTCCTCTATGTCGGCCTGCAGACCACGACGGCGGTCAACTCGGCGATCGAGCAGGCGTCGCTGCCCATGCTCATTTTGGGCGCCAATTTCATCGTGTTCAGGGTTCGCGCCAAACTCATCCAGATCATCGGGGTGATTCTGGCCATTTTCGGCGTCATCCTGACGGCCACCCATGGCGATCCGGGCCGGCTTCTGACCATGGATGTCAATGTTGGCGACGGTTTCGTCATCCTGGCATGCCTGGCCTATACCGGCTACACGCTGGCCCTGCGGTTCCGGCCCCAGGTGCACATCATGAGTTTCATGGCTGTGTCCTTCGCGGGCGCCGCCATTACCGGGGTCGTGATGCTGGCCTTGTTCGGTGGCGGCCTGGGGCAGGTCACCACGCTCGCCTCAGCCTCGCCGACCGTGTGGGCGGTCATCGCCTATGTGGCGATCTTCCCCTCCATGTTCAGCCAGGTGGCCTATGCCCGCGGGGTGGAACTGGTCGGGCCGAACCGGGCTGCGCCGAGCCACAACCTGATCCCCGTATTTGGAACGCTGGGATCGGTCATCATCCTGGGGGAGAGCCTGCAACCCTATCACTTCCTGGCCGCCGGCATCATCGTGTCGGGCATTGTGCTTGCCGAATGGGCAGCCCGCCGGGCTTAGTGACCAAGAAAAAGGGCGGCCATGGGCCGCCCTTTCGAGAATGCCTTGCCGGCTCGATCAGAACTTGAGGGCCTTGGCCTGCTTGACGCCGTCGAGCTTGGCGATCTGGCCGAGTTGTTCGTCGGTCAGGGTTCCGTCGATGGACACCAGAGCAATGGCATCGCCACCCACCTCGGCCCGGCCGAGGTTGAAGTTGGCAATGTTGATGCCGAGCTGGCCCAGGATGGTGCCGAGACGGCCGATATGGCCGGGCTTGTCCTCGTTGGTCACATAGAGCATGGCCGGGGTCAGCTCGGCCTCCATGTTGATGTCCTTGACCTGGATGATGCGCGACTTGCCGCTGGCGAACAGGGTCCCCGCCACGCCGCGGGTCTGCCGCTCGGTGGTCACGGTCAGGCGCACATAGCCTTCATAGGCGCCCTGCTGGTCGCGGGTGGTGGTTTCCACGGTGATGCCGCGATCCTTGGCGATCTGGGGTGCCGAGACCATGTTAATGTCGCCCAGGGACGGCTTCAGCACGCCATTGATGGCCGCTGCGATCATCGGGCGGGTGTTGAGACCGGCCGGGGTGCCCTCGAACTCGATCTTGATGCCCATGATGGCGGTTTCGGTCAATTGCCCGGCAAAGGAGCCGAGCGCTTCCGACAGTTTCACCCATGGGGTGATGATCGGCGCCTCTTCGGCCGAGATCGAGGGGAAATTGAGCGCGTTGGTGATCTCGCCGGTCATGAGGTACGCCGAAATCTGCTCGGCAACCTGCAGGGCGACATTCTCCTGCGCCTCGGTCGTGGACGCGCCGAGATGGGGCGTGCAGATGACATTGGGCAGGTCGAACAGCGGATTGTTTTCGGCCGGCTCGACCAGGAACACGTCCAGCGCCGCACCTGCCACCTGGCCCGACTTGAGGGCGTCGTAAAGCGCCGCCTCGTCGATCAGGCCGCCACGGGCGCAGTTGACGATGCGCACGCCCTTCTTGGTCTTGGCCAGGGTTTCGGCATTGAGAATATTGCGGGTGGCGTCGATCAGCGGGGTGTGGATGGTGATGAAATCGGCCCGGGCCAGGAGGTCGTCGAGTTCGACCTTTTCAACGCCCATGGTCTGGGCGCGTTCGGGCGTGAGGAAGGGGTCGAAGGCGACAACCTTCATCTTGAGCCCCAGGGCGCGGTCGGCGACGATCGAGCCGATATTGCCGGCGCCGATGAGGCCCAGGGTCTTGTTGGTCACTTCAACGCCCATGAAGCGGTTCTTTTCCCACTTCGAAGCCCGGGTCGAGGCGTCCGCCTCCGGCAGTTGACGGGCCAGCGCGAACATCATGGCAATGGCGTGTTCGGCGGTGGTGATCGAGTTGCCGAAGGGGGTATTCATCACGATGATACCCTTCTTTGTGGCGGCGGGGATATCGACATTGTCGACACCGATGCCGGCACGGCCGATCACCTTGAGATTGGTGGCGGCAGCGAGGATCTTTTCGGTCACCTTGGTGGCCGAGCGGATCGCCAAACCATCATATTTGCCAATGACTTCGAGCAGCTTTTCCTTGTCCTTGCCCAGATCGGGAAGGTAGTCGACGTCGACGCCGTTGTCCTTGAAGATCTGGACGGCGGTGGGGCTGAGCTTGTCGGAAACGAGAACTTTGGGCATGTGAGATCCCTGTTTTTCTGGCGTCAATGCTGTGACGCGGAAGGGCAATTGGGTAGCAGACTGTTAGCGTTAAGCGCCGCCGGGTGGGCTAATTGTCACCCGGCGCGTCACAAATCGTCAGGCAGCGGACTTGAGGGCAGCTTTTTCCTGGCCAAAGGCCCAGTCCAGCCACGGGGTCAGCTTTTCGAGATCGGCGGCCTCGATCGTCGAGCCGGTCCAGATACGCAGACCCGTCGGTGCATCGCGGTAGCCGCCGATGTCATAGGCGACCGCTTCCTTGTCGAGGCGCGAGACGATGGCCTTGGCGAAAGCGGCCTGGGCGTCGGCGTCGAGAGCCTTGATGTCCGGATCGGCGATGACGAGGCACACCGAGGTATTGGACCGCTCGCCTTCGTTCCTGGCCAGGAAATCGACCCAGCCGGTCCGGGCGACCCAGTCGGCCAGAACCTTGGCGTTGGCGTCGGCGCGGGCCTGCATGGCCTTGAGCCCACCGATGTCGACGCCCCATTTCATGGCGTCGACGGCGTCCTCGATGCAGAGCATCGAGACGGTGTTGATGGTCTCGGCCTTGAAGATGCCTTCGATGAGCTTGCCGCCCTTGGTCATGCGGAAGATCTTGGGCAGGGGCCGGTCGGGCTTATAGGTTTCCAGGCGTTCGACAGCGCGCGGCGACAGGATCAGCACGCCATGCGCGGCTTCGCCACCGAGAGCCTTCTGCCAGGAGAAGGTCACGACATCGAGCTTTTTGAAATCGAGGTTCTGGGCGAAAGCGGCCGAGGTGGCGTCGCAGATGGTCAGGCCCTGCCGATCGGCCGGGATCCAGTCGGCATTGGGGACGCGGACGCCGGAAGTGGTGCCGTTCCAGGTAAAGACGACATCACGGTTGAAATCGACCTGGCCGAGATCGGGCAGTTCGCCATAGGGCGCTTCAAGCACCCGGACATCGCTCAGCTTGAGCTGCTTCTGCACGTCGGTGACCCAGCCGGCACCAAAACTCTCCCAGGCCAGCATGTCGACGCCCCGGGCGCCAAGAGCGCTCCAGAGGAACATTTCGACGGCGCCGGTATCGGAGGCGGGGACGATGCCGATGCGGTAATCGGCCGGAACTTCAAGGAGCTGGCGGGTCAGGTCGATGGCTTCCTGGATGCGCGCCTTGGCAGGCTTGGCGCGGTGCGAGCGACCGGTCAGCGCGCCGGCAAGCACATCAATCGTCCAACCCGGACGCTTGGAGCAGGGACCCGACGAGAAATTAGGATTAGTCGGTTTGACCGCCGGTGCGGTTTGGGGCGTATCAGCCATTACAAGCGGCCCTCCCAGGCCTATTGTCTCGCGTTAGGGCGAGATGTCCTGAGGCGGGAGATACGCCTGTGCGCGATGGCCGTCAATGGGATTTTGCGGGAGGCCGGCCCGCCGGCCCGCGCGGCGTTCCGGCCGGCTATTCGGCAGCAGCAGCGGCGACGCGTCCGCGCCCGTGCTGCTTGGCGTGGTAGAGGGCGCTGTCGGCGGCGGCCAGCATGGCTTCGGCTGTTTCGTATTGACCCGACCCAAGCGTGGCCACCCCGATACTGACGCTGACATGACCGGTGGGGCTTTCCCGGTGCGGGATGGACAGGCGCTCGACCGACCACAGGATGCGGCTGGCAATGGCCGCGACGCCGGTGGCATCGGTCCGCGGCAGGATGACGACAAATTCTTCGCCGCCATAGCGGGCCGCCATGTCGTCGGCACGCTGCGAACTGAGCTGGATGCAGCTGGCGACCTGGCGCAGGCAGGCGTCACCGGCGGGATGACCATAGGTGTCGTTGTATTTCTTGAAATGATCGATGTCGGCGACAAGGATGCTGAGTTCGCGGCCACCTGTCCGGGCCTGGGTAAACTCGCGGGTCCAGGCCTCATCGAAGTCGCGGCGGTTGTGCAGGCCGGTAAGGGCGTCGGTGCTGGCCAGTGTCTTGAACTGCTCCGCCACGCGCGTGAGCTGTTCCTCGGCATGTTTGAGGGTCGTCATGTCGGAAACGATGACCACGGTGCCGCCGACATCGAGCGGTTGCGAGCGGATCAGCAGCCACCTGCCGTCTGCCATCTGCCATCTGCACCTGCTCGTCGCCACCCGCGAGCGTCCGGTCGAGGACGGTCTGTTTCCAGACTTCGGGGTCGATGCCCTCCAGCCGCTGCTCGCCGGTGCTGATGACCGTGTCGAGAATATCCCCGAGCAGCACACCCGGCTGCCGCGCATGGCCGGTGAGCGGAAACAGGTTCTGATAATTGGCATTGGAAAAGACCAGCCGGTTGTCACGGTCAAACCGGGCCAGTCCGTCCGACATGCCGGTCAGCACAGTGTCCAGCTCGCTCTGGGTTTCGCGCAATTGCCGCTCCAGCAGCACCCGATCGGTCAGGTCCTTGGTGAAGCCCACAAGACCGGCAATGGAGCCATCGAGATTGCGGATGGGGGATTTGGTGGTCAGGAATGTCCGTGTCACCCCGTTCGACACAATGGTTTCTTCCACATCGCTCAGCTGCCGGCCCTCGCGCAGAATGGTCTGCTCCTCTTCGTAGAGGCGCAGCGCCCGCTCGGCGCTGGTGAGGTCGAAATCGGTCTTGCCGACGAGGTCTTCGGCGCGCTGCGACCCCGAAATGTGGGCAACGCCGAGATTGGCAATGACAATGCGGGACTGGCGATCCTTGACATAGATGAAATCGGGCGCCTGCCGGATGGCAGCCTTGAGCAGGTGCGTGAACCAGCCGCGCTTGCGGCTCATCTCGATGCCGATGGCGGACAGGGTCGATGCTGCGAGGTTGAGTAGCATCAACGGCACAACGGCCCAGCCGGCTTCGATCTGAACCTGCACCGGCAGCAGGAGATAGGTGATCATCGGCAGCAGGGTCAGCGCGCCGCAAAACAGGATAAGGGCCGGACGCCAATGCCCCAGGCGACGGCGCGCCAGGAATGCACCCCAGCCGGCAAGGGCTCCGAGGGCGATCGATACCAGGCCGGCATAGGCGCCCGCGCCGCCCAGCCATAGTCTATAGGCGGCAGCCATGAGCCCGGCCACCAGGGCAGCAAGTGGGCCGGCAAACAGACCGGCCAGACCGACGGCCACGGCCCGAAGGTCAAAGATGGCTCCATTGGAGAGGGGTACGCCCATCACCATCGCCGCAACGGCCGTTGCGCCCATATAGGCGCCGGCCCCGAGCATGCGGACGTGACGCGGCCAGCTGCGGATCCATTCCTGACACAGGGCCCAGATCGCAACGAACAGGGCAACCACCGCGAAGCTGGCGAAGAGTTCCTTGAGCATCGTTCCGTCCCCTCGCGAAGGGTAAGTCTGCCGGACATGGCTTAGCAGCAGGTTATCGCCATTGTCTCAATATAGACAAATCTGCCGAATTTGGGGGCGGTGACAAGTTGCCGTCGGTGGCCCTTGTGGCTGCCGCAATCGGACCCTAAATCAGGAGAAGTGAAAGCCAATCCGGAAATGCGGACATGAACGATTTCAACAAGCAGGTTATTGCCGACTTCAACGCCAATGGCGGCAAGCCCGGGGGGTATTTCGAGAATGCACCGGTTTTGCTGCTGCACTCGGTGGGTGCCAAGACTGGCCTGGAGCGCACGCAGCCATTGATGTTCCTGCCCGAGGGTCAGGATCGCTGGTACGTGTTTGCATCCTATGGCGGTGGTCCCAAGGACCCGGCCTGGTTTCATAATGTCGTGGCCCATCCCGATTTCGACATTTCCGTCGGCGACGGCAAGACCATCGAGCGGGTGCCCGTGCGGGCCCGGGTTCTCGAGGGCGAAGAGCGCAGCACCACCTATGCGCGCCAGGCGGAACTGTTTCCCCAGTTCGCCGACTATGCGGCCAAGACCAGCCGGGATGTCATTCCGGTGGTCGAACTGTCCCGGCGTTAAATGGCTTTGCCGGTGAAGTGATCCAACGCCCTACCGCCACACAAGGGAGAGGGATGGGGTGAGAGGTGAAGGCTTTTGGCAGAAGCACGAGGGTGAACCCCTCATCCGGCGCTTCGCGCCACCCCGGATCGAGTCCGGGGCAGGCTCTTCTCCCCTCAGGGGAGAAGGGAAGCGCGGCTCTCGGCGGGCTGCTCAAGTGTGAAAGTATCCAGGACAAGAAACTTGGGTGTGGCCCCTAGCGGGGCCGCCCCAAACCGAATAGCGTCGGCGTCTTCCCTGTCCTTTCCCGATAGTCGAGACGACCCATGGCCGAACCCTCCCTCTTTGCCCGCCTCGTTGCCTTGATCGGCGGTATCGCCGTTGCCGTGCGTCATTCGGGGGACGGGCCGCGTCCGCAGGCTTTCGGGACTACTCCGGCCATTCCCGCGGCCAAGCCGCAGGGCAAGATCCCAACGCTCAAAATGCCGACGGCCAAGGGCTGGGAGGGCGATCACCGCCCGACACCGGCGGCGGGCCTCGCCGTCAATGCCTTTGCCAAGGGCCTCGTGCACCCGCGCAACATGCATGTCCTGCCCAATGGCGACGTGCTGGTGGCCGAATCCATGGGCGAAAGCGGTACGCCAAATTCCCTGTTCGACCATGCCATGCACGCGACCATGCAGCGCGCCCGCGCCTCCGGCCAGAGCCCCAACCGGGTGACTTTGCTGCGCGACGCCGACGGTGATGGCGTGGCCGAAGAGCGGTTCGCGCTGATCGAAAACGTCCGCCAGCCTTTCGGCATCGCGCTGATCGGCAATACGCTCTATGTCGGCGCCAGCGACAAGGTCCTGGCCTATCCCTATGAATTGGGCGCCACCCGGATCACCGATCCGGGCAAGGTGATGATGACCATGAAGCCGGGCGGGCACTGGACGCGCAATCTCATCGCAAGCAAGGACGGCAAGAAGCTTTATGTGGCGGTGGGTTCGCTGAGCAATATCGGCGACGCTGGCATGGAGGCCGAGATCGGCCGTGCCTGCATTTTTGAACTCGACCTCGAAACCGGCCAGTCGCGCGAATTTGCCGGGGGCCTGCGCAATCCGGTGGGCATGGCCTGGGAGCCGCAGACCGACATGCTGTGGACCGTGGTCAACGAGCGTGACGGGCTGGGCGATGAAACGCCGCCGGACTACCTGACTTCGGTGGTCGATGGCGGCTTTTACGGCTGGCCCTATTGCTACTGGAACCGGGTGGTCGATGACCGCGTGCCGCAGGATGCGGCCAAGGTGGCCTCGGCGCTGCAGCCCGACTTCGCGCTGGGTGGGCACACGGCATCGCTCGGCCTGTGCTGGCTGCCCGAAGGCACGCTGCCGGGTTATCCGGCCGGCATGGCCATCGGCCAGCACGGATCGTGGAACCGCTCCAAGCTTTCGGGCTACCGGCTGACCTTCGTCGCCTTCGAGAACGGCAAGCCGGTCGGCACGCCGCGCGACATCCTCACCGATTTCCTTTCGCCCGACGAAAAGTACTCCTATGGCCGGCCGGTCGGGGTGGCCCTGGCAGCGGACGGCGCGGTGCTGATGGCCGACGACGTTGGCGATGTCATCTGGCGGGTCAGGGGCGCCTGAGAACCAGATGAGCGCAATCAAGCGGCTGCTGGCCGTCATTGGCCTTGGCCTGGCCTGGCTAGGCAGTCCGGCCCTGGCCGAGGACCGACTGGTGCTGGGCCTGCAGGAAAGCGGGACGGTGCAGTGGGAAATCGCGGCCATCCGCAATCTCGGGCTCGACGTGGCCCATGACCTGGTCCTCGAGGTACGGCCGCTCGCCGACAGCCGCGCCGGGCAGATCGCGCTGCAAACCGGGGCGGTCGACGTGATCCTCTCCGATTTCACCTGGGTCTCGGCGCAGCGCCATGCGGGCCGCGACTTCACCATGGTGCCCCATTCACTGGCGGTCGGCGGGCTGATGGTGCCGGCGGACAGTCCCGTGCTGGGGCTTGCCGACCTGCGCAATGGCGTCATCGCCGTGGCCGGCGGACCGGCGGACAAAAGCTGGGTGGTGCTGCAGGCCTATTACCACGACCTCACCGGACGGCGATTGGCCGAGGATGTCGAGGCACGGTTCGGGGCGCCGCCGCTGGTCAATGAATTGCTGGGACAGGGGCGGGTCGATGCAGCGCTCAACTTCTGGCACTGGAACGCCCGCGCCAAGTCGAGGGGCATGGTCGAGGTGATCTCGGTGGCCGATATGCTGAGGGGCCTGGGCCTAAAGGATCAGCCGCCGCTGCTGGGCTGGACCTTTAGCGAGGCCAATGCGGCGGCCAAGCCGGTTGCGATAAAGAAGTTTCTCGATGCGTCCTTTGCGGCCAAGGCGGTGCTCGTGACCGACGATGCGGCCTGGGAAGATCTCGCGACACTCATGGGTGCGGCGGATGACCGGGCGCTTTTCGAGCAGCTGCGCGACGACTATCGTGCCGGCATGGTCACAGGGTATTTCCCCGAGGATGTGGCGGCTGCCGAGCAGGCTTTTGCGCTGCTGGCCGAGCATGGCGGGTTCGAGGTGGTCGGGGATATGTCCGAACTTGAGCCGGGCACGTTCTGGGCCGGATACGCACCCTGACCATGCAGGGGAACGGGAGGGGCCGGTGGCGCGGCAGGGGGTTGGACATGCTCTCCCTGCCACTACTGCTGGTGCTGTGGCAGGTGATGGCCATGGCCGTCGCCAACCCATTGCTGCCCTCGCCTGTGGACGTAGCGGCGGAGATGGGAACGCTGGCCAGCCAGGGCGCGCTCCTCCACGATCTCGGGCGGACGCTGGGGCGTGTGGTGGCGGCATTCGTTCTGGCCATGGTGCTTGGGACCGGTATCGGCATTGCGCTGGGCCGGGCCCGATGGGCCGACAGGCTGTTTTCGGCCTGGCTGGTGGTCGGGCTCAATCTGCCCGCCATCGTCGTCGCCATCCTGTTCTACATCTGGCTGGGGTTGACCGAATGGGCGCTGGTCGCGGCCGTGGTGGTCAACAAGCTGCCCATGGTGGCGGTGACGATCCGGGAAGGGGTGCGCAGCTTTGCTGATCCCTATGAGGAACTGGCCATTGTCTCGCGGCTGAGCTGGACCCGGCGGCTCAGGTTTATCTATTGGCCGCAACTGGTGCCGTTCGTGCTCGCGTCGGCGCGGGCCGGCCTGTCATTGATCTGGAAGATCGTGCTGGTATTTGAAGTGCTGGGCAGCGATGGCGGCATCGGATTTCGCATCGCCATCTTCTTTCAGTATTTCGACGTGGCGGGCATTCTGGCCTACACGGTCAGCTTCGTTGCCGTGGTGCTGGTGTTCGAATATGGCGTGTTGCGCCCGCTCGAAGGGAGGCTGACCCGATGGCGCGCGCTCCCGCTCTAAGCATCGCTATTGCCGAGAAGCGGTATCCGGGCGAACAGACGGCGCTGTTCAGCGGCCTGCAGCTCGATATCGAACCCGGCACCGTGCTGGCGGTGCTCGGGCCATCGGGGGTTGGCAAGTCGAGCCTGCTGCGGCTGCTTGCGGGGGCCGATGGCGGTTTTTCGGGCCAGATCCGGGTTGGCGGTGTTTCTGCCGCCGAGGCTGGTCCGCCGGGGTTCGTGTTTCAGGATGCCCGCCTCCTGCCCTGGCTCAGTGTCCGCGACAATGTGCGGCTGGTGCGTCCGGAACTCGATGATGCGGCTGTCGGCAGCCTGCTTGAGCGCGTGGGACTGGCCGGTCAAGAGGATCGCTGGCCGGGCCAGCTTTCCGGCGGCATGCAGCGCCGTGTGGCCCTCGCTCGGGCTCTGGCGACCGGGTCGGGCCTGTTGATGCTCGATGAGCCCTTTGTGTCGCTCGACCGGGACCTTGTGATCGAGATGCGGGCGCTGCTGGCCCGGACCCTTGCCGCAACCGGTGTCACCACAGTCCTTGTTACCCACCTGATCGAGGATGCGGCGCTTCTCGCCGACCGCATTGTGGTGCTCGACGGCCGGCCGGCCAGAATTGCGGCCGACCTGGCGATCGATACGCCGCGCGGCGACCGTGATGGCAGCACGATCCTGGACATCGAGCGCCGGATCGCCGAGCGTTCAGCGCGCTGACGCGGCCGGCGTACCGGCAATGCCGGATGCGATGCGGTAGCTCATGGCCATGATGGTCAGGAACGGATTGAAGCCACCATTGGTCGGGTGCAGGGCGCCGTCGCAGACATAGAGGTTGTCGTGGCCCCAGACCCGGCCGTCGGTGTCGGTCACCGAATGCTCCGGCTCGGTCCCCATGCGGCAGGTGCCGGCCTGATGCTGACCGGCGGAGAGGCCCATGGCGGGCTCCGGACCCCAGTGCCGCGTCGCGCCGGACGCATCCAGCCATTCAAAGGCCCTTTGCTGCATGAAGCGGGCCGTGCGCAGGGTTTCGGGATGGATGGTGCCCGAGAGGCGGGCGACCGGCAGGCCGAAGCGGTCGGTCACCCCATTGGCGACCGTCACCCGGGATTGCGGATTGGGAATTTCGTGCACCGGCCCGGTAACCCGCAGGACGCGATGGTAGTTGTCGCGCATGAAATCCTTGGCGTCCTGGCCCCAGCGCCGCAGATCAGGCGGCAGGGCGGCCTTCCAGAACAGGATAGGCGGCATGATGAAATCGTCGGCCAGGAGCCCGCCACCGATGATGCCGGCATTGCCATGGTTGAACTGGGTCGTGCCGATGGTCACGCCGGGCCCGTGCAACCCGTGCACCACGCGCTCGAAAAGCCCATAGGCGAGGGGATAGACATGGCCCTGCAGGTGCCGTCCGACCTGGTCGTGATTGTTGCCAAGACCGGCGGGCTCCCTGGCCGACGATGAGTTGAGCATCAGCCGCGCGGTTTCGATGGCCCCGGCCGCGACAATGACCGTCTTGGCATGCACGCTTTGCACCGCGCCGGTGCTTTGCGTGAAGGTTACGCCGGTGACATTGCCGGCCGCGTCGGTATCGATGCTGCGGACCATGACGCCGGTTGTCAGTTCGCACCGTCCGGTGGCCATGGCACGGGGCAGGAAGGTGTTCTGCGTGCCGTTCTTGGCGTCGCTGGGGCAGGGGAAGCCCACACAGGCACCACAGGCCATGCAGGCTTTCCGGCCGTCGCGCGGGACTGAATTGATCGCCAGCGGCGGCACCATGGTGCGCAGACCCAAGCTCTCCGCGCCGCTCGCCAGGACGCTGGTCTGCGGCGCCTGCGGGAGTGGCGGCATGGGAAAGGGGTGCTGGCGCGGCCCTTCATGGAACAGACTTTCCGCTGCGCCGGAGACACCGAGTTCCCATTCGACCTTTTCGTACCAGGGCGCCAGATCATCGTAGGTCAGGGGCCAATCCACCAGCGACGAGCCTTCGGGCACGCCATAGAGGCTGGCCATGCGGAAGTCGTCGCGATGAAACCGCCAGGCCATGGCGCCATAGAGCAGGGTGCCGCTGCCCACGCCGGCAGCGAGGTTGTGATAGTTGGATTGGTGCGGCGCCACGACCCGTTCGGTGCCATCGGGATCGACGAAGACGCGCGGATTGCCCTCGAGCTCCGGGCCGGTATTGTGCCCATAGAGCGACAGGCGATGGTTGCGCAGGTGATCGCGATGCCCGCTATCGGCATAGTTGCGCTCGACACCGCGCTCCAGAAGCAGCACGGTCCGACCCGCTTCGGCGAGAATGCAAGCGGCGATGGTGCCGCTGGCCCCGGCGCCAACGATGATGACGTCATAGTCGAGGGTGCCGCTATGCAGTTTCGGCGGCTGGCCGTCTCTCGTATCGGGCCCGGACGGCCCCTCGGGTAGCCCATGCCGGTAGTCGAGCATGGCCCAGGCGCGCGCATCGGGATTGCCGCCATTGCCCGGATCGGCATAGGCAGCCTCGGCGACAAGCTCGGCGAGCAGGCGCAGCCAGGCCAGATGCTCGTGCTGGCAGAGGACTGCATCCTGGGCCACCGGATCCAGGGTCTTGAAGCCGGCGAAATCCTGGTGGCTGAGGCCGGAGGCGATGAGGCCGGACGCTTCCGGAAAGCTGGTAAGGTGACGCCGCACGTAGTCCGGGCCACCAAGGGCTATGCCGTCTGGGTCGCCGTCTGCCGGGATCAGGCGCGCGATAATGGCAAGCAGCGTTGACTCGTCCGGTGTCATGATCGTCTCCCCAACCAATTGTGCGGCGAAACGCGCAGGGCGCAAAGAGCTATCCGGTCAGCTGACCTGTCCGTCCGTCTCGTCCTCGATATGGGCGCGGACGATGTCGTCGAAACTGGCCTCGGCCTCAAAGCCTAGGGCGGTGGCACGCCGGGCGTCGAAATTCTGCGGCCAGCCGGCGACGATGCGGATGATGGTTTCGTCTGGTACCCGACGAATGCGCGCCACCGCTGCCGGACCGGCGAGCCGCCCCAGGGCTGCGACCTCCTCGGCCACGGTGGCCGAAAGGCCCGGCATGGTCAGGTTGCGCCGCTGGCCAAGAGCGGAGGTCTCCAGGGTGGCGGCATGAAGGAGAAACCGCACGGCGGCGCGCGGGCTGGCAAACCAGTGCCGCACGTCGTCGCTGACCGGAAGAATGGCCTCGAGCCCGGCAAGGGGTTCGCGAATGATCGATGAGAAAAACCCCGATGCCGCCTTGTTGGGCTTGCCGGGACGCACCACGATTGTCGGCAGGCGAATGCCGATACCGTCGAGGAAGCCGCGACGGGAGTAATCGGATAACAGCAGCTCGCAAATGGCTTTCTGCGTGCCGTAACTGGTGAGCGGGGTATGGACCTGATCGTCCGGGATCGCGGGCGGCAGGGGTTCGCCAAAGACGGCAATGGACGAGGTGAAGACCAGGCGTGGCCGATAGGGTTGGCGCATGCCCTCTGCCCGAATGGCTTCGAGCAGGGCCCGCGTCCCGTCGAGATTGATGGCATAGCCCTTGTCGAAATCGGCCTCCGCCTCACCGGAGACAATCGCGGCAAGGTGGAAAATCATGTCCGGGCGCCCGGCAATGAGCGTTGTCGCGGTGGTGGCCGCGGCCAGGTCGATGGCCAGGGTCTGGCAGGGGATCGCCGTCGCGGGCTGGGGTGGGGGCACGATGTCGGCCAGGGTCAGCCGGCTGATATTGGCGCCGCCAAGAGTGCCGGTCGCGATGAGCGCATCGGTCAGCTTGCGGCCCACCATGCCGGCGGCGCCGATGATCAGGATATGCATGTCTCCTCCACATGCCCAGATGACCATGCAGGCGCCAGCCTGTCCACAAACGAAATCGGCGCCCCGAGGGGCGCCGACCAAAGGACCCGATGGTCCGCCGCAATCAGTTGAAGCGGTAGCGCAGCGTGCCGCGCACTTCGTGAAGGAGATTGTGGTCCGACCAGACTGTGTCGGGATAGGCCGCGCCATTGCTGATCGAATTGATGTAAACGCCGCGATAGCCCAGATCGGCAACGACCGACCCGAAATCGTAGCCCACACCGGCCATGACCGCTGCGGCAGCGCTGGTATTGCCGCCGGACTGCACCGTGACCCCGGCAGGGGCGGACACATCGATATTGTTGAAGGCGACACCGGCGCCGGCGCCGACATAGCCGAAGGCACCGCCGGCCGCGCTGTAGCCATAGGAGCCGCCAAAGGCGAAATCATAATAGGCGTTGGCGAGAAAGAGGCCCGAACGCAGGGTGACCGTGTAGTCGCCGGCGCGGGGACCATAGGCAGCGCCCTTGGTGATGGTCAGGCCGCGATTGTAGAGAAAGTCCGCGGTCGCATCGACGCGCAGCCCGGTGCCGGTTTCATATCCGAAGCCGGCGCCAACGCTGTAGCCGTAACCGTAGCTCACGAAGGGGAAGGCCGTGGTGACGGCGGTGCCGCAGGGGGCACATTCGTGGGCGTAGCCTTCCTTGGACCAGAGCAGGTTACCGGCCGCGCTGCCGCGCAGGTAGAAGGCACCGGACACGCCATAATCGACATCGGGAATTTCGATGACCGGCGGGTAATAGGGAAGATCGGCGGCGATGACCGGCGCCGTAAACAGGGTAGCTGCTGCCGTCAGGATCGCAGCGATGAGCTTGCGCATGGGAACGTCCTCGAATGACCACGACATCTGTCGGTTTCGAGCACTATGACGCCTTAGTCTTAAAGCCGGCTTAACCCTAAGATTTAACCCTAACGAAGCCTTGCGGCGCTGTCGGCGGGCAGGGGATGCAGCCGGAACACTGCTTCAGGCGACTTCGAGGATAGCGGCTTCCACCTGGCCGACGACCTTGGCGACAAGGCCGGCATCGTCGGCTTCACCCATGACGCGGATGACCGGCTCGGTGCCGGAGGCGCGCACGACGAGGCGCCCGCCTTCGCCCAGCATGGCCTGCCCGTCGGCAATGGCCTGGATGACCTGCTTCTGTTCCAGCGGGCGGCCGGATTTGAAGCGGACATTGCGCAGCAATTGCGGGACCGGCGCGAAACGCGCGCAGATGTCGGAGATCGGCCGGTTCATCTGCTTGAGCACCGCAAGCAGTTGCAGCGCTGCGACAAGGCCGTCGCCCGTGGTGGTGAAGTCGGAGAGAATGATGTGGCCGGACTGTTCGCCGCCGACATTGAAGCCCTTGGAGCGCATGGCCTCGAGCACATAGCGGTCGCCGACCTGGGTGCGTTCGAGGGTCAGGCCGAGGCCGGTCAGGTAGCGCTCAAGGCCCAGATTGGACATGATGGTGGCGACGATACCGCCGCCCTGGAGCATTTCGCGCTCCATCCAGGACTGGGCGATGACGGCCATGAACTGGTCGCCGTCGACCACATTGCCTTTTTCGTCGACGATGATGACGCGGTCGGCATCGCCGTCGAGCGCAATCCCGATATCGGCGCGGACTTCCTTGACCTTGGCCGCCACGGCTTCGGGGGCGGTGGAGCCGACCTTGTAGTTGATATTGTAGCCATTGGGCTCGACACCGATGGCGATGACTTCGGCGCCCAGCTCCCACAGGGCCATGGGGGCAACCTTGTAGGCGGCGCCATTGGCGCAATCGAGCACGATCCTGAGGCCGGACAGGTCGATATTCCGGGGCAGGGTGCGCTTGGCGTATTCGATATAGCGGGTGCGGGCTTCCTCGTCGCGGTGGGCGCGGCCGATATTCATGCCATGGGCGAGGAGTTTGGTGGTGTCGGTCTCGATCAGGCGCTCGATTTCGGCTTCCAGTTGATCGGAGAGCTTGTAGCCGTCGGGGCGGAAGAATTTGATGCCGTTGTCGTCATAGGGATTGTGCGAAGCCGAAATCATGACGCCCAGATCAGCGCGCAGCGAGCGGGTCAGCATGGCGACGGCCGGGGTCGGCATGGGGCCGAGGAAATAGACATCCATGCCCACGGCGGTGAAGCCGGCGCCCAATGCGCTTTCGAGCATGTAGCCGGAGCGGCGGGTGTCCTTGCCGATGACCACCCGGTTGCGGTGATCGCCGCGGACGAACTTGGTGCCGGCGGCCATGCCGACCTTCATGGCGAGTTCGGGGGTGAGCTTGTCACCATTGGCCAGGCCGCGGATGCCGTCGGTGCCGAAATATTTCCTGGCCATGATTCTACCCCGTGTCAGTCCAGCGATGGCTAATACCACTTTCTGGCGGAATAGCGGAGATGGCCGCAAAGGAAAAGGGCCACCTTGCGGTGACCCTTAACAGTGCGGTGTCAGCTTTCCGGCTGCGGTTCCAGCCCGCCTTCGGGCGGAGAGTCGGGGCGCTTCTTGCTGGTCTTGCCGGCCGAGGGCACGCCCGTCGCCTTGGGGGCGGCCGGGCCGCTATCGTCGGGACGGGTGGGCTGCTTGCCATCCATGAGGGCGCGCAATTCGTCACCGGTAAGGGTTTCGAACTCGAGCAGAGCCTGGGCAATGGCTTCCCACTGGTCGTTATAGGTGGTGAGAATTTCGCGGGCCGAGGCTTCGCCATCCTCGATCAGTTTGCGCACTTCCTGGTCGATCAGCTTGGCCGTGTCGTCCGACATGTGCTGGCTCTGCGTGACCGAATGGCCCAGGAACACTTCCTGGTCATTGGACTTGTAGCGGACGCGGCCGAGCTTTTCGCTCATGCCCCATTCCATGACCATGGAGCGGGCGAGGCCCGTCGCCATCTGGATATCGCCCGAGGCGCCCGAGGTGACCTTGGCCGGACCGAACTTGATGATCTCGGCCTCACGGCCACCGAACAGCATGGTGAGACGGGCCAGCGCCTTTTCGCGGGAGAACGAATAGCTGTCGTTCTCGGGCAGGGTCATGACCATGCCCAGGGCGCGGCCGCGCGGAATGATGGTGGCCTTGTGGATCGGATCGATGCCGGCAACCTTGAGCGCGATGATGGCGTGACCGGCCTCGTGATAGGCGGTCAGCTTCTTCTCGTCATCGGTCATGGCCATGGTGCGGCGCTCGGCGCCCATCATGATCTTGTCCTTGGCGTCTTCGAATTCCTGATGGGTGACGAAGCGCTTGTTCTTGCGCGCCGCCATCAGGGCCGCCTCGTTGACGAGGTTCATCAGGTCCGCGCCGGAGAAACCGGGCGTACCACGGGCCAGAACCTTGAGGTCGACGTCGGGCGCCAGCGGCACCTTGCGGACATGAACCTTCAGGACCTTCTCGCGGCCCGAGACATCGGGGTTGGGCACAACGACCTGGCGGTCGAAACGGCCCGGACGCAGCAGGGCCGGGTCGAGAACGTCGGGACGGTTGGTGGCGGCGATCAGGATGATGCCTTCATTGGCTTCAAAGCCGTCCATCTCGACGAGGAGCTGGTTGAGGGTCTGTTCGCGTTCGTCGTTACCGCCGCCGAGCCCGGCGCCACGCTGGCGGCCGACGGCGTCGATTTCGTCGATGAAGATGATGCAGGGCGCATTCTTCTTGGCCTGTTCGAACATGTCGCGGACGCGCGAAGCACCCACGCCGACGAACATTTCAACGAAGTCGGAACCGGAAATGGTGAAGAAGGGTACATTGGCCTCGCCGGCGACCGAGCGGGCCAGCAGGGTCTTACCGGTACCCGGAGGGCCGACCAGCAGCACGCCGCGCGGAATACGACCGCCCAGGCGCTGGAACTTGCCCGGATCGCGCAGGAACTCGACGATTTCCTCAAGATCCTGCTTGGCCTCGTCGACGCCAGCGACGTCCTCGAAGGTCACCTTGCCCTGGGTTTCGGTCAACAGCTTGGCGCGCGACTTGCCAAAGCCCATGGCGCCGCCACGGCCACCGCCCTGCATCTGGCGGATGAAGAAGAACCAGACGCCGATGATGACGAGGAAGGGCAGCCAGGAGGACAAAAGGATCGACCAGAACGGGCTCGATTCGGGTTCGCGCGCGGTGATGCTGACATCACGGTCTTCGAGCTTGGTCACCACATCGGCGCCATCGGGCACGATGGTTTCAAAGCGGGTTCCGTCGCTGAGCTGTCCGGAAACCACGTTATTGGTGATGACGACGCTGGTCACGCGGCCCGCATCGATATCGGAGACGAACTGGCTGTAGCTCTTTTCGGCGACGGAAATGGAGCGCGTCGACGACTGGAAGACCTGGAACAGGCCCATCAGCATGAAGAGAATGACCAGCCAGATGGCAAAGTTGCGGAAGTTTCCGTTCATCAATCCTGTCCCGGAGAGGCCGGCGCACGGGGCGCGCCAGTATTGGGGCGAATGTAAGTCCCTCATTGGGGCGTTACAAGGGCAAGACCTCGGTGTTTCCGGCCTTTGCGTCCAGTCATATTGTCGCGACGGGTTAATACGTCCTCACGGCCAGATGAATGCATGGCCTAGCGCCGGACCGCGTTTCCGCCCCCGGATCTGAGTATGGACGTATTCCGAGGCGCGTGCGTCTCAGCAAAATGACTATGGAGACGTCGCCGCCTCGGAATACCGGGTTTTTCGAGCCTGTCGCGGCGCCTTTTGATCGCTCGTCGCAAGGGACCGATAGGCAAGCGAGCCCTGGAGCGACCCAGTCTCACCGGCTCCTCCCGCAAAGTTCGCTGCAGTCCGCCCGCGCGGGAGTGATGCGGCAAGTATGGGGGCGGATTGAGGGGCGGGGATAAGATTTTTTTGACGGCGGGTTGTGGGTGGGCGGTTGTGGTCGGCGTGGTGATTCACTTACTCAGTCGAACTCCGGCCACCCGGCCACCACCGGCCGTCACCCTCGGGCTTGACCCGAGGGTTCTTCACTTTGTGATGTCGTCCCATAAATCACGCCAATCGGGATTGCTCTCCTCGATCAGCGCTTCCTTCCAGCTGCGATACCACCTCTTGAGCGAGGTCTCGCGCTGAATGGCCAGAGTGATCTCGCCGAACTGCTCGAAGTAGACGAGGCGTTTGATGTTGCGGGACTTGGTATATCCCGCCACCAGCCCCTCCCTGTGCTCGTAAATCCTGCGAACAAGGTCATTGGTCACGCCAATATAGGTGCGACCACGCCGCATATCGGCAAGAATGTAGACAAAAGCGCCCATCCCGCCATGTTGAAGTACAGAGCCCTCGGGTCAAGCCCGAGGGTGACGCGCGGTGGGTGTGGTGAGGAAGGGAGCAAGCCGACGGGCTGGAAGCGACCCCATTTCAGCCATTCGGGATAAGCTGATAGCCACCCGAAAGCTGCCGTCGTAGGGTTCCTGGGACAAGTGTAGTTCGGCGCAAAGATGGTACAGCTAGTGAAATCGCATAGAACTGGGAGTCGATGAAATCATGCAGGTCGATGAGACACTCGAAGCTTGGAGTGCAACATTGATGACGAGCATACCTGTTGGTGGATTAATTTCACGAAATTCTATCGTCTACAAATGGAAATCAACTTTTCGAGTATGGATGCTGCGTGAGGTGGTGGCCTGGCGCTTAGTGGACCTCCTGCAACAGTCCCAGGTCCTCTATCACGGTTCGCACATCCTAGGTGCTCGGATATTACTCCGGAGCGCGTTCGAGACGCTCGCCACTCTGATCTATCTCAACAAACAGATGCTGCGAGTGATCGAAGGGACGCTGGACTTCAACGCCTTCGGAGAGAAGACTTCCGTGCTGCTGCTAGGCGCCCGCAACAACCCCGATGCTCCAAAATCGATGAACATCGTGTCCGTGCTAGAGAAGTGCGACAACGAGTACCCAGGCCTTATGGCCGTATACGCGGACCTCTCCGAAAGCGCCCATCCGAGCTACGAGGGCTTTATGAGGGGTTATTCCAGGCTTGATCATGGAGAGTACGAGACACATTTCTCGAACAATTGGTCGGAACGCTACTCCGACGGTCATCTAAACAGAGTAGCCCTTTGCATGACCACGTTCGATCACGAGTACAATGAAGTCTGGCCGGATCGTATGACCAGGCTGGAAAAGTGGATCGAGGAGAATGATGAGGCACTCGAAAGCAGTCGCTTTGCGGGCGAAGAAAAGCGTTAGGTTGTCACCAGAAGCCGCCAGTCCGCTTCCCTACCCACCCCATCCCGGCCATAAAAAACGCCCCGGCTCATCACCGGGGCGTTTTTTTGTTCATCGGTTGAATTGCTCAGGCGCCGGCCTGCTCGCGCACGGCGTCCTGCACCTTTTCGAATGCGCGCACCTCGATCTGGCGGATTCGCTCGCGGCTGACCTCGTATTGCTGGGCCAGTTCTTCGAGCGTGGCGGGATTGTCCTGCAGGCGGCGGGCCTGGAAGATGGCGCGTTCGCGTTCGTTGAGCACGTCCATGGCTGAATTCAGCATGGTCATGCGCTCGTCGAACTCTTCGGTTTCGCCCAGGGTGGTTTCCTGATCGGGCGTGTCGTCGACCAGCCAATCCTGCCACTCGGACGAGCCTTCATCGGCCCGCATGGGGGAATTGAGCGAGGCGTCGCCCGAAAGGCGCGAATTCATCTGCACCACGTCAGCTTCGGTGACGTTGAGCGTGGTGGCGATCTGCTTGATCTGGTCGGGATGGAGCGAACCATCGTCCAGGGCGGCGATCTGGCCCTTCACCTTGCGCAGGTTGAAGAACAGACGCTTCTGGGCGGCGGTGGTGCCGATCTTGACCAGGCTCCAGGAGCGCAGGACATATTCCTGAATGGCGGCCCTGATCCACCACATGGCATAGGTGGCCAGGCGGAAGCCTTTTTCGGGCTCGAAGCGCTTGACTGCATGCATGAGGCCGACATTGCCTTCCGAGATGACCTCGGAAATGGGCAGGCCATAGCCGCGATAGCCCATGGCGATCTTGGCGACCAGGCGCAGGTGGCTGGTGATCAGCTTCTGCGCGGCGCCGGGATCGGCATGTTCCTTGTAGCGCTTGGCCAGCATGTATTCTTCATCCGGTTCCAGCATGGGGAACTTGCGGATTTCCTGAAGATAGCGGCTAAGGCCTCCCTCGGATGAGAGGACCGGAAGATTTGACTGGGCCATGGACGCACCCCCTTTCACACTCCCCCGCATGACGCGGGCGGACCGCCTGTCCCGTGTCCCTGAGGCACACAGGCAGATATCGGTAATATAGGTCGCACTGTGACCAATTTAAGAGGCAGAACCCGCGAAAACGTTACAAATCGGAAAGGGTCCGGCGATTGGTCGCTTCATTCATCGGTACAATACGATAAAAGGGCGAAAGGTTCAAACACGTCTCGGTGAGAACCTGCCATGCTATGGCGCGATGGCCCGGTCATAGGGATCGAGCGCGGCCTGCAGGGCCTGAAGATCCTCCGGCAGATCGGCTTCGAACAGCATTTCCTCGCCGGTGGCGGGATGCTCGAACCCCAGTTCGGCCGCGTGCAGGGCCTGGCGGCCGAGGCCTTTGACCATGCTCGCCAGCGCCTCGGGGAGCTTGTTGACCTTGGTGGCAAAGCCGGGCGCATAGAGAAGATCGGAGACCAGCGGGTGGCCGATATGGGCCATGTGCACGCGAATCTGGTGGGTACGGCCGGTTTCGAGCTGGCACTGGATGCGGGTGACATCCCAGCCCTGTGCCCCGTAGCGGGCCTCGACTGCATAGTGGGTGATGGCCTCGCGGCCCGATTTCAGCACCGCCTGTTTCAGCCGGTTGCCCGGGTCGCGGCCCAGAGGGGCGTCGATGGTGCCCATGCCGGACTGGGTGGCGCCCCAGGCAAAGGCGATATAGGCGCGATGCAGGGGGCCGGTGCGGCCATGATCGGCAAATTGCTCGGACAGGTGCTTGTGCGCCTTTTCGGTCTTGGCGGCGACCATGACGCCGGACGTGTCCTTGTCCAGCCGATGCACGATACCCGGGCGCTTGACGCCGCCAATGCCCTTGAGACTGTCGCCACAGTGGAAGATCAGCGCATTGACCAGCGTGCCGGAGGGCGAGCCGGGGGCGGGGTGGACCACCATGCCGACGGGCTTGTTGATGACGATCAGGTGCTCGTCCTCAAAGAGAATGTCGAGGGGGATGTCCTCGGGCTGCGGATCGGGATCCTCGGGGGGTGGGGCAACAAGGACGATTGTCTCGCCGGGCTTGAGCCGGTATTTGGGTTCGCTGACCGGGCGGCCGTCAATGGTGACGGCGCCCACCAGGATCAGGTCCTTGATGCGGCTGCGGCTGAGGGCGTCATGCGCCTTCGCCAGAACCGCGTCCAGCCGGCCGCCGGCCATGTCCGGGCCAACCACAAGCGCGACGGGCTCGCCCTCGACCTCAAAATCGGTGTCTTCTGCCATGAGCAATCCTGATCAAAACCAAAGCCAGGCCGACAGCAACGAGCTGACGCCCGAGGCTCTGGCCATGCTTGGAAAGGCCCGCCGGTCGTTCGCGATCTCGATGGGCATCCTGTTGCTGGGCTTTATGGCGATCGGTTTCGCCCTTGTCTATCGCGTCATGCGCGACAGCCCGCCGCCGGCCATTGCCGAAGTGGTGAGCATCCCCGCCGGAAGCGAGGTGATCTCGGCCCTGACCAGCGATGGAACGGTGCAGGTGACCTATCGGGCCGGAGATGCGGTGATGCTGTCGGTATTCGACGCCGGCAGCGGGCAATTGCAGCGCACGGTACGGATCGCGGCCGAATAGCAGCTTGCTCCTGGGTCAGTGCCCCTGGATTTCGCGCAGTGCCGACAGGCGCTCGGAGACCGTGCCGCGCTGGTTCTGCTCGGTGGTGGGCAGCATGTCGACGGTTTCCCCGTCATCGGCAAAGCGCTGGATGCGGTCGAACAGGCTTTCCTCGGGGGCGGCGCTGGTGTCGTGGTCCACGGCATAGACCAAGCGGCTGACGCTGGCGGCGATGTCGTTGAGCCTTTCGCGCAGATGCGCATCTTCGAAGCGCTCTGATTCCCAATCGCTCATGATCGCCGCCTCGGCATTGGCGACCTTGCCACGCAGGGCTTCGAGTTCTTCTTCCATGCTCAGCTTGTCGGCCAGGAGCTGCTCGACCTGGCCTTCGCTTTCATTGACCGCATGGGTGGCTTCGGCCAGGAGGGCGTTGAGGCGGTTTTCGGCGCTGGCAATGCGGGCCTCGGCCGCCACCAATTGCTCGGCATCGGCTTCGCGCTGGGCGTCGCGGCCGGCCAGGGCATCGCGCATCTGGGCGATGGCGGCAGTGGCGTCCTTGCTGCGACGGTCGGAATTTTCCAGACGCGAAATGAGGTTTGTCGCCTGTTCGTGGAGGAATGACGCGCGCTTGCGCTCGATGGCGAGGGCCGTCGTCAGCCGGTCGACATCGTCCTCGTAGTCGCCGCTGAGGGTCGCGCCATCGACCTCGGTCGCGCCGGGCAGGCCGCCGCGCAGCGAATTGCGCAGGGTTTCGATTTCGGAATTGCGGGTTTCCACATCGCGGTCGCGCATGCGCAGGCGCTGGGACAGATCGGCGCCGTCCTTTTCCAATTGCAGCAGGCGTTCGCGCAGTTCGGCCTCGCGCGCTTCCAGCTCCGCGACCACGGCGTTGTGCTTTTCGCGCTCGGCCCGCAGGGCGCCCATGTCGGCACGCTTCTGGCTGGCTTCGCCGACCTGCTGGGCCAGGCGCTTGCGCAGCGCCTCGACATTCATCTCGAGACGCCGGGTGGAGAGGGCAAATTCGGCGCGCAGCTGATCCTTGTCGGCGCGGAATTCGGCCATGGTGATGGGGGTCGCGGCTTCGATGCGGCGCTTGGTCAGGCGCACGGCGCGGCGCCAGACAGCCGGCATGATCACGAGCGCAGCCAATCCTGCGACCAGCAGGCCCAGCGCGAAATACATGATGTTCTCGATCAGCATCGAGCCAGTCTCCGACGAAGCCAGGCAGCAAACCCCGAAGCGGGGCCCTCATGCACTATCTGGCAGCAAAGGCCGGCGGAAACCACCTTCGCCATTCGTTAACCCTAACGGGTTTGCGTGGCGCCGTCACGACAAAGCCGGGGTTCAGCACCCCGGCTTTTCATCACAATTGCACCAGCAGGGGTGCTTCAGAAAGGGTTCCAGGTGGGCTGATTGGTGAAGTTGAGGTAGCCGACATTGATGCCCAGCCGCGCGCCGACGCCGGAGCGGATGGGAATGATCACCACATCGCGGCGCTTGGTCACGGTCATGCCGAAGCCGCCCAGCACATAGGCGGAGCCATCGACACCCGGATAGCGGCCCAGGACGTCCTGGATGGTCTGAAGGTTATAGACCAGCATCATGACCTTGGAGCCATCGCCGCCGACGTCGAAGCCGATGCTGGGGCCCTGCCAGTAAAGGGCATATTGGCCGGCATTGCGGGTATAGAGCGTGCCCTCGCCATATTTGGCGCCGACGATCAGGGCGCCGCCGGCTTCCTCGCCCAGCACATAGCCATTGGGCAGGCCGAACTGGCTGATGGCGCGTTCGACGACCGAGGCCAGGCCCTGGGCGGCGGAGCCGAAGAATTCGCGCCCGCTCTCCACCAGTTCCTCGCCCGAATAGGTGTCGCTGAGCGAGCCCTGGGCAAAGGCCGGGCCGGCCAAGAGCAGCGGCAAAAGAATAAGCAGTCTGGCTAGGACCTTGAACATGGACATCTCCCTTGGCTTGCGCCGCCCGCTTATGAAGACCTTAAGGTCTTGTGGTCACAGTGAGGCCGGCACCTGGCCGATCAGTGGCTCAATAATGAAGCAAACCTCTAAACAAATCTTAACCATGATCGCCCTGATCCTGCCGCTGTTTGGCCTTGCAGCGGCCACTATTACTCCGGCGCGCGGGCAGTCGATCGTCGACTATATCCTGACCGATCCGCTGACGGGCCTCGCCATTGGCGGCATGGACCCGGTTTCATATTTTACCGAAGCGGCGCCGCTGCCGGGCAAGCCCGAATATGAATGGACCTGGCAGGGGGCACCCTGGCTCTTTGCCACCGAAGCCAACCGGGATGTGTTCAAGGCGCATCCGGAAATCTACTCGCCGCAATATGGCGGGCACGGCGCCATGGGCATGTCGCGGGGCTTTGTCTCGGATGCCGATCCCCTGATTTTTGTGCTGCACAAGCAGCGTCTCTTCTTCTTCTATTCAGCCTCCAACCGCGAGGCGTTCATGCTGGCGCCGGACGCCGCCGCCAGCCGCGGCATTGCCAATTGGGAGCGGCTGTCCAAATCGCTTTCGACCCGGTAGTGCTGGCCGCGCGGGCACTCTATTGTCACGCAAAGTGATTCCCGCGCGTCCACGGAGAGACAAGACATGGCCGACCTCATCGAGCTCAAGGCAACAGACCTCGCGGCAATGCTGTGTTCGCGCGTATGCCATGACCTCATCAATCCGATCGGGGCCATCGGCAACGGGCTGGAAGTGCTCTCGGACCCGGCGCAGACGGAAATGGCGGAAGGCGCGCGCGACCTGATCGCCAGTGCCGCAAAGCAGAGCCGCGCCAAGCTCGAATTTGCGCGCCTGGCCTATGGGGCTTCCTCGACGTCGGGAACCGATATCGATACGCGCGAATGCGAGCGCGTGGCCCGCATCCTGTTCGACATCGAAAAGGCCGATCTCGAATGGGAGGTTCCCCTCATCCTTCTGCCCAAGCACAAGGCCAAGCTGTTCATGAACATGCTTCTGATCGCTGCCGGCTCGGTGCCGCGCGGCGGCAAGGTCAAGGCTGTCATCAGTGGGCCTGCGGGCACCGAAAAGTTCGAGTTCACCTCTTCGAGCGATCCGGAAAAGCGGCAGAAGACGCTTGTGCCCTCCGGCTCGGCGGGCCTGTTGTCGGGCACGCCGGATGAAGGGTTCGTCGATGCGCGCGGTATCCAGCCCTTCTATACCGGGCTTTTGGCGCGCATGACCGATATGGACCTCAATATCGGGCTCGAGAACGACATGTTCTTCTTCACCGCCACGCCGAAATCTTCGGACGCTGCAGCCGAATAGCGGCGATTACGCTAACTATTCGCCAACCAGTTACCCTGCATATTCGGGTCCGACCACATTCTGGCGGGGCCCGACATGCGAAGCTGTCTGATCGTTGACGATTCCAGCGTAGTGCGCAAAGTGGCCCGCCGTATCCTCGAAGACCTCGACTACAGTGTCGATGAGGCCGAGGACGGGCAGGAAGCCTATGACAAGTGCCGGCAGCAGATGCCGGACGCGATCTTCCTCGACTGGCAGATGCCGATCATGAGCGGGCTGGAATTTCTGAAACTCCTGCGCGCCTATGTCGGCGGCGAAAAGCCCCGGGTCATCTATTGCACGGTGGAGAACGACATCGGCGCGGTCGCCATGGCCCTCAAGGCCGGTGCCGACGACTATATGATGAAGCCGTTCGACCGCACCGTGCTCGAAGCCAAGTTCGACGTGCCCCAGGCCGCAGTCGCCTAGATATCTTCACGTTGGAAAAGACGGAACCCCTCCCTTCCCGACAGGGAGAAGAGCCTGCCCCAGACTTGATCCTGGGCGGCGCGACAGGCTGGTTGAAGGGTTCAGAATGGCGATGGCCCGGGGCTTTGACCCCTCACCCCAACCCTCTCCCCGGAGGGGCGAGGGGGCGATGGAGGCGATGGTTCAACTCACAGGTCAGACGGTCTAGTTTCGATTGTCCGCGCGGGCCAATAGGAACGCCTTTTCGCGCTCATTGCGGGTGAGGTCCGCCGCCTTCCGGAACTCGGCGCTGGCTTCGTCCAGCCGGCCCAGTTTGTGCAGCAGGTCGCCGCGCACGCCATAGAGCAGGTGATAGTTCGCCAAGGCCGGTGCCTCGCGCAGGGCGTCGATCAGCGGCAGGGCCGCCGCAGGCCCATCCGCCATGGACACGGCCACGGCCCGGTTGAGCTCGATGATCGGCGAGGGTGTGATCTGGTTGAGGATGGTGTAGAGGCTGGCGATCTGGGCCCAGTTGGTGTCATCGGCAGTGCGGGCACGGGCATGGCAGGCGGCAATGGCGGCCTGCAGCGTATAGGGGCCCATGGCGCCGCCCTGCTGTTGCGCGCGGTTGAGGCCATCGAGCCCGCGGCGGATCATCAACTGATCCCACAGGGCCCGGTTCTGGTCGGGCAGGAGGACCGGATTGCCCTTGGCATCGGTGCGGGCCCGCACCCGGGAATGCTGCAATTCCATCAGCGCCAACAGGCCGTGCACCTCGGGCTCTTCGGCCATCAACCCGGCCAGCACGCGGCCCAGGCGCATGGCTTCCTCGCAGAGCTGCGGCCGCATCCAGTCCTGTCCGGCGGTGGCCGAATAGCCTTCATTGAAGATGAGGTAGAGAACCCCGAGCACCGAGGCCAGGCGCTCGTCGCGATCGGGCCCGCGCGGCACTTCGAAGGGCACACCAGCCTCGGCAATGGTGCGCTTGGCGCGCACGATGCGCTGGCCGATGGTGGTGTCATTGGCCAGAAATGCGCGGGCGATCTCTTCGGTGGTCAGCCCACCCAAAAGACGCAGCGTCAGCGCCACGCGCGACTCGGCGGGCAGGATAGGGTGGCAGGAGGTGAAGATCAGCCGCAGGAGATCGTCGCCGACATCATCGTCCAGGTGGTCATGGAGAGCGGACTCGGTATCAGCCACGTCCTCCTCCATGGTGCGGCCGATTTCCTCGAGCTTGCCGGATGCCATCTTGCGGTGACGGAAGTAGTCGATGGCCTTGCGCTTGCCGGCCTGCATGAGCCAGGCGCCGGGATTGCGCGGCACGCCGCTTTCCGGCCAGGCCCGGAGCGCGGCCATCAGGGCATCCTGGGCCAGTTCCTCGGCGAGGGAAATATCGCGCACCATACGGGTCAGCCCGGCAATGACCCGCGCCTGCTCGACCCGCCAGACGGCGTTGATGGCGCGATCGGTTTCGCGGCGGCTTTGCGTTGCTGCCTCGCCCATGGCCTGCACCCTCCCGATGACGGTCCGTGTCTATGACGGGCGAGAGCATGGGCGAGAACGCCTTCTGGTCAAGAGGGAAGCCGGGGAAAATGGTCCCCGGCATCATTTTTTACTGATCGAACATGCCCTTGGGTGTCTCGCCCTTGAGGAAGGGGTCAATGAAACCCATCAGGAGATCGGTCTGGTCGATGACCGCCGTATGCGAGGTCGCCGGAAGAATGGCGAGGCGTGAGGTCGAGAGCGGGTTGCCCATGTCGCCCGCCATGCCGCCGCCGAGCAGCTTGAACATGCTGACCAGATGTTCGAGCGTCATCATGTCGGCATCGCCGGCAATGATCAGCACCGGCACGTCAAGCTTGCCGACATCCTCGCCCCAGGCCAGCGGCTCGTGCTCAAGGGCGATCATGCGTTCGACGAATGGGCGGAACCCGTCCGGGTCGGGTGCGAACTGCTTCCAGGCATCCTCCATGGGCGAGCCGATGAACATTTCGGGCGCCATGGTCGGGATCATGGCCAGAAATTCGGGCTGCGCGCCCTCCATGTCGTAGGACACAGAGACAGCCACCAGCTGGTCGACCTTTTCGGGGTGGTCGATGGCCAGCCTGAGGCCGGTCGCGGCGCCCATGGAATAGCCCACGATATCGGCTTTCTCGATGCCGACGGCATCCATGAAGGCGGCAACGTCACCGGCCATGTTTGGATAGGTGATGGGGCGGTCGAGGTCATTGGTGCGGCCATGACCCTGTGTTTCGAGCGCGTAAACCTCGTGGGTCTCTGCCAGGCGCCCGATGATTGTACCCATGGTAGGGATGTTCATATAGGCGCCGTGCAGGACAATCAGAGGGTCGCCGCTGCCGGACTTCTCGTAATACATGCGCATGCCGTTGACATCGACATAGTCGCCGACGGGCTCGCCGAGCGCGGGAAGCGTGGTTGCCAGGATGGCGCTGGCGAGTATGAGGCTGCGGATCATGGTTGGTCTCCCTGTTCTGTCGCGATTGCGACTGTGACAGGGTGACGAGCGGGCCGCGGTGAATTCGACACCGGGGGCAGGGTGAAAAAAAGATCGCGGCGCCGAAGCGCCGCGATGTGAAGCAAGCCGGGGTCTATTGGGCGGGGTCAGCCTCTACCCGCTCGAAACGCAGGCCGGAGAGGGGGCAGGCCTCGGCCGCGCCGATGGTGAGACCGCCATCGTCTTCGTCCACGGGGCAGGTCATGGGGAATGTCGCATCGCCGAGGCGGCCAACGGCGTCGGACAGGACCAGGTTGCCGCCGGACAGCTCATAGGCACCGGTCACCGCGCGGTTGATACGGTCGCGCATTTCAAAGCTGCCATCGTCATTGAGCGTCAGGGAGAGGCCATTGGCCTGACCCTCGGCGGAGACGGCAAACTGCGTTCCTGCCGGTGCGGACGGCATGCCGGCACCGATTTCGGCCTCAACGGCTTCGAGTTCGCTTGAGCGCTGCGCCAGGGTACTTGTCAGTTCGGCCACCTGCGGCTGCAGCGTCGACAATTGCTGCTCGTAGCCGGCGACATCGCTTTCAAGCGTGGTGCGCCTGTCTTCGAGTTCGGTGACCTGGGCCTCAAGGGCCGCGACCTGCGCACCGGCTTCCTCGGTCTGAGCCGTGGTATCGGCCAATTGCTGCTGGGCGGTGGTGAGTTCACCCCGTGCGGACTGCAACTGGCTCTGTGCCTCGGCCAGGCTTGCGGTCGTGTTGGCGGCTTCCTCGATCAGTTGCGCCAGATTGGCGGTTGCTGTCTCCTCCTGGCGGCGGGCTTCTTCGAGGCGTCCGCCAACATCCTGCAATTGCCGGCCGGAGCTATCGATTTCCGATTGCAGGCTGGCCTGGCGCGAGGCCAGTTCTTCGGTGCGATCCTGGGCCTCGTCGACCTGCGCGGTGAGGGCCGTCGCCTCCTGCTGGCGCGTCGACAGAGCCTCGTTGATACCGTCGAGTTCCTGCTGGCGGGTTTCGAGCGCGGTGTTGATATCGGCAAGGGCGGCGGTGGCCGTTTCGCTCTCCTGCTGCGCGGCGTCGCGGGCGGCGGTCAACTCTTCGAGAGTGCCCTGGCTCGCCTCGCGCTCCTCGAGAAGCCGATTGGCCTCGGTCTGCTCGGCGGTCAATTGATTGATTTCGGCTCGCAGCCGGTCGCTTTCACCGGATGTGTTGATCCACATGGCGAGAAAGGCCAGCCAGCCGGCTACGGCCACGACCAGAATGGCGATGACAAGCGGTTCGCGAAGGCGTTGCGACATGTCCGACATGATTTCCCCCTTTTTGTTGCTCTGGGCGCAACGCGGGGGAACAGATGCAGTTCCGGGACACAGAGGACCGGCCGCAAACAAAAACCCCGCGCCTGGGCGCGGGGTTGATCCTATCGCATGGACCTTTTGGGGTCAGGCGACATTTTCATTGTAAACTTCGTTCTCGTCCGGCTCGCGCAGCACATAGCCGCGGCCCCAGACGGTCTCGATGTAGTTCTTGCCACCGGTGGCGACGGAAAGTTTCTTGCGGAGCTTGCAGATGAAGACGTCGATGATCTTCAGTTCCGGCTCGTCCATGCCACCATAGAGGTGGTTGAGGAACATTTCCTTGGTGAGGGTGGTGCCCTTGCGCAGCGAGAGCAGCTCCAGCATCTGGTATTCCTTGCCGGTCAGATGCACGCGCTGGCTCTGAACCTCGACGGTCTTGGTGTCGAGGTTGACCATGAGGTCGCCGGTCGAGATGACCGACTGGGCATGGCCCTTGGAGCGGCGGACGATGGCGTGGATGCGGGCCACGAGTTCGTCCTTGTGGAAGGGCTTGGTCATATAGTCGTCGGCACCGAAGCCGAGTCCGCGAACCTTGTCCTCGATACCGGCCAGGCCGGACAGGATCAGGATCGGGGTCTGAACCTTGGCCACCCGCAGAGTGCGCAGCACTTCGTAGCCGCTCATGTCTGGCAGGTTCAGATCGAGAAGGATGATGTCGTAGTCGTAGAGCTTACCGAGATCGACGCCTTCTTCACCCAGGTCGGTGGTATAGACGTTGAAACTTTCGGACTTCAGCATCAGTTCGATGCTCTGCGCCGTGGCGCTATCGTCCTCAATAAGGAGTACCCGCATTATATTCCCCTTGTCATTCGTTCCTGCTGGAACCTGCGGGAGGCAAGGCCAAATTGCCCGTCCCGCTCCAACCCTACTGGATATGACTGAAGCCTAAGCCCAACTAGTTAACAAAGTTTAATTCTGATCCGCAATACGCAAACGGCGGTAAGGTGAATTTAATTTAACTCGTTGAAAAACAAAGATAAATGATACAAAAATTTCTTAAGGTAGAACATTAAGAAAGCCTGACAAGCGACTCTCGGGACTCAAGCAATCGTAGCATTTGGGGGTGGTTTGGGCGCAATGAGGGCGCCGGGCGGATTTCGCCGATCATCATTGCCAATAAAGCTTTTCGGTTAACGATCGGTTACGGTCCGATTCGCGACACGGCGACGATTCGAGCCGAGGTGGAAACCATAGTGATGCGCGCTGGCGAGCCATGAAAGCACTGATATCGGCCATCGACGCCATCGAAGACGTGGAAGTCTTCGGGCGGGTCAAGTCGGTTCAGGGCCTTTTGATCGAGATCATCGGGCCGGTCCGCGAACTGCGCGTGGGCGGACGGGTGCTGATCGAAGCCAGCGATGGCGGCCAGCTGGCTGCCGAAATCATCGGCTTCCGCGACGGGCACGCGCTGTGCCTGCCCTTTGGCGAATTGAGCGGGGTGCGCCTTGGTTGCAAGGCGGTGTTCCGCCGGCATGATGGCGCCGTGAGCCCCTCGGAAGGCTGGCTCGGCCGCGTGGTCAATGCCATGGGCGAGCCGATCGACGGGCTGGGCCCGCTGCCACGCGGCGCCATGAGCTACGGGTTGCGCCAGTCTCCCCTTGCTGCCCATGACCGGGCGCGGGTCGGCGAGCCGGTGGAACTGGGGGTCCGGTGCCTCAATACCTTTGCCACAATGTGCGAAGGCCAGCGCATGGGCATCTTTGCCGGGTCGGGTGTCGGCAAGTCGGTGCTGATGTCGATGCTGGCGCGCAATACCGATGTCGATGTGTCGGTGATCGGGCTGATCGGCGAGCGCGGCCGGGAGGTGCACGAATTCATCCAGGAATATCTGGGTGAGGAGGGCCTGGCACGCGCCGTCGTCGTGGTGGCGACGTCCGACGAGGCGGCGCTGATGCGGCGGCAGGCGGCCTATGTGACCATGGCGCTCAGCGAATATTTCCGCGACGCCGGCAAGCGGGTGCTGTGCATGATGGACAGCCTCACCCGCTTTGCCATGGCCCAGCGCGAGATCGGCCTGTCGATCGGCGAACCGCCCACGGCCAAGGGCTATCCGCCCACCGTCTTCACCGAATTGCCGCGTCTTCTCGAGCGGGCCGGACCGGGCAAGCCCAATTCGGGCTCCATTACCGGTCTATTTACCGTTTTGGTGGAAGGTGATGATCACAATGAACCCATAGCGGATGCCGTACGCGGCATTCTCGACGGGCACATTGTGATGGAACGCGGCATTGCCGAACGGGGGCGTTACCCGGCCGTCAATGTGCTCCGGTCCATCTCGCGCACCATGCCAGGCTGCGTGCCGGAAGAGGTCCGGCCGACCCTGACGCGGGCGCGGGAGCTCATGTCCATCTATTCGGACATGGAGGAGCTGATCCGGCTGGGGGCTTACCGGAAAGGGTCAGATCCGAATGTGGACCGCGCGATCGCCATCAATCCGCGCCTCGAGGCCTTTCTTGGGCAGGCGCGGGATGAAACGACCACGATCGGGCAGGGCTATGCCATGCTTGCCGGGATCGTGGCCGAGGCGGACGCGGGGGACTGATGGAGGCGGGTCGTTGTATTGGCCCGGTTCCGGAACTGACTTGATGTGTAAGGAGTACAGGTCTTGAAATCGCGCAGCGAGAGCCTCATTCGGCTCAAGAAGTTCCAGGTGGACGAGAAGCGCCGTCAGGTTGCCCAGATCGAAATGATGATCGCCGATTTCGAGCGCATGGCGTCCGAACTCGACCAGCAGATCGAAGTCGAGCACACCAAGACCGGCATTTCCGATGTCGCCCATTTCGCCTATTCAACCTTTGCCAAGGCTGCCCTGACGCGCCGCGACAACCTCCTGGCGTCGGCCAATGACATGAAGGGCAAGCTCGAGGCAGCGCAGGATGCACTGGCCGAGGCGCTCGAGGACCTCAAGAAGGTCGAACTGCTCGACCAGCGCGAGCATCAGCGGGAACGCGACGAACAGAACAAGGCCGAGCAGGCCGAGTATGACGAAGTCGCGCGTCTGCGGTTTCAGCGCCAGTAGGCAGTCTAGCCCGCTTCGCGATAGGACTGAAAAGACGGAGCCTTTCCCTTCTCCCCTGAGGGGAGAAGGTGGCGCGAAGCGCCGGATGAGGGGTTCACACTCACATATTTGCCGAGAGACTTTCACCCCTCACCCCATCCCTCTCCCTTGAGGGGAGAGGGGGCGATGAAGGCGATGGTTCAGTTTGAGGGTGAAACGCTCGAGCACGACCGCATGAAAAAAGGCCCGCCGAAGCGGGCCTTTCGTATTGGGTCACCGAGATTACTGGGTGACGGGCTCTGCGGCCGGCTCGGCCGGAGCGGCGGCAGGATCAGCTGCCGGATCGGCCGGAGCCATGGCCGGATCAGCGGGCGCCATGCCATCGGCCGGAGCCATGGCAGGATCCATCGCTGCATCGGCAGCGGCGTCAGCTTCCCAGACGAAGTCCGGGGCAGCCGTCAGGGCTTCGGCCGTGGTGCCCAGCACCCAGCGATCGGTCTGGTCGAAGGCCACCGTGTATTCCAGCGACTGGAAGTCGACGGCGACGCTCTTTTCACCGATGCCGAGGAAGCCACCAACACCGATCACCACGGCATGGATTTCGCCATCGGCGGAGATCACCAGGTCATTGACGGTACCGATCTGCTCGGCGTCTTCAGCGCCGCTGGAGAAGATCGGGGCACCCAGGACCTGAGACACCAGGGCATCACCTTCGCCGGCCATGTAGCCTGCGGACATGTCCCAAGGCTCATCGGCCATTTCGGCATCGGATTCCATGGTGTCGGCAGGGGCAGCGGCGTCATCAGCCGGTGCAGCCGCGTCATCGGCCGGAGCAGCCGCATCGTCAGCCGGTGCCATCGGGTCCTCTGCCGCGTCGTCTGCCGGAGCAGCGGGGTCGGTCGCCGTATCACCGGCTGCAGGAGCGGCCGGATCGGTCGCGGTATCAGCCGGCTGCTCGGTCGTAGTGTCCGGGGCCGGGGTCTCCGGCGTAGCAGTCTGGGCAATGGCGGCGGTGCTGAGGACCAGGGCAACAGCCGAGGTGGTCAAAAGCGTGCGGATCATTGTAGGCTCCTTAGGTTCATCGTTGCGGTGAACAGGGCCGCGCGCCGCAAAACTTGCGAGGTGGAGCGGCGTGCGGCCCATTGTTATGATCGGTGAACGCAGGTCCGCCCGGACCGTTCCGAACCAATTTTTTCCATTTTTCTGGAACCGGGATTGAAAAGACCGGCTGCCGCGAGGCGCGGCGCCGGTCCTCTCCGCCTCCCAGAGCGGTTTTCCTGTCCGCAGAACCCTGCGAACCGGTTGGTGCGGCGCTGCGGACCGATTGGCTGTCCGCCGGGCGCGCTCCCACCGACAGACAGGAGCTTAGCGGATAATCCGGGGCGGCGCAGGTTCTGCCGGGTTAATGCGTTAAGCGGGGCTTAATCCACCAGGACGGCGCTGGCCTTGTCATAATCACGCATGGCGCGATGCGGCATGCCGCCATCCATGAATTCGGGACCAAAGGCGACGAAGCCCAGGCTTTCATAAAAACCGAGCTTGTCGGACTGGGCCGTGAGGTAGAAACGGGTCTGTCCCATGTCGCGCGCAGCCGACATGGCCTGGGCGATGAGTTTTCGGGCAATGCCGCGTCCCCGGAACGCGCGGCGCACGGCGACCCGGCCGATCTTGCAATGCTCATCCAGCAGGAGCAGACGCAGGGTTCCGACCACTTCACCCTCCGCCACGGCGACAAAATGGGTCGCCGTCATGTCGTGGGCGTCGTGCTCTTCGTCTTCGGGCACCTGCTGTTCCCACACGAAAACCTCGCGCCGCAAGGCGAAGGCAGCATTGGACAGGGTGGAAAAGACGGGGACCGGCAGAATGACGATATCGCTCATGCCCGCCTTGTAGCGCCGGCACCAGCCGAGGGCAATCAGGCCCCGCTGCGCTCCAGATTGGACAGGTGCTGGAGGGCATGAGCCTGGTGCACCAGATTGTTCACGAAGCCGAGCTTTTCGACCACCGGCGGGGTCAGGATGAACGGGTAGGCGTCGGGCTGGCCAACGGCGCGGTTGAGATTGTTAATGAGGCTGGAGAGGGGGATCCAGTTTTCAACGATCGCCTCCATGTCCGGCGCCATGTAGGGATCAAAGGTCACTGGCGGCATGGCGAGGCTGTTGTCCTCGGTGCGCGGCCGGGCCCGTACGCCAAAGGCGGCCGCCATCTCGACCGTGTCGGTGATGTGCAGGTAATGGGCGAATGTCTCGGCGAAATCCTCCCAGGGATGGGACGTGGCATAGGCGCTGATATGGCTGTGATACCAGCCGGCCGGGGCGCCATTGGCGTAGTGGGCCTCGAGGGCCTGGCCGTAGTCGGCGCGCTCGTCTCCGAACAGCTCTCGAAAGCGCGCGAGATGCGGACCGCCGGCGACCAGCAGGTCCCAGAAATGGTGCCCGATTTCGTGGCGGAAGTGACCCAGCAGGGTGCGATAGGGTTCCCCCATCCGCGTGCGCCTATATTCCCGCTCGGCATCGTCGGCCTCGGCCAGCGCGATGGTGATGATGCCATTGTCATGGCCGGTCATCACACGCTCGGGCGCGGCCTGGTCGTCAGCGAGAAACCGGAAGGCCAGGCCGTGTCCGGGGTCTTCGCTGCGGGTGTGGAGCGGCAGGCCGAGGCGGATCAGCGAGTAGAACAGCCGCTTCTTGGCGCGCTCTATGGTCTGCCAGCGGCCCAGATTGAGCGGATCGGCAATGGCAGGAATGGTCTCGTTGTGGCGGCAGGCCGCACAATAGACGTCGCCGCCGGGCGCCGCGGGCACCAGCCAGTTGCAGGCGCCATGGGCCTGATTGGCGCAAAACACATAGTTGGTCCCAAGGGCCGGACTGGTCCAGGCGCCATTGTCGGGCTCGAGCGAGACCAGCGCATTATGCTCGGGCGCGTAGCCCAGGACATGACCACAGCGCTCGCAGACCGCGTTCTCGAAATAGACGGTATTGCCGCAATGGTCGCAGGAAAACAGTTTCATCAGCCAGCCCCTTCTGGTCCATCGATAATGCGCGGCTCACTTTGGCGTTCCCGCGCAACCTGCCGCTAGGCCCCGCGTTCATCCAGCAGCAGCAAGGAGAACGGCAGATGCAACCGATCGAAGACAGCAAGATCCGCGACCGCGCCTACCAGCTTTGGGTCGAGGCGGGGCAGCCCGAGGGCCGCGAGCAGGAGTTCTGGTACGAGGCCGAGCGGGAACTGGCCGAGGAAGAGCAAGTCGACACCTCCGAGGAGGCGGCAAAGCTCGACCTGCCCCCGATCGTTCCAGGTGGCATGGGCTAGGGTTACCGCCCTAGATCCGGCTGATCAGACGCTGCCGACGGTCTTGAGGCGGATGCGGGGGTGAACCTCGTTCTGGCTCATCACCACAGTCTGCGGGCGGAAGCGTTCGATGATCGAGCGGACATGCGGGCGCATCCCTGGCGAGGTGATGAGCACCGGTAGCTCACCCTGTTGGGCGGCGCGCTCGAAGGCGTTCTGCACTGCGGCGATGAACTGCTGCAGCTTGCTTGGAGCCATGGCGAGGTGACGGGATTCGCCATCGCCGACCATGGCCTCGGCAAAGTCGCGCTCCCATTGCGGGCCGAGGGTCAAGAGCGGCAGGTTGCCGTCTGGGCCCATATTGGCGGCGCAGATCTGGCGAGCCAGGCGCGCCCGGACATGCTCGGTAATGGTCTGGATGGAGCGGCCATTGCCGGCGATTTCGGCGATGGCTTCGAGGATACCGGACAGGTCGCGGATGGAGATGCGCTCGGTGAGCAGAGCCTGGAGCACCCGCTGCAGGCCCGATACCGAAATCTGGCCCGGCACCAGGTCCTCGACCAGCTTCTGCTGGTCCTTGGGCAGGCCGGAGAGCAGGGACTGCACATTGGCGTAGCTCAAAAGGTCCGCAACATTGGCCTTGAGGATTTCGGTCAGGTGCGTGGAAATCACCGTCGACGGATCGATGATGGAGAGACCGCGCAGCTCCGCCTCGTCGCGCAGCGCCGGCTCGATCCAGGTGGCGGGCAGGCCGAAGGTCGGCTCGGTGGTATGGGTGCCCGGCAGATCGATCGGGTTGCCATAGGGGTCCATGACCATGAGCTGGTTGGCAAAAATCTGCCCGGCGCCGGCTTCGACTTCCTTGATGCGCACCTTGTAGTCGTTGGGCTCGAGCTGCATGTTGTCGAGAATGCGGACCGGGGGCATGACGAAGCCCAGTTCCAGTGCCAGCTGGCGGCGCAGGGCCTTGATCTGTTCGGTCAGCCGATCGGTGCCGCTTTCGTCTTCCTTGACGAGGCTGAGCAGGCCGTAGCCCAGCTCGAGTTTGAGATCGTCGATCTTGAGGCTGTCGGTGATCGGGGGCTCGGCAGCCTGCGGTGCGGGAGCCGCCTCGGCCATCTGCTTGACCGTTTCTTCGACCTGACGGGCCTGCTTGGAGCGACCGGCGCGCCAGGCGGCGTAGCCGGCGGCGCCGGAAAGGGCCATGAAGGGCAGGAGCGGCATGCCGGGCAGCAGCGCCAGGGCCGCCATGACTGCCGACGACATGCCCAGGGCGCGCGGATAGCCGGTGAACTGGCCGGTCAGCGCCTTGTCGGCAGCGCCGGTGACGCCGGACTTGGAAACCAGGATACCAGCGGCGGTCGAGACGATCAGCGCCGGAATCTGGCTGACCAGGCCATCGCCGATGGTGAGCAGAGTATAGACATTGCCCGCTTCCTGGAACGTCAGGCCCTCCTGCAGGATGCCGACCAGCATACCGGCGGAGACGTTGATGAAGGTGATGATCAGGCCGGCAATAGCGTCGCCGCGCACGAACTTGCTGGCACCGTCCATGTTGCCGAAGAAGGCGCTTTCGCCTTCGAGTTCGGCCCGGCGCTTCTTGGCGGTGTCCTCGTCGATGAGGCCGGCCGACAGATCGGCGTCGATGGCCATCTGCTTGCCGGGCATGGCGTCGAGGCTGAAGCGCGCCGCGACTTCGGCGATACGGCCCGAACCCTTGGTGATGACGATGAAATTGACGATCACGAGGATGATGAACACGACCAGCCCGATGACGAAATTGCCATGGGTGACGAAGCTGCCGAAGGCTTCGATGACGTGACCAGCGGCCGCGGTGCCGTTATGGCCCTCGCCCAGGATCAGGCGTGTGGTGGCCAGGTTTAGGCCCAGCCGCAGCATGGTTGCGATGAGCAGGACCGTGGGGAAGGACGAGAATTCCAGCGGCTTCTGAATGAACAGGGCCGTCATCAGGATCATCACCGAGAAGATGATCGAAATGGCCAGCAGCATGTCCACCAGCATGGCCGGCATGGGCACGATGAGGATGACGATCAGCCCCATCACCCCGGTGGCAAGCGCAATATCCCCCGAGCGCAGGGTGTTCATCACCTGCGCGATGGAGGGAAACTGGAAGCTTGATTTGTTGCCGGATTGGATGTCGGTCACGATGCTTCCCCAAACACCAATGTCATCCCGGCGAAGGCCGGGATCCATGCGCTGGCTTCACCGCGCACCAGGTGGGCGCGGAGAGTGGCGGATCTGGATTCCGGCCTGCGCCGGAATGACACGGTGGTGTTGCGGGGCATAAAGCTTAAGCCGCCCCCCGCTTTTCGCCAGGTTCGGGCACGTGTTCGCCCTCGTCGGCATATTGGTTGAGCTTGTTGCGCAGCGTGCGGATGGAGATGCCCAGGATATTGGCGGCATGGGTGCGGTTGCCGAGGGTATGGTCGAGCGTATCGAGGATCAGGTCGCGCTCGACATCGGCGACCGTGCGGCCGACCAGCGCGCGGTTCATGGTCTCGGCGGTCTGGGCCAGCTGCTGGGCCGGGGAGGTGGCCTGGGCGGCTTCGGTCAGGCCCATGCCGTCGGGCAGGACGATGGCATCGGGGCCGATGACATCGCCGGAGGACAGCAGCACGGCCCGGTGCAGGGTGTTTTCGAGTTCGCGGACATTGCCCGGCCAGGGCGCCTGGACCAGCGCTTCACGCGCCGCCGAGGACAGTTCGCGCGGCGGCAGGCCATTGGCCTTGGCGTATTTGGCAACGAAATGCTCGGAGAGAGCAATGATGTCGCCCGGGCGGGCGCGCAAGGCCGGCAGCTTGAGATTGACGACATTGAGCCGGAACAGCAGGTCTTCGCGAAAACTGCCTTCGCGCACCGCCTCGGTCAGGTTGCGGTTGGAGGTGGCGAGGATGCGGATATCGACCGGCACCGGCTTGGTGCCGCCCACCCGGTCGATCACCCGCTCCTGGATGGCGCGCAGCAGCTTGGCCTGCAGCCGCACGTCCATTTCCGAGATTTCATCGAGCAGGAGCGTCCCGCCGCTGGCTTCCTCGAACTTGCCGATACGCCGGGCTACAGCGCCGGTAAAGGCGCCCTTTTCGTGCCCGAACAGCTCCGATTCCAGCAGGGCCTCGGGGATGGCCGCGCAATTGACGGAGATGAAGGGGCGATTGGCGCGCTTGGACCGGGCATGGACATATTTGGCAATGACTTCCTTGCCCGTGCCGCTTTCACCGGTGATGAGGATGGAGGCTTCCGAGCCGGCGATCTGCTCGGCCATGCGCACGACGCGCTCCATGGCCGGGTCGCGATACAGGAAATCCGAGGTTTCCCGCGCCACGGCGGCGATCACGGCGGCGATCAGCTCGGCATCGGGGGGCAGGGGGATGTATTCCTTGGCGCCGGCGCGGATGGCGTTGACGGCGGCGGCGGCATTGGTCTCGACGCCACAGGCGACGACGGGGATGGCGATGCGCTCGCCTTCGAGAGCGGCGATCAGCCCGGCAATGTCCATCATGACATCGACCAGCAGCAGGTCGGCTCCCTTGCCTGACCGCAGGGCCGCGAGGGCGATCTCGATGGAGGGCGCGTGGGCGACCTTGGCGCCGCCATCCATGGCCATCTTGGTGGCGGTTGAGAGCTGACCTTCGAGGGCTCCGATGATGAGGAGGCGCATGGCTCGGTCCCTTACTGCGGCTTGATGATTTCGGTCATGGTGACGCCGAGCCGGTCCTCGACCAGCACGATCTCACCACGGGCGACCAGACGATCATTGATGAAGATTTCGACAGCCTCGCCAACCTGGCGATCCAGCTCGATCACCGTTCCGGTATCGAGCTTGAGCAGGTTGGAGACCGGCATCTTGGTGCGGCCGAGGACCACAGATACGCGGACGGGCACGTCGAATACGGCTTCGAGGTCGGCGGCGCTGCGCTCGATAAAGGCCTGCTGGCCGGCTTCGTGAGCCTGGGCCTGCATTTCGTCGAGGCTGAACGCGTCGGCGGCGGTATCGTCATTCGGATCGGCCATGACAGAAGTCTCCTTAGCCGTTTCGGCGGGTCTTGGCCGCCAGATAGGTCGCAATTTGCCGGTCGATTTCGCCGCCGGTGGCCGCGATGTCGCGGACCAGGCCGCCATCGGCCCATTCCAGGCGCCCGTCGCCGATGCGGATATCGGGATCACCCATGACGATCAGCCGGCCGGCAAACCCGGAACTGGTCATCTGCGCCTCGGCTGCATCGCGGATGGCATCGGCCAGATCGGGGTGGCAGCGGATCACCAGATGCGGCACGCCGCTAAGGCTGGGCAGGCATTCGGAAATGAGCGCCTTGAGCTCGGTGATCGGGAACCGGGCCACCAGGTGCAGCGCCAGCTTGCGGCCGATGGTCATGGCCAGGCCAACGGCCTCGTCATGCTGTTCGCCGAGGGCCTCGTCAAAGGCCCGCGTCATCTGTGCGGTCTGGGTGGCCAGCGTCGCCGCGGCAGCGGCGATGGTCTGGGCAGCCATGGCTTCAGCATCGCGGGCACCAGCGGCGCGGCCTTCGGCAAAAGCCTCTTCGCGGGCATTGGCGACCAACTGGGCGACGACATCCTCGGGAATGGATGGCACCGGCGGCGCGGCGCGGCGCCCGGAGCGGCTGGTCAGGTCCAGATCGAAGGTGAAGCGTGCGGGGCTGGCCATGGCGTCACGCAATCATCTGGTCGTCGGACTTGGTCTTGAGGATGATGATCTCACCCTTGGCGGCCAGGTCCTTGGCGGTTGCGACCATGCGGGTCTGGGCTTCGTCCACATCCTTGACGCGGACCGGGCCCATGCCGCTCATATCGTCCTGCAGCAGTTTGGCGGCGCGGCTCGACATGTTGGAGAAGAAGGACTCCTTGAGCGCGTCGCTGGCACCCTTGAGCGCCAGGGCAAGGTCGCGCTTGTCGAGCTTGGACAGCAGGGTCTGGATGGCCGACATTTCCAGCCGCCCGAGGTCCTCGAAGGTGAACATGAGCTGCTTGATGCGCTCGGCGTCGTCGCGATTGGCTTCTTCGAGATTGGTGATGAAGCGTGCTTCGGTCTGGCGATCGAAGGCGTTGAAGATTTCGGCCATCTGCTCATGGCTGTCGCGCCGCTTGGTGTGATTGAGCGTCGACATGAACTCGGTCCTAAGGGTCATCTCGATCTTTTCGAGAATTTCCTTCTGCACCGGATCGAGCCCCAACATGCGCTGGACGACATCGGTGGCCAGTTCTTCGGGCAGCACAGCCAGCACCTTGGAGGCGTGTTCCGTGGCGATCTTGGACAGCACCACGGCAATGGTCTGGGGATATTCGTTCTTGAGATAGGCCGCCAACACGTCGGCCTGCACGTTGGAGAGCTTTTCCCACATGTTGCGGCCGGCCGGGCCACGGATTTCCTCCATGATCGCATCGACCTTGTCCTGCGGCAGGAAGCTGAGGAGGAGGCGTTCGGTGGAATCGGTATTGCCCGAGAGCGAGCCGTTCGAGGAGATCGTGGTGACGAACTCGATCATCAGGTCGTCGAGCATTTCCTGGGTGATCGGGCCCAGCCGCACCATGGCGCGCGAAAGCTGCTTGACCTCGAGCTCATCGAGTTCGTCGAAAATGGGCTTGCCGTAATCCGGGCCCAGGGCGAGCAGCAGCGCGGCAGCCTTTTCGTCGCCCTTGAGCAGGCGGTTTTCACCGCCAACCTGGAGCTGGGCGCCCATGGTCGTGGGCATGGGGCTGTCGGAGCGGGTATCGTCGAGCGATTGGGAAACCAGGGCCATCAGATCTACGCCGCGCTAGAGAGCCAGTCGCGCACGATCAGCGCGGCCTGCTTGGGGTTTTCCTCGACGAGGTTGCCCACGGTCTTGAGGGTCTGGAGCTGGGTTTCGCCCATGGACTTGGCGTTGGTGACCCAGGCCGGCGTCTTGTCCCTTGGCGGGGGCGGGGGCAGCTCTTCCTCGCCGCCCACGATACGGCCATCGGCGCCCATGACACCGTGATGGCCGAGTTCGGCAGCGACCGGCAGGGCCAGCGGGCGGGATTCGGGGGTCAGGACCTTCTTGATCAACGGCCGCATGACGAAGAAGACCAGTGCCAGCGCGATCAGCAGGGTGACGGCCATTTCGGCGCCGTTCATCAGGTCGTCGCGGGTGAAGTCCAGAAGGCCAGCCGTCTGATCGGTGCCGGGCGGGGCCAGGTCGGGGCGGGCGGCGAACTGCATGTTGACCACTTCGACACTGTCACCGCGATCGGCGGAATAGCCGACGGCCGAGCGGACCAGGGTCAGGATCTGGGCGATTTCGTCGGCAGTGCGCGGCGCATAGCTGCTGCCGCCATTGCCGTCATCGGCATAGGTGCCATCGACCACCACGGCGACCGAGAGGCGCTTGACCGAGCCGGCCTCGGTCACATTGGTCTGGGTGGTCTTGGAGATTTCGTAATTGACCACTTCCTCGGTCGAGGTGCCCTGCTCGGTGGCGCCGGCCGTGCCATTGTTCTGGCTTGCACCCGGCAGTTCATTGGCCACGGTCACCTGACCATTGGCGCCGCCGCTGAGATTTTCGGATTCGCGGGTCTGGGTCGAGCGCACCACCTGCCCGTCGGGGTCGAACATTTCCTGGGTGGTGGTGGAGCGGTTGAAATCGAGCTCGGCGGCAACCTCGACGCGGGCGCGGCCCGGGCCGACGACATTGGCCAGCATGTCCTCGACGCGGGTACGGAGGCGATTTTCGAAACCCAGGGTGCGCTCGTCGTTTTGCCCGGTCATGGCGCCGGCGGCGTCTTCGGCACTGCCGGAGGCGAGCAGATTGCCCTGGTCGTCGACAATGGACACCCGGCTCGGCGTCAGCCCCTCGATGGCCGAAGCGACCATGTGCTGGATGGCGCGGATTTCCCCGTTGGACAATTCGCCCCGCACCGACAGCACGATGGAAGCCGAGGGGTCCTGGCGCTCGCGGCGGAACAGTTCGCGCTCGGGCAGAACCAGATGGACGCGGGCGCCCTTGATGCGGGTCAGCGAGGCGATGGTGCGGGCCAATTCGCCTTCAAGCGCCCGGACATTGTTGATGTTCTGGACGAAGCTGGTGGCGCCGAGGGTCGATTGCTGGTCGAAGATTTCATAGCCCACCTGGCCGCGCGTCGGCAGGCCTTCGCCGGCCAGGGTCATGCGGGTGGAGGTGATCTGGTCGCGCGGCACCAGTATCGTGTCGCCTTCGCCGCGCAGGTCATAGGGAATGTTGAGGGTCTGCAGCTCGCTGACGATGGCGGAGGAGTCTTCGAGGCTGAGGCCGGAATAGAGCGGAGCCAGGTTCGGCGTCTGCGCCCGCATCATCAGAAAGCCGAAAAAGCCCAGCATCAGCAGGGCGACCAGGGCCATGGCCGCGATACGCGGCAGGCCGATCCGGTTGATTAGGTTCGTCAGACTTTCCACGCCGCCACTCAAAGCTACTGTGCCGCGGTCGTCGGAGCCCCCATCGACCGATGGGCAAAAATTACCTAGTGGATGGTAAACAATGTATTAACCAGCTGTTGCAGCTTGCAAATTTGGGCAGAAACTGCCGGTGCCGGTTAAGGAAATGTGAACGTGGGCGGTTGGCGTTGCCTTGATCGAGGTTCTGGGCGTGGTCCTGAGGTGATGTCAGAACGAAACAAACCCGCCAGCTTGCGCGGGCGGGTTCGAATGTGTGTGTTCCGGCAGGTCTGTCCGACCCGGGCTCGGGGGAACGGAATCGCAGACTACGCCATCGGAGCAAGCTGCCCGGCGCGGCCCGCCAATTCCTACCCTTCGCGGTAGTGCTGGATCCAGGTTGTCCTGAGACCGGCAAGTCCATGCTTGTCGATCGCGGCCTGCCAGTTGAGGAATTCGTCCACGCTGAGCGTATAGCGCTCGCAGGCCTCTTCCAGGCTCAACAGGCCACCGCGAACGGCGGCGACAACTTCTGCTTTTCGGCGGATCACCCAACGGCGCGTATTGGCCGGAGGCAGATCTGCTATCGTCAGCGGACTTCCGTCCGGGCCGATAACGTACTTCACGCGGGGACGCATCTGTACGGTCATTTTACTCTCTACTCAAACCTGACCATATGAGAAGAGAGTAGGCCATTGGCCTTAAGATACCCCTAAGGGGAAACTTACAACCGGTTAAGAAACGGCTGGATTATCAATCAATTGTGGGCAGCGCGGGACAAGCCAGAACCCCGCTCGTTGCCGAACGGGGTCTGGGTGGCGATGTGGCCGGAAATCAGGCGCCGGTGTCGGTCGTGGTCTCGGTCACGAGGCGCACATCGGTCACGTCGGACAGCGCGATCTTGTTCTTGCCCACGGTCAGCATGGGCTCGGAGCCCGAGAAATCGACGGCACTGACGACGCCGATCGACGATGTGGACACCTGAACGGTGTTGCCGGCCAGGTTCGTGCCCTTGATCTCGATCGTATAGACACCGTCGGCCTGCTTGTTGCCGTCGGTACCCATGCCGTCCCACAGGAAACTGCCCGGACCGGCATTGAGCGAACCGGTTTCGGTATAGACCACGCTGCCGGCGGCGTTCTTGATGGTGACCGTGGCATTGGCGACATTGGCGTCGGCATTGTAGGCCCAGTAGGCGCCGCCATCCTTGAGTTCGGCGGTCTTGCCCGAGGCGGTCACCTGCTTGCCGATATAGGAGACGGCATCGGCCCGGAAAGCCTGCTGCGTATTGGTCAGCAGGGCCTCGAGGAAGTCATTGGTCTTGAGCTGCTGTTCCACGCCGGTGAACTGGACCAGTTGCTGGGTGAACTGGTTGGTGTCCAGCGGATCCAGCGGATTCTGGTTCTTGAGCTGGGTGGTGAGGATGTTGAGGAAGGTGTCGAAGTTCTGCGCAATGGTGCTGCGCGAGCCTGACATCACACTGCTGGTCGATCCTGAAACGCCGTCGACGGCCATGGTCCTAACTCCTTACGCGATAATATTGACGCCGCTGGCCTGCAGGGTGCCGCGGTAGAGATTGACAAGAGGCAGCGCATCTTCGGCCGCCGTTTCAGCCTGGCCGTCGGTGCTGGAACTGTCCGGGCCATCCTTGTGCCCGGCCTGGTCCTGACCGGCGCCCTGGCCGGAAAACGGGTTCTGCTTCAGCGAAAATTCGAGATTGGTCTTGCCGGTATCGAGGCCTGCCTGTCGCAGGGCCTGTTCCAGTGCGCGCTGGTCGCGCTGCATGAGGTCCAGCGTTTCCGATTTTTCCACCGTCAGGCGGGCATTGACCTTGCCGGAGGTGTCGATGTCGAGGCGCACATCGATCTTGCCCAATTCGGGCGGATCGAGACGGATCTGGAAACGGGTATTGCCGTCGCCGGCCTGGCGGGCGAGTTCGAAGGCAATCTGGGGCAGGTTGAGCTGTTGCTGGCTGGTCTGGTAGCCGGCCTGAATGACGCGAGGCGCGGCGACGGCATCCAGCCGCGTGCCGTGGTTCTGTGCGGTTGCGGCTTCGCTGACTTCGGTGGGTGCAGCGGCCGGAGCGGCGGCAACCGGCTGTGTGCGCGGCCCATTGTCCTTCGCCCGCTCGTGCAGGGCCGGTGTGTCCGGGCTCCGGGAGGGTTTCTGCTCGCTGGAATTGCCCCCGTCACTGTCGCTCTTGCCATCGCGGGCCGAGGTGTCGACATCGCTCGACTTCTGGTCCGTGCTGGCAACGGCGCGGCTGGTGTCGACGCCTGCCGAATTGGTGCCCGGCGTGGTCTTGGCCGGTTCGCCGTCGCTGCGCCCGGAGATCACCGTTTCGGTGACCTTCAGGGTCGGCGTGGCCAGTTCGGGCTCATGCGGCACCGTTTCGGCGTCAGCCAGAATACCGGCGGAGAAGCGGGCAATGGCCTGCTCGATCTCGGCTACGGCGGGCTGGCCGGGCGTGAGGCCCAGCGCAGCGAGCTTGTCGGCCGAGACCTCACCCTTGCCGAGGCTCGACAACAGGGCGCCGATCCGGTCGCCCAGGCTATTGAGGCGGGCGAGAAGCTCGGCGTCGGTGCTGGCCGTCACCTTGGCATGGGTGCTGGCGTCATCGCTGTCACCAGCGAGGGCCTGATCGAAGGATTGTGCCAGCGGGCCGAGCAACTGGCTCAGGGTTCCGGTCAGGCCGGAATGGGTATTGCCGACCTTTTCAAGCAGGGCCTGGAAATCATCGGGAATGGCGAGTGCCGCCAGGTCGAGGCCCAGTGCCGCGCTCAGCGCGCCCAGTTTCTCCTCGACGTCACCCAACAGGCCCGGATCGATGGGTTCGCCGGAATCGAGATTGATCTTGAGGGCGGTGAGCGCCTCGATGAAGTCGACGACCGGCTGGGGCGTCACCTGGGCCTGGGCGGGTGCTGCCAGGGCGAGGGCCAGGTCGAGACCATGACTGTCGCCGCCATCTTCGCCGGTCGCGCCGGTTTCGAGGCCGAATTTGACCAGATCGCCAAGATTGAAGTCCAAGCGGCTTTGGCTGCTGTTGGCGGCAGCGGTGGCCGCGCCGGTTTCCGTCCCGGCAATGCCGGACAAAAGTGCCCCAAACAGACCCATCAGCCCGCCGGACTGGTCCGCGCCAGACTGGCCGGACAGGGACCGCGTGGTGGGGGCGGCGCCGGAGGCGAAACTGCTGACGGTCAGGTGAGATGCCACTTTGGCCTCGATGCAAAGACAATTCCGGATAGGGCAATGCAAGACCCTTGCCAGTTTTTGCGGCTTGAAAACGGGATTGTTTATCAAGCGCTTGGCGCCCTTGTGGGCGGATTGGGTGTGCGGCTGGCCCGGCCAAGTCTGCCCAGCCCCGGCAAAAGCTGCCGGGTGATGATGGACAGATGCCCCCCTTGGGCGTATGACGCCGCCCACGCATTCCGCTGGCCCTTGACCCCAACCGGAACCGAGAAAAGATGTTGAATTCGCTTGATATCGCCAAGCGCCCGGAGGACACGCGCGTCGTCGTCGCCATGTCCGGGGGCGTGGACTCTTCAGTCGTCGCCGGACTTCTGGCCCGCCAGGGCTATGAAGTGGTGGGCATTACCCTGCAGCTCTATGATCACGGCGAGGCGACGCACCGCAAGGGTGCCTGCTGCGCTGGCCAGGATATTCACGACGCGCGGCGCGTGGCGGCCAAACTGGGCATTCCCCACTATGTTCTCGACTACGAAGAGCGCTTCAAGGCGTCGGTCATCGAGCCCTTTGCCAATGCCTATCAGCAGGGCGAGACGCCCGTGCCCTGCATCGCCTGCAACCAGTCGGTCAAGTTCGTCGACCTGATGGCAGTGGCCCGGGATCTGGGCGCCGATGTGCTGGCCACGGGCCACTATGTGCAGACGCGACTGGGGGACGATGGGCGGCGGCAATTGTTCCGGCCGGTCGATGGCGACCGCGACCAGAGTTATTTCCTGTTTGCGACCACGGCCGAACAGCTCGATTTCCTGCGCTTTCCGCTAGGCGGCATGAGCAAGAAGGATGTTCGCGACCTGGCGCGCGAGTTCGATCTCGAAATCGCCGACAAGCACGACAGCCAGGACATCTGCTTCGTGCCGCAGGGCAAATATGCCGATATCATCGCCAAGATGCACCCCGAGGCCCTGTCCCCGGGGGAAATCGTGCATCTCGACGGGCGCGTGCTCGGCATGCACGAGGGTATCGTTCATTACACCATCGGCCAGCGCAAGGGCCTGGGCGTCGCGGCGGGCGAACCGCTTTATGTGATCAAGCTCGATCACCGCACGGGCCGCGTCATCGTCGGTCCGCGCGAGGCGCTCAAGACCCATACGGTGCGCCTGCGCGACGTCAATTGGCTCGGTGCGGTTCCGCTGGCCGAGGCCAGCGCCGGCAATGGCGCTCCGGTCGAGGTCAAGGTGCGCTCGACCCGCGGCCCGCAGCCGGCGGTGATCCAGATGCGCGATGGCGCCGTCTATGTGACGCTGGTCAGCGGCGAATATGGCGTGTCGCCGGGCCAGGCCTGCGTGTTCTACGCCGATGACGGGGCGACCAGCGAGGTGCTGGGCGGCGGCTTCATCGCCGAAGCGGTGCCGCAGGCGCTGGTGGCCTAGGCGCTATTTCTTCTCCCCCTCGGGAGAAGGTGGCGCGCAATGCCGGATGAGCGGGAGGCCGCGACGGGCGTGGAGGGTCTGCCATGACCCGCCCCTCAGCGCAATTGGCACCATCCCCCTCACCGGCTCGACCTTCCTTCTCCCCTTGTGGGAGAAGGTGCCCGAAGGGCGGATGAGGGGTACGGGATCAGCAAGGCGTTACGGCGTTTGCGGGAAGTAACCCCTCACCCGTCTCGCGCTGCGCGCGATCCACCCTCTCCCACAAGGGGAGAGGGGAGGGCCGCGCCGCCATCAATCCCCGCTCAGCTGTTCGGCCGTTGGCTCCTTGGCCGCATTGGCGGCTTCCTTGAGGGCATTGTAGGAGCCAAGGCCCCCCATCATCATCGAGACGGTGATGACCAGCACCAGGGCGCCGAGGGCGAGCAGAAAGATGCGGGTGCGATTGAGGCCGAAGGGGCCGGGTTTTTCGTTGGTCATGGCACCTGCTTTCGAAAGAGGCGAAAAAACTCTGGATGACACCAAAGGATTTTCCCGGGCGCATCGTCTTAGCCTCTAGAATAGCCCGAAGAGACAAAGCGTGCATGCACAACTCATGGGACTGACCGCCGCACCCCCGCCAGACCCCCAGGCCTTGACCGAGGCCCTGGTGGTGCGCGCCCGCAACGGCGATCCCGAGGCCTTTTCCGAGCTGATCGAGGATCACTACGACCGCATCTACAGAACGGCGTGGCGCTGGTGCGGCAATCGCAGCGACGCTGAGGACATCGCCCAGGAGGTTTGCGTCAAGGTCGGTCAGGCCATCGGCCGGTTTGACGGGCGCAGCGCCTTTTCCTCCTGGGTCTATCGCATCACCATCAATGCGGCACGCGACCACCTGCGGGCCGGGCAGAGACGGGGCCGGCAGACCAGCGCCTATGCGGAGGTCGCGCCGGCTGATCAGGAGGCCGAACAGGAAATGGCCGTGACCACCAGCCAGGTCTGGGATGCGGTGCGCGCCCTGCCGGACAAGCAGCGCGATGCCGTGCTGCTGGTCTATGCCGAGGATCTCAGCCATGCCGAAGCCGCCGCGATCATGGGGATCAAGGAGGCGACGGTTTCCTTTCATGTGCACGAAGCCCGCAAGACATTGAGGGGGCTGCTATGAGCTTTCCCGAAGACCGCGATCCATTCGAAAGCCTGAAGGCGAGCCCGCCACCACCGCGCCGGGAGGCGCGTGAGCGTGCCCTGGAAGCCGCCCGCACGGCCTTCGCCGAAGAAAATCGCAAAAAAAATCCGTCAGCCACCAAAGGAAACGGCGCGGGCTCGCGTCTTAAGTCCATCATCACATCCTGGAAGAGGATTTCGATCATGGACCAGCGCATTCCCGTCGGCATCGGTACAGCCGCAATCGCCCTCCTGCTGCTGCCTCTTGGCTATCAGCTCTATAATTCCACCGCTCTGACCCCGAGCGAACTGGCGAGCCGGACGCGATCCGAGCCACAGCCAACCGTGCCGGTGGTCGAAGAGGACGTGGTCGAGGATGTCGTCGTTGCAGCGCCACAGGAACGGGCCAAGGCCGAGCCGGCCGCTGCCCCGGCAGTCGTCGATGCCGAAGGTGAAGCGGCCGCCGATATGGTGATGGCGGAGCCCATGCCCGCACCGACGATGGAAGTGGCGCCCGCGCCCGCGCCGGCGCCCTCGGCCGTCAACCGGCAGATGCAGACCGGCGCGGCGCCCAGCCAGCAGACCATGTCGGTCGTACCCCTCGGTGGCGCGGTGGCCGACCACATGACCTATGCACCGCCCAGCCAGACGAGCGAACCCAGCGGCGACAGTTTTACCAGCTTTGAGGAGCAGCGGCTCAAGGTCGCTGCCGAGGAGCCGGTCTCGACCTTTTCGCTCGATGTCGACACGGCCAGCTATTCCTATGTGCGGCGGCTGCTCGAAGACGGCTATGTGCCCGAGCGCGATGCGGTCCGGATCGAGGAACTGATCAACTATTTCCCCTATGATTATCCGGCTGCCGCAGACGCCGAGACGCCCTTTGCGCCCGACGTGAAACTGTTTCCGACGCCCTGGAACGACAAGACGCAGATCCTGCAGATCGGCATCAAGGGATTTGAGCCGGTCCTGGCCGACACCAAGAGCAATCTGGTGTTTCTCATCGACACTTCGGGATCGATGGACGCGCCGGACAAGCTGCCGCTGCTCAAGCGCGCCTTCGGCCTGCTGCTCGACCAGCTTTCGGCCAATGATACGGTATCGATCGTCACCTATGCCGGCTCGGCCGGGGTGGCGCTGGAGCCGACCAGCGCCGACAACAAGGCGTCGATCATGGCTGCACTCGACCAGCTTTGGGCCGGTGGCAGCACGGCCGGGGCGCAGGGGATCGAACTTGCCTACCGGCTGGCCGAACAGGCCAAGATTGCCGATGGCACCAATCGCGTGATCCTGGCCACCGATGGCGACTTCAATGTCGGTATCGACAATCCGGCGGCGCTCGAGGACTTCATCGCCGACAAGCGGGCAAGCGGCATCAGCCTTTCCGTGCTCGGTTTCGGGCGCGGCAATCTCGATGACGCCACCATGCAGGCCCTGGCGCAGAACGGGAATGGCAATGCCAGCTATATTTCGAGCTTTGCCGAGGCCAAGAAAGTGCTGGTCGAGGAAATCGGCGGCACGCTGCACACCATTGCCAAGGATGTGAAGGTGCAGGTGGAGTTCAACCCCGCCCAGGTCGCCGAATACCGCCTCATCGGCTACGAAACCCGCGCGCTCAACCGCGAGGATTTCAACAATGACGCGGTCGATGCCGGCGATGTCGGGGCCGGCACAACGGTGACCGCGCTTTATGAAATCACGCCGGTGGGTTCGGGTGGAGAACAGGTCGATCCGCTGCGCTATGGCACGGTCGGCGCGGTTGAGGACAGCTCCGAACTCGCCTTCCTCAAGATGCGCTACAAGCTGCCGGACAGCGATGTGAGCCAGCTCATCGAGGTGCCGGTCACTGCCGATGTCTCCTACGAGACGATCGAAGCCGCCGGGGCCGATGCGCAGTTCGCCGCCGCCGTCGCTGCCTTCGGGCAGAAGCTCAAGTCGAGCGCCTATGGCTCGGGCATGAACTGGAGCCAGATCAAGTCCCTGGCGCAGGCCGGGCGTGGCGCTGACGAGGGTGGCTATCGCGCCGAGTTCATCCGGCTGGTGGATATGGCGGCGCTCTTGAAGCCGGACGTTGGATCGGAGCGCTGAGGACCAGCCGGCATCCCTCACCGGCTCGGCAATGCCGATGGGGGCCCTGAACAGAAGCGCCGGGTGGACATGTCCACCCGGCGGTTTTTTTAGACCAGCGGCTTGAGGCCCGCCTCGATCTGGGCCCTGCGGCCTTCGAGGAAGGGCGGCAGGGCCAGGGTTTCGCCGAGGCTTTCCATCGGCTCGTCGGCGGCAAAGCCAGGAACGTCGGTGGCGATCTCGAACAGGATGCCGTTGGGCTCACGGAAATAGAGCGAGGTGAAGTAGAAGCGCTCGACCTCGCCCGAGGAGCGGATGCCGAAGCCGTTTATCCGCTCGATCCACTGGCGCAGGCTGTCCTGATCCGGCGTACGGAAGGCGACGTGATGAACGCCGCCGGCACCGGGCCTGGCATTGGGCAGGCTCGGATCGACTGAAACATGCAGTTCCGCGGCCGGGCCGCCCGGACCCATTTCATAAACGAAGGTTTCCCCGCCGCGCTCGCGGGCCGGATAGTGGCGGACCTGGCGCATGTTCATGACACGCGTCAGCATGGCATCGGTGGGTTCGAGCTTGGGCACGGACAGGGTGATGGGCCCCAGACCGATGATCTGCTTGTCAGCCGGTACCGGGGATTTTTCCCAGGGGATGACGGTATTGTTGGCGTCGACCACGAGGCGGAAACGCTGGCCTTCGAAATCCTCGAAATCCAGGGACAGGTGCCCGAAGCGATCCTTGATGCCGGATGTTGACACCTGGTTGGCTTGCAGATGCTCCTTCCACCATTTCAGCGTCTCTTCACTGTCGACGCGCAATCCGGTGCGGCCCACAGTATGGTTGCCGCGCTGTTCGCGCATCGTGTTGAAATCGAAGAAGGTCAGGTCGGCGCCCGGCGAGGCAACGCCGTCGCCGTAGAACAGGTGATAGGCCGAAGTATCGTCCTGGTTCACCGTCTTCTTGATCAGCCGCATGCCCAGGGTCTGGGTATAGAATTTGAGGTTCCGCGGGGCGTCTGCGGTTACGGCCGTCAGGTGATGGATACCGCCCAGTTCGAGTGTCATGGTCATGTCTCCTCATGCGGCGCCCATGCGCCGGGTTCGACGAGAAATGTATGGGCCGCGTGTTGCGCATGAAAGGGCGTCAGTCGCAACGGATTGGTGCGGATTTTTGAACAGTGGCTCAGGCGCTCGTCAGCGGCGAGAGAAAGGTGAGAACCGAGTTCGGCTCGACGATCAGGTGCTGCAATGCCGCGTTGAAGCTCGCCCCGGAGGCGGCGCCGATATGGGCGGCGAAGGCGGCCTTGTCGCGATAGATCTCGTGGACGATGAATTTTTTCGGGTCAGCGGCGTCGCGATAGCAGTCGAAGGCGATATTGCCGGGTTCCGCGCGAACCTTGGCCGCGAATTCGGCCAGCAGGCCGTCCACCGCCTCTGCATGGCCGGCGCGTGCGGTAAAGGTGGCGATGAGAGCAATGGTGCCGCTCTCGGGCAGGCGATCAAAACTATCCACTTGGCAAAGGTCCACACGGTTCACGCCGGAGATGACGCCGCGCCGCCGGCTTTGGCAAGAAAAATGGGCAGCGGGAAAATGCCTCTGCGCCTTCGGCTGGCGCTTGACAGGGTAAGGCTCGCAACCTTAGTAAGGCGCGCACCGGCGAAACAGCGCTGGTGGCCCCTTGGGGCGGAGTAGCTCAGTTGGTTAGAGCAGTGGAATCATAATCCATGTGTCGGGGGTTCAAATCCCTCCTCCGCTACCAGTCTACATGTTAAGTATTTGATTTAACTGTATAGTTTCACAGGAAACATCGCGTTTATTGCGGCTACAGAGCTGCTGGCGAGTTGTTTTGTTGACTTATTGATTGTCGCCCCCAAAGGACCCGCTACCATGACAAGGAACAGAACCGCACTGTTCGGGGGAGGGGTGGGCAGCCATGAAAATGCCGGCTAACTTGGAGCGACTGAGGTAAGGAAGCGTCCGTGAAGTTAGGATGTGGAAAGACTGCGGGGGGATATGGGTAAGAGACGAAGCCAGATAGTGGAAGCCCTGACTATTTTGGGTGGGGAAGCAATTTATACCCAATTATACGCTGAAATCGAGAGACTAGATGGCAAGCCACTATCACGTGGTCAACGCGCTGGCATTCGTCGTGAAATTGAGAATCACTCCTCCGACTCTCAAAACTGGGATGGACTGAGGGAGGACCTATTTCGATCTATCAGTGGTATTGGAACTGGCCATTGGGGGCTGCGCTAGGGAACCCGCGGCCACTAGCATCGGGATTAGTCGCAACGCTCCACATCGATAGGATCCGTTTTCTCTTATTTGTCAAGGATTTGTAGCCAGTTCTCAGAGTATCGGAGGGTGTGTGGGTCCTGCCGCAACCTGTCCTCCGCTACCAAATGCATCACCTTTCATTTTTCTGACAGGGCAATCCGGCCGATCCACGCCGGGATCAATCCTGTGGCTTGCCAACCTGTTCAGGCCCCGGCGTCGTTGGGGACAGAACGCTTCTGGGCAGCGATGCGGAAGGGGGCGTTGACGGCGCCATATCCGGCATAGCCGCCGGTGCGCTGGACGACTTCGAAGAAGAAGCCTTCGCCGAAGCTGGACGAATAGAGCTGAAAGTACTCGCCCTTGTCGTCGCGGTCATAGAGCAGGTTGGCGCTGCGCAGGCGCTCGAGCAGGTCCGGGTCCAGCCCCAGCCTGGCGTCGAGGTCGCTATAGTAGTTCTGGGAAATCTCCAGCGTTGACAGGCCATTGCGGCGCAGGACTGCGGCGGTGTGGAATATGTCGTCCGTCTTGAGCGCGATATGCTGGACGCTCGAGCCGAAGGTTTCGGCAATGAAACGCCCGGCAAGGGTGCGGCGGCTCTCGGCGCCATTGAGTGTCAGGCGCAGCGACCCGGACGGGCTTTCGATGACCTGGCTGCGCACCAGGCCGGATGGATCGACGACATCGACCATGGGGCCCTTGTCCACGACGAAAATCGACCGGTAGAACAGGATCCAGGTCAGCATCTCCTCGTAGTTCATGGTCTGCGCGACGTGGTCGAACCCGACCAGGCCTGCGCCGGACATGCCCGGGTTCGGCTCTGGATTGAACTCGATGTCCCAGACCCGGGCCAGGTCGGACTTGTCATCGAGAAAATAGACAACGCCCCCGCCGACGCCGCGAACCGCCGGAATGGTGAGTTCACCCGGGCCGACCCGCTGCGCAAAGGGCTGGGCGCCCAGGGCGCGGGCGCGCGCCAGCGTGGCGCTGGCGTTTTCCACCTCCAGGCCCATGGCATAGGCCGAGGTCCCGTGCGTGAGATAGGCGGCATGGGCCAGGCCCTCGCGCTCGGTATTGACCACGATATTGATGGCCCCCTGGCTGAAGCGCTCCACGCTCTTGCTGACGTGGCGGCCGGTGCGGGTAAAGCCGAGCTGGCGCAGAACGGTGCGCAGGGCCTCGGCCTCCTCTTCGTCGGCGGTGAACTCGACAAAGGAGACGCCGGTGACCGGCACCCGGGGCGGGAGCGCGGGCAGGGGTGGCGCCACGGCGGGTTCAGCCTCGCGCACCTGATCCATGAGAAACACCAGCGAGCGGTGGCCGTCGGCGGCTATGGTGCGGGGCGAGCCGGCGCGGAACTGATCGTTGAAGATTTCCAGCGACAGCGGGCCGGAATAGCCGGTCGCCGCAACGGCGCGGGCAAAATCGACCACCGGAAGGTCACCCTCGCCAGGCATGTTGCGGAAGTGGCGGCTCCAGTACAGCAGGTCCATATCGAGCGCCGGCGCATCCGCCAGTTGCACGATGAAAATCTTGTCACCGGGAATGGAGCGGATCGTGTCAGGGTCGATGCGGCGGGACAGAGAGTGAAAGCTGTCGAGAATCAATCCGACATTGGGGTGATCGGCCCGCCTGACGATTTCCCAGGCGTCGCGGTGGTCATTGACATGACGCCCCCAGGCAAGGGCCTCGTAGCCGACCTTGAGACCGCGTCGGGCCGCGCGTTCGCCCAGTTCGCGAAAGTCAGCGGCCGCGCGGTCGATGCCGCCCAGGGCGGCCGGGGCGACGCTCGAACAGACCAGAACAAGGGGCGCGCCCAGGGCTTCCATCAGGTCGAACTTGCGCTCTGCCCGGTCGAACGCCTTGCCGCGCTGCGGCTCGGGCAATCCCTCAAAGTCGCGAAATGGCTGGAATAGGGTAATCTCGAGCCCAAGGTCGGCCGCCATGGCGCGGACTTCGGCAGGGCTGCGGTCGAAGGCGAGAAAGTCGTTCTCGAATATCTCCACCCCATCAAACCCGGCCGCCGCGATGGCCTCGAGCTTTTCCCGCAGGTCTCCGCTGATGGACACAGTCGCAATCGAGGTCTTCATGCCGGCAATCCTTGAACGAACTAGTTCGTACAAAGTAGGCAGGAAGGGCGCGGGGGTCAATTGCGAACCGGGCGCATGTCCCAAGGGACGAGGATGGTGCGCGGGATGTTCAGGCAGAAGCGGCGACGGGCCGGTGTGGCGTGCTCGCGGCGCGAGCCGGCGCCGGATGGCGTTGTGGAGCGGGGATGGTGGGCGGTGGACGCGCCGGCGGGGCGGTCAGGCCGTATGCCAGCGATGTTGGCAGGCGTTTCAACGGTCGGGATAGGCCTCGGGCCGGGCGACATAGCGCAAAACCATGTCGATGGTGTTCTGGCGCAGCCTGTCCAGCATGTCCGGGGCGCCAAAATCCCGCGCGAAGAGTTTTGAGAACGTGGCGCGATTGGACACGTTGAAAAAGCAGAGAGCGCTGATCTGCCAGTGGATTTCCAACGGGTCGAGACCGGGGCGGAACGACCCATCCGCCAGGCCGCGCTCGTAGAGGTCACCGATATGGGCGATGGCCGTGACGTTGAGGTCGCGTACCAGGCTGGACCGCTCCAGATACTGGCCGTGATGGATGTTCTCGATCATCACCATACGGATGAAATCTTCATGCTGGTGATGATGGTCGAAGGTGAACTCAACCAGGCGTCGCAGCCCTTCCACGGGTGAGAGGCCAGCAATGTCGAGCTTGGCTTCGCCCTCGCGCACCTGCCGATAGGCGCTTTCGAGGGCGCTGAGATAAAGCCCGTCCTTGTCGCCGAAATAGTAGTAGATCATCCGCTTGGACGAGCGCGTCTTGGCGGCGATCTCGTCAATACGGGCCCCGGACAGGCCATTGAGCGCGAATTCCTGGGAGGCGACTTCGATGATGTTCTGCCTTGTGCCCTCGGGGTCCTGCTGACGCGAGGACGGCCTGGCCGCCCGCTTGGTCATTTTCGCGCCGTCATCCGCCATCGGGGCCGAGCCTCTCCATCCAGGGCCACAATTGACTAAACTAACCAGTTCGTACATTGTGGTGCAAATCGCCTGACGCTGTTGTACCGGCGAGACGCAGGCGAAAACAAGGGCGGATATCCGCCGTCCCGGGAGTAGGTGAGGTGTCCATTCAACTCGATCGCGTCGGTTCGGCGTTCAGCTTGATCGATGCCGCGCGCCCATCCGTTCCGGCTTCTGGCGGCCCGGCCGTGCGCATCGGGCTGATCGGCCGCGGCATCGGTTCATCCCTGACCCCTGTCATGCATGAGGTCGAAGGGCGGCGGCAGGGGCTCGACTACCGCTATGACCTCATCGACTTCGACAGGCTTGGTCTCGACGACGCCGATCTGGGAGCGGTAGTGGAAGCGGCGCGCGATCGCGGGTTTCGAGGCCTCAACGTGACCTATCCGTTCAAGCAGGCGGTCATCCCCCTGCTCGACGGGCTCGAGCCGGAGGCCGCTGCAATTGGCGCTGTAAATACCGTTGTCCTCCATGATGGCGGGCGCATGGGGCACAACACCGATTGCTGGGGATTTGCCCAAAGCGTGCGCAAGGGGCTGGGGCCGGTGGCCCTCGATCATGTGGTGCAGATCGGCGCCGGCGGCGCCGGAGCGGCCGTCGCGCACGCTCTGGCCCAGCTTGGCGCCATGTCTGTGGATATCGTTGATTCCGACCTCGGGCGGGCGCGCCAGCTTGCCGAACGGATCGCCGAGACCAGCAAGGTCCGCACGCAGGCCCTGGTTCCGGCGCACCTGGGACAGGTCATCGGTATGGCGGCCGGTGTGGTCAATGCCACGCCCGTGGGCATGGAGAAACTGCCCGGCCTGCCGCTTGATCCGGACCTTCTCAACCGGCGCCAATGGGTGGCCGACGTCATCTACTTCCCGCGGGAGACGGATCTACTGCGCCGGGCCGCGGCCAAGGGCTGCCGCACTCTGGCGGGTGGTGGCATGGCCATCTACCAGGCGGTCCGCGCCTTCCGGCTGTTCACCGGCATCGAGCCGGACAGCGCGGAAATGGGCCGCACCTTTGCGGCCTATGCGTGAGTGTCCAGCTTTCCGGTGCCCAGAACGTGGGTCACGCCCCGCCCGACATGAGTGGCCAGCATGGCCAGCGCGCCCTCGACATCACGGGCCATGGCCAGATCGAACAGGGCCCGGTGGTCGTCCACCACGCCGGCGCCGCGAAAGCTGACTGCCAGCATGTGATAGCGCATGAACCGGTCGAATGTGGCTGCATGCAGGTCCAGCAGGGCGTGTGAATTGCAGGCCGAGATCAGGGCGTTGTGGAAAGCGAAGTCGTATCGCACCCAATTGACCGTATGCTTCTCCTGCCCGGCCAGCAGCCGTTTCTCGGTGGCTGCCAGCTTGTGGTGAGCGGCCACGACACGGCCTTCCCAGTCGAGGTCGCCATTGGCCAGTGACAGGCGCAGCGCGTGGGTTTCGAGCAACAGGCGCAGGTCGGCGACCTCATGCAGATCCTTGGCCGTGGCCGGGGCGACGGCGAACCCCTTCTGCCCCTCGGCAACCACAAGAGAATCGCTGGCCAGGCGGCTGAGAATTTCGCGCAGCGTGCTGACCCCGACATCATAGTGCTCGCGCAGGGCCTCCAGCCGCAGCTTCTGCCCCGGCAGCAGGCGGCAGGAGATGATATCGGCGCGCAGGCGCAGATAGGTGAGTTCGCCAAGGGTCTGATGGGTAGCGGGGTCTGTCAGGGTCATCAATCACATCAGATAAAATCAATTTCATCTGACATATATAGTTTCATGTGCTAAAAGGGAAGCGTTCCGATCGATCGACACTGATGCCCGTTGACATGAACGAACTATTTCGTACAAAGTGACATCAGGCCGATGACGGGAGGTCATGGGCGACTGACTGATCAGGCTGGACATCCGTTCCGGCCCTCAAGGGAGGACTTCAATGACACTTTCGCTTTCGCGTCGTGCACTCATGGTGGGTGGCCTGCTGCTGGCGGCCGCATTCCCGGCCATGGCGCAGGACAAGCCTGTGCTGCGCTTCTCGGCGGTATTCTCCGAGCAGGATATCCGCGCCGAGATGATGAACCTGCTGTCGTCGCAGGTTGCCGAGGATGTGACCATCGAGCCCTATCTGGGCGGTAACCTGTTCAAGCAGGGCACCGAGCTGGTGGCGCTGCAGCGCGGCAACCTCGAAATGGGCAATATCGCCCCGCAGGATATCTCCAACCAGATTCCGGCCTGGTCGCTTCTGACCTCGGCCTACCTGTTCCGCGATGCCGCCCATCTGCGCACGTTCTTCGACAGTGAACTGGGCGAAGAATTCAAGCAGATGGCGTCCGACCAATTGGGCATCCACATCCTGGGCCCGACCTATTTCGGTGCCCGCCAGGTCGGCCTGCGTGGCGACAAACAGATCCAGACTCCGGCAGACATGGCCGGCGTGAAGCTGCGTATGCCGGGCGGCGATGCCTGGCAGTTCCTCGGCACGTCCCTGGGTGCCAATCCGACGCCAATGGCCTATGCAGAAGTCTATACGGGCCTGCAGACCGGGGCGATCGACGGACAGGACAATCCGCTCCCCAATGTCGAGAACATGAAGTTCTACGAAGTGATGGACCAGATCGTTCTGACCTCGCACCTGGTCGGCTTTGACCTCCTGGTCATCAGCAATACGGCCTGGGACGCCATGAGCCCAGAGCAGCAGGAAGCCTTCCAGGCGGCCGCGACTGTGGCGATCGACTTCAGCCAGGAAGAGCATCTCAAGCGCGAGGCCGAGCTGGTCGAACGCTTCAAGACTGCCGGCCTCAACGTGTACGAACCGGACCAGGATGCGTTCCGCACCTATGCCCAGGAGCAGTACATGGCTTCCGATCTGGCCAAGGACTGGCCGGAAGGCGCGATCGAAACCATCAACGGTCTCTGAGACTGACAAGCGGGGGTGGCGCCTGAACGGGCGTCGCCTTCTTCGTTCGGCATTTTCGGTCGACCCGGCCGACATCACGGAGTCTCCGTCATGCCAGACCAACTGGTTCACATCGGGCGGTGGCTTCATGCCCGCGCCGAGAACGTGCTCGCAGCCATGCTGGCCGGCATGTTCGTGGTCTTCATCCTGCAGATCGTCTTTCGCTACCTGCTCAATCTGCCGATCGGCTGGACGCATGAGATCAGCGTCATGCTGTGGCTGTGGATGGTACTGTTCGGTACGGCTTTCGTGGTGCGCGACAGCGAGGAAATCCGCTTTGACATCATCTATGGAGCGGTCGGCTCGAACGCCCGTCGGGTGATGGTGCTGGTGACGAGCCTGACCCTGGTCCTGCTGTTCACCCTCTCGCTGCCGGCTGTCATCGACTACATCCTGTTCATGAAGGTGGAACGGACCGCCTATCTGAAAATCCGCTTCGACTATCTCTATTCCATCTACGGTATCTTTGCGGTCGCCATGATCGTGCGCCAGCTCTACCTCGCCTGGCAGGCGGTATGGGGCGGCGGCACCGATGCCTTTGATCACACCAAGGCGGGTTCGGGCGTATGACCACAATTTCCCTGGCTTTCGGGCTGGCCCTCGGCCTCATCACCATGCTGGCCTTTCTCGGCCTGCCCATGGGCCTCGCCATGATCAGCGGTTCGGTGCTGTACCTGTTCATGCGCGGACAGGATCCCGGCATCGTCGCCGAGCAGTTCCTCAACGGCATGTATTCCAATTACATCATGCTCGCCGTGCCCCTGTTCATCCTGGCGGCCGAGATCATGAATTCGGGCACCTTGTCCGACCGGCTGCTCAAATGGTGTGACGCGCTGGTCGGCCGTTTCCGGGGCGGGCTGGCCCAGGTCAATGTGCTGCAATCCATCGTGTTCGCCGGCATGAGCGGCTCGGCCGTCGCCGACGCCGCCGGTTCGGGCAAGATGATGCAGCACATGATGACGCAGAACGGCAAATATACGCCGTCCTATGCGGCTGCCCTGACGGCGGTGACCGCGGTGATCGGCCCGATCATCCCGCCATCGATCCCCATGGTGCTCTATGCGCTCGTGGCCGATACCTCGATCGGCTATCTGTTCCTGGGGGGTGTCATCCCCGGCCTGCTCATGTCCGGCTTCATCATGGTGCAGATCGCCATCACGGCCCGGCTCAAGAATTTTCCGGTCGAGCCCCCCGTGCCAGTGCGGCAATTGCCGCGCATGACCTGGGAAGCGCTGCCGGTGCTGATGATGCCGGTGGTGCTGATGTATGGCATCTATGGCGGCATCACCACGCCCACCGAGGCGGCGGCCGTTGCCGCAGCCTATGCGCTGCTCGTCTCCGCCGTGGTCTATCGGGCGGTGAAATTCCCCGATCTCTACCGGTCGGTGCTGACCAGCGCCAAGACAACCGCGTCCATCGGCATGCTGATCGCGGGCGCTCTGGTGTTCAACTATGTCGTGACCATCGAGAATATCCCGCGCACCATCAGCGCCATCCTCGTCTCCTGGGACATGAGCCCGGTTGTGTTCCTGATCGTGGTCAACATCATTCTCCTGGTGCTTGGCTGCGTGCTGGAAGGCACGACCATCCTCCTGGTCATCGTGCCGGTGCTGATCCCGACCGCGCAGGCGCTGGGAATCGACATGGTGCATTTCGGCGTGGTTGCGGTGGTCAACATCATGCTGGGCCTGATCACGCCGCCATATGGGCTGCTGCTCTTCATCATGACCCGGATCGCCGGCTCGCCTATGAAGGCCATTATCGGGGACGTCATGCCCTTCTTCTGGACGCTGATGGGCGCACTTATCCTGTTCACCTTCGTGCCTGAAACGGTGCTCTGGCTGCCAAAGCTGCTCGGCTATCAGGGAGGCGGATTGTGAAACCGATCTACGTCCTCAACGGTCCCAATCTCAATCGCCTGGGAAAGCGCGAACCCCAGATTTACGGCACCACCACGCTGGCCGAGGTGGAATCCCTGTGCCGGCAGGCCGCGGGCGATCATCCCCTGGTCTTCCGCCAGACCAATGGTGAAGAAACACTCATCAACTGGGTGCATGAGGCCATCGACGAGGCCTCGGGCATCATCATCAACCCGGCGGCCTTTACCTTTACCTCGCTGGCCCTGCTCGATGCGCTGAAGATGGTCGAAGCTCCGGTCATCGAGCTGCATATCTCCAACATCCACAAGCGCGAGCCGATCTATCACCGCTCGTATGTGTCGATGCGGGCCGATGCGGTCATGGCCGGGCTTGGTCCCAGGGGATATGCCCATGCTGTCCGGGCGCTTCTCGAGATGCTGGACGGCTGAGCACTCTGCCATTGCCATGGTGCGGCCAATGTTCCATGACGGACCTGGAACAGGCGGGTATGTGGCGTGAAGCGGGTCATTGTCATCGGGGGCGGTCCGGCGGGACTGATGGCCGCAGAGGCGGCAGCCGGGGCAGGGGCTGCGGTTACTGTATTCGACGCCATGCCGACCATGGGGCGAAAGTTTCTCATGGCCGGCAAGTCCGGCCTCAACATCACCCATTCCGAAGATATGGACCGCTTTGTCGGCCGCTTCGGCGCGGCGGCGCCGCAACTGGCCTCGGCCCTGGAGCAGTTCGATAATCGGGCGGTGACAGACTGGTGCGCGGGCCTTGGAATCGAGACATTCACCGGCTCGTCCGGCCGGGTTTTTCCGGTGGCAATGAAAGCCTCGCCGCTCCTGCGCAACTGGCTGGCGCGGCTTGCCGAGACCGGCGTCAGGTTTCGTCCGCGCCATCGCTGGACGGGTCTCGAAGCGGGCAAGCTGATCTTTGAGGGGCCGGACGGCGCGGTGCGCGTGCCGTATGATTCTGTCGTTCTGGCTCTTGGTGGTGCAAGCTGGCCGCGGCTGGGCTCGGATGCGGCCTGGGTCGAACTGCTCCGGTCCTGGGGGGTGTCCGTCGCGCCGTTCCGCCCGGCCAATTGTGGGTTCGAGGTCCGCTGGAGCCCGATCTTTGCCGAGCGTTTTGCTGGCCAGCCGATCAAGCCGGTGGTGGCGACCAGCGCTATCGGTCCCCTGTCGGGCGAGTTCGTCGTGACCGGCTGGGGCGTCGAGGGAAGCCTGATCTATCATCATGCCGCCGCCCTGCGCGATGCGCTGGAGCGCGACGGGGCGGCGGTGCTGACGCTCGATCTCCTGCCGTCGCGGAGCCGCGAGCGCATTGCCGGTGACCTTGCCCGGCAGGATCGAAAGGTCAGTTTCTCCAACCGGCTGCGCAAGGCCTGCGGGCTCGATGGCGCGCGGGCTGGTCTCGTTCGTGAACTGGCGCCTGATGCGGCGGCCATGTCGCCCGAGGACCTGGCCGCCGCGCTCAAGGCTCTGCCGCTGCCGGTCGTTTCGGCCCGTCCCATCGCCGAGGCTATTTCGAGTGCCGGAGGCGTCGCCTGGTCGAGCCTGGGCGCGCAATTTGCGTTGACCGCACATCCCGATATCTTCGTTGCCGGAGAAATGCTCGACTGGGAGGCGCCGACCGGCGGCTACCTGTTGACGGCATGCCTTGCCACCGGCCGGACGGCCGGCCTGGCCGCGGCGCGCCGGGCGGAACACGGGGAGGGGTGAGATGAACGCCATTGATCTGTCCGGCCAGGTGGCCGTCATAACCGGTGGCGCTCAGGGGCTGGGCCTGGCCATTGCCCGGCGGCTTCTGGCTTCGGGGGCGAAGGTCAGCCTCTGGGATCATAATCGTGACGTGCTCGAGCGCGCAGCCGCCCTGTTGGGGGATGGCGTCGCCATAGAAGCGGTGGATGTGACCGATCTCGACGGGCTCGGCGTCGCGCACCGCGCGACCGAAGCGGCGGTGGGTGCGGTCTCGATCCTCGTGCACTCGGCCGGTATCGCCGGAACCAATGCCACGCTCGATGCCTACGATCCGGACGAGTGGCGGCGGGTGATCGAGATCAACCTCACCGGTACATTCTACGTCAACCGGACGGTGGTGCCCGCCATGAAGGCCCGGAACTACGGCCGCATCGTCAATATTGCGTCCATTGCCGGCAAGGAAGGCAACCCCACCGCTTCGGCCTATTCGGCCGCCAAGGCCGGGGTCATCGGCATGACCAAGTCGCTGGGCAAGGAACTGGCCACGTTCGACATCGCCGTCAATACGATCACCCCCGCCACCGCCAAGACCGGCATTCTCGATACTCTGTCGGAAGAGTTCATCGCCTACATGCTCTCGCGCATCCCGCGCGGCCGCTTTGTCGAGGTCGAGGAGGTGGCGAGCATGGTGGCCTGGCTGGTCAGCAAGGAAAACAGCTTCACCACGGCCAGCGTGTTCGATCTGTCCGGCGGCCGCGCCACCTATTGAGGCAGGGCGGCCTGCTGATGGCAGACTGATCCCGTTCCGGTCCAGTCGACCTCAATGGTTGCGTGGGTGATGGCATGGTCTTGGCGCAACAGCTCCCGCACCGCTTGCGTGACCGCCCGAGGATCGGCGCCGGAGGCAATGCGGATTTCGAGCGTCGCCATGACCTGGCCCGAAGACAGGGACCAGACATGAAGATGCCCCACGCCGTCGAGGCCTTCGATTTTTTTGGTCAGTTCCTGTTCGAGTTGCGTTGCGTCGAACCCGTCCGGCGCGCCTTCCATCAGGATGTTGAAGGTGCGCGTCAGCAGCGCCCAGGCGCTGCGCAGGATGAGCAGGCTCACCAGAACCGACAGGATCGGATCAATCGGCATCCAGCCGGTCAGCCAGATGACTATGGCAGCGAGGATCGCGGCAACCGAACCCAGGAGGTCGCCCAGCACGTGCAGCATGGCGCCCTTGATGTTCACATGGTCCGAATCCGCGCCGGAAAGGATGCGGAACACCACAAGATTGACGACAAGGCCGATGACGGCCACCGCCAGCATCGGGCCGGCCAGAACCTCATGGGGATTGAAGAATCGCTGCACGGCTTCCCAGGCGATCCAGCCGACCAGGGCAAACAGGCTCATGGCGTTGACGAGACCCGCCAGTACTTCGAGGCGCGAATAGCCAAAGCTGCGACGGGCATCGGCGGGTCGGCTGCCGATACGGAAGCCCAGCCAGGCGAGCAGCAGCGCCACGCTGTCGGTGAGCATGTGGCCGGCATCGGCGATGAGCGCCAGCGAGCCCGACAATACGCCGCCCACCACTTCGGCGACCATGAAGGCCGAGGTCAGCACCAGGCCCAGAAGCACGGCCCTCTCATTGCCGGCGCTGACCTTGGGCGCATGACTGTGCCCGGCATGGTCATGGTTGTGGTCATGCCCAGCGTGGTCATGGTTATGGTCATGCCCCGCATGGTCGTGGTCATGCCCCGCGTGGCTGTGCCCGTGGTCTGCATGGTCGTGGTCATGCGTTGAATGGGCATGCGGCTCGGAATGGTCCCCATTGTGACTGGCGGCAGGCATCGGCAATCCTTGGTTTGAATGTACATATGAATAATCGTTCATATGTACATGTCAACAGGAATTGTCGCTTCGACCACTTCACGATAGGGCTGAGACGACGGAGCCTTTCCCTTCTCCCCTGAGGGGAGAAGAGCCTGCCCCGGACTTGATCCGGGGTGGCGCGAAGCGCCGGATGAGGGGTTCACACTCGCGTTTTTGCCGAGAGGCTTTCACCCCTCACCCCATCCCTCTCCCCTGAGGGGAGAGGGGGCGATGAAGGCCATGGTTCAGTTTAGGGTGAAGCGTTCTAGGTCCGATCCACCCGCCCAGTCAGCTCTCGTCGTCGTCCCCGGCTTCGTGATCTTCCATGGCGTGGGCCAGCATGTCGGTGAGCATCCGCGCGATGTGATCGTCTGCTGCCTGGTAGAGAACCTGCTTGTTGCGCCTGGTGCCGCGGACCAGCCGGGCCGCGCGCAGCAGGCGCAGGTGATGGCTGACCAGGGACGGGCTGGCCCCGGTGACCCGGGCGATGTCGCCCACGGCAATTGGCCCTTCAAGGCAGGTCAGCACCACCTTGAGCCGGGTGGGATCACCCAACAGGCGATAGGTCTCGGCGATGACGGTGATGTAATTGTCTTCGGGTAGAGGCACGCGCGTTCCTCAGGCTTGCTGCTCGCCTTTGGTAAGGCGGTTCGGACGGCTTGGCCAGTCGATGCTCAGCGATAGCCGGCGGCCTGCAGCTCGAATAGCTCGGCATAGCGGCCGCCCATGGCCACCAGCTCGGCGTGGCTGCCCTGTTCGAGAATGGCGCCATTGTCGAGCACCAGGATGCGGTCGGCCATGCGCACCGTGGAAAAGCGATGCGAGATGATGACGGCGCTCTTGCCCTGCGCCAAACCCTTGAACCGGGCGAACACTTCGGCCTCCGCCTTGGCGTCCAGCGCTGCTGTCGGCTCGTCCAGAATGATCAGTTCAGCGTCGCGCATATAGGCGCGGGCAATGGCGACCTTCTGCCATTCGCCGCCCGAAAGGTCCCGGCCTTGCTTGAACAGGCGCCCCAATTGCTGGTCGTAGCCCTTGGGTAATTTGGCGATGACCCCGTCCGCAAGGCTCTGCTCGGCGGCCTGGTCGATGCGCGACTGGTCCGCGCGCGCCTCGATCCGGCCGACGCCGATATTGTCGCGGGCCGTGAAGCTGTAGCGGATGAAATCCTGGAAGATGACGCCCACATGCGCGTGGATATCAGCCGGCGCCATGTCGCGCAGGTCAATGCCATCGATGGTGATGCGCCCTTCGGTGGGATCGTAGAGCCGGGTCAGAAGCTTGGCGATCGTGGTCTTGCCGGCGCCATTCTCGCCCACCAGCGCCAGCGTTTCTCCAGCGGGCAGGGTGAAGGACAGGTTGCGCACGACCCAATGGTCGCTTTCCGGATAGCGGAAGCCCACTTTTTCGAAAGCGATCTGGTGGGCGATGGGCACCGGGAATGGCTTGGGCTGTTCTGGCGCCAGGATCGTGGGCTCGATCTCGAAAAACGAGAAGAGGTCGTCCAGATACATCGACTGTCCGGCAATCTGGGTGAAGCCGAGCAGGATTTTCTGGAAGAGGCCATTGAGCCTCAGGAACGAGCCTGAGAGAAAGGCCAGGTCGCCCAGGGTGAACTCGCCGGCAATGGTGCGCCAGACGATGAATGCATAGGCAGCGTAGTAGGCGAGGCTGGCAATGGCGGCGAAAATCGTGCCCCAGAACGCCCTCAGCGTTGCCACCCGGCGGTTCTCGATGAAAATCTGTGCGGCCAGCACGCGGAAACGCTCGATCAGGTAGGAGCCGAGGCCGAAGAGCTTGACCTCCTTGGCCGTCTCGGCGCTGGCGCCGATATGGCGAAGATATTCGATCTCGCGGCGTTCCGGCGTGCGCCAGCGGCTGACCATATAGGCCAGGGTGTTGAACCGGGTTTCGCCCCAGATGGCCGGGATGAAGCTCAGCGGCAGCAGCAGGATCAGCCAGGGCGCATAGACGAAGAGGCCGGCGGCCAGGGTTATGACGGTGATGATGTCCTGCCCCTGGCCGAACATCTGGCTCAGAAGGGCATTGCGGCCGGCGGCCTGGCGGCGGGCCCGCTCGAGCCGGTCCTGATATTCGGCGCTCTCGAAATGCCAGAGATCGAGACGGGCGGCATGGGCCATCAATTCCATGCTGACCTGGTTGGAATGCAGCTCCGACAGGGTCGAGTCGACGAGGCTGGTGGCGCGGCCGATGATGTCGTTGACCAGCACCAGGGCCAGTTCGATGACGAGCAGCACGGCGACCGTATTGAGCAGCCCATCATTCCACCACGTCGCCAGGTCGTGGCTCTCGACACCCAGACCGCTCAACCGGACCACTTCGTCGACGATCAGTTTGCCGACATAGAGCACGGCGATGGGCTGCAGGGCGGCGATCAGGCGCAGGCCGATGCTGGCCAGCATCAGGGCGGGGCTGGTGCGCCAGATCTGCGCGACGAGCCGGCCGAGATGGGCCAGGTTTTCGAGGCGTTGCCTGAGGCTGGGATTTTCTTCGGGAAGGGGCGGCGGGCGCCGCCCGGGCAGGTCGGTCATGCCGGCAATGTAGTGCGCCGCGGTGATGCCGGGAAGGGGACGGCAGCTGGAAAATTCAGGTGGTTCAGTTGATTGCCCGCAGGAACCCGGCAAGGTCGGCGGTCACGTGATGCACGTGATTTCCGGTGGTCCGGCTGAGCTCCCATGCATCGACCTGATCGTGGGTGAAATCGTCACCGGCCACGACCTGCACCGTGGCCATGCCCTTGTTGTGGGGCACAAGCAGGTTCTTTTCCAGATCATCGAACATGATCGCCCGCATCGGGTCGATGCCGTGCCGCGACAGGAAACCGTCATAGGCGGCCTCGTGCGGCTTGGGCACATAGGTCATGGCGCGAATGTCGTGCACGTCGTCGAAGAGGTCGCCTCCACCCAGCCGGTCGAGAACCGAGCGGGCATGGCCGGTGTCGCCATTGGTCAGGATGAACTTGCGGCCGGGCAGGGCACGGATCGCCTCGACCAGCTCCGGATGCGGCGCGACGGGAGAATAGTCGATGGCGTGGACGGTGTTGAGGAAATGGTCCGGGTCGATGGCATGGCGTTGCATCAGCCCGTTCAGCGTGGTGCCGAAATCGCGGTAATAGTCCTTCTGGAGGAGCCTGGCTGCGGCGAATTCGAGCTGGGTCACGCCCATGACATAGTGGGTGATGCGGGTGTCGATCTGGGCGAACAGGTTGCACTCACGCGCATAGAGCGTGTTGTCGAGGTCAAAGACCCAGTCGGTGATGTGGCTGAATGCGGCTGGAGAGGTCATGGCTTCATCATGGCAAATAATGATGAAGGCTTCATCTCGCAAGACGGTGATCAGAAGCGGCGGACGAGGGCCGGTGGCGGCCCCCGTCCAGTTCGGTTTATTCGGCCGGCTGGTTTGCCGTCACGGTGAGGCCGAGCGCGGAAATGAGGCCGGCCGGATTGGCGGCGGCGGCGCTCAGCACCAGAAGGCTGGTCGGGCTCGAGGGACGCACCGCCACTTCAAAGTTCTGCGGGTCGTCGAGGAAGGCGTTGACCGCCGGCACGACAAGATCAGTCAGGGGCGGGATACCGGCCTCGTTGACCATGTCCGGCACCATGCCCTTGAGCATTTCGACGAACTCGGCGCGTTCCACGCCGGACTGGGCAGCGAACATGTCGAGCAGCTTGCCGGCGAGCGAGGCATCGTCATAGCGGACCGACACGCTGGTGAGGCTCAGGGCCTGCAGCAGTTCCATGCCCACCATCATCTGCTGGGCCTGGGCCTCTTCGCTGGTGGCTTCGGCGCTGGCTGCGGACAGATCGTAGATCTTGTCCATGACTGCGGGGGTGAACCCGCCCAGGTCCATGGTGATGTCGAGCGCGCCGATATCGGCAAAGTCGAACAGGAACTCATCCATGACGATATCGCCGGTCGCGACATTCCAGGACGAAATCTGAGAAATGCTACCGTTGATTTCGGTCAGGCCAAGGGCCTCGATGACGGCACCGGCTTCGGGCTCTTCCTCGCTAACCGTGCTGAGATCGGCCCAGATGCCGGAGATCTGGAGATCGGAATTGGCCTGCTCGAGCGCATCATTGGCGTCATAGGTGAAGTCGGAGACCAGCGACATGGATTCGATCGCGATCACCTCTTCGCCGTCGCGGGTCACCGACAGCGGGCCGGTGGTGATGCTGGCAAAGGCCTGCAGCGCGTCCACGATGGTGACGTCGCCTTCCGGCGGCAGCCAGATGTCGCTGACCAGGATGTCGGTAAAGGTCACGTGGCCGACCGGGTCGGTGGCAAATTCGGTATCGACATCCGGCACGGTCAGGCTGTCGGCGGTGTAGCTGCCGTCTTCGAATTCGGTGACGCCCGAGAAGGTGAGTTCGGTGTCGAAGCTGAATGATTCCGGGGTGCCTTCAAGCGAAACGGTGACGCCGTCGACCGTGACGGTGTCGCCGCTGGCGGTGGCCGCGCCGAAGTCCAGGGTGTAGCCCATGGTGGCATAAACGGTTTCGATCCGCTTGACGAAAGCCTCGGCATCCAGTGCCAGGGCCGGCTGAACGAAGGCGAAGCCCGCAAGCCCGGTGGCAAGCATCAGGCTGGTCGTCTTGGTCTTCAACATGGTGAGTTTGTCCCTCTTGAGAATGAAAAGGCCCGGTGCCGGTGCACCCCGGTAATGGCCCTGTGGATGAGCAGATCGCCCCTTGCGGGCACTGTTTCAATGGCTAAGCGGCAGAAATGCGACAATTGGCAGTACATGGGCCATATTTCACTGAGATGTCCAACCCCGTTTCGGGGGATGGTCACGGCGCATGCAGGAATTGTCTGTAGGCCGGATTTTCCGTTTCGTCCCAATAGGGAAAGCCAATCGCGTCAATATGGTCAATGAAGTCCTTGTCGGTGTCGGCCGGCACCTGCACGCCGACCAGCACGCGGCCATAGTCGGCGCCGTGATTGCGATAGTGGAACAGGGAGATGTTCCAGGCGTCGTTGAGGCCTTCGAGGAATTTGAGGAGCGCTCCCGGCCGCTCGGGAAACTGGAAGCGAAACACTCGTTCATCGGTGAGGCCCTTGGCGCGGCCGCCGACCATGTGCCGGGCGTGCAGTTTTGCCACCTCATTGTCAGTCATGTCGGTGACGGTCAGGCCGTGTGCGGTCAAAAGGTCGATGATCTCGGCCTTTTCGGCGTCGCCGCGCGTCAGCTTGACCCCCACGAAGATATTGGCATTGGCGCCGGAGGCGTAGCGATAGTTGAACTCGGTGATCGCCCGGCTGCCGATGAGGCGGATGAAGGCGCGGTAGCTGCCCGGGATTTCAGGGATGGTGACCCCCAACAGGGCCTCCGCCCGTTCGCCGATCTCGGCGCGCTCGGCAACGTAGCGCAGCCGGTCAAAATTGACATTGGCGCCGGAATTGATGGCGATCAGCGGCCCCTCGACCGCCTGGCCCAGTTCCACGTGCCGGCGCAGACCGGCCAGCGCCAGGGCGCCCGCGGGTTCGGTAATGGCGCGGTGGTCATCGAAGATATCCTTGATCGCAGCGCAGATTTCGTCGGCGCTGACCGTCACGATATCGTCGAGCAGGTCCCGGCACAGGCGGAAGGTTTCCTCGCCCACCTGCCGAACGGCCACGCCGTCGGCAAACAGGCCCACCTGGTCGAGCGGCACCGGCTTTCCGGCGGCAATGGCCGCCTTCATGCTCGCCGCTTCTTCAGGCTCGACGCCGATGACCTTGATCTCGGGGCGCAGGAATTTGACGAAACTGGCAATGCCGGCGGCCAGCCCGCCACCACCGACCGGCACATAGATGGCGCCGATCGGGCCCGGATGCTGGCGCATGAGTTCGAGGCCCACCGTACCCTGTCCGGCAATGACGTCGGGATCGTCAAATGGATGCACGAAGACATAGCCATGCCGTTCGGCCAGCGTTGCGGCATGGGCGCGGGCGGCGTCGAAGCCGTCGCCGAACAGCACCACTTCCCCGCCCAGCCGCCGCACTGCATTGACCTTGATCACCGGCGTCGTCGTGGGCATGACGATGACGGCCCGGATGGCGGCCCGCGTGGCCGACAGCGCTACGCCCTGCGCGTGGTTGCCGGCCGAGGCGCAGATCACGCCGCGCCGGCGTTCATCGGGGGTGAGATGGGCGATGCGGTTATGCGCGCCGCGGATCTTGAAGGAGAAAACCGGCTGCAGGTCCTCCCGCTTGACCAGAATATCGCGCCTCAGCCGCTCGGACAGCAGTTCCATCCGCTCCAGCGGGGTCTGCTCGGCAACTTCATAAACGGACGAGGTCAGTATCTTGCGCACATAGTCGGTCATGGTCGGGCTCCTGGCATGGGTGATGCCGCCTGCTGACGCAGCTTGTCAACGTATGCTGGTTGGCTCAGCTCCGGACGCGATGCGGGCGACGCATAGCTGACCTGTCTCAATCAACTGATTGATTTAGCAATTGGGAGCCGCTATGCCAGCGTCATGCAGAGCGAAAACCGAAATCGGGAAAGCGGCGATGATCGCCGCCTCGCCATCGCGCGGGCGGCCCGGGCGATCATCGTCGAGCGCGGCCTTGAGGGGCTGCGCACACGCGACATCGCCGCCCGTGTCGGCATCAATATCGCGACCCTGCACTACCATGTGCCCACCAAAGAGGCCCTGGTGAGACTGGTTGCCGAGAGCCTGCGCGACGAGTTCCGCGAACAGGGCCTGCGCCGGCCGCGCGCGGACCTGTCCGGTCTTGCGCAATTGCGCCTCGAAATGGAGGACGTGCTCGAAACGCTCGCCGAGGCCCCGGACCGGCTGCAGATCATGTCCGAACTGGTGGAACGGTCGCGGCGCGATCCGGCGGTTGCCGCGATCATCGAGCCCATGACCGGCCATTGGCGATCTGCCCTTGAGGCCATTTTCGAGCGGGGGATCAGTGACGGAACGCTAAGGGCCGATATCGATCCGGCCGGCGCGGCCCTTGTCTTCATCGGCGCGGTTTCCGGACTGCGCCTTTCACATTCGCCCCGCGACGCGGCAGTCGCGGTGCTGAACGAAATCGAACGGGCCTTTGCCACGCCCGCTACCGAACGGAACTGAACCATGTCCGCAACCGCTTCCGAAGCGTCTCCAGATCAGCGCCGCTGGCTGTCGCTGGCCATCCTGCTGATCGCCAATTTCATGAACCTGATCGATGTGACCATCGTCAATGTGGCGCTGCCTTCCATGCGGGATAGCCTGGGTGCGACCGACAATCAGATCGAATGGGTTGTCGCGGCCTATGTCCTGGCGTTTGCCCTGGGGCTCCTGCCCTTCGGCCGGCTGGGCGACATTGTCGGACGCACGCGCATGTTCCTGCTCGGGGTCAGCGCCTTTACCGTGGCCTCGGCCCTGTGTGGCATGTCGTCGTCCATCGAAATGCTGATCGGCGCGCGCGTGCTGCAGGGGCTCGCAGGTGCGATGATGACGCCACAGGTGCTGGCCATCGCAACGGTGACCTTTCCGCCGCACGAGCGCGGACAGGCCTTTTCGCTGTTCGGCCTGTCCGCCGGCCTGGCGTCGGTCTGCGGCCCCATTCTGGGTGGCCTGCTCATCGACGCCAATCTGTTCGGGCTGGATTGGCAGCCGATCTTCCTCGTCAATGTGCCGATTGGCATCGCGGCGGTGATCGCGGGCTGGTTCCTCATTCCCAATCTGCCCGGCCATCCCGAACTGAAGAACGACTTTGTGGGCATCGGCCTGTTCGGCCTCGGCATCGTGGCCGTGGTGTTTCCGATCGTCGAGGGCCGTGCCTATGGCTGGCCGCTCTGGGCCTTCGGCATGATCGGCGCCGGGCTCGCGCTGCTGATCGCGTTCTTCGCCTGGCAGGGCCGGCGGGCCCGTGCCGGTGAGCCGCAATTGCTGAACTATGACCTCCTGCGCAGCCGGGAGTTCATGTTCGGAGCCTTTGTGGTCACCGTGTTTGCCTCCGGCATTCCGGGCATGTTCATGGTCATTTCGCTGCTGCTGCAATCGGGCTTCGGATTCAGCCCGTTGCAGTCGGGTCTGACCAATACGCCGTTCTCCGTCGGGGTCCTCATTGCCTCCTTCATCGCCGGCCGGTTCGGCGCGCGTTACCTGCGCGGGCGCCTTGCGGCCGCTGGCGGGCTGCTGACTTTTGGCATTGGCTGGCTGCACTTCATTATTGCCGGGGTTGGGCAGAGCATTGACGGCATGTCTTTCCTGTTGCCCCTGCTGATTGCCGGCATCGGGCTGGGTCTCGGCTTTTCCTCGCTCTTCCAACTGGTGCTGCGCAGCGTGCCGCCGCGTGACGCCGGGGCGGGGTCGGGTGCCTTGCAGGCATTCCAGCAGGTCGGCGGGGCGCTGGGCGTGGCGCTGATCGGTGAAATCTTCTTCACCCATCTGAGCGGTGCCTTTGCCACCGGCGCCACCCCGCAATCCGCATTCGCGGAGTCTGCGGCGCTGGCCCTCTGGTATCAGGTCATTTCCTTCGGACTGGTGCTGGTCCTGGCCTTCTTCTTCAAGGGCCCTGGAAAACAGCAACCGGCCCATCCGCCCGTTCCGGTCCCCGCCGAAGCCTGATTTGCTCAGACCGGCGGCGCCAGCGGATCGCGGTCGGCACGATAGGCGAACAGGCTTTCCTGGGCTCGCACGCCCATCGGCATGACGATGGGGAGGACCAGGTCCCTGAAGCGCAGGGCGAGCCAGCCCTGCGCTCGCTTCTGTTCGCCGGAGAACCGGCCCAGCTTGATCGCCTTGCCGGCCCGCTGCTGCCGCAGCGCCTGAAACCGCGCAAAGGCGGCCCGGGGCTGTTCTTCGCTTTCGATAGCCGCTGCCAGAACCAATGCATCTTCCATCGCCATCGAGGCGCCCTGCCCGGAATGGGGTGCCACCGCATGGGCTGCATCGCCCAATAGGCACACCCGGTCGGTGTGCCACCTGGACAGTTCAGGCATGTCGTAGATCGGGTATTGGCTGGGAAGGCTGGTGACCCTGCCGACTATGTCCGGAATGCCGAGCGGATCGCGGCTGTAGAGCGTGCGCAGGTGTGCCGCTGCGGCCTCCGGTGTCGCCTGGGTGCGGGCTTCGGCTTCGCTGGCGGCGTGCGAGCCGAACCAATAGAGCGGCCCGCCTGCCGCCTTCATGAAGCCGAAAAAGGCCCGGTGCCCGAAACACATATTCATGACGCCGCCGGTATCGGGGGCATCGGGCATGTCCACGAAGCCACCCGTGCCGACTAGGCCCGTATAGGACGGCGACGGCAAGGCGGGGAAAATATCCCTGCGGGCGCGCGACCAGATGCCGTCGGCGGCAACGAGCAGGTCAAAGGCTTCACCGCGGCCAGCAGCGTCGTGAAGGGTAACGCCGCTTCCGGTTTCGGCAACCCTGTCGATGGCCATGTCCTGCCGCAGGTCAAGCCCCGCGCGATTGGCTGCATCGAGAAGGATCGCCTGCAAGGCGCCGCGCCGCATGGTCACCGATGGGGCGCCAAAGCGGGTGGCGTGCGTGGAATAGTCCACAGCGATCAGGCGTCGGCCCCGCTCGTTGTGGATGGCGAGGCCGGCCATGACAATGCCCTCGGCCGCCACAATGTCGGACAGTCCGAGTGCGCGGAGGGCGTTGACGCCATTCGGCGCCAGCGTGAGAAACAGCCCGTCGGCAATGCTGCGGGCCTGGGGCCGTTGCTCGAACACGGTCGGCCGGAAACCCCTGGCATGAAGGGCAAGCGCGAGGCTCAGGCCGCCGATACCACCGCCAAGAATGGCAATTTTCGTGGATTGGCTTGATGATGATTTGATGATCTGCGACACTTAGATATCCTAATAATTAGATGATCGAATAATAAGATGGATGAACTAAATGTCAAGCTGCGGACGTCCGCGCTCGTCAACGAGGTCGGCGAGCGCATCATGCGCTGGCAGGAAGCCGCGCAGCGGTTCGATGAAGCGGTGGGACGGCGATGGAAATTGGCGGCATCGGAAAGGCTATGCCTGAGCTTTCTGGCGCGTGGCCCGCAGTCGGCCAGCGCCATCGCCCACGCGACGCAGCTGACGCCGGCAGCGGTTACGGCTCTGGTGGATCGGCTTGAAGCGCGAGGCTTTGTCAGCCGCGGACCCGATCCTGCGGACCGGCGGCGGGTGCTCGTTGGTCTTGCCAAGGCGGCCGAAGACTTGATCCGGACCGCCTACACGCCCCTGCAGCAAGCCGGCAATACCATGCTGTCCGGCCTGTCCGAGGACGACCTCAAGACCTTTTCGAGGCTGTTGGGCCAGTCGATCGACATTCAGGAGGACATGCGCAAGAGGCTTGAGGCCCTTCCGGCACCGGACAGCGGCAAGCCTTAGCTCAACAATTGCCAGGTCTGGTAGATGGCCATGGCCATGACCAGGCCGCCAACCAGGATCATGAGCCTCCGGGCGGGAATGATGCGCACCACGAAGCCGGCAAGCGGTGCCGCCAGCAAGCCGCCCACGACCAGACCGGCAACGGACCACAGATGCTGGCCAATGCCATCGGCCTCTTCCCAGTGACCGGTGACCAGGGCCGTGATGAAGGCGACCGATACTGCTGTCGTGACGAAAAATTCCACCGTGTTGACGGTGCCCACGACATAGCGCGGCGCCCCGCCCGAGCCGATCAGGCTGGACGTCACGATAGGGCCCCAGCCACCACCGCCCGCCGCATCCACGAACCCGCCTGCCACGCCCAGGGGCAGCACGACGCCGGTCTTGGGTTCGGAATAGGCCGCACGGACGCGGAAGGCGCGGTAGAGGATGTAAACGCCCAACAGGCCGAGATAAATGGTGACGAACGGGCGCAGGACGGCGCCGTCAATGGCCGTCAATACATAGGTGCCCAGGATGCCCCCCAGGATGCCGGCCGGGGCCAGGCGCCAGAACAGACGCCAATTGACGTTGCGGTGGCTGACATGGCTGGTGGCGGAAGCGGCCGTGGTGAACATTTCGGCGGCATGGACGCTGGCGGACGCGGCCGCGGGCGGGACGCCGAAACTCAGCAACATGGTGGAACTGACCACGCCATAGGCCATGCCCAGGGCGCCGTCGACGATCTGCGCGAGAAAGCCCACCGCCGCGAAGATGAAAAAATCCGAACCCATTCCGCCTCCCGGTCAGGATGGGGGAACATAGCCGCTACCCGACTTGCCGGGTAGGCATTTCACGCGTCGTTCATTGCGTCAGCGGCCGTGCGAGACGAAAATTTTGCCCGGCCTGCCATGGTCAGCGCACGATCAGCGTGCCGGCGCCGTGTTCGGTGAACAGCTCGACCAGCACGACATGAGGGGTCTTGCCATTGAGAATGACGACGCCCTCGACGCCATTATCCAGCGCCTCGAGACAGGTTTCGACCTTGGGGATCATGCCGCCCGAAATGGTGCCGTCGGCGATCAGGGCCTTGGCATCGCGCACCGTGAGTTCGGGAATGAGCTTGCCGTCCTTGCCCAGAACGCCCGGCACGTCGGTGAGGAACAGGAGGCGCTTGGCGCCCAGCGAGCCGGCAATGGCGCCGGCAAAGGTGTCGGCGTTGATATTGTAGGTATTGCCGTCGCGGCCCGGCGCCACCGGGGCAATCACCGGGATGAGCTCGGAGCGGGCCAGCAGGTCGAGCAAGGTGCGATCCACCTCGACCGGCTCGCCGACAAAACCGAGATCGAGCACGCGCTCGATATTGGAGCCGGGATCCTTGATGGTCTTTTCCGCCTTCTTGGCGAAGACCATGTTGCCGTCCTTGCCGCAGAGGCCAATGGCCCATTCGCCCTCGGCATTGATCAGCGCGACGATTTCCTTGTTGATCGAGCCGGCCAGGACCATTTCGACCACTTCCATGGTGCGCTGGTCGGTGACGCGAAGGCCGCCCTCGAACTTGGATTCGATCCCCAGGTTTTTCAGCATGGAGGCGATCTGCGGGCCCCCGCCATGCACCACGATCGGGTTGACCTTGGACTGCTTGAGCAAGGCGATATCGCGCGCGAAAGCCTGGCCGAGTGCAGCGTCGCCCATGGCGTGGCCGCCATATTTCACCACCACCGTCTTGCCTTCGTAGCGCTGCATATAGGGGAGCGCCTGGGCGAGGATGCCGGCATCGTGGCTGAAACGGTCGGTGGAGGGGGCGTCGTTGGACATGGCGTTCTGGCTCCCTGGTAAGGACTGGGGTCAGGCAAAGGGTCTAGTCGATTTTCGCCGCAGATAAAATCGCCTTTGCCGAAAAACATGGCAGTGATCCAATTGCGTCCCAAACGCGTTATGGTTCAAATGGTTCGGATCGGTCCCGGGCCTGGGAGGCAGGTAATCCATGTCCATGACGACACAGTCGGCGGAAGTCGCCGATCTGATCGCCCGCTGCGCACTGCGCGACCGGAAAGCCTTTCGCACGCTCTATGAGCGGACGAGCGCGAAACTGTTTGGGGTTGCCCTGCGTATCTTGAGGGACAAGGCGGAAGCCGAAGAAGCCATTCAGGAGATTTACGTCAAGATCTGGCAACGTGCCGATCGCTATATCAGGGGCAATACCAGTCCGATTTCATGGCTGGTGGCTGTGGCCCGCAACCATTGTCTGGATATCCTGCGGGCCCGGCGCCCGGTGTCAAAGGATATCGACGAGGCCTTGGACATTGCGGACGATGCGCCCGATCCCGAACGCATGGCCCAGGCCAGCGAAGACGGGCGGCGGATCGAGGAATGCCTGGCAACCCTGGAGGCAGACCGGGCCGAAGCGGTGCGCGGGGCCTATCTTGATGGCTATAGTTATGAAGAGTTGGCACAACACCATTCCGTGCCGATCAATACGATGCGAACATGGCTGCGGCGCAGCCTGATCAAACTACGAGAGTGCATGACAGCATGAGCGAGAAACAGGACATTGCAGGACAGGGCGGCCAGCCAGTGATGGTGGCCGAGTATGTCCTCGGCCTGCTTCCGCCGGCCGAGCATGACCGGGTCGAGCGGCTGATCGCCGCGGACCCAAAACTGGCGGCAGAGCGCGACTTCTGGTCCAGCCGCTTTGCCGCGCTCGATGGCGAGTTCGCCGAGGCCCAGCCGCCGGGCCATGTGCTTTCCAGCATCGAATCGCGCCTGTTCGGCGAGGTCGAGCGCCGCTCCTTCTGGGATAGCCTGGCCTTGTGGCGCGGCATCACCGCCGGGGCCATGGCGGTTGCCATTGCCGCCATCGGGTTCAATCTGGTGCAGCCGGCGCCGGATGTGACGGCGCTCACCACGCAATTGGTGGCGGCCCTTGAGGCTGAGGGCAGCGATGTGCGGTTCCTGGCTCTTTATGACGGCACCGGCGCGGTGCGCCTGACGGCCCTGTCCGGAACCGATGTTCCCGACCGCGACCTCGAGCTCTGGGCCATCCAGGGGGGCGATGCACCCATTTCCATGGGCGTCATCCCGGTCAATGCCCGCTCCACGGTGGAACTGAGCGAACAGGTTCGCTCCGGCTGGGGCGAAGGCTCGGTCCTTGCCATCACGCTCGAACCCAAGGGCGGGGCGCCCGAAGGCGTGCCGACCGGCCCGGTGGTTGCCCAGGGCGCGGTGCATCAGATTTAGAGCGTTCACTGTTAAACTGAACCATCGCCTCCATTGCCCCCTCTCCCCTCAGGGGAGAGGGATGGGGTGAGGGGTGAAAGCCTCTCGGCAAGTACCGTGAGTGTGAACCCCTCATCCGGCGCTTCGCGCCACCTTCTCCCCTCAGGGGGAAGGGAAGGCTCCGTCGTTTCAGTCCTATCGTGAAGTGGTCCAGCGTGTTTTACCGCACCTCGCGCCTAGCCGGCAGGGCCAAAAGTAGACCTCATCCTGAGCTTGTCGAAGGACGAGGTCGTGCCATCAGATCCTCCACGTGCTCGACCTCGTGGTTCGACAAGCTCACCATGAGGTCTCCCACCCGGCAGCCGCCGGAGCCACCGACCAATTTGAACGCCAGAATAATCTAGTCGATCAGCAGCTGAACAGTGATGCGTTCGTCAAACGACCAGCCGCCAAGTGCCAGCACGCCGCCTTCGGCGTCCCGCACCAGCGGCGCGGTGCGGATGGCTTCCGATGGCGAGGTGACGCGGAATCCGAGCACTTCCTCGATCCGGTGGCGCGGCATGAAGTCGGCCGCCCCGGCGACCAGCCCGGCGCTCGACGACACGTTCCGAATGAGAAACCGCTCGTCCCAGACCAGGTGCTGACCCGGCGCCAGGCCCCGATCCGGTGGCAAGGCGCGGCCGGGTTCACGCGAAATGGTGAGGGCATCGCCCCGCTTGCGGACAATGGCTCCAAGCAGGGTGACGCCGCGCGCCAGCCCTTCGGTTTCCAATTGCTCGTAGAGCCGTTCGACCTGACCCAGGGCATGGGGTTTCTGGCGGCCGCCCACGATGTTGACGATGCGCGCCAGGAGCCGCCGGCCGATGGCGGGGCTCAGGGCCAGCAGGTCCTTGCCGGGCAGGCTGGCGGCGCCAAAGCCATCCAGTTGCACCATTTCGGCAAAGGCGGCATCGGTGAGATCAGCCAAAGCCCGGTCGGCCTCGCCCATGCGTTGGGCAAAGCGCGACAGGGTTGCCGCGTCGAGGCCTTCGGCTGCGAGGGCCGGCAGCAGCTTGCGCCAGCGCACCCGTTCATAGTCGGTGTCGGTGTTCGAGGGGTCCTGGGCAGCCTGCCAGCCGGCGGCCTCGACAATGCGCGCAAGGGCGGCAGGCTCGACGTCGAGCAGCGGCCGGAACAGGTCGAGCCCATCAACCATTGACCGCGCCGACATGCCCTTGAGCCCCTCCATGCCACTGCCATGGGCCAGGCGCATGAGCACCGTCTCGGCCTGGTCGGCGCGATGATGCGCAGTGAGCAGCAGGTCGACGCCCTCGGCCGCCATGGCGTCGCGAATGAGCCCGTAGCGGGCCTGTCGTGCCGCTTCCTGGAGGCCGGAGCTGGGCTTATCGCCGGTCCAGGTCAGGCCCCGAAAGCTGAGGCCCAGTTCCGCGGCATGGCGCGCGACCATCGCCACTTCGTCGGCCGCCTCGGGTCGCAACTGGTGATCGACGGCATAGACGATGAACCGCGGCGCGGAGGCGCCGAGGCTTTCGGCCCAGCGCTGCGCCAGAAGCATCAGCGCAAGACTATCCGGCCCGCCCGAGACGGCCAGCCCGATTGCCTTGTGAGATGCAGCCGGCCTGAACAGGGCCTCAAGCGCCGCCGGATCGCCGAGATCCGGCGTCAGCCCGCCGGGCATTGGGCGCGCGCCTTTTCTGCCGCCAGTTGGGTCTGGAATTCGGGCGTCGGGACAGCAAAGCGGCGGTCTATCTCGGCAAAGGTGCGGCAGGCAGTTTCGGCTTCACCGGCGCCGGACAGGGACATGCCAAGCTTGAGCAGGAGCTCGGGAGCCCGCTCATGGTCGGGATATTTCTGGAAGGCGTCCACCAGAACATCGGCGGCTTCGGCATAGGCGCCCTGGCCCATCAGAGCATCGCCACGCCAGCTGGCGGCATCGGGAATGCGCGGATCATCCGGATAGAGATCGGCAAACTGGCTCAGCTGTTCGTCCGCAAAGGCGTAGTCGCCCTGAACCAGCGCATCATAGCCGGCCTGAAACTGGGCATCTGCGTCGGCATTGCCGGTCTGCGCCAGGGCCGGGTCAAAGGAGAGATCGAGCGGCTGGCCGGTGGCCAGGTCGATGCCGCCGGTCTGGCCAGTGCCGACCAGGGGGTCGGCGGATTCAGCCGAGCCATCGTCGAAGGTGGGGTCGAATTCCTGCTCGCCGGGCAGGGGCTGCACGCCCTGCTCGGGGATATCGGTCAAGGGGGCTTCGGTGCCTGTATTCTCGCCGGGGTTCTGCGGCAACGCCTCGGGCTGCGTCACGCCGCCCGGTTGGGTTGCCGCATCAGTTTTTCCCCCAGCACCGCCTTCCAGCGCCTGAAAGCGGAATTCGCTGTCTTCCTGCAGGCGGTTGAGGATTTCCTGAAGCTGGGTCAGCTGGAATGTCAGGCCGTCGACCTGCCCGTTGAGCGTCCGGATCTGTTCTTCGAGCTGCTGGATACGCACCATGAGCTGCGCATTGTCCGACTGGGCGACCAGAATGCGCCCCCCATCATTGTTGAAGGACAGGCCGCTGAGTTCGCCCGGCGGCAGCACGGTCTGGGCCTGCGCTGCCGGGGCGCTGAACCCTACACCCAGGGCGCAAAGGGCCGCGCGTCCCCAAATTTTCAGTTTCTTGAGCGTCAAGCCGGCCTCCGTTGCATCGATGCGGCAAAGATGGGTGCTATGGGCCCGTTGATAAAGGCCAAATTTGGTCAAAAGAAAACGCCCGGGCCATTTAGTTGGCTCCGGGCGTTCTTGCCTCCAGTTTTCACTGGATTGTGGGCTGTCCGCGTCAGCGGAGAGCCATGGTTTACTGCACGACTGTGACGGCGCGGCGGTTCTGGCTCCAGCACGAAATGTCGTTACAGATCGCGACCGGGCGTTCCTTGCCGAAGGACTGGCTCTGGATGCGCTGGGCGTTGACGCCGCGGGACACCAGATAGTTGACCACGACCGAGGCGCGGCGGGCGCCCAGCGCGATATTATATTCGCGGGTGCCGCGCTCGTCGGCATGGCCTTCGATCATGATGCGGTAATTGGCATATTGATTGAGCCACTGGGCCTGCTTGTCGAGCGTGGCCATGGCTTCGCTGGTCAGCGAGCTCGAATCGGTGGTGAAGAACACGCGGTCGCCCACAGTCACGATGAATTCCTGCTGGCTGCCGGGGGCACCGCCGCCGGGGCCGGTATTGCCGACGCCGGTCATGCCGACATTGTCGGCGCTGCGCGAACAGGCTGCGATGGTAACGACGAGAAACAGCATCGCGGCGGCGCGCAAAGCGGTAGTGATGGGGGCAGGAAGGACCACGGGAGGCTCCTCGGAAAAAGCGACAATGTTAAGCGCAGCATTTACCGCGCTTAATCTTAAAAGCCGGTGTGCCAGCGTGGTTAATCTTTGCCTATTGGGGCGCGGATGTGGCAGGAATCCTGGCTTTTTTGTGGCGTTGCCGCGGCGCAACAGGATTTGGGGCTGATCACATTAAGGTTAAGGCCGCCGGGCCCAGCGTCTCGCCCGGCTAGCCTTCGGTCAGCTTGAACTCGATGCGGCGGTTGCGGCGGTAGGCTTCCTCGGTGGTGCCAGTGTCCAGCGGAGCGAACTCACCGAAACCAGCGGCCACCAGCCGGGCCGGTGCGACCCCGCGCGAGACCAGATACTGGGCGACCGAAATGGCGCGCGCGGCGGACAATTCCCAGTTGGACGGGAAGCGGGCATTGGAGATCGGCCGGCTATCGGTATGGCCGTCGATGCGCAGCACCCAGTTGATGTCGTCCGGGATTTCGTTTTCCAGCTGCAGGATGGCGTCGGCCAGGGCATCGAGCTCAGGCAGGCCGTCGGAGGCGATATCGGCCTGACCCGGATCGAACAGCACTTCCGACTGGAACACGAAGCGGTCACCCACCACCCGCACATCGGCGCGGGTTTCGAGAATTTCCCGCAGCCGGCCGAAGAAATCGGAGCGGTAGCGGGAGAGGTCCTGCACGCGCTGGGCCAGCGCCAGGTTGAGGCGGCGGCCCAGATCGGCGATCTGGGTGCGCGATTCCGCATCACGGCTTTCCGAGGCTTCGAGCGCGCCTTCGAGCGCCGCGATCTGGGTCCTGAGGGCCGCCAGTTGCTGGTTGAGCAACGCCACCTGGGCATTGGCCTCATCGGACAATTGCTGGGTTTCGAGCAGGTCCGATTCGAGACCGGCAATGGTCGAGTCGCGGTCGCCGATGCCTGCGCCAATTCCGGATAGCTGTCCGGTCAGCCGCTCGTTCTCGCTGCGCGCCCCGGCCAGGGTCGCGGTCAGGGTGGCCAGCTGCGAGGTCAGGTCGTCGGAATTGGCCCGTTCCAGTTGCAGCAATTCGGTGAGTTCGGCGATCTGGCTGTTGAGCCGGGCCAGCGCCGTGTCGCGGCCCTGGATTTCCTGGCCGAGGAAGAACTGGGTCAGCATGAACAGGCTGAGCATGAAGATGATGACGAGCAAGAGGCTCGACAGGGCATCGACGAAGCCGGGCCAGTAGTTGGCTTCCTGACGGCGGCGGCTGCGGGCAAAGGCCATGGCCTAGTCCCGTCGCTCGTTGTCGGCTTCGTTCAGCATGGCCTCGATCAGGTCGCGCAGCTTCTTGTTGGTCTCGCCCTGTTCGACGATATAGCGCCGCAAATCGTCCTGTTCGGTGCGGATATGCTTGACCAGTCCATCGATGCCGCGCGCCAGTTCGGCCATGGCGCGGATGGCGTTCTGGCTCGAATTGACATTCTGGTTATTGGCGCCGAGCCGTTCGATCAGGGCCTGCACGTCGGGCCCGCCGGCATTGGCCTGCATGGCGGTGACCGGATGGTCGAGTTCGGTCATCGAGGTCATCCAGTCCTCGAGATCGGTGTAGAAGGCGTTCTGTGCCTGGCTGGTCTGTAAGTCGAGAAAACCCAGGATCAGCGAGCCGGAAAGGCCAAACAGCGAGGACGAGAACGCCGTGCCCATGCCGCCCAGGGGCGCGACGAGGCCCTCCTTGAGATTGCCGAACAGCGTTGCGGTATCGCCGGCGGTCACGTCGAGCGCATTGATGACATTGCCCACCGAACTCACGGTTTCGAGCAGGCCGTAAAAGGTCCCCATCAGGCCCAGGAAGACGAGGAGCCCCGTCAGGTAGCGCGAGGTGTCCTTGGCTTCGTCGAGGCGATTGCCCACCGAATCGAGGATGGAGCGCATATTGGCCGGCGTGATGATCGCTTCCCCGATCCGCTCGCGCAGGATGCCGGCGACAGGCGCCAATAGAACCGGCGGGCGCGTATTGGTGGCGCCATTGCCGTCCTGCAGCGAATTGACCCATTTGACCTCGGGAAACAGGCGGATGATCTGCCGGAAACTGAGGAAAATGCCGATCGCCAGCGTGAACAGGATCAGCGCATTGATGAAGGGATTGGCCCAGAAAAACGTGATGATCGTCGAGAACAGGATGGCTGCGACCAGCGCCACCAGAACCAGGAAAATGACAATCTTGACGAGATAAACCGCCGGGCTGGAAAGGTGGTAGGGATCGTAACCTTGCGTCATCTCGTGCCGAACCTTGCCCCTCGCCGCAAATCAACCGCCCCGAGTCTAGAGGCGGTCGAAAGGCGTGACAATTAAAAAGGTTAACGGCGCGCTGTGGCGAGATCGGGGCCGGTGCAGCTACCGCCGTTCTTACTGGCCCAGAACCGTACTGAACACGGGAATGAGGCGATCGAGTGCATAGGGAATGGACAGAACCGACGCATTCGAGAAGGCCAGGTTGTCGAGGACCATCAGGCCGCCCGTTTCCGCCTGAGGAACGAGGCCCAGCGTCGGCGTCTCCGCAATCAGTTCATCCAATGTGCGGCCGAAGGGATAGATGAGGGTAACGTCGCCGACATAGTCGCCCACCAGTTCCGCAGAAACGGAGATGGACGACTGACCGGACGGGATCGAATCGGTGCCCGGAACCGGCTCAAGGCCGATGGCATAGAGAGCGCCATTGACGATATGGCTCTCCGCATAGCTCGAAATGCCGCCGCTATAGATATCGAGATAGTTTCCGGTTTTTCCGGCGAACTCAGGATGCGCCGCCTTTTGCGCTGCCAGATAGGCATCAAGCTCTGCCAGCAGTTTGTGACCGTCGGCCTCCCGGCCCAGGGCCTTGGCAATCAGCAATGTCGTCTCTTGCGTGGTGGCGCCCCAGCCAGCGGCGCCCTTGGGCAGGTAGAGGGTTGGGGCAATCAGGCTCAGCCGATCGTATTCTTCCTGAACACCGCCGGAATTGGCGAAGACGATCAGGTCGGGATCGGCGGACGCAATGGCCTCATAGTCGAGCTCGCGACCGATCCAAACGGTTGGCTCGCTGGTCAGCAAGTCTTCCGCCCAGGGCCCAACGCCCTTGGCGAAATCATATATCGAGCGAATGCCCACCGGCTGGATGCCCAGGGCGAGAAGGGTGTCGGCGTCCCGATTGCTGAGCACGACGATGCGCGATGGCGCGCCGTCGAGCGAGACTTCTCCCATGGCGTGCTCGACGGTCAGCGGAAAGCTGTCCTGTGCCAAAGCCGGGGAGAGCGTGAGTGCGGCCAGGACAAGTCCGGCAAGTGCAGTGCGAATGGACAAGGACAAACCCCGAAACCAATTGGATTTCGGTGGTTTCTATTTTTGATGACTTAAATAGTCAAATTATTACTGAACGGGCTTGAGGCTCTTGAGCAGGGCGCCCTGGAGCGTTTCGTTGCCGGCAACGATCTGGCCGTTCCAGACCGAGCCGGGCTGGCCGGCATAGTCGGAGACGAGACCACCGGCTTCCTTGACCATCAACAGGCCGGGGGCGACGTCCCAGGGCTTGAGGCCGGCTTCCCAGAGCGCATCGTAGCGCCCGGCAGCGAGCCAGGCCATGTCGAGGCAGACCGAGCCGGAGCGGCGGATGCCGGCCACGGCGGGATTGATGGCCGCCAGCTGGCGCAATTGCAGGGCGTCATTGGAGGTGCCCTGGGTCTTGATGCCGGTGCACACCACTGCTTCCGAGAGATGGCGCCGTGCGGCGACACGCAGGCGCTTGCGGTCGGCCAGCCAGGCGCCGCCACCTTTTTCGGCGGTGAACAGCTCGTCCATGGCCGGATTGTAGATCACCGAAGCAACGATTTCCTCGCCCCGCTGCAGCGCGATGGCGACGGCGAAAAGCGGGATGGAGTGCAGAAAATTGGTGGTGCCGTCGAGCGGGTCGACGATCCAGGTATGCTGGCCATCCGAGCCGGCAACCTCGCCACCCTCTTCCATCAGGAAGGCATAGGTCGGGCGGGCCTTGCGCAACTCGTCAAAGACGATCTGCTCGGCCCGCAGGTCGGCCTTTGACACGAAATCGGCCGGGCCCTTTCGCGACACCTGCAGGTTCTCGACCTCGTTGAAGTCGCGGCTCAGTGATTTGCCGGCCTTGATGGCGGCGTTGACCATGACATTGAGGAGGGCGGAACGCGCCATAGGAACTGCTCGCAAGGCTCATGCGGCCAAGCCCGGCACCGGTTGCTTCCGCCCCGGCCGGCCCGAGGACAACAAGGTCCTGCCGCTGGTTTCAAGTGTGGCGGGCTTATTGCCCCAGAACCGGCTTGGGTTCAAGGGCTTTGCTGGTCAGCATCCGTCTCGCCTTCGGCGCTTTCCGGCTGCGTATCGGCGCCGGAGGCCTCTGGCGCCGCGCTCGTGTCTTCTGCCGGGTTGGGGTCGACCACCTGGCTCGGGGCATTTTCGGGGTCGAGCGGATTGGGCAGGTCCGGCCCATCGACCGCCTCGACCGCATCTGCCGAAGGTGGCGGCGTCGCGCCGGGCGGCAGGGATGGCCAGTAGCGGGCGCGCTCTTCGGCGCGGGCCAGTGCCTCGGGCGCCAGCGAGACCAGCAGGCGGTCCAGGCTCGCATCGGTCAGGCCCTGGCGGCGCGACAGCGACCGCCACATGGCGGCGCTTTCAAGGTCGATTGCGACGCCTTCGCCCACCGCGAGCAGTTTGGCATAGCGGTTCTGCGCCACCGGATTACCCAGTTGCGCGGCCTTGCCATACCAGGTCACGGCCTCTTCGACATTTCGCGCAATGCCCTGGCCGAGATAGAGCAGGGTGGCATAGTCAACCTGCGCCGCCGCCAGGCCCTGTTCGGCGGCAAGGCCGATATAGCGTGCGCCAGCGGCCTCGTCCGGAAACACCCCGGCGCCCTCCAGCAGCATCGAGCCATAGTCGTATTGGGCCTCGGCCAGTTCGGCATCGGCCGCCTGTTTCATCAGGTCGGCCGCCTCGGTCAGGCTTGGCTCGGCATAGATGCCTTCGACATGCAGGAGCGCCAGGTTGTACTTGGCGGGCGGGTAGCCGGCATTGGCGGCGGCGACGAACAGGTCGGCCGCCTTCTTGCGGTCCTTGGTCACCCCGACACCGTCCTGGTACAGCATGCCCAGTTCGAACGTGGCGAGGCGGTCGCCATTATTGGAGGCGAGCTGGTACCAGCTGGCGGCGCGCTCGGCGCTCTGCCCGACGCCGAGGCCCTTGGAATAGATTTCGGCAATCAGCGTCTGGGCGGCGGCATCACCCTGTTCCGCACGCGGCAGGGCCAGTTCGAGGGCGGTGAGGAAATAGCCGCGCTGAAAGGCGCCAAAGGCATAGTCCACGGGCGCGCGCGGGCCGAATACGTCGGTGCTGACCGCATCGGCATTGTCCTGCTGCGCTGCCAAAGGCGCGCTCATGGCGACGAGCAGCGCCAGGATGAGCCCGGGCCGGTTCATCGCGTCTGCGCCAGTTCGGGCCGGGCAAAGCCGGCCAGAGCCCCGGCCGGGTCCTGTGCCGCCCAGATGCAGTCCGAAAGGCCGATGAACTCGGTGGTGGCGCTCGCGAGCAGGTCCGGCTCGGCCTGCGGAACTGACAGGACCGCCGGGACTTCAAAGGTTTCCGCCCACCATTGTGCCAGGTCCGTAGCCTGCGCGTCATTCTCGCCGGAGAGCGGGCCGAACATCACATAGTCGACATCGAGTTCGCCAAAGCTCATGGCGTCGTGGCGGCTGCGGACATTGCCGACACCGACAATGCCGTCGGGCTTGAGCGCGGCAATGGCAGCCCGGATCGCCTTGATGCCGCCCTCGGTCACATGCACGCCGTCGGCGCCGATGGCCTGGGCCAGGCTGGTATCGTCCTCGACCAGCACGGCGGCTCCGGCGGCCTGTCCGATCTGCACGAGACGTCCGGCAAAGTCGCGATAGGCAGCTTCGTCCATCTGGCCACGGCGCACCAGCAGGGCCGCTACCTCAGGTCCGCTGAGCACGCCCATCAGGCGGCGCGGAAACTCGGCCTGGTCCGGATTGCCGGGAGTAATGAGATAGAGTTGGGGTGCCATTTAGCTTCCGGAGATGACGCAACGCGCGTCCCTAGGCCGGCATTTTGGCAACAAAGGGACCTGCCTCCAATAGGGCATGGCCGGCGGGGTGGCAATCGGTGCGGCCATGCGCCCCGCAAAGACAAAAGCGGCGCGCATCCCGCATGAAGGATGCGCGCCGGCCGACGTTGGGAGTCGTCGGGGTGGATCAGGCCGCCCGGTCCCGATCGTTGGACCATTCGCCCAGGGCGGCCAGCGAATTCATCTGGGCGCGGTGGGCAAAGGCCTGGCGGGCGGTGGTGAAGTTCTCGCGCCGGCCGGCCCAGGTCCGCAGCGCCGCGTTCTGCAGGGCGCGGCCATAGGAGAAGGTCAGCGGCCAGGGCTTGCCGGCAATCCGGTTCATCGCCGACAGGTGCGCGGTGGCTTCCTCGTCGGTCTGGCCGCCGGACAGGAAGGCAATGCCCGGAACGGCGGCCGGCACATGCTCGCGCAGCACCTCGACCGTGCGGCGCGCCACGTCATCGACGCTGGGCCGATCGCGGGAATTGATGCCGGGCAGGATCATGTTCGGCTTCAGCAGCATGCCGGCCAGGTCGACGCCGGCCAGGCGCAGTTCCTTGAACACATTCTCGAGAACATCGCCGGTGACCTGGGCACAGCGTTCCATGGAGTGATTGCCCGGCTCCCCGTCGCCGACCACTTCCGGCTCGACGATCGGCACGATGCCGGCTTCCTGGCACAGCATGGCGTAGCGCGCCAGAACGTGGGCATTGGCGCGGATATTATTGCGGGTGGGGGCAATGTCATTGATGGTGATGACCGCCCGCCACTTGGCAAAACCGGCACCAAGCTGGGCATATTGCTCGAGACGCTGGCGCAGGCCATCAAGGCCCTCGGTGATCTTTTCACCCGACTCGCCGGGCATGGGGAAGGCACCACGGTCGACCTTGATGCCGGGAATGACGTCGCTGTCTGCCAGCGTGGCGCGGAAGGGGGTGCCGTCGGCGGCTTCCTGCTTGAGCGTCTCTTCGGTGAGAATGACGCCGGAAATGTAGTTCTTCATGGCGTCGCTGGCGCCGAACAGCATCTCGCGATAGTCGCGACGCAGGTCGAGCGTGTTGGGCAGGTTGATCTTGGAGAAGCGCTTGCCGATCGTGCCTTCGGATTCGTCGGCGGCAAGAATGCCCATTCCGGGCGTCATCAGCTTCTGGGCAATCGCGTTCAGCGACTTGGTCATGGCAGTCCTCGTGGGCGTGGGATTGGCCGCGAGATTAGACTTTCGTCACGCCGTCCGCGATTAGACCTAGGGTTATTAGACCAAAGGCTGATCTTGTATGGAAGATTTCCGGCAAGCCCCCGGCCGGGTTGGTTTCGCGTCCTATCTATCGTAAAGTGCCGATCACGTCTTTCCGTGCTTCGGCACCCTTCCCACAACTGACAGGACGACGAGATGAGCACGCAACCGCACGTGACCTTCAATGACGGGCGCACGATTCCGCAGATCGGGCTGGGGGTGTGGCAAACACCCAATGATGTTGCCGTCAGCGCAGTGCAGACTGCCCTCAAGGCGGGCTACCGCCACATCGACACCGCGGCCATCTACCAGAACGAAGAGGGTGTTGGAGAGGGCATGGCCGCCTCCGGCATCGATCGGCAGGACATTTTTCTCACAACCAAGGTCTGGAATGACGACCAGGGGTTTGACGAGACCCTGAAGGCCATGGACGAGAGCCTCAGGCGGCTCGGCACCGACTATGTCGATCTCTACCTGATCCACTGGCCGTCGGCCTATCGCGGCAAGTTTGTCGACACCTGGAAGGCACTGATCCGCCTGCGCGAAGAGGGCAAGGCAAAGTCTATCGGCGTGTCGAATTTCGAGGGCGACTATCTCGAACAGATCATCGCCGAAACCGGCGTTACCCCGGCGCTCAACCAAATCCAGCTGCATCCCCGCTTTCAGCAGAAAACGATGCGCGCCAAGCACGAAAACCTTGGCGTCAAGACCGAGAGCTGGAGCCCCCTGGGTCAGGGCAAGCTTTTGGACGATCCCCGCATCGCCGACATTGCCCGCCGCCACGGCAAGAGCCCGGCCCAGGTCATCATTCGCTGGCATCTCGACAGCGGCCTCATCGTCATTCCCAAATCGGTGACGCCCAGCCGGATCGTCGAAAATTTCGACGTCTTCGATTTCGTTCTCAGCGCCGAAGATATGGCCGTCATCACCGGCCTCGACGCTACCGACGGCCGCCTCGGGTCCGACCCGGTGACGGCACAGTTCTGACGCCTGTCAGGCCTCAGGCATCAGCAGACATCGCGCTGCCTGTCGAAGGTCTTATCCTGAGCCAGTCGAGACCTCATCCTGAGCTTGTCGAAGGACGAGGTCTTGGCAATGGCGGCGCCCACGCCCCCAGCGCTGCCCTCGGGCCCGATCCGAGGGCCAGGGAGAAAGCCCGGAATCTGGGACTTTTGCGCGGGAATTACGGCCCTCGGGTCGAGCCCGAGGGCAGAATGGCGGGTGGGAAGGCTCGGCTGACGTCAGGCTTACGTTTGAAGCTCCGCCTTCACGTCACTTCTTCAGCGCCACGACGCCCGGCAGGGGCTTGCCTTCCATCCATTCGAGGAAGGCGCCGCCCGCGGTCGAGACGTAGCTCAGCTTATCCTTGACCCCGGCATGGGCGAGCGCCCCGACCGTGTCGCCGCCACCGGCGACCGAGACCAGGTGCCCGTCATGGGTGCGCTTGGCCACATGCTTGGCAATGGCCACCGTGCCCGCGTCGAAGGGCTCCATCTCGAAGGCGCCGACCGGGCCGTTCCAGACCAGGGTATGGGCGTCATCGATGGCGGCGTTGACGCGATCGATCGAGATCGGACCCATGTCGAGGATCATGCCGTCCGGGTCGATGGCGTCGACGCCATAGAGGCGCGTGGGCGAATGGGCCTTGAAGTGCCAGGAGACCACCGCATCGATCGGCAGGATGATGGCGCAATTGGCCTTTTCGGCCTTGTCCATGATGCGGCGCGCCGTGTCTGCGAGATCCTTTTCGCACAGCGATTTGCCGACGCCGTGGCCCTGGGCAAACAGAAACGTATTGGCCATGCCGCCGCCGATGACGAGGCCATCCACCTTGGTCACGAGATTTTCGAGCAGGTCGATCTTGGAGGAGACTTTCGCGCCGCCGACGATGGCGACCACCGGCTTCTTGGGCTTGCCGAGCCCGGATTCCAGCGCTTCGAGTTCGGCCTGCATGGCCAGGCCCGCAGCCGCCGGCAGCAGGTGCGCCAGCGCTTCGGTCGAGGCATGGGCGCGGTGGGCCGCGGAAAAGGCGTCGTTGACATAGCAATCGCCCAGGCTCGCCATGCGCTTGGCCAGCTCGATGTCGTTTTCTTCCTCGCCGGGGTGGAAGCGGGTATTTTCCAGGACCAGAACGGCGCCGGCCGGGGCGTCGTCGATGGCCTTTTGGGCGGCGGAGACATCTAGCCAGTCGGTGGCGACGAAGCCGACCGGATGGCCGGTTTCATTGGCAATGGCTTCGCAGACCTGCTCCAGCGAAAACTGCGCATCGACCTTGCCCTTGGGACGGCCGAAATGGCTCAACAGCACCACCTTGGCGTCGTGCTTGACGATCTCGCGGATCGTGGGCACCAGCCGCTCGATGCGGGTCGCGTCGGTCACCTTGCCATCGGCCAACGGCACGTTGAGATCGGCCCGAAGCAGGACGCGCTTGCCGTTGAGATCGAGTTCGTCGAGGGTCTTGAAGCTGGCGCTCATGGGTTGGCTCCCGGGTCAGATGTCTGCGGGCTGGGGTAGCAGAGTGGCACGACAGGGGAAAGCGGGGGAGAAAAAAATCTCTTGGGCCGCCCGACCGCGGCGTCACTGGAGCGTTTCACCCTCAAACTGAACCATCGCCCCCTTCGCCCCCTCTCCCCTCAGGGGAGAGGGAGGGGTGAGGGGTGAAGGCCTCTCGGCAAAACCGTGAGTGTGAACCCCTCATCCGGCGCTTCGCGCCACCCCGGATCAAGTCCGGGGCAGGCTCTTCTCCCCTCAGGGGAGAAGGGAAAGGCTCCGTCGTTTCAGTCTTGTCGTGAAATGATCTAGGGTCCGCAAAGGCCCGCTTCTGTCTGCGGCCCCACTTACGGACTTGTTCTTGTCGCCTTTGCGCCCCACAACGCATTGATCCCGGCGGGCTGCGTCCTCCGATCCGGGAGATGCGTCGTTATGTAGATTGGGCTGGCATGAGTGAACCCCGACCTGTATCGCGCAGTTTTCTCATCGTGGTGTTCGGCCCGCTGGTCGGAACCTGGACCATTCTCGCCCTCACCCTGGCGATGAGCGGCATGAGCGGCACGCCGCTTCCGGCTTCGGACCTTGGCTATGTCCTTGGGGTGGGCCTGCTGCTCGTTTCCGCATTCGGCTGGCTGGCCGGCCTGCCTCCCGCCATCGTCTCGGCGATCGCCTGGCATTTTGTCGGCCCGCGCGTGCAGGGCAGTCGCACGGTTGCTGCGGCCCTGGCGATCGGTGCGCTTTCGGGCATGGCTCTGGGCTGGCCGATCTTTGTGTTCTACCTCAGGGCCAGCCAGATCACGCCACAGGGCTTTGGCCTGCTCGCACTGGCTGGCGCCGTTGCCATGGCGGCAACGGCCCTGCCGGGGCGCGGGCGGGGCGAGACTAGGCCTGCGTGAACAGCCCCGGATAATCCACCACCAGTCCGTCTCCATCGAGCGTGATGTCGCGTTCGAAATCGGCCGACTGGAAGCGGAAGCGGGTATCATCGAGCCTGGTATAGACCTGCTCGGCGCGGCTGACGCTCATGTCGGTGGCATCGATCCAGGCCATGGCGAAGCGCAGGGGCTGCCCGGTCCAGGCGCTGCGCCAGATAGGCAGGGAATTGGTCAATGGCGTCGGCCAGATATCGACGTCGATGCATCCCCTCAGCGCCGCGATGGGTTCGGCCCGGTCGTCCGACCAGCCGCCGGCGCCATCAGCGAAAAGTTCGAGTGTCCTGCCGTCGGCGCGCTCGATTCTCACCGTCCGCGTATGGCCGTTCTCGTCGAGTTTCAGCCGATAGAAGAGCCCGAAATCCGGCCCGACAATGGCGCCGCGAATCCGGGTGTCGCGCGTTGTGGCAATGATGTGGGCATGCTCGATGGTGTCGAGGTCCAGGCCGCGCCAGCGAATGGATCGGTTGAGGGGCATTGGCCTGTCCATAACTGGCGGTCACCACCGGGTCATTCCCGCGAAAGCGGGAACCCCTGTTTATCGTGATCCGGGCCGTTGAAACAGAGGTTCCCGCTTTCGCGGGAATGACGCACAAGCGGGGAGGCGATTTGGGCGCGCCCAAAAAAAAAAGGGCGCCCCGCAGGACGCCCTCCGATCGTTGCACCCGTCTGGCCTCAGAGCGTCTTGCCCAGGGCCACGGCCGTGTCGGCCATGCGGTTGGAAAAGCCCCATTCATTGTCGTACCAGCTGAGGACCGACACGAAATTGCCGTCCATCACCTTGGTCTGGTCGAGCGCCAGGGTGGAGGAATGAGGGTCGTGGTTGAAGTCGATCGAGACATTGGGGAACTCGGTATAGCCGAGAACGCCCTTGAGTTCGCCATCGGCATACTTCTTCACCGCGGCATTGATTTCCTCGGCCGTCACTGCGCGCTTGGCGATGAACTTGAAATCGACGCAGGAGACGTTCGGGGTCGGCACGCGGATCGAGACGCCGTCGAGCTTGCCCTTGAGCTCGGGCAGCACCAGGCCAATGGCCTTGGCGGCGCCGGTCGAAGTCGGGATCTGGCTGAGGGCTGCAGCGCGGGCGCGATACATATCCTTGTGCATGGTGTCCAGCGTGGGCTGGTCACCGGTATAGGAATGGATCGTGGTCATCATGCCCTTTTCGATGCCGAACTCCTTGTGGAGCACATAGGCAAGCGGGGCCAGGCAATTGGTCGTGCACGAGGCGTTGGAGATCACCACGTCGTCCTTGGTGAGGGACTGGTGGTTGATGCCATAGACCACGGTCTTGTCGGCGCCATCGCCGGGCGCGGAAATGATCACCTTCTTGGCGCCGGCCTTGAGGTGGGCAGAGGCCTTTTCCTTGGAGGTGAAGATGCCGGTGCATTCGAGCGCGATATCGACGCCCATCTCGCCATGCGGCAGCTCTTCAGGATTGCGGATCGCCGTGACCTTGATGGGGCCGCGGCCGACATCGATGGTGTCGCCGGAGACGGTCACCTTGTGCGGGAAACGGCCATGCACGCTGTCGAAGCGCAGCAGGTGGGCATTGGTCTCGACCGGGCCGAGGTCGTTGATGGCCACGACCTCGATGTCGGTGCGGCCGGATTCGATGATGGCACGCAGAATGTTGCGACCGATGCGGCCGAAGCCATTGATGGCGACCTTGACTGCCATGGAAAGACGCTCCTTGGGAGGGTTTTTAGGAGGGGGAGGGCGGGGCTCTCTTACACTTGGGCGGTAACGGCTTCAACAACGGCCTTCGGCGTAATGCCAAAGTGGGTGTAGAGCGCGTCGATCGGGCCGGAAGCGCCGAAGGAGGACATGCCGACAAACCGGCCCTTGTCACCGAGCAGCTTGTTCCAGCTCATTTCGATACCGGCTTCGACGGCGACGCGCGCCTTGGCCTTGCCCAGGATTTCGGCCTTGTAGGCATCGGACTGCTTGGCAAAAAGCTCCATGGACGGCACCGAGACGACGCGGGCGGAAATGCCCTTTTCGGTCAGCTCCTTCTGGGCCTCCACGGCAATGGCGACTTCCGAGCCCGTGGCGAAGATGACGGCATCGGCATCGGCGGGGCCCACAAGGCTGTAGGCACCCTTGGCGCTGCGGTTCTCGGCGGAATATTCGGTGCGCAGGGCCGGCAGGTTCTGGCGGCTGAGAGCCAGGATCGAGGGGTGCTGGGCTTCCATGGCCAGCTCCCAGCATTCGGCGGTTTCCATGGCATCGGCCGGGCGGAAGACCAAAAGGTTCGGGATGGCGCGCAGGGCGGTCAGGTGCTCCACCGGCTGATGGGTCGGGCCGTCTTCGCCCAGGCCGATGGAATCGTGGGTCATCACATAGATGACGCGCTGTTCCATCAAAGCCGAGAGGCGGATGGCCGGGCGGGCATAGTCGGTAAAGACCATGAAGGTGCCGCCATAGGGAATGAGCCCGCCATGCAGCGCCACGCCATTCATGGCCGCGCCCATTTCGTGCTCCCGAATGCCGTACATCATGTAGCGGCCCAGGCGATTGTCGGCCTGGAAGGGCACGGTCTCTGGCGTGTTGGTGAGGTTGGAATGGGTGAGGTCGGCCGAGCCGGCCAGGGTTTCCGGCACGGTCTTGTTGATGATCTCGAGCGCCATCTGCGAAGCCTTGCGGCTTGCCACCTTGGGCTTGTCCTCGGCAAGCTTCTGCTTGTAGTCGCCCATGGCCCTGGCAAAGTCGGAGGGCAGCTTGCCGGACATGCGGCGGGTGAACTCGTCGCGCTTGTCGGACTTGGCCAGCCGGGCTTCCCATTCGCCGCGAATGTTCTGGCTGCGGGTGCCGGCGGCGCGCCAGGCTTCCACGATATGCGCGGGCACTTCAAAAGCGGGATAGTCGATGCCGAGCGCCGCCTTGGCGCCGGCCAGTTCCTCGGCGCCGAGCGGGGCGCCATGCACCTTTTCCGTGCCGGCCTTCTTGGGCGCGCCGAAGCCGATCGTGGTCTTGGCGGCGATCAGGGTCGGCTTGTCGGTCGAGGCCTTGGCGTCGTTGAGGGCCTTTTCGATGGCCGCCTGGTCGTGGCCGTCGATCTCGATCGTGTTCCAGCCAACCGCCTTGAAGCGGGCGATCTGGTCGGTCGAGTCGGCATTGGAGACCTTGCCGTCGATGGTGATGTTGTTGTTGTCCCAGATGACGATCAGCTTGTTGAGCTTGAGGTGACCGGCCAGCGAAATGGCCTCCTGGGAAATGCCTTCCATCAGGCACCCGTCACCGGCCAGCACATAGGTGTGGTGATCGACGAGGTCCGCACCGAACTCGGCGGCGAGCTTGGCCTCGGCGACGGCAAAGCCGACCGAATTGGCAAGGCCCTGGCCGAGCGGGCCGGTCGTGGTTTCGATGCCGGTGGCATGGCCGAATTCGGGGTGCCCGGCGGTCTTGCTGCCCAGCTGGCGGAAGTTCTTGACCTGGTCGATGGTCATGTCCTGGTAGCCGAGAAGGTAGAGCGAAGAATAGAGCAGCATCGAGCCGTGACCGGCCGAGAGGATGAAGCGGTCGCGATCGGCCCACTGGTGGTCGGCGGGATCGAACTTCATGATCTTGGTGAACAGGACCGTCGCAATGTCGGCGCAGCCCATGGGCAGGCCCGGATGGCCCGAATTGGCCTTCTCGACGGCATCCATCGACAAGGACCGGATGGCATTGGCCAGTTCGTTCTGCTGGGCTGTGTTCGTCATGGGCGGACCGCTCTTTCAGGAAGGCTGGAAATCAAGGGGAGAAACGCCGCTCGGCCTCCTCCCAAAGGCGGGTTGAGGCATAACAGGTTCGGTTTTCCTGTCAATGTCGGCAGGGCCAAAAGCCGTTCGGTCCCGCGCCGGTTTTCCGGGGGTTTTGCGCGGTCACATGGTTGCAAAGGCGCGCCGGGTGGGGCAGGCTGGCCAACGGCGGAATCGAAGCAGCGTGAAAGCGGTAGTGGCGATGAGTGACACGGCGGATGAAGACGGACTGACTTCCGCGACCGCCCGGTTCGACCGCGCCCTGGCCCGGCTGGAAACCGCAAACCGCGACATGGCCCAGCGCCTGCAGCGCCAGCAGCGCATCGATGTCGATGCCCAGAGGCTGGTGCATGAGCGGGCGCGCCTCGCCACCGAACTGGACAAGACTGCGGCCCGGGCCAAGCGCCTGGACGACAGCGCCCACGAGGTGTCGCGACGGCTGGTGGTGGCCATGGAAACGGTCCGCGCCGTGCTGCAGAAGGCGGAGAACTAGGTGCCCGAAGTCAATGTCGAGATCAATGGCCGCAAGTATCGCATGGCCTGCGAAGAGGGTCAGCAGGGCCACCTGATCGGTCTGGCAGAGCGCTTCAATGCCCAGGTCGAGGGCCTCAAGGGTGCCGTCGGGGAAATCGGCGACAATCGCCTCACCGTCATGGCCGGCATAGCCGTGCTCGACGATCTGGCCGAGGCCGAACGGCGCATCAAGGCGCTGGAGGCCCAGGTGACGGACCTGACCCAGGCTGGCCAGGACATTGCCCAGGAGCTCGAGGCCACCGAGGGCCGCTTCGCGCGCAAGCTCACCGAGGCCGCCAAGGCGCTCGAGGGCGTGGCCGACAGCCTCGATCAGGCCGCGCCCATCGCCAAGGGCTGAGCCGCCGCCTCCTGGCGACGGCTCCGGTTTTCAGACCTCAGACAGCGATCTTGCCGCCGCCCTGCTTGGTGATGACCACCACCGAGGGACGGGTCGGCATGGCGTCGTCGAAGTCGGGCCAGCGGGTGGAGAGGTCCTCATAATAGGAGACGCGGCCAAAGCCTTCCCAGTCGTCCCCGCCATCGGCCGGGTGCTGCACGGCGACGAAGGCGGTTTCGTCATCGGGCGTGAACAGCGGGCCGCACATTTCCGCCCCAACCGGCACGCGGAAGAACAGTTTTGAGGTCGCGCGCGCGTCGCCTTCGGTATCGACCGCCCAGAGGCCGTCGGTGCGGCCGGTCGCCGAGGGATTGTTGCCGTCGGTCGAAACCCAGAGGCGCCCCATCGAGTCCACCGCGCAATTGTCCGGCATGCCGAACCAGCCGTTCTCGGTGGTCGCGCTCGAGAAGGTGGCGCCGACTTCGGCAATGGCCGGGTCGCCGCATTTGAGCAGCACTTCCCAGGTGCCGGTGGTCGCGGCGAAATCACCATCGGCCTCGGCGATCTCGATGATGTGGCCGAAGGCGTTTTCGGCCGTGGGATTGGCGGCGTCCACCTGCTCGGCCGTGCGGCGGGTATTGTTGGTCAGCATGACATAGACCTTGCCGTTGACGCCGTTGGGCTGGATGTCTTCGGGGCGGTCCATCTTGGTGGCGCCGAGCAGGTCGGCGGCGCGGCGGGTTTCGATGACGATGTCGGCCTGCGAGGCAAAGCCGTTCGCTTCGGTCAGTGGCCCTTCGCCATGGGTCAGCGGCAGCCATTGGATGGTGCCGTCCTCGGCAAAGCGGGCGACATAGAGCGTGCCCTCGTCGAGCAGGTCCAGGTTGGCAGCGCGGTCGTCGGGATTGTAGGTGCCGGCAGTCACGAACTTATAGACATAGTCGAAGCGCTCGTCGTCGCCGAGATAGAAGACCACGCGGCCATCCTTGTTGAGGATGGATTCGGCGCCTTCATGCTTGAAGCGGCCAAGGGCGGTGCGCTTCTTGGGCACCGAATTGGGGTCCATCACGTCGACCTCGACGATATAGCCGAAGCGGTTGGCCTCGTTGGGCTCCTTGGAGACGTCGAACCGATCGTAGAAATTGGCCCATTCGTAGGAGCCCTCCGGCAGGCCGAGGCGGTCGTAATTGGCGGCTTCGGGGTGATCGGCCGGCAGCTCGCCGCCGAAATAGCCGTGAATATTCTCCTCGGCCATGATGTAGGTGCCCCAGGGTGTCACGCCGCCGGCGCAATTGTTGATGGTGCCGAACACCTTGGTGCCGGAGGGGTCGGCATTGGTCTTGAGCCGGTCATGGCCGGCTGCGGGGCCGGAAATGGCCATCTCGGTGTTGACGGTGATGCGGCGGTTGAGCGCGCCATCGCGCACCACCTGCCACTTGCCATCCACCTTCTTGATCTCGACCACCGTGCCGCCATGGGCGGACATTTCGACATCCACCTGTTCCTTGCTGAGCGGGCTCAGCGTCAGGGCGCCTTCCACCAGGGTGACGAGGCCCGGGAACATCAGGTGCGGATTGGTGTATTCGTGGTTGACCACGAGCAGGCCATGCTCGGACGACCCTTCGAGCGGGATATAGCCGACATAGTCATTGTTGTAGCCGAACTGGCGATCCTGGGCCGCGGCTGTCTGGGCCGTGGGGTCGAATTCGGGCGCGTCGGGGAACAGGCCGTCGCCCCAGCGCAGCAGCACATCGGCATCATAGCCTTCGGCGACGTGGTGGGTCTCGTCGATGCCTGCTTCCACTTCGGTGAACGAAAAGGCCGAGCCCTCGCTGGCTTCGGCGGGGCGGGCGGTCAGCAGCGCCAAGGGGCTGACGGTGGCGGCGATGGCCGAAACGGCCAGCGAGCCCTTGAGGAAACCGCGGCGGGAAAAGCGTGCGCTGATCAATTCACCCATGGTGGGGTTGGACGTCATGTTGCGCGGCTCGGCATCGGCAGCTTCGAGCTGGGACGTCTTGAACAGGCGGGATTGGTCGGTCATCCGAATTGCTCCTTCAACAGCAATAGGTGCGCTCCGGCACCTGAGGCGGCTCTCGCTTAGGAACTGGCGATGACAGTGCGATGACGGCGCGGGCGGAAAATGTGTGCAGGCCGGAGCGGCCCGCTTTGCCGGCCACTGGTGGCCGGCGAGCGGCGATCGCCGCAAAGAGTGATGCAGTGCCGGTGAAAAGCGCGACAACTGGCTTTGCACCGGCGGCGGCAAACGCCTATATCTTGCGCGCTGCCCGGCGCGTGCGGATAATCACATCCCCGGGGCCTTAATCGATCCTAAGGGAGCTGTCCCTGACCGGGCCCGTGGGCTTGGACATACGGCGCCCACCTACGTGAGTAGGTTCCCGGGATCGACTTTCCCACGGCCAGGGCGGCACCGAATCATCTTTGGGCAAGAGGGCGCATGGCGGATCCGCAGATCGAAGAGACCAAGGCAGCCCTGCGCAAGCAGGCCCATGACACCCGCGCTGCGCTGTCCCAGCAAGACCGGGCCGAGGCTTCGCGGCAGGTCGCGAACCTGTTCTTCGAGGACATTGCCTTTGCGCCCGACGACGTCATTGCCGGTTATTGGCGCATCCGCGACGAGCTGGATTGCCAGCCGATCCTGGTGCGGTTGATGGATAGCGGGCAGCGTGTGGTGCTGCCAGTGGTCCAGGGTGATGAAGAGCCGCTCGACCTGCGGGTCTGGGAAGCCGACCAGCCTCTCTATGAAGCCGGGTTCGGCACCCTGGCGCCGTCGGATCTGGCGCCGCGCGCCGTGCCCGATATCGTGCTCATGCCCCTGTTGGGCTTTGACAGCGAGGGGACGCGGCTCGGCTATGGCGGGGGCTATTATGACCGGACCCTGGCGAGCCTCGACAAGAAGCCCTTGCTGGTCGGTCTGGCCTTTGCGGCGCAGGAATTGCCGTTCATCCCGCGGGAAGACCATGACGTGCCGCTCGACGCGGTGGTGACAGAAACGGGTGTCCGCTTCTTCGGTCGCGCCGAATGAGGCTATTGTTTCTGGGTGACGTGGTCGGCCGGTCCGGCCGCGATGGCGTCAGCGAGCACCTGCCGGGGCTGGTTGCGCGCTATGGCTTTGATTTCGTCGTGGTCAATGGCGAGAATGCCAGCCATGGCAAGGGTCTGATCGAAAGCCATTTCCGGGCCCTGAAGGATGCCGGGGCCGACATCATTACCCTGGGTGACCACGCTTTCGACCAGCGCGAGGCATTGAGCTATATCGAGCGCGAGCCGACGCTGATCCGGCCGATCAACTATGCGCCCGGCACGCCCGGGCGCGGCGCCATGCTCACCGAGGGCCGGAACGGCCATCGTGTGTTGGTGGTCAATGCCCTCGGCCGGGTTTTCATGCCGCCGATCGATGATCCCTTCCGGGCGGTGGAGGCGGCCGTCGACAGTGCGCCCCTGGGCGATGTCGCTGATGCCATCATCGTCGATTTTCACACCGAGGCCACCTCGGAAATCCAGGCCATGGGGCACTTCCTCGATGGGCGGGTGAGCCTTGTCGTGGGCACGCACACCCATATCCCCACGGCCGACCACAGGGTGCTGCGGGGCGGCACCGCCTTCATGGCCGATGCCGGCATGTGCGGGGATTTCGACAGCATTATCGGCACCGAAACCGAAGAGCCGCTGAACCGGTTCCTGACAGGCATTCCCAATGGCCGGTTCACGCCCGCCGAAGGTGAGGCAACGCTGTGCGGCGTGGTGGTGGAAACCGACCCGCGCAGTGGCCTGGCCCGTTTCGTCGCGCCGCTGCGCGTCGGCGGCGTTCTGGCCGAGACCCTGCCGGATTTTCCACCGCTCTAAGCGCAGGCGACATTTCCCCTTGCCGTTGGCGCCGATCTGGGATCGGATCGGGGTGTTGCGCCTGGGGCGCAGGTTGTGGGTCGATGATGCGGAGAAGAGCCCCGGACGCGGCATGACGTGCCGATCCATCGTTCACGCATGAAGGAATGGGGCCATGCTCGATCCGATCATCAATTTCCTCAACGATATCTTCTGGGGCTATGTCCTCATCTACGGCCTGTTGGCGGTGGGCCTGTTCTTCACCGTCCGGCTGGGCTTCATCCAGTTTCTGCATTTTGGCGAAATGTTCCGCTCCGTCCTTGGCTCCAAGGCCAATGACAGTGCCGGCATCACCCCGTTTCAGGCCCTGTGTACCAGTCTCGCCTCGCGCGTGGGCACGGGAAATCTCGCCGGGGTGGCGGTGGCGCTCTATCTGGGCGGGCCAGGGGCGATCTTCTGGATGTGGATGGTGGCACTGGTCGGCATGGCCACGGCCTATTCCGAATCCACACTGGCCCAGCTCTACAAGACCAAGAACGAGAACGGCGAATATCGCGGCGGTCCGGCTTTCTACATCGCCAAGGGCCTCGGCGCGCCCTGGGCCGGCGCGATATTCTCGGTCTGCCTGATCCTGGCCTTCGGGCTGGTGTTCAACGCGGTGCAGGCCAATTCCATCGCCGATGCCATGCAGGGCGCCTTCGGGGTCGAGAAAATCTGGGTCGGCGTGGCGCTGGCGGCCCTGACCGCCGTGGTGATCTTCGGCGGTATCCGCCAGATCGCGCGAGTGGCCGAGATCATCGTGCCGTTCATGGCGGTCATCTATCTGCTCGTGGCGCTCTATGTGGTCTTCACCCATATCGGGGAAGTGCCCGGCATGCTCGGCCACATCGTGCAGTCGGCTTTCGGCCTCGATGCCGCCGGCGGCGGGCTGGCCGGTGCGCTGCTCAACGGGGTCAAGCGCGGCCTCTTCTCCAACGAGGCCGGCATGGGTTCGGCGCCCAATATCGCCGCCGTCGCCACGCCGGATCCACACCATCCCTCCTCACAGGGCTTCGTGCAGGCGCTGGGCGTCTTCATCGACACCATCCTCATCTGCACGGCGACCGCGCTGATGATCCTGCTCTCCGGCGTCATGGTGCCGGGCGGTGAATTGACCGGCACCCCGCTGACCCAGGCGGCGATGACGGTGCATATCGGCGGGGCCGGACAATATTTCATCGCCATCGCCATCCTGTTCTTTGCCTTCACCTCGATCATCGGCAACTACTCCTATGCCGAAAACGCCATGACCTTCCTCAAGCTCGGCAGCCGCCCTGGCCTGACCGTGCTGCGGCTAGGCGTTCTGGCCATGGTGGTCTGGGGCGCCTATGAAAGCGTCGCCACCGTGTTCAACGCGGCCGATGCGTCCATGGGCCTGATGGCCACGGTCAATCTCATCGCCATCGTCCTGCTCTCGGGCACGGTGGCCAAATTGACCAAGGACTTCATCGCCCAGCGCAAGGCCGGCAAGGAGCCTCTGTTCCATGCGGCCGACTATCCCGAACTGGCGGGCAAGATCGACAAGAACATCTGGAACAAGCACGATCCAGGCTGATACGCGCGGTGCCCCGGCCATCCGGGGCACCACCATTGCGCGCTCACCTGTCGGGCCGGGATCGGCCGTGATATGGAGAGCGCATGAAACATGCCGTGACAATTCTGACCGCGCTGGCGCTCTCGATGCTGCCCCTGCCGTCCTTCGCGCAGGAGCGCATTGCCCTGCTCGTGCATGATGCTGAGGCTATCGCCGACGCCTTGTCGGGCCTGCCGGTCATCGAGGTGCATCTGGGCAAGAAGGCGCAGACCCGCTTTGCGCTGTTCACCGGGCGCAATGTCGGCAAGCGCACCGACCTCATCGTGGATGGGCAGGTGCTGACCTCCCCGGTCATCCAGACCCAGATCAACACGTCAACACTGCAGATTAGCGGCGTGGGCACCATGGCCGAGGCGGTCGCTCTGGCGGCTCGCCTCAGTGCCGGCGCGGCGATGGTCGAGGTGCAACTGGCCGCCGATTAAGCGCTCCGGCTTCACAATTGGCCCGGCGATGCCTATAAGCCATGCCGAACTCCAGAAATTGCTTATCCGAGGTTTCTCATGGCTGGCCATTCCCACGCCAAAAACATCATGCACCGCAAGGGCAAGTCGGACGCCATCCGGTCCAAGATCTTTTCCAAGCTCGCCCGCGAAATCACCGTGGCGGCCAAGATGGGCCAGCCCGATCCCGCCTTCAATCCGCGCCTGCGCCTGGCCATCACCAATGCCCGCGCCCAGTCCATGCCCAAGGACAATATCGAGCGCGCCGTCAAGAAGGCCTCGGGCGGCGATGCCGAGAACTATGACGAAATCCGCTACGAGGGCTATGGCCCCGGCGGCGTTGCCGTTATCGTCGAGGCGCTGACCGACAATCGCAACCGCACCGCTTCCAATGTGCGCTCCTACTTCTCCAAGAATGGCGGCGCCCTGGGCGAAACCGGATCGGTCGGCTTCATGTTCGACCGCGTCGGCGAAATCACCTATCCGGCATCGGCCGGTTCGGAAGACAAGGTCATGGAAGCGGCCATCGAAGCCGGTGCCGACGATGTCGAGACCGACGAGGACGGCCACTATATCTACACCTCCTTCGAGGGCATGGCCGAAGTCGCTTCGGCTCTCGAGGCGGTGCTGGGCGAGGCCGAATCGGTCAAGGCCATCTGGCGCCCCCAGAACCAGACCCCGATCGACGCCGAAAAAGGCGCGACGCTGATGAAGCTCATCAACACGCTCGAGGAAGACGATGACGTCCAGAACGTCTATTCGAACTTCGACATGAGCGAAGAAGACGCCGCCAAGCTGGACCAGTAGTTCTCTGGCAACAGCAACAAAAGATCAGGCGGCCCAACTGGCCGCCTTTTTCATGCGCTGAGCTTGACGCGGTTCCGAACTCCGGGCTGTCTGGTCCCGGAGGGGCAGCCACATGATCATCGTACTCAACGGCTATCCAGGGGTTGGCAAGCTCACGATTGGCCATGAGCTCATCGGTGTGCTTGGCGCACGTCTGCTTGACATCCACTCTGTCTACAACATCGCCTTTGCGCTGACCGAGTTCAAATCGCAGGCGTTCATGGATGCTGTCGAACGCATCGAGGCCGTCGCGCACGATCTGGTGTGCCAACTGCCGGAAGATGTGCCCGTCGTCCTGACCACCGTTCTGACCGAGGGGAGCGCTTGGGGCGATGCCGAATGGGGCAGGATTGTGCGTCTGGGCAGGACGCGTCCACCGTTCTGCGTGGTCCACCTCGCTTGTGCACTCGACGAGAATGTTCGCCGCATTCAATCCGAGGGCCGCGGAGCCAAACGAAAACCGAGGGATGCCGACATGGCGCGGCGGAACCACGCTGACGCCAAGCCGCTTCTTGGTCTTGATCAACCGAACCTGCTGAGGCTGGACGTCACGACGCTGTCGCCGGAAGACGCGGCCAAGGCCATTGCAGAATGGGTACATGGCTTGCCGCCGGGTGCGACGGCCTGATCGTCAGGCGCTCAGTTTCAGGCGAATATCGGGGTGGTCGTCCACCTGCGCCACGGCGATGGCGTTTCGGCCGGCGTTCTTGGCGCCGTAGAGCCGCTGGTCGGCGATGCGGAACAGGGTCGAAAACGTGGTGGACCGCACAAACACGGCGCCGCCAATGCTGACGCTGAGATGACGCCTTTGCCCATCGGGCACGAACATGGCGAGATAGACGGCACGGCGGATGCGCTCGGCCACCACCTGGGCTTCCATTTCCGAAACATTGGGCAGGAACACGGCGAATTCTTCGCCCCCCATGCGGCCGGCCACGTCGCCGGGCCTCAGCACCGCCCGGATCGAACGGGCGATAATGGTCAGCGCCTCGTCGCCCATCTGATGCCCGAACAGGTCATTGATGGATTTGAAATTGTCGGCATCGATCATCAACAGGGCGCCGGTGGCGTTCTGCGGTGCGCGATGCAGCCAGTCTTCCACGCGCCCGGCAAAGGCCCCGCGATTGAGGCAGGAGGTGAGGCTGTCGGTTCGCGCCACGACGCGCAGCCGCATGTTGGAAAGGGCCAGGCCGCGCACGCGCATGGACAGGAAAAGGAACAGCGGCGTGCCGAGCAGCAGCGGCAGGACGGTGGCGCTCATCACGGCCCGGCCGACCGCGTCTCCGCCCAGATCGTCAAAGACGATGCGGTTGAAGGCGACCGAGACGGCAATGCAGATCAGCGTGCCAAAAATCGTCCAACGGCCGACACTGGACCAGTTTCGGGATATGACCGGATTTGGGGATGAGTTCATATTGCACAGCCTGAGCAAGACCAAGGGATGAAAAAGCCTGAAGGGCCTCGGCTCAGGGTGGCGTAGGGTTCGTTCTCCGCAGGTCCATCGGCAGGGCCGTGCGGCCTCTATATCGGGGTCGGATAGCCCAAAAACCTGTCATTGCACGCGTCCTCTTGCACTCCCGCTCCCTGCCTACGCGAAGGGCGTCAACGACCTCTTGGCGCGATTGGTGCAATTCTAACAATCTGTCATCACATCTTTGTCTGTTTCCGCTTTGTTCACTTTGGCCTTGGTAGGCTCATGTGGGCCGGGTAGAAGGAAGCCATGAGCAAGTCCGTGCGAATCATCGGAATCGATCCCGGCCTGCGCCGGTGCGGCTGGGGCATCCTCGATGCCGTGGACAACCGCCTGACCTTCGTGGCCGCCGGCACGCTGACCCCGCCGGTCGAAGGCCCGCTGGCCAGCCGGCTTGCCGCCTTGGCCGAAGGATTGGCCGGTGTGCTGGACGCGCATGGCCCGCACGAGGCGGCAGTCGAAGAAACCTTCGTCAATGCTGGTGCGCGCTCGGCCCTGATCCTGGGCCAGGCCCGGGGCGTGGTGCTGGTGACACCGGCTCTGCGCGGGCTGCCGGTCTCCGAATATGCGGCCAATCTGGTCAAGAAGTCGGTCGTGGGGACCGGCCATGCCGACAAGGCGCAGGTGGGGCTCATGGTGCGGACCTTGTTGCCCACCGCCCTGGTCAAGGGCGCCGACGCGGCCGATGCGCTGGCCATCGCCATCTGCCACGCCCATCACCGTGTTTCCGCGCTGCGGATGAGGAGCCTTGCATGATCGGAAAGCTCAAGGGTCTGGTCGATCACTTCGGCGACGACTGGGTCCTCATCGATTGCGGGGGTGTGTGCTACGAGGTCTTTTGCTCGAGCCGCACCTTGCAGGCTCTGCCGCGCGTGGGCGAAGCGGCGGTGGTCTTTATCGAGACCATCGTGCGCGAGGACCTGATCCGGCTCTATGGCTTTGCCAGCGAAACCGAAAAGAACTGGTTCAACCTTTTGACCACCGTGCAGGGGGTCGGCTCGCGCGTGGCGCTGGCCATCCTGTCGGTGATGACGCCATCCGAGCTGTCGAGTGCGGTGGCCCTGCAGGACAAGGCCATGATCGGCCGTGCCAATGGCGTCGGGCCCAAGCTGGCGCTGCGCGTGGTGACCGAGCTCAAGGGCAAGGTGCCGGCCATGGGTGCGGTCGACGCCGGCACGCTGGGTCTGCAGGCGGCGCTGGGGGATGGGGTGGCCTCCGGCAATATTGCCGATGCGGTCTCGGCCCTGAGCAATCTGGGCTATTCCAGCGCCCAGGCCTCTGCTGCCGTGGCGCGGGTGGTGGCCAGGGAAGGCGAGGATACGGCAACGGAAAAACTGATCCGGTTGGGATTGCGGGAGTTGAGCAGCTAGAGCGTTTTCAAGAAAAGTGGACGCCACTTTTCTCCTCGGGCATCGACCCGGGGATCGAAAACGCGACCAATCAAAGAGTTAGAGCATTCGTTCTGATTCTATCAGAACGAGAAATGCTCTAGGGTCGCGGTGAAACTGATGAGGGAGAAACGCGCGATGGTCCGGACGGGATGGAAGTCTGTTGTGATCGCACTGGGCATGGCTCTGGCCACCGCGCCGGTGGTGCAGGCCGATCAGAACGAAGCGACAGCCGTTGCCATCTGGTTTGTGGAGGCGGACGGCTCAACCAAGCCTTACTACTTTCATGACCCCGCCCAGCCATTGCCGCGCTGGTCCTGCGACGCCAGGCTCGATTATCTGACCAAGATGTTCTTCCGCATGACCCGGCAGAATCCTGACCTCAAGGACAAGACCGCCGTTCGCTCGGCCTGTGTCCCGGTTTCGAGCATTCAATAGTGCGCGCATCGCGGTTTTCCCCGTCATCCGGGTCGGGCCGGCTCTATGCGGGTACGACTGCGCTCTTGGGGCCGGCGCCTTTCATCGTCTTTGGTGCCAGCCAGGCACTTCCCTTGGCCTCCTGGTTGCAGAGGCCGATGGGATTTACACTCGTGTTTGTCGGAGCAATGTTCGCCATCGGTGTTGGTCTGGCGATGATCTACTGGTTCATTCTGGCACGCTGGGAGAACCGGAACGGGCGGGTCTTGGACGGGCAGGTCATTGCGCTCTACGCCTTCAATCCGGCATCGGCCTATTTTCTCTATGACTGGGCTCGGCGGGCCGACAAGATTGCCTTTCCTGTTTGGGAAGTCATCCTGCCGATAGCTGGCTTTGTGCTGTCCTGGCTTGTATTCCGCGTAGTTGATGCCAAGTCGCTGCCTGACGCCGCGCAAAAGGACCTTTAGACTGTGACCACCCTGACCTCTGCATCCGCCGGGCGCGATGACAGCCTTGATGTTTCGCTCCGCCCCTCGGGCTTTGCCGATTTTGTCGGCCAGGCGGCGGCCCGGGCTAATCTGGAAGTCTTTATCCAGGCTGCCAGGCACCGCGGTACGGCGCTCGACCATGTGCTGTTCGTGGGCCCGCCGGGGCTAGGCAAGACGACACTGGCGCAGATCATTGCCAAGGAACTGGGCGTCGGCTTCCGCGCCACTTCCGGTCCGGTGATCGCCAAGGCCGGAGACCTGGCGGCGCTGCTGACCAATCTCGAGGAACGCGACGTTCTTTTCATCGACGAGATTCACCGGCTCAATCCGGCCATCGAGGAAGTGCTCTATCCGGCCATGGAGGATTTCCAGCTCGACCTCATCATCGGCGAGGGGCCCGCGGCGCGCTCGGTCCGCATCGATCTGGCCAAGTTCACGCTGGTGGGTGCCACAACCCGCGCAGGCCTGCTCACAACACCGCTTCGCGACCGCTTCGGCATCCCGGTGCGACTCAACTTCTATACGCCCGAGGAACTGGTGTTGATCGTGACGCGCGGGGCGCGGCTGATGGGCATGGCCATGTCCGCCGATGGCGCCATGGAAATTGCGCGCCGATCCCGTGGCACCCCCCGTATTGCCGGGCGGCTGTTGCGCCGGGTGATCGATTTCGCGCTGGTCGACGGGGTCGGCGAGGTCAATCGCGCCGTCGCCGACAAGGCCCTGATCCGGCTCGACGTCGATGCACGGGGTCTCGACCAGCTCGACCGGCGCTATCTCACCACCATTGCCGATTTCTACAATGGCGGTCCGGTGGGCATCGAAACCATTGCGGCGGCCCTCAGCGAGCCGCGCGACGCCATCGAGGAGATCGTTGAACCCTATCTGTTGCAGCAGGGTTTCATCCAGCGCACGCCGCGCGGGCGGATGCTGACCGCCATCGCCTTCCAGCACCTGAACAAGATCGTGCCGCAGGGTTTCGTCGGCCTGCAATCGAGCCTCTTCGAGGAGGGCGAGGAATGAGCCGCCATATGATCAGTTTCCCGATCGAGGGTCAGCGCTTCAATTATCGCGTGGCGGCGATCTTCATGGTCGATAACCATGTCCTGGTTTGCGACGAGGATGATGACGGCTTTTCCATGCTGCCGGGCGGCCGCGTCGAACTGGGCGAGCCCAGCAAGCTGTCGCTGCAGCGCGAGATTGTCGAGGAAATCGGCCTTGCTGCCACCGTAGGCGACATCGCCCTCACCTCGGAGAGTTTTTATCGGCGCATGGGCTACGACATGCACGAGTTAGGCCTGTTCTACCATGCCCGTTTCGATGGCGGGGACGGGCCCGACGGCAAAAGTCCCTGGCGTGTCACCCACGAGGAGGACAACGAACATCGCTTTCATTGGGTCGATCTGGCCGGCGACGGGCTCGAGGCGCTCAATCTTCAGCCGGTCTGGCTGCGCGCAGTGCTGCGCAACATGCCTGTGGCGCTCACCCATATCGTGCATGACGAACGGGCCGCACGATGACCGCACCCATTGATCGCATCGCCGATTGCCTGAAACTCAGCCGCCCGGCCCATGCGGCTCTGGCCCATGCAGGCATCGCTACCTTCGCGGACCTGACCCAGTGGACCCGCAAGGCCGTCGCCGATCTGCACGGCATCGGCCCCAAGAGCTTTGTCGAGCTGGATCCGGCCATGGCCGAGCGCGGACTGGGCTACAAGTCGCCATGAGCGAGCATCGTTTTGCCGTCCGCATCTACTACGAAGACACCGACTTTTCGGGAAATGTCTATCACGCGGCCTATCTCAAATTCTTCGAGCGGGCCCGCACCGAGTTCCTGCGCGAACAAGGCATCCACCATGCCGAACTGGCCGAGCAGGGAATCGCCTTCGCCGTGCGTACGATGGCGCTCGAATTCGTCGCTCCGGCTCGGATCGACGATCTGCTCGACGTTCTGACCGAGGTGGTCAGCGCCAGCGGCGCGCGGCTCGTGCTCCGGCAGACAATTGTTCGTGAGCAGACCATTCTGACCAGTGCCGAGTTGACCGTCGCCGCGATCAAGACCAGCGGCGGTCCGGCCCGCCTTCCGCTAGCACTTAGGGCCCTGAGCGCCTCCAAACGCTAACAGTGTGATGACGTCACGCCGCGCGCAGATGGGGTTTGTTAACCCTTTGGTGACCATAAAGAGCGCAATGGGCGATTTGCGCCGAGCCGTGCCCGAAGGGGCCCGGAATTGCGGGCATTTCTCTTAATTTTGACAGATTTGGACCCCATCGCACCGACGATAGGGTCCCTTTTCGGACCGGGCTAAAAGGATCGTTTCATGGAAGCCGTGGATGCAGTGGCAGCAGCCGCACCGCATGCAGACCTGTCCATCTGGGGCCTGTTCTGGGCCGCCGATATCGTCGTCAAGTCGGTCATGCTCGGCCTCCTGGCCGCCTCGGTCTGGTGCTGGGCCATCATCATCGACAAGACCCTGACCTACCGGCGCACACAGGCGGAAATGAACCGCTTCGAGCGGACATTCTGGTCCGGACAGTCGCTGGAAGAACTCTACCAGCAGCAGGCCGAAAAGCCCTCGGGGGGGCTGGGCGCGGTCTTTGTCGCGGCCATGAAAGAGTGGAAGCGCAGCCACGAACAGAACGCGGCGAGCTTCGTGGGCATGCAGCAGCGGCTCGACAAGGTGCTGGACGTGGCCATCGCCCGCGAAAGCGAATATCTCGAGAAACGCCTGGGTTTCCTGGCCACCGTGGGTTCGGCCGGGCCGTTCATCGGCCTGTTCGGCACGGTCTGGGGCATCATGAATGCCTTCACCAATATCGCCGCGTCCTCCGATACCAATCTGGCCGTGGTGGCCGGCCCCATCGCCGAAGCCCTGTTCGCGACTGCCATCGGCCTCGTGGCCGCCATTCCGGCCGTTATTGCCTATAACAAGCTGTCGTCCGACGCCGGCAAGATGATCGGCCGGCTGGAAGGGTTCGCAGACGAATTCTCCACCATTCTCAGCCGCCAGCTCGAAGCGCGGAGCCGCTGACATGGGCATGGGCGTAGCATCAGGCGGTGGGGGCGGTGGCCGTCGTCGCCGCCGCAAGCGCAGCGCGGTGATGAGCGAGATCAACGTGACGCCGATGGTCGACGTCATGCTGGTGCTGCTGATCATCTTCATGGTGGCCGCACCGATGATGACATCGGGCGTGCCGGTCGATCTGCCCCGCACCGCTGCCAACGAAATGCCGAGCCAGACGCGGCCGATCACTGTCGCAGTCACGCCAGAAGGCGCCATCTTCGTCGACGAGACGCCGGTGGCTGAAGCAGACCTCGTGACCACGATCGGCACCCTGGCCACCACAGAAGACCGCATCTATCTGCGCGGCGATACCACGGCCAATTACGGCACGGTCATGCGGGTCATGGGGCTGCTGTCGGCCTCGGGCTATACCAAGATCGGGCTCGTCACCGAGCGCGAGAGATAGGCCGACGCCATGCGCACCGGCCTAGCCGCTTCGATATCGCTGCATGTTCTGCTGCTGGCGATCGGTCTCATCAATCTGGGATGGACCGAACCGCTGCAGCCGACCGTGCAGTCTATCGCGGTGGACCTGGTGCCGATCGAGGAATTCTCCAATATCCGCATGGGCCAGCTGGACAGCCAGGTCGTGGAGACCGAGACGCCGAGCGCGGTCGAATCCGAAGAACCCGCAGAACTGGCGCAGCCCACAGGCAATACCGAAGACGACCAGGTTACCCCGTCGCCGGCCGATGTTCCCACGCCGGCGCCGGTGACGGAAACGGCGCCTGCGCCCGCCCCCGAACCCACGCCTGAACCAGAACCTGAGCCGGAACCCATACCGGAACCTGTTCCAGAGCCGGAACCGGCACCAGAACCCGAGCCGATCCCCGAACCGGTTCCCGAGCCTGCGCCGACCCCGCAGCCCAGCCTGCCGGTCACCCGGCCGGATAATCTGACGCCGCCCGCACCGGCGCCAGAGCCCGAACCCACGCCGGAACCCGAGCCGACGCCGGAGCCCGAACCGGAACCTGAACCGGAACCTGAACCCGAGCCGGAGCCGACGCCGGAACCGCCGACACAAGTTGCAGTGACCATGCCGACGTCGCGCCCGGCCAATCTCGAGCAGATTCGCGAGCAGGCACGAGCGGCCGAGGCCGAACGCCGCCGTCGCGAGGAAGAGGAGCGTCAGCGCCAGGCGGCGGCCAGTCAGCCGACACAGGCGCCAGCCAGCCAGATCAGCCAGGACACCGCCGACGATATTTCCAATATCATCAACAATGCCCCGACCACCGGCGCCACGACCGGGCAGGGCGGCTCGCCCACGCTGGGAGACACGACCGGCACCTCGGCAAGGCTCAGCCAGACCGCCATCGATGGGCTGGTGGCCCGGATCAAAACCTGCTGGAACCTGTTGCCCAGTGACTTCAACAGCGGCCTCAACGTGACCTTGCGGGTGCGCATGAATACCGATGGCAGCGTCAATGGCACGCCACAGGTGGTAACGGCCGATCCCTCACCGGCAGGGCAGGCCATTGCCCGGGCGGCGCAGCGGGCGGTGATGCAATGCGGCCCCTATTCCATGCTTTCTGCCGACGCCTATGACCAATGGCGCAGTATTGAAATCGAACTCAGACCCTGACCTTGAATTTGCCCGCTTGGTGGCCTTGACTGACCCCAAAGGCGAGACTGGAGACCAAACACAATGACCCTTGTAACGCGACGCGACGCGCTGAAGCTCGGTCTGGCGGGCGGTGCCCTACTGGCAACCTCGTCCATGGCTTTTGCCCAATTGCGCATTGTGGTCGAGGGCGCCAACTTTCAGCCCCTGCCCATAGCCATTCCCGATTTCGCCTCTTCCGATCCCAGTTTCGGGCGGGAGATCGCCGAGATCGTCCGCAACAATCTGCGCCGCTCGGGCCTGTTCCTGCCGCTCGATCCGGCGTCGCTGCCGGTTCAGGTGGGCGATGTGAACAACACGCCGGATTTCAACGTCTGGCGCACCGCCAATGTGGATGGCGTGGTCATGGGTTCGGTGGAGCGGGGCGGTCAGATCACCTCGTCGGTGCGTGTCTGGGATACCCAGCAGGCCGCGCAGGTGGTGGGCAAGAGCTACAACACCGATCCCAACTCGGCGCGCCGCATCGCCCATATCGTTTCGGACGCCATCTATGAGCAGCTCTCGGGTGGTTCGGGCTATTTCGATACGCGGGTGATCTATGTGGCCGAAAGTGGCCCCAAGGCCAATCGCACGCGCCGCCTGGCGATCATGGATCAGGACGGCGCCAATGCGCAGTACCTGACCGATGGGACGGCCATGGCGCTGACCCCGCGCTTTTCGCCCAATGGCGACCTCGTGACCTACATGAATTTTGCCGATGGCAATCCGCAGGTCTATCTGCTGCAATTGTCCACCGGGCAGCAGCAGCGGCTGGCCAATGTCGGGGCCATGACCTTCGCGCCCCGGTTCTCGCCGGATGGCGGCACGGTCGCCTTTTCGGTAGAGCAGGGCGGCACCACCAATATTTATGCAGTGTCGACCGGTGGCGGGCAGCCGATGCAATTGACGTCGGGCGCGGCGATCGACACCTCGCCGTCCTTCTCCCCCGATGGCAGCCGTATCCTGTTCGAGAGTGATCGGGGCGGTTCGCCGCAGATATACATGATGGGTGCCGGTGGCGGGAATGCGCAGCGCATCAGCTTCGGCCAGGGAAGCTACTCCACCCCGGTCTGGTCTCCCAAGGGCGACCTGATCGCCTTTACCCGCCAGTCGGGCGGGCAGTTCCATATCGGCATCATGAACCCGGATGGCTCGGGCGAGCGCCTGCTCTATTCCAGCTTCCATGCGGAAGGGCCGACCTGGGCGCCCAATGGCCGGGTGATCATGTTCTTCCAGGATCCGGGTGGCAATGACGGTCCGCGCCTGATGAGCGTCGATATCTGGGGCCGTAGTGCCCAGACCATCCCGACCGACAGTTATGCGTCGGACCCGGCCTGGTCTGGCCTTCGCGGGTAATCTGCCCGAACCTGCTGATCCGATCACAGACACTCCCGCGAAAGCGGGAGTTTCCCTTTTGGAGGGTCCTCGCCAGCGCGGCCGGGAAATTTTTCGGTGCCGCGCAGAAATTTTTCTTGGCGCTGAAACTATCCCCAATGGCCCCCGTAACTTCCTGCGTCCCGATCAACAGGGAACAAGATTAAACAGGAAGGAACTTCACCATGACGCTTTCTCTTCGCGCTATCGCCGTTGCCGCTCTGCTGACCGTTGGTTCGGTCTCGGGCGCTGCCGTCATCGCCCAGGACGCCCCGATGGTTGGCGGCGCTCCGATGCCGGCCACCAACAATATCATCGAAAACGCCGTCAACTCGGCCGACCACACCACCCTGGTTGCTGCCGTTCAGGCTGCTGGCCTGGTCGAAACGCTGTCCGGCGAAGGCCCGTTCACCGTGTTTGCTCCGGTCAACGCTGCTTTTGATGCCCTGCCGGCCGGTACTGTTGAAGGCCTCCTGGCTCCCGAAGCCAAGGATCAGCTGACCGCTGTCCTGACCTATCACGTCATCGCCGGTGACATTCACTCGGCCGACCTGATCAAGATGATCAATGACAATGGCGGCGAGTACAAGGCTGCGACCGTCCAGGGCGGCGAACTGACCTTCAGCCTTGATGGCGACATGGTCAAGATCACCGACGCCAATGGCGGCACCGCCACCGTGACCATCGCCGACGTCGACCAGTCGAACGGCGTCATCCACGTCATCGATGCGGTTCTTCTGCCGGCCATGTAACCGGACCTCGTGTCGCAACGAATGACACGATGAACCCGGACGCCCTCGGTCCCTGAGGGCGTCCTTTTGGCTTGACGGGGGACACTGCCTCCCCGACCCTTGCCGTCAGGCCGATTGCGCCGCCGTGCCTCTCCCGGTGCGGCGGCGCCTGTCCAGATGAAGGAGGACGAAGATGAACACGTTGCGTCGGAATTTTCTGATCGGTGGATCTGGCCTGGTCTTGTCGGGCCTGTTTCTGGGCAAATTGCCGGCCATCGCCGCCGAGGGCGAATTTCCCTTCAAGCTGAGTGATGCCGAATGGCAGGCCAAGCTTGATGCGTCTGCCTACCAGGTGCTGCGCCACGAGGCGACCGAGCGGCCGTTCACCTCTCCCCTCAATGACGAAAAGCGCGCGGGCACCTTCAAATGTGCCGGTTGCGGGCAGGCTCTCTTTGCCTCAGACACGAAATTCGACAGCGGTACCGGCTGGCCCAGCTTCTGGGATTTCATCCCCGGTTCGATCGGCACGAAAGAGGATAATTCCCTGTTCATGGCCCGCATCGAGGTGCATTGCTCCAATTGCGGTGGCCATCAGGGCCATGTGTTCGACGACGGCCCGGCGCCAACCGGCCTGCGATACTGCATCAATGGCGTGGCGCTGACCTTCGAAGCCGCCTGATTGCACACCCGGGGGGCAGCCATGCCCCCGGGGTGGTTGATTTGATGCACGCGGTTTCGATATCTGTGCGGATATCGTTCAACCCCGGCGCGTCATGAAAATCACCATTCTCGAAACCGGCAAAGTTCCCGAACATCTGGCTGGTCAGTTCGACAGCTATATCGACATGTTCCAAACCATGTTCGAGGCTGGCGGCGGCGGGTTCGCGTATGAGGGCGTCGATGTCTGGGGCGGCGCAGACCTGCCGCGCCCCGAGGATGTCGAGGCCGTTGCAATCACCGGTTCACCCGCCGGGGTTTATGACGATTTCGCCTGGCTTGAGCCGCTGCGCGCCTTCATCCGCGCCGTTCACGCGGCAGGCAAGCCCATGCTCGGCATCTGCTTTGGCCATCAGATCATTGCCGATGCCCTGGGTGGCGATGTCCGGAAGTCCGAGAAGGGCTGGGGCATCGGCCGGCACCACTATGGCGTGCTGGCGCGCCCCGACTTCATGGCGGACGCGCCCGAGGTTCTTGCGATCGCCTGCTCGCATCAGGACCAGGTGATCGTCGCGCCGCCAGAGGCTACGGTGATCCTGGGCAGTGAATTCACGCCCAATGCCGGGCTGCATTATTCCAATGGCCGGACCCTGAGTTTCCAGGGCCATCCCGAATTTGCCGACGATTATGCCGCCGCCCTTGCCGAGTGGAGGCGTGGGCGGATCGGTGAGGACGTGGTGGAGACGGCGCTGTCGTCCTTTGCCGCAGCGTCAGACAGCCCGCTGGTCAGCCAGTATATCGTGCGCTTCTTTCGCCAATCGGCCGAATAGCGGCCGGTCAGCTTTCAAGCAGCAGGGCGATCTCGCTGCGCAGGTGCTGCAGGCCCGTGCCCTTTTCGCTCGAAGTTTCGATGATGTCGGGATGGGCGGCCGGGCGCTTGGCAATGGTGGCGCGTGTCCGGGCAATGACCGTTTCTAGCTCCTTGGCCGAGGGCTTGTCGATCTTGGTCAGCACTACCTGATAGCTCACCGCCGCCCGGTCCAGCTCGTTCATGACACTGATGTCATTATCCTTGGGGCCGTGACGGGAATCGACCAGCACATAGACCCGGCGCAGCGTGGCGCGGCCGGTGAGGTACTGGTGAATGAGCTGGGTCCAGGCCTTGACCTTGGGTTCGGGTGCCTTGGCGTAGCCGTAGCCGGGCATATCGACGATGCGCAGATTTTCGCTCTGGCTCTCGAAGATATTGAGTTCCTGAGTGCGGCCCGGCGTATTCGACGTGCGGGCGAGGCCCGAGGTGCCGCACAATGCGTTGATCAGGCTCGATTTGCCGACATTTGAGCGGCCGGCAAAGGCAATCTCCAGGCGATCCATGGGGGGCAGGTCGGCAATGCGCACGCAGCCCTTCACGAAGGCGAAGGGGCGGGCAAACATCAGGCGGCCGCGCTCGATGGTATCGGGCGAGAAATCTGGCTGGGACATGGTCGTAGCCCTCAAAGTCGAAGCCCGCCGGTGTGCGGCGGGCCCGAGGCGTGTTGTTAGTTCTTGGTGCCTTCTTCGGCCGGCTTGGGCTTCTTGCGGAAGCTGTCGGCAATATTGCCGAACAGGTTCACCTCGACACCGTGGCGCTTCATGATGAACCACTGCTGGGCAATCGAGAGCGTGTTGTTCCAGGCCCAGTAGATCACCAGACCCGCCGGGAACGTGCCCAGCATGAAGGTGAAGATGACCGGCATCCAGTTGAAGATCATGGCCTGCGTCGGATCCGGCGGCGGCGGGTTGAGCTTCATCTGCACCCACATGGTGATGCCCATGATGACCGGCCAGATGCCCAGATGCAGGAAGCCACCCAGGACAGGCAGGGCCGTGGGATTCCACGGGATCAGCCCGAACAGCGTGAAGATATTGGTCGGATCGGGCGCAGCCAGATCCTGAATCCAGCCAAAGAACGGCGCGTGGCGCATTTCGAGGCTGATGAAGATGACCGTATAGAGCGCGAAGAAGACCGGGATCTGGATCAGGATCGGCCAGCAGCCGGCCAGCGGATTGATCTTTTCCTTCTTGTAGAGCTCCATCATCGCCTGTTGCTGGGCGGCGCGGTCATCCTTGAGCCGTTCCTGGATGGCCTTCATTTCCGGCTGTACGCGGCGCATGGCGGCCATGGACGCGTAGGACCGGTTGGCCAGCGGGAAGAAGATCGCCTTGACGATGACGGTCACGGCGAGCACGGCCAGGCCGAAATTGCCCATGATGCCGTAGAGCGTGACCAGCAGCCAGTGCATGGGCTTGGTCAGGAAGTGGAACCAGCCCCAGTCGATCAGCAGTTCCAGACGGTCGAAACCATAGGTCTGCTGATAGGAGTTGATAACGGCATCTTCCTTGGCGCCGGCAAAGATGTAGGCCTCGTGGCTGATGCTGCCATTGGCGGGGACGACGACCGGCTGGGTTTCCACATAATTGGACTGGAAGACATTGGTGCCATTGGGGGCCGAATAAGCGAAGCGGGCATTGATCCCGGCATCGGGCTTGGGCAGCACGGCCGTGGCCCAGTACTTGTCGGCAATGCCGACCCAGCCATTGGTCGAGGCAAAATCGACCTGACGCTCATTCTGCAGGTCGTGATACTTGCGGGCCACGTAATTATTGTTGCCCAGCACCCCAATCGGGCCTTCGTGCTGGATGAAGAAGTTCTGCACCTGCGGATTGCCATGGCGCACGACGCGGGCAAAGGGGAAGAGGGCCACGTCACCGGCGCCGGCATTGTCGACGGTCTGGGTGACGGTGAACAGGTAATAGTCATCGACCGCAAAGGTGCGGTGGAAGACCAGCCCCTGGCCATTGTCATAGCGCAGCGTAACCGGGGTTTCCGCCGTCAGGGTGGTGTTGTCGCCCTCAACGGTCCAGACAGTATTGGTGTCTGGCAGGGCAACGGTGGAACCGGCAGCGGCAACCCAGCCCTGCTCGATGAAATAGGCATCGGGCCGGCCGGCCGGGGTCAGAAGAGCGATGATGGGAGAATCAGGATCGACCGTCTCACGGTACTGCTTGAGCTCGAGATCATCGATGCGGGCGCCGGTCAGATTGATCGAGCCTTCAAGGTCAGCCGTGGAAATCGTGACGCGTTCGGATGACGCAAGCGCCGAGTCGCGGGTCTCAAAGGCTACAGGCGTGGTGGCGGCATCGGCTGCGGGGGTCGCGCCTTCGGCCGTGGTCTGCGGAACCGCAAGGTTCTGTTCGGCCTGGGCCGCTGCGCGCTCTTCCGCCTGCCGCTGAGCCTGTTCGAGCTGCGGTCCGGCAATGAAGAACTGCCAGCCGAACAGCACGATCATGCTGAGCACCACGGCGAGGATCACATTGCGATTGTCAGAGTTCATGGTCTGGCGTTCCGTTGGCCGCGGCCGGGAGAATTGTGTCGACTGCCGGCGTTCTTGTCGTGAACGCGGGCGATGAGGTCCGCAAGATCGAGGACCATTTTGGCGAAGGGCTGCCCCAAGGCTTCCCGCCGCGCCAGCAGGACATAGTCATGTCCGGGCCGAAAGTCACGCGCACACGCTGCCGCAGCCGCGCGCAGGCGCCGCTTCATACGGTTGCGCTCGGGCGAATTGCCCACTTTCTTGGTGACGGTGTAACCGATACCCGGTTCAGGCTGGTCCGTGGCGATCGCCTGCAGGCCAAACGCAGAGCGCCCGGCGCGATTGCCCCGGGCGGCTCTGAGAAATTGCGAGCGCCGCTTGAGGCGGCGCAATTTCGCTTCGGGTGCAGAAGGGTCGGCCGTCATCCGGCCACCGATCCGTTAGGCCGACAGCTTCTTGCGGCCCAGAGCACGGCGGCGATTGAGAATCGCGCGGCCGTCCTTGGTCGCCATGCGGGCACGGAAACCGTGACGACGGGCACGCACGAGCTTGCTGGGCTGGTATGTACGCTTCATAACATCAGACCGCGCTGTTGCACGGTTCCTCTTCTTTGCGACTGCCGGGGCAGAAAACGTGGGGAAGGCCAGCCAGAGCCCTGCCTTCCGGGTTGGGGCGTCTATAGGGAAAACTGGCGGGCAAGTCAACGCGGCTCATGTGCATGGCGGGCCCTCGACAAGCAGTTGTATTGGCGGGTCAATATCCGCATAAAAGCCGCACTCAAAGTGATGCTTGGTGAAAATGGCTGAGGCGATACGACCCGACCTGTGCATCGTGGGCGCCGGCGCTCTTGGCGTGGCGCTGGCCAGGCATGCCCGGCACCGCGGGCTGGAGGTCACCCTGGTCGATCGCGGCCGGGCAGAACCTGGTGATATTCAGGCCCATGCGACAAAACTGGCCGGACTCGCGGCCAGTGCTGCTCATGCGCAGGCGCTGCGGCGCAATGGACATTTCGGGATTGGCCCGGAAACGCCGAAAGTGGCGATGAAGGCCATTCAGGAGCGGTTGGACCATCTGGTGGGCCAAATGGAGCCCGAGACCAGCCGTGACCGGCTCGCTGCGCTGGGCATTGGGGTGGTTGCTGGCGCCAGTCGATTCGTCGATGCCTCGGGCCTCAAGGTGGGGGACGACGTCGTCAGGCCACGCCGCTTCATCCTGGCCGTTGGCGGTCATCCGGCGCTGCCCGACGTGCCGGGCCTCGATGAGATCGCCGTGTTCGACCCCGCCAGCCTGCTCGACAACAGCCGCAAGCTGACGCACCTGCTGGTGATTGGTGGCGATGAAAGCGCGGTGTGTCTGGCGCAGGCCTACCGCCGCTTGGGCACTGCGGTCTCCCTGGTGCCGCAGGGGGCCTTGCTCGCGGACTATGATCCTGAAGCCGTGGCCATGCTGGTGCGGCACCTCTCCGACGAAGAGGTAACGGTCCTCGACGGGGCCATGGTGCAGGAAATCCAGCCAAGGCGGCAGGGCACCGGAATTGTGCTCGCCATGCCGAATGGGGACGCGGATACCCTCGATGTCTCTCATGTCCTGGTCAGCACTGGACGGGTCGCCGATGTGAGCGATCTCGATCTCGTGGCGGCCAAACTGACCATGGAGCCGGACGGATCACTGCAGGTGCGGGCGGGCGGGCGAAGCAGCAATCGGCTGGTGCGCCTTGCCGGGATCGCAGCCGGGATCGGCCAATGGGGGGAGGCGCTTGCCCAGGGTCAGGCGATTGTCGACGCGGTTGCGGGAGTCGCGGCGAAACGCCAGGGGTTCGTGCCTCCGAAACTCGTTCCCACCGATCCGCCCCTGGTCCAGATTGGCCGCTCCGCGCTGTTGCGCGGGAAATCGCCGGCGCGGATACAGGTCTTGCGGGCCAGCCTGTCGGAAAATCTGGCGGCGCTGGCCGCTGGCGTTGATCTGGGGCTGCTCAAGGTTCTGGTCGGTGGCGACGACAAGATTGTCGGCGGCGCGGCCTTCGGGTTCGGTGCGGCGGAAACGGCGGCAGTTCTGGCTTTCGCCATGGAGAACGGGGTGGACTTTTCGCGGCTTGCCGATCCCGCGGTTCCAGCGCCCGGCGCTCTCGTGGCGCTGTCGGACCTGGCCAGGAGGCATGCTGCCGCGCGCCCAGAGTCACCCTGGGCGTCGCGCCGGCGTGCAGCGCGACGGCTTCTGCCCTGGTAGGGGCTGACGGCGCCGTCAGGCTTGGCCTATGATCGATCCGATGACCGACCATCCCAGCGCTTTGCCCAGCAGGTTTTCCGGACTTTCGAACAAGCTGATTGCCACCATCATTGGTGTCATCCTGCTTGTCGAAGTGGTCGTCTATTTCCCCTCCATCGCCGGCTATCGCGACAGCTGGCTGCAGGATCGCCTGAGGGTGGGCGTGGTGGCCGCGCGGGTCCTGGATTCGGTTCCCGATGTCATGAGCCTGCCGCGCAATCTCACGGATCGTCTGCTCAACGCTGCGGGCGCCTATGCCATCGTCTATCGCCGCGAAGGGCAGAGTCAGCTGATCGAGTTGACCGACCCGGTGACGCCCGATCTGGTGATCACGGCCGACATGCGCCAGCGCGATCTGGCCAGCCAGATCGGGGGCGCGATCGAGGTCATGCTTGCCGGGCCGGGCCGGACATTGCGGATCGTCGGCGAGGGGGATCTGGACGAAAGCCTGGTCGAAATCCTGATGCCCGAGGGCCCCTTGCGGCGCGACATGTTCGATTATTCCAGAAATATCGTTCTGGTCTCGCTGGGCATTGCCGCAATAACGGCCTTCGTCCTTTACGTGCTGGTCAGCCGGCTGTTCATCGATCCGGTCTTGCGCCTGGCCGACAATATGCTCGCCTTTCGCAAGGCTCCGGAAAATGCCGCACTGATCCTCAGTCCGTCCGAGCGGGCCGACGAGATCGGTATCGTCGAACGCGAACTGGCGGCGATGGAGAGTGAGATCTTTGCCTTGCTGCGGCAGCGCCGTCACTTGGCTGACCTTGGTCTTGCCGTGGCCAAGATCAATCACGACCTGCGCAATATGCTGACCTCGGCACAATTGTTGTCGGACCAGGTGGCGACACTGGATGACCCCAAGGTGCAGCGGCTGGCACCCCGGCTGGTGACGACCCTTGACCGGGCCATCGCCTTCGCCCAGTCCGTCATGGATTATGGCCGTGAGGCCAATGCCGCGCCGCAACTGGCGCCCGTGGCCTTGCGTCCGCTGGTGGAGGATGCCGCATTTGATGCACGCGTGCTGAACCACCCCTCGATCAGTTTTGAGGACACCGTTTCCCCTGAACTGATGGTTCTCGCCGACGGGGCGATGATGGCGCGTGTCCTGCTTAATCTGTTCAAGAATGCCCGGGAGGCCCTGGAGGCCGAAAGCGCGGCGAGCCCGCCCAACCAGATCACCGTTTCGGCCTTGGCTGGCGACCGGGAGGTGACGCTGTCGGTGGCCGACAATGGGCCGGGGCTGCCGGCGCGGGCGCGCGAACACCTCTTCGTGGCCTTTGAAGGATCGGTGCGATCGGGTGGAACCGGCCTCGGGCTGGCAATTGCCCGCGAACTCGTCGAGGCCCAGGGCGGGCGCATTTTCCTCGGCGACAGTGAAATCGGCACGCGTTTCGACATCGTCCTGCCGCGCGACCCGGCATGAGCTTCGCCCAACGGCGGAAAATCCACAGGGCGGTGCTTGCAATGGTCCGGCCAGCCATGTATGGGTTGCGCCGCTTCGGAACAAACCGCTCCGAACGATGCCGCCAAGGCGGCCTGCGCGCCCGTAGCTCAGCTGGATAGAGCACCAGACTACGAATCTGGGGGTCAGGAGTTCGAATCTCTTCGGGCGCGCCATTTCATCCACGAGATTGAACCCTTTTCTGGCTCAGATTTTCGTGGGCGATCGATGCTTGCAGTCCGTCCTCACGTGGGTGGACGGACCACCTCCGTATGGGCATCGGTGGCGCCGGGAACGGCGCGCCGACCTTTACACAATCCTTATGCCCGTCCCGGGCAATCCGAATGGAATGCTTACGGGCGAAGGGCGCATTGCTGGGCTTCTCGTTTGGAGGCTCATGCCATGCTCGATTTCCTGTTCATCATGCTCGGTGCCGGGGTGCTCGCTTTGCTTGCGGGCTACGCACTCGTGCTCAATCGGCTGTGAGAATTGCCATGCTGATCCTCGCCTTTGTCACTGCCGTAGGCCTTGCAGCCTATCTTCTCCTGACGCTGCTGCGTCCGGAGCGGTTCTAAGCCGGAGACTTTCCATGACCATCACCGGATGGCTGCAGATCGGCGTCGTGCTGATCGCAGTGCTTTTGCTTGCCAAGCCCCTGGGGCTATACATGGCTCGCGTTTTCGCCGGAGAGCGGACCTGGCTCTCTCCCGTTCTCGGCCCGGTCGAGAAGGGGTTTTATGGCCTGGCCGGTGTCGATCCGGACCAGGAACAGACATGGCTGAGCTATGCTCTGGCCATTCTGACCTTCAGCATTGCCGGGTTCCTGGCGCTGTTTGCCATTCTGCGCCTGCAGGGCATCCTGCCGCTGAACCCGCAGGGCTTTGCTGGCCTGCCGCCTGATCTGGCCTTCAATACGGCCGTCAGTTTCGTCACCAATACCAACTGGCAGAACTATGGTGGCGAAACCACCATGAGCCATTTCAGCCAGATGGCGGGCCTGACCGTGCAGAACTTCCTGTCCGCTGCCGCTGGCATCGCCGTGGCCATGGCCACGACGCGCGCTTTCGTGCGTTCCAGGGCCAGTGCATTGGGCAATTTCTGGGTCGATATGACCCGCGCAACGCTCTACGTGCTGCTACCCCTCGCCATCCTGGTTGCGATTGCCTTCATCGCCCTGGGCCTGCCCCAGAGCCTTGACGGCAGCTTCGTCGCCACGACGCTGGAAGGCGCGCCGCAGACCATTGCCACGGGTCCCGTGGCCAGCCAGGAAGCCATCAAGCAGTTGGGCACCAATGGCGGCGGTTTCTTCAACGTCAATGCCGCCCATCCCTTCGAGAATCCCAATGCGTTCTCGAACTATCTCAACATCATTGCCATGCTCTCGATCTCGCTGGCGCTGGTCTATAGTTTTGGCCAGTTGGTCGGCAGCCGTCGCCAGGGCTGGGCCCTGATCGCGGTCACCCTCGTGCTCCTGACCGCAGGCATCGGCGGCGTTTACTGGGCCGAAACCGCTGGCAATCCGCTACTCCATGCCGTGGGCGTCGAGGCCGCACAGGGCAATATGGAAGGCAAGGAAGTGCGCTTCGGCCAAGCCATGACCGCGCTCTATGCGGCCGTCACGACGGGCCTTTCCGACGGTGGCGTCAATGGCATGCATTCCTCGCTCACCCCGCTGGGGGGCATGATCCCCATGTTCCTGATCCAACTGGGCGAGGTGCTGCCAGGCGGCGTCGGGTCGGGACTTTACGGGATGATCATCTTTGCCATTCTCGCCGTCTTCGTGGCCGGCCTGATGGTTGGGCGCACGCCTGAATTCCTGGGCAAGAAGATCGAGGCCCGCGAAATGAAGCTGGCCATGCTGGCCGTCCTCATCCTGCCACTGGCCATTCTGGGTTTCACGGCTGTGTCTGCCGTCGTTGAATTCGGCGTCAGTGCGATCAACACGCCCGGACCGCACGGCCTGAGCGAAATCCTCTATGCCTTCTCGTCGGCTGCAGGCAATAACGGGTCGGCCTTCGGCGGCCTGAGCGGCAATACGCCCTGGTACAATACCACCCTGGGCATAGCCATGCTGCTCGGACGGTTCGCTTGTATCGTGCCGGTTCTGGCAATTGCCGGATCGCTGGCCACCAAGCCACGCGTCCCCGCCTCGTCGGGCACATTCCCCACCGACCGGCCGCTCTTTGTCGGGCTCCTGATCGGCATCATCCTCATCATGGGCGGATTGCAGTTCTTCCCCGCCCTGGCTCTCGGGCCCATCGCCGAGCATTTCGCCATGCTCGCTGGCCAGAGCTTCTAAGGACCCTCCATCATGTCCACTTCCGCAAAACCCATCTCCGTCTTCAGCCCGGCCATTCTGGTGCCGGCCCTGCGGGACGCCGTAATTAAACTCGACCCGCGCCAGTTGATCCGCAATCCGGTGATCTTCGTCACCGAGATCGTGGCCGTGCTGGTCACCGCCCTGCTTGTCCAGGATCTTGTGACCGGCAGCGGGACCGTTGCGTTTTCGGGTCAGATTGCCCTCTGGCTCTGGTTCACTGTGCTCTTTGCCTGCCTTTCCGAAGCCGTGGCAGAGGGTAGGGGCAAGGCGCAGGCCGAAAGTCTGCGGCGCTCCAAGACCGACCTATTCGCCAAGAAACTGCTGTTTCCTGAAAAGGCCGGCGACCACGCTTCCGAGGTCATTCCGGCCAGCCGCCTCAAGGTTGGCGACGTGGTTATCGTCGAGGTCAACGACCTCATTCCGGGCGATGGCGAAGTCATCGAAGGCGTTGCCTCGGTCAACGAGAGTGCCATCACCGGTGAATCCGCCCCCGTCATCCGGGAAGCGGGTGGCGACCGTTCGGCGGTTACCGGTGGCACCCAGGTCATCTCCGATTGGCTCAAGGTGCGCATCACGACGAGGCCGGGCGAGGGCTTCGTCGACCGGATGATCGGTCTCATCGAGGGCGCCAAGCGGCAGAAGACCCCCAACGAGATTGCTCTCTCGATCCTGCTTTCGGGTCTGACGCTGATCTTCCTGATCGCCGTGGTCACGCTTTATGGACTGGCCCTTTACTCGGGCACCGATCTCTCCGTGGCCGTGCTGGCCGCGCTGCTCGTCACACTGATCCCGACCACGATCGGTGGCCTGTTCTCGGCTATCGGTATCGCCGGCATGGATCGCCTGATCCGCTTCAATGTCGTCGCGACCTCGGGCCGCGCTGTGGAAGCGGCTGGCGATGTCGACACGCTGCTGCTCGACAAGACCGGCACCATCACCTTCGGCAACCGCATGGCGTCCGAATTCATCCCCGTTGACGGTGTCAAAGAAAAGGACCTGGCTGAGGCCGTGCTGATGGCTAGCCTCGCCGACGAGACCGCCGAAGGCCGGTCGATCGTGGCCCTGGCGCGCGATGAATACCATGTGATCGAGCCGGCTCATGCTGCCAGCGCGACATCGTTTATTCCCTTTTCGGCCCAGACGCGCCTGTCGGGTGTCGATGTCGAGGGCCGGCGCATCCGCAAGGGTGCGGTGGATGCCGTGATGCGCTTTGTCGGCGTCGACAAGGCCCAGGCTGGCACTGAGTTCAACAAGGCGGTCGATGCCATTGCCCGTTCCGGCGGGACGCCACTGGCCGTTGCCGAGGCCGATCGTCTGCTCGGCGTTGTCCACCTCAAGGATGTGGTCAAGCCGGGTATCAAAGAACGATTTGCCGCCCTCAGGGCCATGGGTATCCGCACCGTCATGGTGACCGGTGACAATCCTGTCACGGCGGCGGCCATTGCCTCGGAGGCGGGCGTCGATGATTTCCTCGCCGAAGCCACGCCCGAGCAGAAGCTGGACTTTATCCGTCGCGAACAGACCGGCGGGCGCCTCGTGGCCATGTGCGGAGACGGTACCAATGACGCGCCGGCTCTGGCCCAGGCCGATGTTGGCGTGGCCATGCAATCGGGCACCCAGGCGGCCCGCGAGGCCGGGAATATGGTGGACCTGGATTCGAGCCCGACCAAGCTCATCGAGATTGTCGAAATCGGCAAGCAGATCCTGATGACGCGCGGGGCGCTCACCACCTTCTCCATCGCCAATGACGTGGCCAAGTATTTTGCCATCATCCCGGCCTTGTTCGTGGCCACCTATCCTGGTCTCAACGCCCTCAACATCATGGGCCTCACCTCCCCGCAATCGGCCATTCTCTCGGCCGTCATCTTCAACGCCCTCGTCATCGTCGCACTGATCCCGCTGGCCCTGCGCGGTGTCACCTATCGGCCCGTCGGCGCGGCGGCGCTGCTGTCGCGCAACCTGCTCATCTACGGGCTGGGTGGTCTGGTCGCTCCGTTCGTCGGCATCAAGCTGGTGGACATGGCCGTGACCGCGCTGGGCATCATCTAGGAATACGACCATGCTCATTCAAATTCGTCCCGCAATCGTCTTCACCCTGGCTTTTACCCTGCTCACCGGCATCGCCTATCCATTGGCCATGACCGGCATAGGCCAGGCCGTTTTCCCGTATCAGGCGAATGGCAGCCGCATCGAGCGCAATGGCGTATTGGTGGGATCAGAGCTGATCGGCCAGACCTTTGCGTCTGCGCAGTACTTCTGGGGGAGGCCCTCCGCTACTAGCCCAAACCCTTACAATGCAGGCGCCTCGAGTGGCTCCAATCTGGGCGCCACCGATGCCCGCCTGGTGCAGCGGGCCGCCGAAACCGTTGCAGCATCCCGCCAGGCATCGCTGCCCGCGGATGCGGCGACGACGTCCGGCTCGGGTCTTGATCCGCACATCTCCCCCGAATACGCAGCCCTGCAGGTGGCCCGTGTGGCAGAGGCGCGCAACACGCAGCCGGCCGTCGTCCAGGCTCTTCTCGATCGCATGACGGAGCGGCCGACCTTGGGTATATTCGGCGAACCCCGCGTCAACGTGCTTGCGCTTAATCTGGCGCTCGACCAAGAGACGCCTTTGGCGGAATGAAATGAGCCAGCCTGCCGACGCGAACCGGGCCGACCCCGAGGCCCTCTTGAAGCTTGCCGCGCGCGAAGGGCGCGGCAAGCTCACGATTTTTCTCGGCATGGCGCCAGGTGTCGGCAAGACTTATGCAATGCTTGAGCGTGCCCGTGCCCAGCTTGCCAAGGGAACCGATGTGGTCATCGGCCTTGTCGAGACGCATGGCCGGCCGGAGACTGCAGCCTTGGCCCAAGGTTTGGAAATGCTGCCCCGCGCCCATGGCGCCGGTGACTATGGCGAGCTCGATCTTGATGCCGCCCTTACGCGCCATCCGCAATTGATTGTCGTGGATGAACTGGCCCATTCCAACCCTCCAGGCGCCCGTCACCCCAAGCGGCATCAGGACATCGCCGAGTTGATCGGTGCCGGCATCGATGTGTGGACGGCGCTCAACATCCAGCATCTCGAAAGCCTTTCGGATCTGGTGGCCCGCATTGCAGGCGTGCCGGTGCGCGAGACCGTTCCCGACATCGTCCTCAAGCAGGCCGATGAAGTGGTGCTGGTCGACTTGCCGCCGGCCGAACTGATCGAGCGGCTCAGGGCCGGGAAGGTCTATCTGCCAGAAAATGCAGGGCGGGCAATTGATGGTTTTTTCAGGCCTGCGACACTCACCGCCCTGCGCGAGCTGAGCCTGAGGCGGGCCGCCGACCGGGTCGACGACCAGATGGTCGATTTCTTGCGACAGAGCGCAATTGAAGGACCCTGGGCCACGGGTGAGCGCCTGCTGGTCTGCGTTGGTCCGGACGATATGTCCGAACGCGTGGTGCGGGAGGCCAGCCGCCTGGCCTCCGGGCTCAATGCGCGTTGGACCGTGCTCTCAATCGCGCGCGCCCACGGACTGCCGCCCAGTCCCGAGGCCAGCGACAGGCTCGAAGCGACTTTGCGGCTCGCCGAGCGACTCGGCGCCGTCATCCGTCGTGAAACCGGCGACGATTTCGTGGAGGCCATCCTCAAGGCAGCACGGCGCGAGAATGCCACCCAGATCGTGATCGGTCGCAGCACCAGCAAGGCGTTCTGGCGCCGCTCACTGCCGGACGCACTTTTGCAAAAGGCCGGCGATATCGGCGTCCACGTCGTCGCTTTCGAACCCGGCCGGACGAGGCGCGTGCGGCCCCAGCGGCGCAGCGTCCCTGAATGGTTCCTATCCCTCGGCGTGCCCGTACTGGCGGTCGGCGCGACGACGCTGCTTGGACTTGGCCTTTCTGCGCTCGTGGCGCTGCAAAACCTCTCCATGCTGTTTCTGGCGGCCGTCCTTGTGGCGGCGGTGATTGCGGGCCGGTTCTCCGCCTTGCTGGCCTCGGTTCTGTCGTTCCTTGCCTACAATTTCTTCTTCATCGATCCTACCGGCAGGTTGACGATTGCCCAGCCCGAAGAGGTGCTGTCGCTGGCCATATTCGTCGCCGTGGCGTTGGCGGCCGGGCAACTGGCAGCTCGGTTGCGCCTCAGTATCGATCGCTCAAGCCAGCAGACGCGACAGGCCCAGGCCCTTCTCGATTTTGCTCGCAAGATGTCTGGCGCCTTCGGCCGGGAGCAGGTGCTCGATACCATTGCCAGCCATTTGCATGGCGCCCTGGGGCGAGCGAGTGTGGTCCTCGCGCCCGATGAAGCCGGAGAGCTCATCCTCGCATCGGCCTGGCCGCCGGATCAGGATCTGGATGGGACGGCGATGACCGCGGCGCGGTGGGCTTCCGACAAGCGTGAGGCTTCCGGCTTCCTGACCGGGACCCTCCCGCAGGTGCCTTACCTGTTCCGCCCGATCCTCTCTGGCCAACGGGTGCTCGGCGTTGTCGGCCTTGCCATGGTGCATGAGGATGGGCCGCCACCGGAGGCTGAGCAGCGCACGTTGAGCGCTCTGCTCGAGCAATCAGCCATCGCCCTGGACCGGGCGCGGTTGACGCGCGAGAACACGAGTGCCTCGGTCGCGCGCGAGGGGCAGAAAATACAGGGCGCGCTTCTGTCGTCACTCTCACACGACCTGCGCACGCCACTGGCGGCCATAACCGGGGCAGTCACGACGCTCCGGGAGTTGGGTGACCGGCTGCCCGAGGCCAGTCGCGCTGACCTCTTGGCCTCCATCGAGGAAGAGGCCGGCAGGCTCAATCGCTTCGTCGGCAATCTCTTCGAGATGACGCGGATTGAGGCCGGGATGAGCAGCGTTCGCGGCCAAGAGGTCGATGTCGAGGCGGTTCTCACCGCATCCATCCAGCGCGCCCGGCGTCTGCATGCCGCGCTCGATGTCCAGACAAGCCTGGCCAAAGATCTGCCTCAGGCCAGCGGCGACCCGGCGCTGCTCGAACAGGTGTTGTTCAACCTCCTCGATAATGCCAGGAAATATGGCGGCGACGGCGCGATTACTGTGCATGCCCGGCCAGAGGGAGGCGACATCGCCATTGCCGTGACCGATCAGGGCAAGGGTATTCCCGAGGACGAGTTGGAAAAGGTCTTCGAAAAATTCTACCGTCGCTCCAAGGGCGATGGCCGCCAGGCAGGCACCGGACTTGGACTTGCCATTGCGCGGGGCTTTGTTCAGGCCATGGGTGGCTCGATCAAGGCGGAGAGCCCCGCCTTGCGGCGTCGCGGCACGCGCTTCATCGTCAGATTGCCACGCGCCGAAGAGGCTGGTTCATGAAGCCCCGGATCCTCGTCGTCGATGATGAGCCGCAGATCCAGCGTTTTCTGCGACCTGCGCTCGAGGCAGTCGATTTTGAAGTCGAGACGGCTGACACCGCTGCCATGGCCAAGCGCCTTGCGGCCATCCGTGCCCCCGCGCTCATCGTGCTTGATCTGGGCCTGCCCGATGGCGATGGCAAGGATGTCATCGCCACAGTCCGGGCCTTTTCCAAGGTCCCCATCATTGTGCTGTCGGCCCGCGACCAGGAGACAGAAAAAATCGCAGCGCTCGACGCCGGAGCCGACGACTATCTGGAAAAGCCATTTGGCATCGGCGAACTGCTGGCCCGCATCCGGGTCGCGTTGCGCCATGTCGAACCCGTGCCAGTGCCGGCCGGTCCGCAAGCCATCGGCTCCATCGTTCTGGATCGCGAAAAGCGCGAACTCCGCCGCGGTGATGAGCGTATTCATCTGACGCCGAAGGAGTATGAGCTTTTCGTCCTTCTGGCAGACCATCAAGGCCGGGTGGTTACGCATGCCGACGCCCTGCAACGCGTCTGGGGCACGGCTCATACCGAGGATGTGCAGTATCTGCGGGTGGTAGTCGGCCAGTTGCGGGCCAAGCTGGACGGCAACGAAACCAGCCTCATCGAGAACGAGCCCGGCGTCGGTTATCGGCTGAAAGAGCACCGTTGATCAGGTCGATGGCCGATCCCCACCGGCGCGTCCTTTCATCGCTTGAGCCCTGATGAATTGCCGGACGCCGCTCAGGTCGCAGCGGAGCGGCGGGCGAGGCGTGAGTTGAGCAGTTCACCGTGCTCACTCAGGATCGAATAGGCGATGCCGCACAGCAGGGAATTGACCCGGCGCAGCGAGCGCACGGTTTCGAGGTGAAGTTCACTGGTTTCAAAGCTGTTCGGATTGCCCGAGCGCAGGCGCGAAAAGTGGTCGCCCATGCTCTTGCGCTCCATGACGCCAACCGCGTCCTTCTCCGATACCAGCTGGCGCGCCGACTCCACATCTTCGGAAACCAGCACATTGAGGGCGAGTTGCAGATTGCTCATGACCCGCGCATGCAGGTCGATCAATTCTCCCCAGCCAGCCTCTGAAAAGGTGAGGCGACGTTCCTGCAATTGATCGGCGACGCGCAGCAACTGCCGGACGATGATGTCGGCTGCCTGCTCCAGGCTGACAGCGTAAGTGCTGAGATCGGAGGCGCGGCGGGCCTGCTCGTCGTCCATCTCATTCCAGTCGAGTTGCGTCAGAAACAGTTTGATGGATGAATTGGCCTGGTCGACTTCAGGCTCCAGTGCCTTGACCCTGCGGATCGCGGTCTTGTCATCTGTTCTCAGGATCTCGATGGCCGGCTGCAGCATGACCTCGACCATCTCGCTCATGCGCAGCAATTCGCGCATGGCGCTGGCCAGCGCCACGTCCACATTACCTTTATGCCCGCTGCCAAGGGCAGTCTGGCGGAAGCGGGCAATGTCGGCGGACTCGGCGGATGGCGCCTCCTTGACCAGGCGATTGAGCAGCCGCGTTACCGGGGCGGCGAGGGGGAGGCCGATGATCAGGATGGCGAGGTTGAACCCGATATGCAGCAGGCTTGCCTGCTGCCCCACATTTCCCGGCAATTGCGCAAGTGCCGGCAGCAAGAACTGTAGCGCGATAAGGAAGATCACCGCCCCGCCACCGCGCAGGACAACCGCACCAATCGCGATCCGCCTGGCGCGCACGTCGCCCCCTCTGGTCATGCCGAATGCGATAAGGGTGCCGCCCAGATTGGCCCCCAGAACCAGCGCCGATGCGATTTCCAGCGGAATTACGCCGGCTGCGCCGAAGGTGATGATGACGAGCACGCTGGCAACGGATGAGTAGGACAGCCAGGTGATCGCGGCAGCGACCAGAAAGCCGGTCCAGGGATCGCCGCGCAAATAGCCGACTGCTGCCTGCAACAGATCGCTGCCGCGCCAGGGTGCCGTGGCCTCGGAGACCATTTCGAGCGAGAGCAGCACGAAGGCGACACCCAGGATCATGCGGCCCAGCTGTTTGGTCTGGCGCGAGTTTCCGCGCAGAAACAGGATGCCACCGATGATGATCAGCGGGGCCATCAGCAGCGACAGGTCGAACGACAGGATGCTGGCCACGACGGCCGATCCGAAATAGGCCCCCAGGACCAGGGAGAGGCCGGTTGCTCCTGCGAGCAGGCCACCTGAGGCAAAGCCCGATGCCAGCGCGGCAACGGCGGTCGAACTCTGCAGGGCCACGGCCATGACGGCGCCAACACTGGCCGCTGATAACGCACTTTTTTCGGCATGACCCAGAGCGCGCTTGAGTTGTGCCGAATAGGCGCGCTCGACCGCCGTGCGCACCATGCGGACCGCCCAAAGCAAGAGCACGATTGCCGCGGCCAGCTGCACAACTATGAAATACATGTATCGAGCGCTCCCAATGGTCCAGTCACGACCAATCCGCATGATGTTCACACGAACATGGCCGGTGCAATCGATCTTACATGAAGGCCACCTGCTTCGCGACAGTAGCGAACAAGCATTTGATTTTCCGTGCATCAAAGTGCTGTCGGATTGGAAGATCGAACACAAAAAATGTTCAAATGAACAATTTCTGGTTGCAAAACCTCTGCCGCGCGGTACGAATTTACCTTCGTCCCGGGGCAGGGAGGCCCTGGACCAAAGAAAAGATGGGAGAGAGCATGTTCAAGAACGCATTGTTTTTGTCAGCAGGGCTGACCGCCGTCATCGTGGCAACGCCGACCTTTGCGCAGACCGAAATTGCCTGGTGGCACGCGATGGACGCGGAGCTGGGGCAGCGGCTTGAGGGAATTGCACAGGGTTTCAATGACAGCCAGGATGAGTTCGTGGTGGTCCCGAGCTACAAGGGCACCTATCCCGAGACCCTGACGGCCGCGATTGCAGCCTTCCGCGCCAATGAGCAGCCGGCAATCGTCCAGGTGTTCGAAGTGGGCACTGGCACGATGATGGCGGCCCAGGGCGCCGTGAACCCGGTCTATCAGCTCATGGCCGACAATGGTGAGCCCTGGGACCCGAGCGGGTTTCTGGCCCCGGTGACCGGCTATTACTCGGACACCGACGGCAATATTCTGTCGATGCCGTTCAATTCGTCCACTCCGATCATGTATTACAACAAGGACGTCTTCGAGGCGGCCGGCCTTGATCGCGAAACTCCGCCCAAGACCTGGGCCGAGCTTGAAACGATGAGCCGGCAGATCATGGAGTCCGGCGCTGCGCCATGTGGTTTCACCACCGGCTGGGTCAGCTGGGTGCAGCTGGAAAACCTGTCCGCCATCCATGACCAACCCTATGGCACCATGGACAATGGTTTCGGCGGCCTTGGCACCGAATTTACCTTTAACGGCCCGGTTCAGGTCAAGCACTGGGACAACCTGAAGAAGTGGGCCGATGAAGGCCTGTTCCAATATGGCGGTCCTGTCGGTGGCGGTGATGCGCCGCCGAAATTCTATGCCCAGGAATGCGCCATCTACATGAATTCCTCGGCCTCGCGCGCCGGCGTCATCAATAATGCCAAGGAATTCGAAGTCGGTTTTGCGCCTTTGCCATACTATGACGACGAGATCGAGGAGCCGAAGAACTCCATCATTGGCGGTGCCACCCTGTGGGCCCTCAATGGCAAGGACCCGGAAGTGTACAAGGGCGTAGCCCAGTTCTTCACCTATCTCTCGAGCCCCGAGGTGCAGGCTGAGTGGCACCAGGCGACCGGCTATCTGCCGATCACCAATGCCGCTTTTGATATGGGCAAGGAGCAGGGCTATTACGAAGCCAATCCCGGCTCCGATATCGCCATCAACCAGATCACCCGCGGCACGCCTTCGGTCAATTCCAAGGGAATCCGGTTTGGCAACCTGACCCAGGCGCGTTCGGTTGTCGACGAAGAGTTCGAGGCTCTGCTTTCGGGCAGCAAGACCGCCCAGGAAGCCCTGGATGCTGCTGTCGAACGTGGCAACCAGATCCTGCGCGACTTCGAAGCCGCCAATAGCTGAACCTCCCAGGATCATCCCGGTGCCGTGGCATCGGGGTGATCCACCCCGGGCGGCCAATGGCCACCCGCAATTCGTGATGCGACTGTCGGGGGAGCTTCCAGTCCATGCAAACCAAGCGCACCGTATTTCCCAGCAAGTTCTTGCCCTATGCCTTACTGGCTCCGCAGCTTGCAGTGACGCTGGTCTTTTTCATCTGGCCCGCCGCGCAGGCGGTGAAATCCTCTTTCGAGCGTGAGGATCCGTTCGGCTTCCGGACGACGTTCATCTGGTTCGAGAATTATACGCGGCTGTTTTCCGAGCCCGGATATGTCAACGCCCTGACCAAGACCGCGATCTTCGCGGTATCGGTCACCCTGTTGTCGATGAGCCTGTCGCTGTTGCTGGCTGTGGCCGTGAACAGGGTCATCAGATCCAATCGGGCCTATACGACGATGCTGGTCTGGCCCTATGCCGTGGCCCCGGTCGTGGTGGGCATTCTGTGGTGGTTCATGTTCAACCCCACAATCGGCATTGCGCCCTATCTGCTGCGCGCGGTGGGCATCAGCTGGAACCATCGCGTCGACGGTACGCAAGCCATGATACTGGTGGTCATCGCGGCCAGCTGGAAGCAGATTTCGTACAATTTCCTGTTCTTCGTGGCGGGGCTGCAATCGGTACCCCAATCGCTCAATGAAGCCGCGGCCATCGACGGAGCAGGGCCGTTCAAGCGGTTCTGGACCATTGTCTTCCCGCTCCTCTCGCCCACGACGTTCTTCCTTTTGATCGTCAACATCAATTACGCCATGTTCGATACGTTCGGGCTGATCGACGCCACGACGAATGGCGGCCCCAACCAGGCCACCAACATCCTCGTTTACAAGGTCTATGCCGACGGCTTCCTCGGCCTCAACATTGGCTCTTCGGCGGCGCAATCGGTCGTCCTGATGCTCATCGTCATCGCCCTCACCGCAATCCAGTTCCGCTATGTCGAGCGGCGCGTGCAGTACTAGGAGCCCGGACCATGGTAGAAAATCGCCCCTGGCTCAGTTTCCTCACGCATCTGGTGCTGATCGTCGGCGTCGTGATCGTGGTTTTCCCGGTCTATCTCGCCTTCATCGCCTCGACCCATGGCAGCGGCGACTTCATGCGCGGCCTTGTCCCGCTGTTGCCGGGTCCGCACCTGGTGGAGAATTATGGCCGCATGCTCACGGAGGGCATTTCGACAGCGGGCGCGCCGCCGCTTTCAATCATGCTGATGAACTCCACGATCATTGCCATCGTCATCGCGGTGGGCAAGATCGCCATCTCGCTGCTATCGGCTTATGCGATCGTGTTCTTCCGGTTTCCGTTCCGGCTGCTGGCGTTCTGGATCATCTTCATCACCCTGATGCTGCCGGTCGAAGTGCGCATCATTCCCACCTTTGCCGTCGTGGCCAATCTGGGCCTGCTCAATTCCTATGTCGGGCTGACCCTGCCCCTAATCGCCTCGGCCACGGCGACTTTCCTGTTCCGGCAGTTTTTCCTCACGGTTCCGGATGAGTTGATGGAGGCCGCACGCGTCGATGGGGCCGGGCCGATGAAGTTCTTCCGCGATATCCTCGTTCCGCTGAGCCGGACCAATATCGCGGCACTCTTCGTCATCCTCTTCATCTACGGCTGGGTGCAGTACCTCTGGCCTCTGCTCGTTACTACCGACAGCCAGTATTATACGGTGGTCATGGGCATCAAGCGCCTTGCGGCCACAGCCGATTCAGAACCGCTTTGGAACCTCGTCATGGCCTCGGTGATCCTGGCCATGCTTCCCCCCGTCCTTGTCGTCATTTTCATGCAGCGCCTGTTTGTCAAAGGCCTCGTGGATACGGAGAAATAAGCCATGGCAACCATCAAGCTGGTCGACCTCAAGAAGAGTTATGGCAATGTTCCTGCCGTCAAGGGCATCGACCTCGATGTCGCCGATGGCGAACTGATCGTGCTGGTGGGCCCCTCCGGCTGCGGCAAGTCCACATTGCTGCGCATGGTGGCGGGCCTTGAAACGGTGACTTCCGGCCGCATCGAGATTGGCGGCAGAGATGTGGTCAAGGCAGAGCCCGCCGAGCGCGACATCGCCATGGTGTTCCAGAATTACGCGCTCTATCCGCATATGAGCGTGCGCGGCAATCTGGAATATGGGCTCAAGAACCGCGGTACACCACGGGCGGAAATCGATCGTCGTGTAAAGGAAGCGGCCGATATCCTGGAGATCGGGCCGCTGCTTGAGCGCAAGCCACGCCAGCTTTCCGGCGGGCAGCGCCAGCGCGTTGCCATGGGCCGCGCCATCGTGCGCGAACCAGCGGCCTTTCTATTCGACGAGCCCCTGTCAAACCTCGACGCCAAGTTGCGCGTGCAGATGCGCGTCGAGATCCGCCGGCTGCAACGGCGCCTCAAGACCACAAGCCTTTACGTGACCCATGACCAGCTCGAGGCGATGACCCTGGCCGACCGGCTGGTGGTGATGAATGGTGGTCTCGTCGAGCAGATCGGCACACCCACCGAAGTCTATGACCGACCGGCTACGCTTTTCGTCGCCGGCTTCATCGGCTCGCCGCCCATGAACCTGATTCCGGTCAGCGCATTGGGCGAGGGCGCAGACTTGAGCCCGGACACCGACCTTGTGGGCCTCCGACCCGACCAGATCGTTCTGGAGCGGCCGGAAGGCCAGGTCCTGACGCTCGATGGAACCGTCGAGTTGCTGGAGCCCGTGGGGGGAGAAAGCCATCTGCATGTGCGGGTGCAGGGTGCCGATCAGCCCGTGATCCTGACGATTCACGGCCGGCCATCTCTCGAAGAAGGCAAAACTGTCACACTGTTTGCGCGTCCGCAGGATATTCACCCGTTCAACCGGGAAAGCGGCAAGCGCACCGACAATCCGTAACCTGGTTTGACGCGCCGCGATTTCGAGGAGTTGGCAGCCGTGCCTTCGGGGACATTTCATTTGAACGACAAGACGTTCGGCATGTACCGGCACGATTGGGTCGCGAAGCGCCGCACCAGGGCGTGGGCGTGTGGCAATTCTATGCATCTGTATTCATTCAGGAATGCTGGACCGGCCGGTGTCGTTACCGTTGGTGCTGGGCCCTTCCTGAGGCGGTCGTGAGGCGGAACGGTCATGCTATCAGACCGACAACGCGACATTCTGGCGTTGATCGAGGCGGAAGGTGCTCAATATATCGAGCAACTGGCCGACCGCTATGATCTGACCACGCAGACAATCAGGCGCGATATCAACGCCCTGTGCGATCAGGGCTATGCGCGCCGCTTCCATGGCGGCGTCGACGTCCCGGTCGGATCGCGCAACATTTCGGTCAATGCCCGTGCCGCGCTCAATGGCAGCGCCAAAAGGGCGATCGGCCGCCGGGTCGCGGCGGCCATTCCACCGGGATCAACGGTGTTCATGGGCATTGGCAGCACGGTGCAATTTGTCGCCTCTGCATTGCGCGACCACGCGTCGCTGCGCGTCGTCACCAATAATATCGATGTGGCGCTGACGCTCAGCGATGCACCGCAGATCGAGGTGCACATGACTGGTGGCGTCCTGAGGCACAATGACCGCGACGTCATCGGCGCCGATGTCCTGCACTATTTCGACAAGTTCTACGCTTCGCACGCGGTGATTGGCGCCGGCGCGCTCGACGCGGGAAAAGGTGTACTCGACTTCAGTTACTCCGAGGCCGAGGTCACGATGAAGCTGGTCGAGAATGCACGCCAGCAATTCCTGGTGGCCGATGCGAGCAAGTGGAGCCGCGATGCCTCCGTGCGCGTTGTGCCGTTTGCGGCGGTGTCGCACCTGTTCACCGACAGGCTCCCCACGGATGCGCTGGCCCGGGAAGCGATCAGTACTTCGGGTATCGCGGTGGAAATCTGCGGGTCGGACGCATGAGTTTCATCGGCCCCGCTCCAGAAGAAGGCGACCTGCGCCATATCGGTGTGCTTTTCACCGATATCGACGACACGCTGACGACGCATGGCCGATTGCTACCTCAGACATTTCAGGCGCTGTGGGACCTCTTCGAGGCCGGCGTGTCGGTGGTGCCGGTAACCGGCGGATCGGCCGGGTGGTGCGAGCACATTGTGCGCGCCTGGCCGGTGGCGGCGGTGATCGGGGAAAGCGGCGCCTTCAGCATGACGGCGCGGAGGAACCGCGTCGAAGTCCGCTTCTGGGATGACGAGGACCGTCAGGCCCAACGGCAAGCTGCCCATCTTGAGGCCGTACGGCCCTTGCTGGGGCAATTTCAACTGGCCCATGACCAGCGGTTGCGCCTTGCCGATGTGGCCATCGACATCATCGGTCAGGACGTCGCCGAGGTCGAAGCCCTGGCGCAAAGCATCCGCAATATCGGTGCAAGTGTTGCCATCAGTTCGGTGCATATCAACACCTGGCTGGGGCCCTATGACAAGCGCACCATGAGCGAGCGGCTCCTGGCTGAGCTCGGGCTGGCCGAAGGCTCGACCCCGACGGATATTGGTTTCGTCGGGGATTCGCGCAACGACGCGCCGATGTTTGCCCTGGTCGACAAGTCATTCGGCGTCGCCAATATCGTCCCGGTACTGCCCCTGCTTCCGGCCAGACCACGATGGATTTCCAGCAGCGAAGCGGGTTTGGGTTTCGCCGACATCGCGCAAGCCATTGTTGCGGCCCGCAGGGCCAGCCGATAGCCGACCCTGCCTGACATGGCGCCTCATCCGGGAGTGGCGCCGCCCGCAACGTGCGTTGCGGTTCTGAGCTTTTGAATTGTCGCGCTCTCGATCCTCGGGTCGGAGCCCGAGGAGAAAAGTGGTATCCACTTTTCTTGAGAACGCTCTAGCCGAAGTTTGCCACGTCCTGGACCCCGCGATGAAAGCGGGCGAGCTTGGCGTAGAAATCTTCCAAGATGTAGCGCACGTCGATCGTGTCATAGACCCTGATCGGCCGGTTCTGTCCGGTGTGCACATAGTGCATCTGCGGCGAGAATTCAGGGGCGGGGCGCCAGTCGGACACACCGCCCATTGGGTTGAGGATCACCGAAAGGGCCGGCGTGTCGCCGAGAGAACGGTGTTCGATCGGGCCCTGATGGACGCGCAGGTTCCAGTCGATCAACTGGTCGACGAGATACTTTCCGATCGGGCCCTTGTCTTCGCAGCGCTCCTGCAGCTCGGCATAGCTCACGGCCATCATGCGATAGACAGTGGATGGAATCTGCCAGACCTGGATTTTCGAGCGCATGACCACATTGGCCGCGGCAATGTCGTTCATGAGGTTGAATTCGCGACCGCCCGAGGGCCAGACGCCGCCGCCGATCCACACGCAGATCACATTGCGCTCATTGAGGCGCGGCTCCATGAGCAGCGCTGAAGCCATGTCGGTCAGTGGGCCGAGAAAGGCGACGTAAAGCGGGCGGTCATCATCGCTCATGGCCTGGTCGATGATGAGTTGGGCGCCGGGGGAGGGGACTGGCGTCTTTTCATCCGGCAGGGCGGTGGCGGCGCCATTGGCGACGGGAATGCGCCCTTCCAGATCCATCAACTTGAGCAGATGATCGATCTCGACCCGGCTGTCTTCCATCGACGTCTTCGAGCGGTGAGCGCCGAAATGGGCTGCAATGATGCCGTGGAAGTCAAAGGTTGGGGTCAGCAGGGCGTGAACGATGGTGAACTGGTCATCGGCCTCGTTCTTGGCGTCCGTATTGAGGATGAGACGGGCACGCTTTTCGCGGGGCAGATTGGTCACTTGTCGTCTCCCATGGCGCCAAACAGGGCCTTTTGAGCGATTTTCAGGGCGCCGATGGCGTCATGGCGGCTCTGGGCCTCCTGAAGCGCATCGACATCGAGGCGGTCGAGACCCCTGGCCGCGGCCTTGAGGAAGTCGATGGCGTGCGTCGCCGTGGCAACGGAGTCTTCGCGGAACGGGAACTGGTCGAGCTGCCAGACGCCTTCCCATTTGTTTTTCTTGAGCACGTAGAAGAACTCGAAAAGCTCGATCGGATGCAGGCTGCCGGCGACGAGGTCATCGTCCCAGGAGCGGTAATTGTCATTCACGTCCATGCCGAAGAGCCGCCCGTGATCGATGGCGAGTTGGGCCGAGTCAGCGGCCGACTCGCCGCCCATGATGGCGTGGCCGAAATCGAGCAGGATACCGACATTGGGTAGGCCGATCTTTTCGATACCCAGAATAGTCCGGGCCACCGAGCCAAAGCTCATGCGTACGCGCGGTTCGCGCGGCTTGTACTCGATGACGAATTTGAGATCGGGATTTTCCGATGCCAGTTGCCCGACCCCATCCAGCGAGCGCTGCCACTGGGTCGAATAATCGACCTGGAAGGGATAATCCCAGCCGTCCTGGCCGGGCCACAGTTTGACATAGTCGGCCTTGTGGAAGCGGACCACGTCGCAGGCAGCGGTGATCAGTTCATGGGCCTTGCGGCGGATACCGGCGTCGGGATTGGTGAAGGCGCCTTTGACGAAATCGCGGGTGTAGATTTCCGGCGTGATGCCGATGACGCTGAGCTTGTTGCGCTCAAGCGCCGTTTTGATCTGCGCGTCGGAGAACTCACCACCGAAATAGGGCCAATTGAGATCGACGACCGAGAGATCCTTGACCTGGCCGGCAAGGTCGATGGCTTCAATGATGTTGCGTGGAATCCCGTATCCGTCGGTCGCGTAGCGATCGAGATAGGTGGCAAAGTGCCAGATGCCGGCGCCAAATCGCGGGGTGGTCATTGGTTTCCTCCACTTGTGTGTCTGTCTTGTGTTGCCAGGGTCTGGGTCACGGCGGACTGCCAACGCTGGCGGTGTTCATTTGCGGCGCCTGAGTTCATGCCGGGCGCGAACTGGCGGGCCGCCGCTACGCCCGGCATGGAAATGCCTAGGGCCGAAAAGGCCAGTGCGGCCGCGCCGAGCGCACTGACCTCGGGGGCGGCGGCAACGGCAACGGGGCGATCGAGAATATCGGCCTCGAACTGCATCAGCATGGCATTGCGGGACGCGCCGCCATCGGCACGCAATTCGCCGAGCGCCGCGCCCATGTCGGCTTCCATCGCCGAATAGACATCCGCCACCTGAAAGGCGATGGCCTCTAGGGCCGCGCGGGCAAGGTGCGCCGGCTTGGTGCCCAGCGACAGTCCTGTGATGGTGCCGCGCGCATCGGCACGCCAATAGGGTGCGCCAAGGCCGACGAGCGCCGGTACAAAGGCGACGCCATTGCTGTCGGCAACGGTTTCGGCAAGGGCGGACAAGGCTGCGGCGTCTGCCAGCCCAAGAAGTTCTGCGGCAAAGGCGGCGGTCTGGCCGGAAACGGAAATATTGCCTTCGAGGGCGTGCTGGACACTGCCGTTCAGGCTCCAGGCAATGGTGCTCGATATGCCATGGGTCGAGCGCACGCGGCCGGGCGTGAGGGCCATCAAAGATGTGCCGGTGCCATAGGTGGCTTTCACTGTGCCCGGTACGCGCACCCCATGGCCGAACAGGGCCGCGTGGGAGTCGCCGATCATAGCCAGGATCGGTGTGCCTGCGGGGAGAGCAGTCGCGCCCTGGGCGGTCAGCCCAAAGCGGCTATCGGACGACCTGACCTCTGCCAATAGGCTTTGGGGCACGTCGAACAGGGCACAGAGCTCGGCGTCCCAGGTCAGTGTCTCGGTGTTGAAGAGCTGGGTCCGCGAAGCGTTGGAATGGTCGGTCGCGTGGACAGCGCCGCCCGTCAGCGTCCAGAGGAGCCAGGTGTCGACAGTTCCCGCGCGCAGGCGGCCGTTCTTGGCGCGATCGCGGGCACCGGGTATGTAGTCGAGGAGCCAGGCGATCTTGGCGGCGGGGAAAAGGGGATCAAGTGCGAGGCCGGTACGGGCCTCGATGACCTCAGCGTGACCGGAAGCGCGCAAGGCATCACATCTGGGGGCGGAGCGGCGGCACTGCCAGATGACCACCGGTCCGATCGGCTCACCGCTATCCGCGTCCCAGACGAGAATGGATTCGCGCTGATTGGAAATGCCGATGCCGGAAATCGGGCGGTCACCCGCCTGTGCCACGACGTCGGCGATGACCTGCCGGACGCCGTCGACCAGCGCGGTTGCCGATTGCTCGGCCCAGCCCGGCCGGGGATAGGTGACGACATTGGGCACCGAAGCCTGGTGCAACACGCGACCGGCCTGGTCCACCAGCAACGCCTTGGTGTTGGTGGTGCCCTGGTCGATGGCGAGGATCAGCTCGCTGGTCATCGTTTCTTGCGGGCGATGGTCTGGCGCACGGCGTCGGCGATGCCAGTCTCAGTCAGTCCGAAATGGTCAAACAACCACTCAGCCGAACCGGTCGGGACGAAGCCGGGGAAACCCAGAATACGCATCGGCACCGGGTTGGTGGTGGCGACCACCTCTGCTATGGCGCCACCCAGGCCACCCCTTACGGAATGCTCCTCCACCGTGACGATGGCCCCGGTTTCAGCGGCCGCCGCGATGGCGGTTTCGTCCAGCGGATTGACCGTCGCCATGTTGACGACGCGGACGGCAACACCTTCTGCCGCAAGCGTGCGCGCGGCTGCGACCGCACGATGCACCATGGTGCCATTGGCAATGATCGTAGCGTCTGCGCCATCAACGAGCGTTTCGGCCTGGCCGATGGAAAAAGTCGGATTGACGCCCCGCTCCAGCGCCGGCACGGCCATGCGGCTGACACGCACGAAGACCGGACCATCATGGGCCGCTGCCGCCTTGATGGCTTCAACGGTCTGCCAGGGATCGGCCGGCACGATCAGCTTCATATTGTTGAAGAGACGCAGCCAGGCGAGGTCTTCGATCGAATGGTGGGTGGGGCCCAACTCGCCGTAAGCGACGCCGCTCGATTGGCCAATCAGCTTCACATTGACATTGGAATAGGCAATGTCGGCTTTGACCTGTTCCATGGCGCGGCCGGTGATGAAGCAGGAGGCGGCAGACACGAAGGGGACCTTGCCGCCATTGGCAAGACCGGCGCCGACGGCAACAAGGGTCTGTTCGGCGATGCCGACATTGACCATCCGGTCGGGAAACTTCTTGCGGAAACCGGCAAGTTTGGACGAGCCGACGCTGTCGCTGACGACGGTGACGATCCGGGAATCGGCTGCGGCAAGCGCTTCAATGGTCGCAGCGAAACTGTCGCGGCAGTCAAAAAGGCCATCCTGTTTGGGGGCAGCAGCGCTCATCAGACCAGCTCCCGCATGGCTTGTTCGAATTGTTCCTTGTTGGGGACGCCGTGGTGCCAGGAGACGTTGTCATGCATGAAACTGACACCCTTGCCCTTGACCGTGTTGGCGATGACGCAGAGCGGCTTGCCGCGTCCCTTGGGTGAAGCCGACAGCACATCCAGCAACTGCGTGTGGTCGTGGCCATCGACCATTTCCACATGCCAGCCAAAGGCACGCCACTTATCGTCCAGCGGGTCGAGCGAGGCGGTTTCCTCGGTGCCGGCGCCCTGCTGCAAGCGGTTGCGATCGACGATGAGGGTCAGGTTTTCCAGCTTTCGATGTGCCGCCGTAAGCGCACATTCCCAGTTGCTGCCTTCTTGGAGCTCGCCATCGCCGGTCAGCACGAAAGTGCGGAAATCGGCCCCGTCGATCTGGCCGGCAATGGCAATGCCGGTCGCGACCGGGAGGCCGTGGCCAAGCGGGCCGGTATTGGTTTCAACGCCTGGAAGATAGTTGCGATTGGGGTGCCCGTTGAGCCGGGACATGGGCTGCATATAGGTCTTGAGGTCGTCCTCCGGATAGTAGCCGGCCGCCGCGAGAACTGCATAAAAGGCGCCGGTGCAGTGCCCCTTGCTCATGATGAAGCGATCGCGGAGGGGATCGGCAGGCCGGGCGGGATCATAGCGCATGACGCCGAAATAGAGCGTGGCCAGAATGTCGGCGGCGCTGAAATCGCCACCAGGATGGCCCAGCTGCGCCTCATAGACCATTTGAAAGCTGCGGCGGCGTATCCAAAGCGCACGGTCGCGGAGCTCGGCCGCGAGATCGTTCGGCAGTCGGGATGCGGGCGAAGACAATCTGACCTCCCAGGCAAATTTCGTGGCAAGTGTGAAGAACGATGGCAATCAGGGCGCCACGAAGGACAGCGCAGGGATGCCGCACGATCAGCTTGCTCGTTTGGTAAAGTGCTACCGCGTGCTCCGGTTTCGCGCAATAAGGAAAATTTGTGATTTCTGCGTTTTTGTGCGTCATATCGTGAAAATCGAAATTTTCTTTATGTCGTTTTTCCGTGCGAAACCGAAGCGAGCCATGGGCAAATAGGCAAGCAATTCCGTAGTGTTGCGCGTAACCAAGTGCAGGAGCCGAGAGCGAACATGACAAAAGCGCCGCAGCGTCGCCGCACGATCAGCCGGGACAATGGGCAGCCACAATTGCTGGCCGAACCCCGCCGTATGCGTATCCTGGAATGGCTGCAGGAAGAGGGCAGCGCCCGGGTCCGGGACCTGTCATCGGCCTTCGGCGTATCGGAAGCGACGATCCGCCAGGATCTCGAGCGACTAGACGCCGATGGCTACATTTCGCGCGAGCACGGAGGGGCGTATCTGCGGTCCATACCGCAGCAGGTGCAGTCCATGTCGCTGCAGCACGTGCAGAATATGGACAAGAAGCGAGCCATCGGCGAGGCGGCGGCCGCGCTTGTGTCCGACCACGATACGCTGATAATCGATTCCGGCACCACGACGACCCAGTTTGCCGAAAATCTTAAGTCTCGACAAGAGCTTAACATCATCACCAATGCGCTGAACATCGCGCTGATCCTGGGTGCGATTCCGACAAATACAGTGCATATGCCGGCCGGCCAGTTCAAAGCGCCGACCCTGAGCCTGAGCGGCGAGAAGTCCGTCGAGTTCTTCGTTGGCATTTACGCGCAGAAGCTGTTTCTGGCGACGGCAGGTGTGTCCTTCGATGTCGGGCTCACCTATCCGGCAATTGGCGATATCTATGTGAAGCGAGCCATGATCAAGGCGGCCTCGCAGGTGTATCTGCTTGCTGACTCAACCAAGATCGGCCGGGTCTCCTTCTCCGCCCTGGGGGGTGTGGAGATGGTTCACACTCTGATCACCGATGATGGGATTTCCGATGCAGACCGCGCAGAATTCGAGCGGCGCGGCGTCGAGGTCATCATCGCGCGCTGACCTTTCGATTGCTCCGGGTGCACTTGGCATTGCTTGCGATAGGGCATTGACAAGCTCCTAATGCGAACATAATCGTTAGTAATCGCAAGAACTCGAAAAAACAACAAATGAGCTTGCGGCCGCTGCGGGAGCGCGCGGAGGAGTTCGAAGTTTTTTTGGTGCGCCTAGATCGTGCCGGCACAGATGCCGGCCGACACTGAAAACACGTCCCTCTTCTTCACCAACGCCTCGCGTTTCGTGGGTCGGCCGGCAGCAACCGGCGACCGGCAAAGGAGGAGAATATGGTTCGGCTTGGCCGTACTCTGGCGGCGTCCGTTCTGGGCGCCCTGATGTCGACTACCGCATTCGCGCAGACGATGACCGATGTGGGCACACCCCGCAGCGAGACGCTGATCGTGCAGACCTTCGATGGTCGCGCAGCAAACCCCTCGGCGCAGAATCCGATGAATTCCTACGCGATCTGGCGCGGTTTCCGCGAGCTGGGTTGGAGCTGGCTCTGGGAAATGGATACGGCCACCGGCCAATCCTATCCGGAATTGGCGGCCGGTCCGGTGGAAGTGCTCAACGACGAGCAAACCAAGTTCCGGGTGACGCTGCGCGAGGGTGTGTACTGGAGCGACGGCGTCGAATTCACGGCAGATGACGTGATCTACTCGCTCGAAACCTATCTCAAGTACCGCAGCCAGCTCGGTCGCGTGGCCGTGGTCGCCAATTTCGTCAAGAGCTGGACCAAGGTCGACGACTACACCTTCGAAGTCGAGACCAACCGCCCGTCCTATGACTTCCAGACCGTGATGGGCGTCTATACCTGGGGCAGCCAGTTCGTGATCGTGCCCAAGCATATCTTCGAGCCGCTGGGCGACGAAGTTGTGACCTTCCAGAACACCAATGCGGTGACGCTTGGGCCCTACAAGATCAAGGAATTCGATCCCAACGGTTCCTGGCAGCTGTGGGAGCTTCGCGAGGACTGGGAGCGCTCCGGCTGGGGCAATCTGGGCGAGCCCAAGCCCAAATTCGTTCTCTACAAGGATTTCGGTGCGGAAGAGACCCGGGCCCTGGCTTTCGTGCAGAACCAGTATGACGTCGATACGTTCATGAGCCCGGACTCCATCGACGCGGCCAAGGCGCGCAATCCCAATGTGGAGAGCTTTTCGCCGACCTTCCCCTATCACGACATGAACGACGCCTGTTCCTATGGTGTCTATATCAATCTGCAGCGCGAGCCATACGACAAGCCTGAGGTTCGCTGGGCCCTGGCCCTCGCCCTCAACATGCAGCAGGTCGGCATTTCCTCGATGAGCGGCCAGTTCAAGGCAGGTGCCCTGCCGCTGGCAGACACGCCGATCACCAATCCGCTCTACTATGCGCCGCTTCAGTCGTGGCTCGAAGAATTGACGCTGGAAGACGGCTACAAGCCCTACAACACCAACTTTGCGACCGAGCTGAACGATGCCCTGGCATCGCAGGGCGTGGACGCAACGCAGTTGCCGACCGGCGACGCGATCGAGCAGGGTTTTGGCATGGGTTGGTGGAAACACGACCCGGCTCAGGCGGCAAAGCTGCTCGAATCCGTGGGCATGACCAAGGGCGCAGATGGGTTCTTCACCCGTGAAGACGGCTCGCCCTGGGTTATCGAATTCGTGATCCCCGGTGACTGGAACAAGGTTATCCAGCGCATTGGCTTCTCGATTGCCGATAGCTGGCGGCAGGCGGGCTTCAACATCAATACCCGTCAGGTGGACAATGGCGAATGGACGACTGTCCAGAACACCAATTCCCGCAACGAGTTGATGATCAACTGGGCCCAGTCCTGCACCTATAACTCCAACTGGCAGAATTCCTGGCGCCAGTTCGCCGAGTCCTACGTGCTGCCCCCTGACTCGACCGACGCCCTTGTTGGCAACTTCATGCGCGTCACCGACCAGAGGATTTTCGACATCGTGACCGACAGCGCCCAGCTGCCGACCGACGATCCGCAATTCCTCGAAAATGGCCGGAGCATCGCCAAGTATCTCGTGGAAGACATGCAGATGATCAATCTGATGAACATCCCGACGACGATCCCGACCAACAAGACCTATTGGACCAACTTCCCCAAGCAGGACAACTTCTACGCTGCCCCCTACACCTGGTGGAGTTCGTTCAAGCAGACGGTGGTCAATATCGAGCCCACCGGCCAGCAATAGGTCCATGCGATCTGCGGGGTGGCCAATGTCCTCCAGGCCACCTCGCCCCCGTGGCGTGTCAGCGCCGGCCTCGATCCCACCGGCCCCATTCTCGAGCTCCCTCGGGACCGGGCGGGTGGGTGACGGTCCCAGGACGCGGCGCGACATCACTTACGCAAGGATTGACCAATGGGTGTCTTCGCCTATGTCGCCAAGCGGTTCGGCCTTTACCTCGCCGTCCTGTTCATTGGCCTGACGATCACTTTCCTGCTGCCGCGCTTCCTGCCGATCAATCCGGTGGATGGCTATATCGGGCAGATCCAGAGCCGCGCCAACGGCACGCTTACGCCTGAGGCCATTGCAGAAATGCGGGTCAATCTCGAGCAGCTTTACGGCCTTGAGGGCGACATCTTCACCCAGTACCTGGCCTATCTGAAGCGAGTGGTGATCGACTTCGATTTTGGCCCGTCCTTTACCTACTATCCCGCAGAAGTCTCGACCATGATCACCACGGCCCTTCCGTGGACGCTGGGGCTGTTGCTGACGGCGACGATCATCGCCTGGTTGCTCGGCAATATGGTGGGGCTGGTGGCTGGCTACTTCCACAAGAAGCGGGCGGCCTCGATCCTGGAATTCGTCGGCATTCTCCTCTACCCGATCCCCTATTACATCCTGGCCGTGTCTGTGCTGCTGCTGCTGGCCTATATCTTTCCGATCTTTCCGCTGTCACCGACCTTTCCTGTTGGCGAGATGACCTGGCCCAAGGTCGGCATGATCATCTACAATTCCCTTTTGCCGGCGATTACGCTGGTACTGGCCGGGTTCGGCTGGAACATCCTGTCGATGAAGGCTTTGGCGGTGGCGACCACCGAAGAGCCCTATGTGACCTATGCCCGGCTCAAGGGCACCTCCAACTGGACGCGGATGACACGCTATGTGTTCCGCAATGCGCTGCTGCCGCAGGTTACGGCCCTGGCCCTGTCGCTGGGCATGATCTTCAACGGCGCCCTGCTGACCGAGATCATTTTCTCCTATCCGGGCATCGGCCTCATCATGCGCACGGCCGCCACGGGCGGTGACTACAACGTGCTCTACGGCGCCATCACGCTCTCGATCCTGGCCGTCGCCACCGCAGGACTGGTCATCGACCTCATCTATCCTCTCCTTGATCCGCGGATTCGCCACAAATGAGCATCGACACCAAAGACGCTTCGCTCGCGGATGCTGCCCCGGCATCGGGAGCCGGTTCCCGCCCGGGATTTGCAGCTGGCCTGCTCTGGCTGCTCAATCCGCGCCTTGCCATCGGGTTGATCATCCTGACGATCATGGGGGTGGGGAGCTTCGTGCTGCCTATTTTCGCCCCTGCCGATCCGTCGATCCAGGCCACCTATATGCGCAACCTGCCGGTGTCCGGCGCGCATTGGCTGGGCACCAATTCACTGGGCCAGGACATTTTCTGGTTCCTGGTGCTTTCCGTGCGCAACTCGCTGATGCTCGGGATCATGGTGGCCATCGGCGTGACCATCGTGGCCACCATTGTCGGCCTCAGCGCGGGCTATATCGGTGGGCGCTTCGAGCGCGCGGTCATGCTGATCGTCGACACCTTCATCACCATTCCGCTGCTGCCCATTCTGATCATTCTCGGGGCCCTGATCCGCGGAAATACCTCATTCTTCACGGTGGGCCTCATCATCATCATCTTCGGCTGGGCCTGGGATGCGCGTACGGTCCGCTCCATGGCCCTGTCTCTGCGCGAGCGGGAGTTCATCAATATGGCGCGCTTTTCCGGCGCCAACACAGTGGATGTGCTGGTCCGCGAAATTCTGCCCTATGTCTCGGCCTATATCCTGGTCGGGTTCATCAACACGGTGCTGTTCGCCATCAATACCGAAGCGACCCTGGCGGTGATCGGCCTGTCCAAGGTGGAGGTTCCGACGCTTGGCTCCATCATCTTCTGGGCTCTGAGCTACAATGCGCTGTTTACCGGACAATATACCTGGATCGTGGCCCCGATCGTCGCGACCGTGACCCTGTTCCTCGGGTTGTTCCTCACCTCGACAGGCTTCAACCAGGCCTTTGCCAGCAAGCGGGGTGTCTCATGATCCGCCTCAACGACCTCAAGATCAGCTATCGGATCGGTACGCGAACCATCGATGCGGTGGATGGTGTCACCCTGACCATTCCCGACAATTGCGTCGTCGGCATTGCCGGCGAGTCCGGCTCGGGCAAATCGACGCTGATGAAAGCCATCTATGGCGATATCCAGTCGCCGATGTCCCTGTCCCGGGGGTCCATCGAATACGGCCTGACCGGCGGCGATGGAAAGCCGGTGACCTCGGAGAATGTTCGCAAGGAGTGGTTCAAGTCCATCTCCTACATCCCGCAAAGCTCGATGAACTCGCTCAATCCGGTGATCCGTATTCGCGAGCAGTTCGTCGACTTTCCTGGGACGGACAGCAACAAGAAGCGGGTTCTTGAAAAGGCGCGCGCCTATATCGGCAAGCTCGGCCTGCCCCAGGAAGCCATGGATTCTTATCCTCACCAGCTCTCGGGCGGGATGCGGCAGCGCATGATGATTGCGCTCGCGACCTTCTTTCAGCCTGAGCTGATTATTGCGGACGAGCCGACAACAGCGCTGGACGTGGTGGTTCAGAAGGACATCCTGATGCTGCTGATGGAACTGCAGGAGGAGATGGGCAACACCATCCTCGTGGTCTCGCATGACATGGGCGTGCACTACCAGGTCACCCACAAGATGCTGATCATGTATGCCGGCCGCGTGGTCGAATATGGCGACACGGACAGCGTTTTTGCCGATCCGCAGCACCCCTATACCAAGATGCTGATCGACTCGCTTCCCACGATCGGCGACGACAGCATGCGCGGCGTTCTGGCGAGCCAGGCTGGTGCAGGCGGTGACCGGGCCTATCGGGTCGAGCCCAATCTGGTGGAAGTCAAGCCGGGCCATTTCGTCGCCCAGCCTGCCCGCCAGCTGGAGGAGGCTTCGGCATGACCTTCATCCTCAAGACCGAAGGCCTCAACAAGACCTACCGCCTGGGCGGATTTGTCCGCAACCGCCAGATCCAGGCGCTCAACGATGTCAACATCACCGTGGAGAGCGACAAGCCGGTGGTCATTGCCATTGTCGGAGAATCCGGTTCGGGCAAGACGACACTGGCCAAGACGCTGCTGCGGCTCGAAACGCCGACGTCCGGCCGCGCCATTGTCTATGATCAGGTGGTGGCCGGGCAGGGTGCCACAGGCTCGAAAAAGGACTTTCTGGGGGTGGTGCAACCCATATTCCAGAACCCGTTCGAGGCCTTCAGCCGCTACCGTCCGGTGGATGCCTATCTGCACGAAACGGCCCGGCGGGTGGCCGGCATGGACGGGCAGGCGGCCGAAGCCGCCGTCGCCGATGCGCTCAGCAGCGTCGGGCTCAATTATCGCGAAGTCAGCGGCAAATATACCGCGCAGTTCTCGGGCGGCGAATTGCAGCGCATTTCGGTGGCCAGGGCGCTCATTCCGCAACCCAAGCTGATCGTTGCCGACGAGCCGGTGAGCATGATCGATGCGTCCCGCCGCATGATCATCATCAATCTGTTCAAGCGTCTCCGCGACGAGCAGGGGCGGAGCTTTGTCTATATTACCCATGATCTGGCAACGGCCTATTACATCTCCGACTACATTGCGGTGATGAACAAGGGGCGCGTAGTCGAGTTCGGGCCCGCCCGGCAGGTGATGTCGCAGCCCCAGCACGACTATACGCGATTGCTCCTCAGTTCCATTCCCACGACGACCAGCCGATGGCGCGAGCGGCCCCGCCTGGTCGCGTCCCGATAATTCTTCCATCCGGCGCAGGCGCCGCTGATTTCGACGACAGGATAGTGCAATGACCAATCAGGCCCAGGCCAATGGCGATGCATCGCTATGGGCGACATATGAACTTGCTCTTGAAGGACCGAGTTCTGGCAATCCTTTCGAGGATGTCTCGTTGCAGGCCACGTTCCGGCAGAAAGATCGGGTGGTTCGTGTTTCCGGCTTCTACGACGGGCAGGGGAAATACAAGGTGCGTTTCCTGCCCCACGTGACCGGTACATGGACTTACGAAACCAGGAGCAATGTTCCGGCACTTGATGGGGTGAGCGGCAGCTTTGCGGTGGGTGCAGCAAAGCCCGGTCACCACGGGCCGGTGCGCGTCTCCAATCGGCACCACTTCCGCCATGCCGACGGCACCCGCTACATCAATATCGGCACCACGGCCTATGTGTGGAACCTGCAGGGCGACGCCATGGAGGAGGAGACGCTCAGGACCCTCAAGGACGCGCCCTTCACCAAGATCCGCATGTGCGTCTTCCCCAAGCACTATCGGTACAACCAGAACGAGCCGGACCGTTATCCCTTCCCGGTGATCAAGACCGGATCAAGCGAATGGACCGGCAGTTTCCGCGGTGAGTTCGGCTGGGAGTTCGACTTTTCGCGTTTCGAACCCGACTATTTCCAGCACCTAGAAAAGCGCATCAACCAGCTGGCGGAAATCGGCGTCGAGGCCGACCTGATCATCTTCCACCCCTATGATCGCTGGGGCTTTTCGAGGATGACGGCGGAGCAGGACGACCGGTATCTCAAATATCTGGTCGCGCGGCTGGCGGCGTTTCCCAATGTCTGGTGGTCGATGGCCAATGAATATGACCTCATGCCGTCCAAGACCATGGCGGATTGGGATCGGTTCATTCACGTGGTTTCGGACAACGATCCCTATGGGCACCTGCTGGGTGTCCACAATTGCTTTGCCTTTTATGACCACAACCATCCCCGCATCACCCATGCGAGCATCCAGCGGTCCGGTGCCAACCAATCTGCGCTGTGGCGGGAGAAATACGGCAAGCCGGTTTCCATCGACGAGTGCTGCTACGAGGGCGACATTGCCGAGCTGTGGGGGAATATTTCAGGCCAGAAGATGGTCAGGCGCTTCTGGGACGGAACCGTCAATGGCGGCTATGTCACCCATGGCGAGACCTACTACAATGACGAGGAAAACCTGTGGTGGGCCAAGGGCGGCACCCTGACCGGCGAGAGCGTGGCCCGCATTGCCTTCCTGCGCAGGATCCTGGAGGAAGGCCCGGACGAGGGGCTCGATCCCGTCAAGTCGACCGGCGCCTACCGCACCACGGTCGCCGGCGGGCTCGACAATGTCGTTCTTGCGCAACTGTTTCAGCCGACGCCGGGCGAAGAGGATTGGCCCCGGGTGCAGGCCTGGTTTGCCACCGCCGGCCAGCCGCATCGCTACTATCTTTCCTATCTCGGCGAGAACCAGCCCAGTGAATTTGCCGTGGCAACGCCGCCGGGCGAAAAATACTCGGCGACCCTGATCGACACCTGGGAAATGACCGAAAAGACCCTTTCGGACTGCGTCGAGCGTGGTGACGTGCTGCACTTCTCGCCAAAGCCCTATCAGGCCCTGCTGTTCAGGCGGGTGGACGGAGAGTGACGATGACGACAGTGGCGCAATGGGATGTGTTCGAGGCCAGTTTTCCTGGGCCATCCGCCGGAAATCCGTTCCTCGATGTTACGCTGGAAGCTTCTTTCCAGCAGAAGAGCCGCATTGTGCGCGTGCCGGGATTCTATGACGGCGACGGCATTTTCCGGGTGCGATTCATGCCCGATACCGAGGGTGAGTGGACGTTTTCGACCAGGTCCAATGTCGGCGAACTGGATGGCAAGGGCGGAAAATTCACCGCGGCCGCGCCCCAGGAGGGCGTGCACGGGCCGGTGCGGGTCGCCAACAAGTTCCACTTCGCCTATGCCGATGGCACGCCCTTCCTGTCCTTTGGCACCACCTGCTATGCCTGGACGCATCAGCCGTTGAGCGAGCAGGCCAAGACACTCGAAACGCTCAGGAAAACACGCTTCAACAAATTGCGCATGGGCGTCTTCCCCAAGGACTATCCCTACAATGTCAACGCGGCATTGCACGACGTCTATCAGAAGGGCGCCGACGGCAGTTACGACTTCGACCGGCCCAATCCCGAGAGTTTCCGGCATTTCGAGAACCAAGTGAAGGCGCTGGGAGAGATGGGTATCGAAGCCGATATCATCATCTTCCATCCCTATGATCGCTGGGGCTATTGCGACATGAGCGAGGCCCAGGACTACGCCTATGTGCAATACCTCGCCGCGCGTCTTGCCGCCTATCGCAATGTCTGGTGGTCGCTGGCCAACGAGTATGATTTCCTGCTCAATACCAAGCCGATGCACCAGTGGGAGCGCTATTTCCATATCCTGGAAGAGAACGATCCCTATGGGCATTTGCGCTCGATTCACAATGGCGATCCGGAAGCCAACTACGATCACCGCAAGCCTTGGGTGACCCATGTCTGCATCCAGAACTGGGACGTGAAACGCACCGGGGACTGGCGGCTGGCCTATGGCAAGCCGGTGGTTAATGACGAGCCTGAATATGAAGGCGACATCATCCAGGTCTGGGGCAATATTTCCGCGCAGGAACTGGTGCACCGCTTCTGGGTGACGGCGATGCGCGGCGGGTATGCAGGCCATGGCGAGACCTTTTCAAACCCGGATGACCTGATCTGGTGGGCCAAAGGCGGCGCGTTGCACGGACAGGCCTGGACGCGGATCGGTTTCCTGCGCGATCTCATGGAAACCGATATAAAACAAGGGTTTGAGCCGATCGATCCGCAAACGCGCTATCCCTGGAACCGGGTGTCGGGCGCGCGGGACGGGGACACAACCATCATCTATCTGGGTGAGCATCAGCCGGTGATCTGGGCCGCCGGACTGCCGCAGGATGAGGGGGATTATGAGGTCGATCTCATCGATACCTGGGCCATGACGGTGGAGCCTGCCAAACTGGTTCCGGCGCCGCAGAACCACCCGACCCGGCATGGTGCGGTGGTCATGCAGCGCAAGCCGGATGCCGCTTTCGCGGTGGAACTGCCGGGCCGGCCATACCTCGCCATCCGCGTTCGGAAGCGGTGACACATGGGGCGTTAGTGCTAGCGCATTGCTAGCCTTTCGCCGACACTCACGCTGTTTGAAATTCGACCGTGCCCAGGTCCGCCATATCGACACTGGTCCGGCCGGACAGTACGGGAATCGGGCCGATGCGGGCGCCGGTGGTGACCACGGTGCCGGCCTGCAACGGGTGGCCGAGCTGGGTAGCATAATCGGTGACGAATTCAGCAGCCTTGAGCAAAGCAGTGCGGTCGAGCGGCGTATTGATCCGGACCTGGCTGCCATCGCCCTGGGTGAGGACGATCGGAAGTTCTGCAATGTCGGCGGATGGCATTGGCCGCGGTGTGCCCAGGACCATGCCATCGGTGGACATGAGGCCGGCCTGCTTGGCCAGTTCTGGCCAGTCGGATTTCGGGTCGAGGCGCCGCAGCACCAGCTCGAATACGGGCAGGAGCAGGTAGTTGCCGTCGGCGGTTCGCGATAGCGCCAGTTCGACCTCGAGGAGTAGGCCCTCGACCATGGGAATGGTGGCGCCGGAGGGTCTGATCCATCGTGCCGGGATCGGGGCGGTGGACATGGGTACGCCTTCGATCCACGGCGTCACCTTCCAGCCGCCGGGGCCGCCGAGGGCATCGATGTTCTGGCGCTGAATGGCCATCACTTCCGCCGCGTCGGCCGGCAGTTGGGCCATTGCCCGATCGACCACCGTGGACTTGTCGACAGCCGCCAGGAATTGTTCGGAAAAGGCGTGCATGGGTCAGATCCTTTCGAGGTCGTAGCTCTGCTCGCCGGAACCGAGCGTCCATCCGTCCGCATGGTCATGGCGCCGGCGCCAGCCGGCGGGCAGGGCGACATGGGCGATACAATTGGCCGGAACGTCAATGGTCCAGTGCACGGTGCCCTCTATGAACTGCCAGTGACTGGCGACGGAGCCGCGGTGTGACTGATAGCGAGCGCGAACCATGCCGATCCGTTCATCAAACAGGGGCGCAAGGCGGATGGCTTCATAGCCGGGCGCGGTGCTCGTCGTGTCAATTCCGGCCAGACGCGACCAGATCCATTCGCCCACCGAGCCATAGGCGTAGTGGTTGAAGGAGTTCATATTGGTGCTCTGGAAGCCGTTATCAGGTGTCCAGCCATCCCAGCGCTCCCAGATGGTGGTCGCGCCATGGCGGATGGAAAAGCCCCAGCTCGGATAGGTGTCCTTGAGCAGCATGGCGACCGCAAGATCGTCGCGCCCTATGGTGGTCAGCACCGGCAACAGGTGGCGGACGCCGAGAAAGCCGGTCTGCAGATGTCCGCCGGCAGCCTCGATGAGTTCAACGAGGCGGGTGGCGGCGCGGGCCGAGGCGGGGGCGTCGAGAATGTCGAAATCGAGCGCCAGAAGATAGGCGGTCTGGGTATCGCCGCTCAGATGTCCATCGGCATCGAGGAAAGCCTTGGCAAAGGCCTGGCGCACTGTCTGACCAAGCGCTGTGTAGTGCGCGGCGCGACCGGCGTGGCCGAGCACTCCGGCGATATTGACCATGAGATCGGCGACGCGGACCCAATAGGCGGTGGCGACCAGGGTGCGGTCCGAAGCCGGGCCGACGCTCAGCCAGTCGCCATAATTGTTGTAAACGGCCTGGCGCCTTAGGCGATCAGGATTGGCGCGCTCGATGTGCGCGGCCCAAGCCTCGAGGGCCGGCCAATAGCGCTCCAGGAGGCCCTTGTCGGCGTAGCGCAGCCAGTGTTCCCAGGCCATGATGACCGGCGCATCGCCCCAACCCGGTGCGCCCGGCTGTGGGGTGAGGCGATAGGGATTGAGCGGCTTGGTCGGCGCCACATCGGGAAAGGCGCCGTCGGGGGACTGGCCATCTTCGATGTCGAGCATCCATTTGGAGAGGAAGGCCGAAACATCCATGGTGTAGCCGGCGGTCTTCCAGAACACCTGGGCATCGGCGGTCCAGCCATAGCGCTCGTCGCGCTGCGGGCAATCGGTGGGCACGGACAGGAAATTGTCGCGCTGGCTCCAGAAGATATTGGAGAGCAGCTGGTTGGTCTGTGCATGGCCGGTCTCGATCTCCCCGCATAGCGGCGTGTCGGACTGGATGGCTATCCCGACAAGGCCGATGTCGTCCGGCGACATGGCTTCGGGCAGGGTGACTTCGACGAAGCGGAAACCATGAAAGGTGAAGCGGGGCTTGAAGGTTTCACGCCCGCCGCCGCGCGTCACGAAAATGTCGGTGGCGACGGCATGGCGCAGATTGGCGGTATAGGCCTCGCCCGCGGCATCGAGCATTTCGGCATGGCGGAGGGTAAAGCGGTCGCCGGCCTTGGCAGACACGCTGAGTTCGACATAGCCGGCAATGTTCTGGCCGAGGTCGAAAATGGCGGCGCCATTCGCCGTGCGATGCGAAAAGGTCGCCGGCAGCCGGGCGACTTCCCGCGCCGGTTGCATACGGGCCGCGTCGAGTTGCGGCGCGGCCGGATCGGGCACGAAGACCTCGACGGGCTGCCAGCCGGGCAGGGGGCCGGGCGCCGTGTCCCAGCCGGTGATGTCGAGCCGGGCATCGACCATCTCGCCCATGAGGAAATCGGAATAGCAGATCGGGCCCTGCCGGGTCTGCCAATGCTCATCGGTGGTGATGATCTCGAGGGAGCCATCGGCATGGGTCAGATGCAATTGGCAAAGAAAGGCCGGACGACCGCCATAGTGATTGCCGGCGCGCCGCTGATTGTGGCCAACGCGGCCGCAATACCAGCCCTCCCCGATGATGGCGCCGAGCACGTTGCCGCCCGAGCGGACCAGATCGGTCACCTCGTGCACCTGGTAATCGACGCGGCGGTGATAGTCGGTCCAGCCCGGGGCCATGACGTCCTGCCCGATCCGCTGGCCATTGAGATAGGCTTCGTAGAGGCCAAGCGCGGTGACATAGAGCAGGGCGCGCACCGGCTCGGCGCGGGCAGAAAAATCGCGGCGCAGATAGTCGGCCGGCCGGGCCTGCCAGCGATTGTCGTAGGGATTGTCGGCGGGCACTTCGCGGCCGGCGGGCAGCACGAAGTAGCGCGCAATCCATTGGGCCTGCCAGTCTCCGGCGGCGAGACCGGTAAAAATGGTGGCCGGTTCGGCGGCGGCCGAGACGGTGTCGTTCTCGTCCCAGACGGTTACTGTCCAGCTCAGGATGGCATCCTTTGGCAGGACCGGGCCGGCATAGTCGATCATCTGGGTGCGCGGCGAGGTCACCTTGCCGCTGTCCCAGAGCGGCGCGCCGGAACTTTGGGTGACACAAAGACGATAGGCGGTCTGGCGCCGCTCGACGCCGGTGCCGCGCAACGCCCAGGAGAATCGTGGCGCGGACGTATTGAGGCCGCGCGGCGTGGCCAGGTGTTCGCAGCGCAGGTCGTAGGGAACAAGTGGAGACAAGGGGGCCCTGCTAGAGTTCGAGGGCCCGCTCGCGCGCATTCATCATGTGCCGGTCCATGGCATCCATGGCGGCATGGGCGTCGCGGGCGCGAATGGCGGCGATGATGGCGAGATGATCGCCGAATGCCGAGGGCAGGACGCTGGCCGAGAGAGTAATGCGGTCGAGCTTGATCAGCCGGATGCGAATGGCGTTGACGGCATAGGCCTGGATGAGCAGGTCGTTCTGGGTGGCGGCCACCAGCAGGTTGTGGAAGCCGTCATCCACCTGCTGGGCATGTTCGAACAGGGCCGGTGACGGATCGGTCCGCACCTGGTCGAGAACGGTGCGATGCAGGCTTTCCTGCTGATCGAGCACGCTGTCGTCCAAACGCCGCACGGCGGTGACGACGGCTTCGCGCTCGAAGGCCATGCGCATCTGGAACGCCTGCCGGATCATGGGCAGATCGATCTGGGTGATCTGTATGCCGCGCTGCGGCATGACGTTGAGCAGCCCTTCGAACTGCAGGCGTGGCAGCAGTTCGCGCAGGGCGCCGATCGACAGGCCGAGCATGGCTACCAGTTCGCGCTGGGACACGAATTGTCCGGGGCGCAGGCGCCCGTCGAACAGCGCCTGGCGAAACCGCTCATAGGCCGCCTGCTTCACAGAACGCAGTTCTGGTTCGCTGGCGGGCGGGGCGGCTTCGGCGGATCGCATGGTGATTCTCCCTCGTGGCCGATTTTGGCTCACGCGGCCGCATCAAATCCGGTTTGGGCAAAAGATGCCAGCAGCTTGGCGCGTCCATCCCCATCCAGTGCCTTGAGCGGGGGCAGGACGCGGGCGAAATCCTCGTCATCGAGATAGGCAGCCAGGGCGGCCTTGAGGGCAATCAGGGAGCCGTATTTGTCCACCGCCAGGATGCGCTGGGTCTGCTTGTCGAGAATGGCCGCATTGGTGCGGTCGTCATAAAGGCTGCGCAGATCGCGCGCGAAGACATTGGGCATGCCGCCGATCATGCCGGCACCGCCATTGGCCAGCAGCGTCGGCAGAACGCGGTCATCGCCGGTAAAGACGGCCAGGTTCGGAAAGCTGCGCGCCAGCATGACGCCATTGTCGACGTCGCCGGTGGAATCCTTGATCCCGGCAATGCGGCTGCCGTGGCGGGAAATAATGGTTTCGACCAGTTCGCGCGTGAAGCGGATGCGGCTGAGCTGGGGGATATTGTAGAGCAGCAGGTCGATATCGGTGGCAGAGCGGGTGCGTTCGACCAGCGCGTCGAACCAGTCAGCAATGCCGGCCTCGCTGGTGCCATAGTAGAAGGGCGGCAGCACGAGAGCCGCCCGGCAGCCGAGCGCGGCGATGCCGGTGACCATGGCGGCAGCGTCGTCGAGCGTCGGGGTCATGACGCCCGGGACCTGTCGCGACATGTCGGCGCCGGCATCGCGCAGGGCGCCAAGGGCCTTGAGTTTTTCGGCGGTGGAGAAGGATGCGCCCTCTCCGGTGGTGCCGAAGGTCGAGACATAGGCGCAGCCATTGTCGATCAGGCGATGCGTGTGCGCGGCGAGCCGGCCGATGTCCACGGACAGGTCGGCGGCGATCGGGGTGATCGATGCGGCGATGACGCCTTTGAGAGGGGCTGCGGACACGAGAGGCTCCTTGGGTGGCAACTGATACAATCAGTGCAACAATCAATCTTCAAATCACTGTTTACATGAGCTGCAACTTATTGCAAGTTGCCGCCATCGCGCTGGTGATCGCCTGGGGAGGCTCCATTGCGCTTGCACTCGCCCTTGGAGGAGGGAAAGACATGACCATGAAGACTTTTGCCATTGCCGCCGTTTCCACCCTGGCTCTCACCGTCGCCGCCGGCGCACAGGACAAGCTGGAGATCAAGTACACGGTTCCGAGCGTGCCGACCGACCTGCATACGCAGGCCATGAAGGTTTTTGCCGACAAGCTTGAAGAACTGGTCCCCGGCCGCTTCGACATCCAGCTCTATGATTCGGGCTCGCTGTTTGCCCAGGGCGCCGACCTCGACGCGCTGCAGCGCGGCAATGCCGAAATGACCTATGTGTCCTATCAGCTGATCGCCGACGCCATTCCCGAATACGGCCTGCTTACCGCCGGCTACCTGTTCCAGAACCCGCAGCACTACCGCGCCTTCCTCGGCAGCGATATCGGCGCCGAGTTCAAGCAGCGCGTGTCCGACGACATGGGCATCCAGCTGCTCGATGCCTGCTATCTGGGTACGCGGCAGGTGAACCTGCGCACCGCCCGCGACGTGCAGACCCCGGATGACCTGGCCGGCGTCAAGCTGCGCATGCCTTCGTCCGACGCCTGGCTGTTCCTTGGCCAGGCCCTGGGCGCCAATCCGACCCCGCTGCCGTTCGGTGAAGTCTATCTCGGCCTGCAGTCCGGCACGATCGACGGCCAGGACAACCCGCTGCCATCGGTGGAAGCGGCCAAGTTCTACGAAGTGACCGAGCAGATCGTGCTGACCAGCCACCTGGTCGACGCCATCAACGTGGCCGTCAACAACCAGACCTGGGAACAACTGACCGACGACGAGAAGGCAGCAATGACCGAGGCGGCCATTGCCTCCTGCGACTGGAACAATGAAAAGCGCGTGGCCGACGAAGAGCGCCTCGTGAGCTTCTTCGAGGAACAGGGCCTGACGGTCACTACCCCGGATGTGGATGCCTTCCGCAGCCACGTGCAGGACTTCTACCTCAATTCCGATCGCGCCGCGGCATGGCCGGAAGGCTGGATCGAGCAGATCAACGCCCTGGCTGCCGAGTAAGCCATGGACGAGACCACCCCATCCGCCAGCCGGATGCCCGGCTGGCTGCGGGTTCTCAAGGAGGGCGCCGACCTGGTCGGCGTCCTGCTGTTTACGGCCGCTTTCCTGGGCTTCATCGTCCAGATCTTCTTCCGCTACGTGATGAACAGCCCGATCCTGTGGACCGAAGAGGTCACCATGATCGCGTTCGTCTGGACGGTGTTCTGGGCCGCGGCCTTCATCGTCAACATCCGCGACCACGTGACCTTCGATGTCGTCTATGAGGTCATGTCACCACAGGTGAAGCGGATGATGGCGATTTTCTCCATGGTCATGCTGATCATCGCCTTCGTGCTGCTGATCCCGGCGACCTGGGACTATCTCGAATTCCTCATGCGCAAGAAAAGCCCGGTGCTGCGCCTGCCCATGACCTGGATCTACGGCTGCTACCTGCTGTTCGTGGTCAATTTCACCATCCAGGCCGCGCTGCGGCTCTGGCGTCTGTTCACGCCCGAATGGGGCAAGCAGATATAGAGCCGAGGACCTCATGCTGGCTGAGTACGCCCTTCCCCTCATGCTCGTCATTCTGATCGCGACCACGGTCGCGGGGCTGCCCATGGGCATAGCCATGATCGTTTCGAGCGTGTTCTACCTGTTCATTTCGGGCCGTGACGTTGGTCTTGGCGCCGAAATGGTGCTGAACGGCATATTCGGGAATTTTGCCGCCGTAGCGGTGCCGCTGTTCATCTTCGCGGCCAATATCATGGATGCGGGCAAGATTTCCGACAAGCTGCTCAACTTCTGCCTGGCGCTGGTCGGCCGGTTGCCGGGCGGCATGGCGCAGGTCAATATCATGACGAGCCTGGTCTTTTCGGGGATGAGCGGCAGCGCCATTTCCGATGCCGCGGGCGTTGGCAAGGTGGTCAACGACATGATGACCCGCGAGGGCCGCTATCCGCCCGGCTATGCCGGGGCGCTGACGGCCGCCACCGCCGTGGTGGGCCCGATCTTCCCGCCATCCATTCCCATGGTCTATTATGCGCTGGTGTCTTCAGCCTCGATCGGGGCGCTGTTCCTGGGCGGGGTGGTGCCGGCGCTGATCCTGGTCGGCTTCCAGATGGTCGCCGCCTTCATCACCGCCAAGCGGCGCGGCTTTCCGGTCGAACAGGCCATTCCCTGGCGGCTGTTTCCGCTGATCTTCCTCAAGGCGCTGCCGGCGCTGCTGATGCCGGTCATCCTCTTGGGCGGCATCTATTCGGGCGTGTTCACGCCCACCGAGGCCGCTGCGGTTTCGGCATTCTATGCCCTGCTGCTGGCCCTGTTCGCCTATCGGACGCTCGACTTCAAGGCCTTCAAGGCGGTCGTCTATTCGACGGTCAAGACGACGGCCGTTGTCAGCATCGTGCTCTGCGGCGCCTTCGTCTTCAACTATGTCATTGCCGTCGAGCGCATCCCGCAGATGGTCTATGAGTTCTTCGCCTATTACCAGATGGAAGCCTGGCTGTTCCTGCTCCTGCTGAACATCCTCTTCCTGTTGCTCGGCTGCGTGCTCGACGTCTCGACCATCCAACTGGTGATCGTGCCGCTGTTCATCCCGACGGCGCTGGCCCTGGGGATCGACCTCGTGCATCTGGGCGTGGTGCTGGTGCTCAACATGATGATCGGCCTGATCACCCCGCCAATGGGCATGTTGCTCTTCGTCATCAAGGCGGTGAATGGCATTCCGATCAGCGCCATGATCAAGGAATTGTGGCCGCATCTGCTGCTGCTGGTGACCGTACTGCTGCTGATCACCTATGTGCCTGACCTGGTGCTGTGGCTGCCGCGGCAAGCCGGCGCCATGCAATAGGGCCGACCGGTCCGATCAGCCGCGTCGGCGGGAGCTGGCGCGGGCGACGATGCGGGGGGTGACGACGAAGTGTTCGGCTTCGGTGCGGCCCTCGATGCGCTCGATCAGCAGCCGCGCCGCCTGCAGGCCGAGGGTTTCCCCGGACTGGTCGACACTGGTCAGCCGGTGCTGGGCAAAATCGCAATACATGGTGTTGTCATAGCCGACGATGGCAATGTCGTCGGGAATGGACAGGCCCAATTCCGTCGCCACGCTGATCGCCTCGATGGCAATGAGGTCTGTCCAGCAGAACAGGGCGTCGGGGCGATCGGGCGATTCCAGCAGCTTGCGCACGGTGATCTGCACGTCGCGGAGAACCTGCGAGGACCGGGTAATCTGAATGGCGGTACCCATGCCCTGGTCCAGCATTTCGAGCCGGTAGCCCAGTTCACGTTCGCTGATGATGGAGGCGGCCTGCATGAGGCTGAGCATGGCAATCCGACGGTAGCCATTGGCATGGAGGTGCCTGACGACCAGCCGGGCGCCAAGCTGGTCGTCGTTATTGACCGTGTCGAAGCTGGTGCTGGCCCGATCGTGATGGCCGATCAGCACGGTCGGAATGCGCTGGCTGATATCAACCAGACGTTCTGCGACAGCATTGGGGCCAATAAGAATGAGCCCGTCCATCTGCCGATTGATCATGGCCTCGACCACCTCGTTGGCCGCGACGGAGATGCCTTGCATGGCCTGATACTGCGTGCGCGAGAGCGCCGAGTTCACGCCGTCGAAGATGTCGGCGAAGAATGGATTGCGCAGATCGGGGAGCAGCAGGCCCAGGGCATAGGTGCGGCCGCGCAGGCCGCGCGCCGAGGCCAATGGCCGGTAATTGAGCTTTTCCATGGAGTTGCGCACCTTGGCGCGCAATGTGTCGCTGACGCCATAGGCATCGCGCAGCACCTTGGACACCGCCGCAACGGAGACCCCGGCATCTTCGGCGACTTCGCGGATCGTGACGCGACCCTGCCGCTTTGTCGTCTTCGGTTCGGCCATAGCCCCAACTCCCCCGCCTCCGCATAACGCACAAAAACGCTATTGCAAATTGGATCAGTTTGTAGAACGATACACGTAGAACAGTTTACGACCGCGTCAAGCGGCATATATCGGGAGAGGTCGCGTGTACGACGCAGCACTTGCACATGGTTCGTCGCTGGGTGAAGCCGGCTGGGTCGCCCAGATGGTGCGCCCGCTGGCCGACAAGGGTGTCGGTACGCCGGGCAGCTTCCTGCGCAAGAGTTTTGACCTCAAGACGGTATCCGGCGGGGAAACGCTGCGGATCAGCGCGCTCGGGCTCTATGTCTGCTTCATCAACGGCCAGCGTGTTGGCCAGGACGTGCTGACGCCCGGATGGACGGCCTATGACAAGCGGCTCAGCTTTCAGGCCTATGATGTGTCGGGCCTGCTGCGGGCGGGTGAGAATGCCATCGACATCTGGCTGGGCGACGGCTGGTACCGGTCCAAGCTGATGTGGGGCAAGCATCCCATCACCAATACCTGGGGCGACCAGATCGCCGCCATCGCCGAACTGCGCGACGGCGCTGGCGCGCTGCTTGTGGGTACCGATGACAGCTGGACGAGCGGCGATATTCCCGTGCGCGAGAACGGCATCTATTTCGGCGAACATTTCGACGCCCGGATTGTCCCCAAGGTCACGACCGGCAGCGCTGCCATTGCCTTCGACACGGCCCGGCTGATCGCCCATGAAACCACGCCGGTGCGCGAGATGGCGGCGCTCCCGGCGGTCAAGAGCTGGGCCGATGCCGAAGGGCGCATGGTGCATGATTTCGGCCAGAACGCGGGTGGCTATGTACGGTTTTCGGTGCGCGGGGCGGCAGGCGCCACGGTGCGCGTGGAACATGCCGAAATCCTCGACAAGGACGGCGTCTTCTACAATGGCAACCTGCGGACGGCCGAGTGTGAGCTGGTCTATACGCTGAGCGGGGACGGGGTCGAGACCTACCAGCCCCACTTCACCTTCCAGGGTTTCCGATACGCGCGGGTGACCCTGTCGGGCGCGGTGGACATGCTGGCCATCGAGGCGGTGCCGATCAGCTCTGTCACCGAGGCGACGGCCAGTTTTTCCTCGGGCAATCCTCTGGTGGACCGGCTGTTTCTCAACACGCTCTGGTCGCAGCGCTCCAACTTCATCGATGTGCCGACCGACTGCCCGCAGCGCGACGAACGCCTGGGCTGGACCGGTGACGCGCAGGTCTTTGCCGGCACGGCGGCCTATCTCGGGGATGTGCAGGGATTTTTCCGCAAATGGGTGCGCGACCTCATGGTCGACCAGCGTGCCGATGGGGCCATTCCCCATGTCTGCCCGGACCCGACGCGGATGCAGCCCGAGCACTATCCGGGGTTTTTCGGCTCCACCGGTTGGGGCGACGCCATCTATCAGGTGCCCTGGCAGGTTTACCTGCATTATGGCGACACGGCGCTGCTCGAAGAAGCGCTGCCGGCCATGATCCGCTGGGTCGATTTCGTCTGGTCGATCAGCGACGGGCCGGTGGTTTCGCCGCCGCGCGAATGGGGCGGGCGCGGTTTCTCCTTCGGCGACTGGCTGCAGCCCAAGGGGCCGAGCGCCAAGCCGCTGCCGACCATCGGGGATGACGCGGCCGCCACGATCTACCTGTACATCGCCGCAAAGCAGGTGGCCGAGATTGCCGGACTTGTCGGCGACGAGGCGAGCCAGGACCGGCTGAGCCGCATGGCCGACGCGGTCAAGGCTGCCTTTGCCAGCGAGTTCATCACCGCATCCGGGCGCCTCGCCTATGACGACCAGACGTCCTATGCGCTGGCGATCCTGCACGACCTCATTCCGGCCGAAAAGCTGGACGCGGCCAAGGGCTATTTCCGCAATACGATCGACCGCGCCGACCGGCGCATCGGCACCGGCTTCATCGGCACGCCGGCGCTGTTGCCGGCGCTGATCAAGGTGGGCGAATGGGACCTGGCCGCAGAAGTCTTCCTGCAGGAGGGCGTGCCGGGCTGGCTCTACCAGGTCAAGATGGGGGCGACCACGATCTGGGAACGCTGGGACGCGATCCAGGAGGATGGGTCGATCTACAATCCGCAGATGAACTCTTACAATCACTATGCCTATGGCGCGGTGTGCCAGTGGCTGCTGGAGGGCGTTGCCGGGTTCCGGCCCGATGCCGCCGATCCGGGCTTCAAGACCGTGGTCTTCGAGCCGCTGATCCTGCCCGAGCTGTCGCCGGTCAAGGCGCATCACGATAGCCCCGCCGGGACCATAAGGGCCGCATGGACGATCGAGGGCGAGGCCATACGCTACGAAATCGCGGTGCCTGAGGGGAGCCGCGGCGTGCTGCGCCTGGCCGAGGCCTATCGGGACGCACGGCTCGACGGGGTGCCGCTGAGCGGCCGGGAGGCGGAACTGGCGCCGGGGCCGCATGTCATCACGTTCAGCTACACCGCACCACAACGCCGGGAACGGCGGAGCTCGCTGGTGAACGCCAATACGCCCTAGAGGCAGAATTCAGAAAATCCCGCCAATGCGGGTGAATGGGAGGAAGACCATGACCAAGACCAAACTGACTGCCCTGATGGGCGCCAGCACGCTGGGACTGTTGCTGACGGCCAGTGCCGTCAATGCACAGCAATCCGGCTATCTGTCGTTCCTGATCGACAATGGCCCGCAATCGGTGGCAGTGGCCGAGGCCTGGGTGGCCGCCTATACCGCCAAGAACCCCGATGTCACCATCGATATCGAAGTGCGTCCGGGTGGCGGGGAAGGCGACAATATCGTCAAGACGCGCCTGGCCACCGGGGCGATGGCGGACGTGTTTTTCTACAATTCCGGTTCGCTGTTCCAGGCGATCAACCCGGTGCAGAACCTGCTGCCGCTGACCGACGAGCCTTTCCAGGCCAATGTGCAGGACAGCTTCAAGCTGGTGGTTTCGGCCGGAGGCGACGTCTATGGCGCGCCTTTCGCACCGGCCATGGGCGGCGGCATTCTCTACAATATCCCGATCTATGAAGAACTCGGGCTGGACATTCCCAAGACCTGGGACGAGTTCATGGCCAATAACGAGGCGATCAAGGCCGCGGGCAAGACGGCCGTGATCCAGACCTATGCCGACACCTGGTCGAGCCAGTTGTTCGTCCTGGCCGATTTCTACAATGTCATGGCCGAAGTGCCGGACTTTGCCGAGAAGTACACCGCCAACGAGGCCAAGTTCGCCACGACGCCGGCGGCGCTGCGCGGCTTCGAGAAGCTGCAGGAAGTCTTCGAAGGCGGCTATCTCAATGCCGATTTCGGCGCCGCGACCTATCCCGACGGCATCCGCATGGTGGCCACCGGCGAGGGCGCGCATTACCCGATGCTGACCTTCGGCATCGGCGCCATCGCCGAAACGGTTCCCGACCATATCCAGGATGTCGGCTTTTTCGCCCAGCCGGGCGACAGCGCCGACAGCAACGGGCTGACCACCTGGATGCCGGATTCGATCTATGTGGCCAAATCCACCGCCAGCCCGGACCTGGCCAAGGACTTCGTCGGCTTCGTCGCCAGCCCCGAAGGCTGCGATATCCGCAACGAGGCGGTGGGCGCGACCGGTCCCTACATGGTGGCGGGATGTGAACTGCCTGCCGACGTGCCGCCGGCCGTGGCCGACATGCTGCCCTATTTCGAGGCAGGCGGACAGAACGGCCCGGCGCTCGAATTCCTGTCGCCCGTCAAGGGGCCGGCGCTGGAGCAGATCACCGTGGAAGTCGGCTCGGGTATCCGCGATGCCGCCAGCGGCGCTGCGCTCTACGACGAGGACGTGCGCAAGCAGGCCCAGCAGCTTGGTCTTGCCGGCTGGTAGGCTCCGGCACGGGGCCTTCGGCTCCAGCCCTCCCTCCCCCTTGTGGGGAGGGTAGCGGCGCCAGGCCGAAGGCCTTGGCAAAGCTGGGGTGGGGGTTGCCGTTGGCATAGCGCCCTAGGCCACCCCCACCCTCATTCCCTCCCCACAAGGGGGAGGGAGGCGACAACGACGCCTTTGGAGCGCGAAACAGATGACGGCAATGGCTGCCAGTACCGGAAGAGGGGCAATAGCTGCCCAACCCCGCAAGCGCCGGTCGCCCTATTCGGGCTGGTTCTTCCTGCCGGCGGCCATCATCTATTCGGTGCTGTTCCTGGCGCCGACCTTTGCCTCGCTCTATTTCAGCCTGACGCGCTGGACGCTGTTCGACAGCGTGTTCATCGGGCTTGAGAATTTCGCGCAGTTCTTCCGCGAGCCATTCCTGATCCAGGGGCTGGTCAATACCGTCATCTATGCGGTGGTGACCTCGGGCCTGAAGGTGGTGATCGGCATGGCGCTGGCGCTGTTGTTGACCAGCCAGATCGTGGCGCGCGGCTATCTGCGGTCGGTGATCTTCTTTCCGGTGCTGGTCTCGACGGTGGGCGTGGGCATCACCTTTACGGTGCTGATGCATCCCACCCAGGGCATGATCAACCAGGGCCTGGCCATGATCGGCATTGCCGGGCCGGGCTGGCTGGTCGACCCCAAGCTCGCGCTCTATTCGGTGGCGCTGGTGGATGTGTGGAAGGGCGTGGGCCTGGCCACGGTCATCTATATTGCCGGGGTGGTCGCCATTCCCAAGGACTATTTCGAGGCCGCGCGCATCGACGGCGCCACCAAGTGGCAGAACTTCTGGTACGTGACGCTGCCGCTGATGCGGCCGGCGACGGCGACGGTGATCACCCTCAGCTTTATCGGCGGGTTGCGCACCTTCGATCTCATCTGGGCGATGACACGAGGTGGGCCGGGCTTTGCCTCCGACACGGTCGCCTCGGTGATCTACAAGCAGTATCAGGCCGGGTTCTACGGGCTGTCGACGGCGGGCAATGTGGTGCTGTTCGTGCTCATCGCGGTGCTGGTCGTGCCGCTGACCATGGTGCTCAACCGCAAGCAGGGTCACGAATGAAACCGCGCGCTTCGCTCATCGGCGGCGTGGCCGCCATCGCCGCCACATTCGTGGTCTTCGTCATCCCGTTCATTTTCATCGTGATGATGGCGTTCAAGGACCGCCAGCAATCGGCCCTGCGCGATTTCTCGTGGCCCGAAGGCTTCCACCTCTTCGACAATGTTCTGGAGGTGGTCAAAACCCGCAACTGGATGATGATCACCGCCTTCGTCAACTCCACCATCATCACGGTGGCCAGCGTGACGCTCCTGGTGATCTTCGCGGCCATGGTCGGTTACGTGCTGGCGCGGCGCAAGACGCGGTGGAACGGGTTGATCGAATTTCTCATCCTTGCCGGCCTCATGATCCCGCCGGCGGTGGTGCCGACGATCTGGCTGCTGCAGGGGCTCAAACTCTTCGGGACGCTGCATGGCATGATCCTGATCGAGGTGGCCTATAACCTGCCCTTTTCGATCATTCTCTATCGCGCCTTCATCGCCACCATTCCGCGCGAGCTGGACGAGGCGGCGATCATCGACGGGGCACGGCCGCTGGATGTGTTCTTCCGGATCATCCTGCCGCTGCTCTGGCCGGTGACGGTCACCAATATCGTGGTGCAGTCGGTCGGCATCTTCAACGACTTCACCAACCCGCTCTACTACCTGCCGGGCAATGCCAATGCGACGGTGCAGCTGACGCTCTACAATTTCCAGAGCCAGTTCAACACCGCCTACAACCTGCTCTTCACCAATATCCTGCTCATCACCATTCCGCCGCTGATCGTGTTCCTGTTCTTCAACCGACAGATCGTGGCCGGGATGACCGCGGGCGCCGTCAAGGGGTAACCACATGGCCGGACTTGAACTCAACGGACTGCACAAGAGCTATGGCGATGTGCCGGTCATCAAGGGCGTGGACCTCAGCATCGAGCACGGGGAATTCGTGGTGTTCGTCGGCCCCTCGGGTTGCGGCAAATCCACCCTGTTGCGGATGATCGCGGGGCTCGAGGACATTACCGGGGGCGAACTCAAGATCGGCGACCGGGTGGTCAATGCGGTCGAGCCGCGCGACCGGGGCATTGCCATGGTGTTCCAGAACTATGCGCTCTATCCGCATATGAGCGTTTACGACAATGTCGGCTTCGGTCTGAAGCTGGCGCGGACGCCAAAGGATGTGCGCGACCAAAAAATCCGCGAGGCGGCGCGCATCCTGCAGATGGAACACCTGCTCGAGCGCAAGCCGAGCCAACTGTCGGGCGGGCAGCGCCAGCGCGTGGCCATTGGCAGGGCCATCGTGCGCAAGCCGGAAGTGTTCCTGTTCGACGAGCCGCTTTCCAACCTCGATGCCGCGCTGCGCGTGGACATGCGGATGGAACTGAGCAAGCTGCACCAGGACCTGGGTGCGACCATGATCTATGTGACCCACGACCAGGTCGAGGCCATGACGCTGGCCGACAAGATCGTGGTGCTCAATGCCGGTGTGGTGCAGCAGGTGGGCAGCCCGATCGAACTCTACCAGCGACCGGCCAATCTGTTCGTTGCCGGTTTCATCGGCTCGCCGAAGATGAATTTCGTCGCGGTACGGGTCGAAAAGGTGGGCGAGGACAGCCTGACGGTTGCCAGCAAGGATATTGCGCCGCTGACCCTGCCGGCGGACACAAGTGGCATCGCGGTGGGCGACAGCGTGACCCTGGGCATCCGGCCGCATGAACTGGTGCAGGACAGCTCGGGCAGCATTGTGGGCAAGGTGCTGCTGGTCGAGCGGCTGGGCAACGAAACCATCGTCAATGTCGGCCTGCCCTCGGGCGCCTCATGGCTCGCCGTGCTCGACGGGGACCACAATCCGGCAGTGGGACAGAGCATTACGCTGTCGTTCGGGGCGGAGGCGGGGATCGTTTTTGACGGGGAAGGGGTGGCGCGTTCGCTCGCCACGGATGGTTAGCAGTTTTCACCCTTGAACTGAACCACCGACTTCATCGCCCCCTCTCCCCTCAGGGGAGCGGGATGGGGTGAGGGGTGAATGCCCATCAGCAGAAACACAAGTCTGAACCCCTCATCCGGCGCTTCGCGCCACCTTCTCCCCTCAGGGGAGAAGGGAAGGGCTCCGGCGTTTCAGTCCTATCGTGAAGTGGTCTAAAGGTTCTCCTGAAATGGTTTGGACGCGGTTGTCGTCGCGCCCCTCGCGGACTTGGGGCTCTTGCCTTCTGCGCGATCCCGGAGGCCAGAAGCACCCCCTCCCAGCTTTGCTACGGCCCGTTGGGCCGAGCGACGCTACCTCCCCCTTCAAGGGGGAGGTGAAGAGAGTGGATTGGGTTGTTCCCTGGCGCAAGGGGGCGATGGAGCCGGGTTGCCGCCGTGGCCATCAGGGTTCAGGGCAGGTTGCCGCCGCGGTGAGGACGATTTCGGTGCCGGCTTCCGCGCCGAGCACCTGGCAGGTGTCGTCTGCGCACAGGGTCCAGCCGCCATCGGTCATGCCGGATGCGGCCAGGCGCACTTCGCGCAGGGGCGGCACGGTTGGGGTATAGCGCCAGCCATCCTCGGACCAGATCGCGCCTTCGGGCGCCTCCATGCCGGCGCCGGGCCCTTCCACCATTGCCTCGACGATCTCGAGCCGGTCATCGCCGACGCGCCAGCTTTCCTGCCAGCGTGTGTGTTCGACCGAATGGCTCCAGCTCAGGGTGAAACTGGAGACGGCGAGGGCAGTGACCGCCCCCGCGCTGGCGATGCAGAGCATCAGGAGAGGGCCCCGGCCGGGGCCTGGCGGGCGCGCCACCAATGCTGGCCGATCAGGAGGACCGCAAGGGCAAAGCCGAGCTCGTCGGTCCAGGGTAGGGCCAGCATGAGCAGGCCACCGACGAGGAAGGCGGCGATGCGCTCGACCATATGGGCGGGCCGCACGAGAAAGCCGACAACGGCAACGCCCCACAGGGCAATGGCCAGGACCGTCTTGAGGACGATGTAGATCACCTCCACCGGATAGCCGAACTGGGCGGCGATGGCGCCACCATCCTGCAGCATCAGGGAGGGCGTATAGACCGCCATGAAGGGCACGATGAACCCGGCGGCCGCGAGTTTTGTGGCCTGGATTGAAATCTTCAGGCCCGAGGTCTTGGCCATGGGCGCGGCGGCGAAACAGGCCAGGGCCACGGGCGGGGTCAGATCGGCCATGATACCGAAATAGAACACGAACATGTGGCTGACGAGCAGCGGCACGCCCAGTTCGAGCAGGGCCGGACCGGCAAGCGAGGAGGTGATGATGTAGTTCGGAATGGTTGGAATGCCCATGCCCAGCACAAGGCAGGTCAGCATGGTCAGGACCAGCGAGAGGAAGAGATTGCTCTCGCCGATGGCGATGATGGCGCCGATGAAGGTCGAGGCAATGCCGGTGAGGGTCAGCGTGCCGATGACGATGCCGACAATGGCGCAGGCGATGCCCACGGGCAGGGCATTGCGGGCGCCTTCGGCCAGCGAATCCCGGACGATGAGCAGGGTTTCCTTGCCGCCTTTGACGAAGACGCAGGCGAGAACCAGCGCGCCGATGACGATGAAGAGCAGGTTGACGCCGTAGCGCAGGAAGGCGGCGGAGGCGAGGCCAAGCGCGACCCAGAAGGCATAGCGGAACGCGCGCGGGCCGATGGCAGCGGCCAGGGGCGTGCCCAGGATGAGCACGACGACCAGAGCCAGACCCATGGTGCCGGCAAAGATGGGCGTATAGCCGGCAAAGAGCAGATAGACGAGCGCGGCCAGGGGCAGGACCAGCGGCCAGTGATCGCGCACGGCGTGCCAGGGATTGGGCAATTCGGCCTTGTTCATGCCGCGCAGGCCCGCCTTGCCGGATTCCAGATGCACGACCCAGAAGCAGGTGGCGAAGTAGAGCGCGGCGGGAATGAGCGCGGCCAGGACGATGGCGCTATAGGGCACGTCCAGCGTTTCGGCCATGATGAAGGCCACCGCGCCCATGATCGGCGGCATGATCTGGCCACCCATGGATGAGGTTGCCTCCACACCGCCGGCAAAGGCGGAGCGGAAGCCGAACTTTTTCATCAGCGGAATGGTGAACTGGCCGCTGGCCACGACATTGGCGACGCCGGAGCCGGAAATCGTGCCCATGAGCGCCGAGGACAGGGTGCAGACCTGGGCCGGGCCGCCGCGCCAGCCGCCGACCAGGCCCAGGGCAAAGTCATTGAACAGGCGGATCATGCCGGCGCGCTCGAGGAAGGCGGCGAAGACCACGAAGATGAAGATATAGGCCGAGGAAACATAGATGGGCGTGCCATAGATGCCCTCGGTGCCGAAGCCGAAATGCTCGACGATCTGCTCGAAATCGTAGCCGCGGTGAATAAAGGGGCCGGGCATGTACTGGCCGAAGAAGCAATAGGCCAGGAAAATGCCGGCAATGATGGCCAGCGGCAGGCCCATCAAGCGTCGCGCCGCCTCGAAGGTCAGAACGATGGCGGTGGTGCCAACGACGAGATCGAGCTGGGTGAGGAAGGAACTGCGCTTGAGCAGGTCGGCGTAGAAAATCCAGTTGTAGAGGCCGGTGGCGAAGCCGAGCAGGCCCAGCGTCCAGAAGAAGACGCGGCCGGGCAGGGTCTTGGCGACAAGATTGCCGATGAGGCCGAAGCCGAGCAAAAGCAGGAAACCGACATGCATGGCGCGGACGACCTGGCTGGGCAAGGTGCCGTAGGCCGCGGTCCAGAGCTGAAACAGGGCGAAGACGATGGCGATGCCAAACGCGATCTTGCCCATGGTGCCCACGCCGAAGCCCGGCGGCAGGCCCTCGACCGACTCCTCGGCGCTATCATGCATCGGCGCCGCAGCGCCGCTCGTATTGCTCATCGTGATCCTCCCCAGGACAATTCTTAGTGTTGCCCGGGCGCGTGGCCCGGGCAACCGATCCAGTTCTTGGCTGGATTCATGCAGGGCCTATTAGAGCCTTTCTCGTTCTGATTGAATCAGAACGAGGGCTCTAAGTTGTTGCATGGTCACGTTTTCGAACCAGAAAAGTGGTGTCCACTTTTCTTGAAAACGCTCTAAAGCAGCCCGGCTTCCTTGTAGTAGCGCTCGGCGCCCGGATGCAGCGGGATGGCCAGGCCATCGATCGCCCCTTCGAGCGTGATGCCGCCGGCGGCCGCATGGGCAGCCTGGAGGCGTTCGAGGTTTTCGAAGATGAGCTTGGTCATCTGATAGGCGGTCTCGTCGCTGACGCCGGCATGGCTGACCAGCACATTGCCGATGGCGGCAGTGGGGACATCGGCGTCCTGGCCGTCATAGGTGCCGGCGGGGATCACCGAGGCCACATAGGGCGCGCCGATGCTGTCCACCACTTCGGCGGGAATGGCCACGATATTAATGTCCATGGTGGCCGAGAGGTCCTTGATGAAGGCGACGCCGAGGCCGGAGGACTGCAAAGTGGAGTCGAGCTGGCGGTTCTTGATGAGCTCGGCGCTTTCCGCATAGGGCAGGAACTCGACCTTGCTCATGTCGTCATAGCTCATGCCGGCGGCGGCGAAGATGGCACGGGCATTGAGCTCGGTGCCCGAGGCCGGGGCGCCCACCGAAATGGTGCGGCCCTTGAGTTCCTCGAGCGAGGTGATGCCGCTCTCGCCGCTGGCGACGATCTGCACATAGTTGGGGTAGATGGCGGCGATGGCGCGCAACTCGGTGAGGGGACCGGGGAAACCGGCTTCCTCGACACCATCCCAGCCGGCCTTGACCGAGTCACCCAGCGCAAAGGCCAGTTCGCCCTTGCCCTGCTGTAGCAGGTTGAGGTTTTCAACCGACGCCTTGGTCGACTGGACCTGGGTGCGGGCGCCGTCGATACCCTCGGCGTAGATTTCCGAGAGCGCGACGCCCAGCGGATAATAGACGCCGGACGTACCGCCGGTGAGGATGTTGATGAATTCCTGCGACTGGGCCGGGACCGTGACGCCCGCCAGCATGGATATACCGGCTGCCAGACCCGCCACATGGCGCGTGGAGATAAAGGACATGCTTATTCCTCCCTTGCATGCAAAGTGCCGCCACCTCCTCGTGGCGATCAGCACAGTATCAGCAAGGCCCGTGCCAAGTAGCAACCCTTGCAATATCAAGCCCTTAGCGATGACGGATTGGGCGGGTCTGGCGGAAATCCGCTTCGCCCGGCATTTGCTGGCGGAAATCCGCCAGGTCAGGAGGCGTGTTCGCGCAGGCCGTAGCGGGCGATTTTCTCGTTGAGGGTGCGCCGCGCCAGCCCCAGGCGGTCGGCGGCGAGGGCGGTGGACCCGCCGCTGTCGCGCAGGGCCTGAAGGATGGCGCCGGCCTCGAAATGCGCCACGCGCGCGGCAAGGGAATCGTCACCGCTCCGGGGAGCAGGATCGCCAGATGGCGGGGTGCGCAGGCCCAGCGCATTGCGTTCGGCCTCGGCCTTGAGTTCGCGGACATTGCCGGGCCAGCCGGCGCCGGTGAGCCGGTCGATATCGGCGCGGGACAGGTCGCGCGCGGGCAGGTTGAAGCGCTGTGCGGCTTCGGCGGCGAAGCGGGCATAGAGCAGCGGAATATCCTCGCGCCGGTCGCGCAGGGGCGGCACGGCGAGTTCGACAATGGCGAGGCGGAAATAAAGATCGGCGCGGAAGCGGCCGGCCTCGCTTTCGGCGCGCAGATCGACCTTGCTGGCGGCGATGAAGCGCACGTCGATGGGGCGGGTGGCATTGGTGCCGAGGGGCTCGACCAGCCGCTCCTGCAGCGCGCGCAGCACCTTGGCCTGGAGAGCGAGCGGCATGGATTCGATTTCATCCAGAAACACGGTGCCGCCGCGAGCGAACTCGAACTTGCCGACCCGATCGCCGATGGCGCCGGTGAACGCCCCCCGGGCATGGCCGAAAATTTCGCTCTCGAAGATGGATTCGGGGATGGCGGCGCAGTTGATGGCGACAAACTGGCCCTTGGCGCGTCCGCCCAGGTCATGCAGGGCGCGGGCAATGACCTCCTTGCCAGTGCCGGTTTCGCCGGTAATCAGCACGTCCACATCGACATCGGCAAGGTGTTCGATGGAATGGCGGAGTGCGGCAATGGCTGGCGACTGGCCGACCAGGCGCGTATCGAGGCCATTGCCGATGGCGGAATGGCGGAGCCGTTCGAGTTCGCGGCCCAGCCGCCGCCGCTCGATGGCACGATCGAGCACGGCCACCAGATGGTCGGCATCATAGGGCTTTTCGAGGAAGTCGTGGGCGCCGTTGCGCATGGCCTCGACGGCGAGGGTGACGTCGCCATGCCCGGTCAGCAGCACCACGGGGACTTCGGGGGCATGGTTGCGAAACCAGGCCAATACGTCGAGGCCGCTCATGGCGGGCATGCGCACATCGGTGACGACGCAATCGACGGTGCCTGGATCGAGCCGATCCAGCGCTTGAACGGCATCGGTGGATGCCGTCACCGAAAAGCCGGAAACGCCAAGCCACTCCTCTGCGGCGCGGCACAATTCGATTTCGTCGTCGAGAAACAGGATCGCGCCACGGGTCATGCGGGAATGAGTGTCCTGGGTGTGGCCGGGGCCAGATGCAGCGGCAGGGTCACGCGGGCGAGGGTGCCGCCTTCGGGCCGGGGCGTGAAGGTGAGCGTGCCGCCAAATTCCTCGAGCAGGGTCTTGGTGATGGACAGGCCCAGCCCCAGGCTTTCGCCAGTCGCCTTGGTGGTGAAGAAGGGCTCGAACAGGCGTTCGCGCACGGCTTCGGGCATGCCGGCGCCGGTATCGGCGATTTCGACCACGGCCAGTCCGTCGCGGCTGGCGGTGGTGATGTCGATGCGGCTATTGCCGGCCAGGGCCGTTGCCTCGACGGCATTGAGCAGGAGGTTGATGAACACCTGTTCGAGCCGGACGGCGTTGCCGGAGACCGGAGGCAGGGCGTCGCCGGCTTCGAGCGAAAGGGTGATGGCGGCCTCGCGGGCCTGCGGCTGGACAATCTCCAAAGCGGCCTCAAGCACAGCGGGCAGGCCGACCTTTTGCGGCGGTTCGGGTTCACGGCGGGAGGAGAAGGTGCGCAGGTGCTTGACCGTGCGCTGCATGCGCTTGAGCAAGGTCCGGGCCGAGCCGACGGTGCGGCTGACTTCTTCGCCGGAACCGCGCTTTGCATGCAGGTCGGCGGCGGCGAGGGTGTTGTCGAGCGCGGTCAGGGGCTGGCTGACCTCATGCACGATGGCGGCCGACATCCGCCCAAGGGCGGCGAGCTTGGCTGCGTGGATGAGGCTTTCCTGGGTGGCCCGCAATTCTGCGGTTCGCTCGGCGACGCGCCGTTCGAGCACGGCATTCTGCTCGAGTTTCAGGCGCGTGATCTGCCGGCGCTGCCAGAGCAAGGCAAGGACGGCAAACAGCACCAGGGTCACAAGGCCAGCCATGGCTCCGGTGAGGCGGGCCTCGCGCTCGACCGGCTCGATGGGAAGGGCGGAGAGCAGTTGCCAGCCGTCGGGCTCGATGGAGCGGGTGTCGAACAATAAGGTCTGCCCCTCATAGCGCAGGGTGTCGCTGGTATTGTCGCCAAAGGTCAGATCGAGTGGGGCGGTGCCGGCCAGGTCTATGCCGTCATAGCGGCGCTCATCGGCCAGGCGCGACAGGGTGGTGGGCGCCAGCGGGGACAGGGGCCGGTAAACCCAACCGGGCTCACCGGAGAGAAACACCACGCCATCCTGATCTGCCAGTCCGCTCATTTCGCCGGCCTGGGCCCAGATATTGGCGAGGGGCGCCATATCGACCTTGACCACGGCAACGCCAACCGTGCGCCCGGCCATTTCGATGCGGCTCGACAGGAAATAGCCCGGCTTGCCGGTGGTGACACCCACAGCATAGAAGCGCCCGCTGCCGGTCTGCATGGCGTCCTGGAAATAGGGGCGGAAGGCGTAGGAATGGCCGACAAAACTGCCCGGCTCGTTCCAGTTGCTGGCCGACAGGGTCATGCCCTGCGTATCGAGCACATAGAGCTCGTCGGCGCCGGCCATGCCGCGCACGGTCTGCAGATAGGCGTTGGCGGCGGCAATGGCTTCGGCGCTGTCGCTCCGGGCCAGCAGGCGCGTGATGCGTTCATCCTGCCCGATGACGCCGGGCAGGTAGCGGAAGCGCTCGATTTCGCTCTCGACCGAGCGCTGGCTGATGGTGAGCCGGTCCTGAACCTGGCGCACCAGTTCACCGCGCAGGCGCAGGCCGGACAGATGCCAGGCGCCGAGCGCGACGATCAGGACGGTTGCAACGGCCAGCACGGACAGCGCCACGCGCCGTCGCCGGATTGCCAGCATGGACACTTCTCCTCCCGGCCGGTTCCGGCCCTTGCCCGAAATTTGTCGCAGTCGCGGCCCGGTTGCAAGCCGGACGCCCCATCGGATCAGGGCCAGGCCGCGTAGGAGCCGCCATCCCGGGACTGGTTGATGGTGACATCCTGCCGGTACTGCCGGGGGGACCTGCCGATCAGGCGCTTGAAGAAACGGGAGAAATAGGCCGGATCGTCAAAACCGAGATAGGTGGAAATCTCGGCGATCTGCATGCCGGAATTTTCCAGCATCTGCCGGGCTTCCGCCGCCAGCCGCGCATGGATGAGCGCCAGCGGCGAACGGCCGGTGGCGCGCTGGACGGCGCTGGTCAGCCGGTCGACGCTGATGCCCAGGTGGCGGGCATAGTCGCCCACGCTCCAGTGGCCGCGCATCTGCTGGTCCACCATCTGCAGAAAATTGCTGACAATGGTGCGCGGAGCCGGACGGGCGGTGGTGCTGGCCATGTCTGACAGGCGCCAGAGCAGGATGGCGACAATGGCCAATTGGTGCCGAACCATGTCCTGCGCGCCGGACTGGCCGTGGCGCAGCTCGTCGGTCATCAAGGCCATGAGGGTCGCGAGCCGATTGGCAGCGTCCCGCTCGACCCGCGTGCCCAATTGCGGCCGGCTGGAGAGGCGCCGGACATCTTCGGCAATGGTGCCGGGCAAGGAGAGCTGTCCCATGGCCGCGCCCGAAATGGCCAACCAGCCGCCGCGCGCCCCGGCCATCAGGGTCACCTCGGCGGCCTGGCCGGCGGGAACCCAGATCAGCACGGGGGCCTGCAGGCTCGCCTGTTCCTCCCCGGTATTGATGTCGCCGGACCCCGAAATCAGCACGAGAAGGGCATTGGCTTCCACCGGCAAGGTCCAGCGGGCGGTATCGAGCGTGGTGGCAATGGTCTGGCCATCGAGCTCGCGCGCCAGGTCGAGCATTTGCCTCGGGCTTGCGATTGTGGCGGCGGTGGGCATGTTTAGCTCCAATTTCGCCTTAAAAGTACAAGTTTCTCCGCAAAAAGTCTATTCTGGTCCGGGGAACTTGCGGCTAGCGTGAGGTCAGTCGCCGGAGAAGGGCAGTCAAAGCCCCGGCGTTGTCGGCCCTCAAACGGGGGCCAGGAGGAGGAAGAGATGACCCTGTTTTCCCGCAGGTCCGCCCTGCGTGCCATTGGCCTTGCCGCGACCCTGCTTGCCGGGGTGAGCGCTACCGCAGCGTTTGCCCAGGATCGGACATCGATCAAGATCGGCTATGCGATCTCGAAAACCGGCGCCAATGCCGGCGGCGCCGGTATCACCACGCTGCCCAATTATCAGCTCTGGGTCCATGACGTGAATGAAGCCGGTGGCCTGGAACTGCCGGACGGCACGCGCCTGCCCATCGAAGTGATCGAATATGACGACCGCTCATCGTCCGAAGAAGTGGTGCGGGCTGTCGAACGCCTGGCGACGCAGGACGAGGTGGATTTCATCCTCGTGCCCTGGGGGACGGGGTTCAACCTGGCCGTGGCGCCGCTGTTCGACCGCTTCGGCTATCCGCAGCTGGCCGTGTCGGCGGTGACCGACAAGGCGCCCGAATTCGTCCAGCGCTGGAAGAAGAGCTTCTGGCTGCTCGGTGGCGGCCACGATTATACCGAGGCGCTGGCCAAGATCCTCGTCGAGCAGCGCGATGCCGGGACCATCAATGGCGAGGTTGCGGTGATTTCGGTGGCCGACGGCTTCGGCATCGACCTCATCAATGCGGCCCGCCAGTCCTTTGCCGATGCCGGCATCACCATGGCCTATGACGTGACCTATCCGGTGGGCACCACCGATTTCACCCCGATGCTGAACGAGGCGGCGGCCACGGGCGCGGACAGCTTCATCGCCTTCTCCTATCCGCCGGACACCTTTGCCCTGACCCAGCAGGCGCAGGTCGCCCAATACAATCCCAAAGTGCTTTATATGGGCGTGGGCGTCGGCTTTCCGGTCTATGCCGCCAATAATGGCGACAAGATCGAGGGCATCATGAGCCTGGGCGGCATCGATGTGACCAATGAAAAGGTCATGGACTATCGTGCCCGCCATGAGGAGTTCATCGGACAGGCTCCGGACTGGTGGGGCTCGGTGATCACCTATGCGAGCCTTGAAATGCTCCAGGAAGCCATCAAGCGCCGTGGCCTCGACCGCGAAGCTGTTTCCGAAGAGCTTTCGACCGGCACGTTCGAAACCGTGCTGGGCGAAACCAAGCTTGAAGACAACCAGCTGCGCCAGCTCTGGTTCGGCGGTCAGTGGCAGGACGGCAATTTCGTCGCCATCGCGCCGGCCGACCGGGAGGGCGCTTCGGCCCCCATCCTGCCAAAGGCACCCTGGCCGGCACAGTAAGCAAGAGGGTACCCCCACCCCAGCCCTCCCCCTGACAGGGGGAGGGAGCCGAGCCAGGGCAGGTCCTGGCCTGGTGGGCAGCGGGAGAAGGACGCAATGATCACGACCTTGATAACCGGGCTGGTGCTGGGCGGCACCTATGCGCTCATTGCCATGGGCCTGACCCTGCAATACGGCATTTCGCGCATCATGAACCTCGCCTATGGCGAGATCCTGATCTTTGCCGCCTTCGCCGCATTCCTGCTGTTCTCGACGCTGGGCATCAATCCGATCGTGGGATTGCTGCTGGTGCTGCCGGCGGCCTTTGCGTTCGGCTACGTGATCTATGGGGTGATGATGCAGCCGCTGGTGCGGCGCTCGGCCAAGAGCGGCACGCTGGAAGTGGATTCCATCCTCGCCACCTTCGGCCTGCTCTTCGTGATCCAGGGCGTGATGCTGGTCACCTTCGGGTCCAATTACACGAGCTACAATTTCCTCAATACCGGCATCAACGTGTTTGGCGCCAATGTCGCCGCCAACCGGCTGCTGGCCTTTGCGCTGGCCGTGATCATCGGCGCCAGCCTGTTCTATGTGCTGACCCGGACCCGCTGGGGCACGACGATCCGCGCCATTGCCGTCAATCCCAATGCAGCGCCGCTGGTCGGCATCGACGTCAACCGCACCGCGCGCTTTGCCTTTGCGCTGGGGACCATGCTGGCCGCCTCGGGCGGGGTGATGATCTCGATGTACCAGACGTTCAATGCCTCGATGGGCGTGGTCTTCACCATGAAGGCGCTGGTGATCGTCATCATGGGCGGGCTGGGCAATCTCATGGGCGCCCTGGTCGCGGGGCTGCTGCTCGGCGTGGTCGAGACACTGGTGGCCACCTATGTCGATCCGGGCCTGACGCTGGCCGCCACCTATGTCATTTTCCTTGCCGTGCTGCTGTGGAAGCCGGCGGGCCTGTTCGGAAAGGCGTCCGGCCGATGATCCGCGCCCTTGTTGCCACTGTTTTCATCCTGGCCGGCCTTGCGGCGCTGGCCTGGCTGCCGACGCAGCTCGGCGCCTATGGCGTGGGTCTGCTGCTGGGCATGACCGGCTATGTGGTGCTGGCCAGCGCCTGGGCGCTGTTTTCCGGACCGACGCGTTATGTGTCGCTGGCGACCGTGGCCTTCTTCGGTATCGGCGCCTATACGGTCGCGGTCCTGAGCGAAGTGCTGCCCTATTGGGCGGTGCTGCTGGTGGCGGCCGTGATCGGGCTGGGCGTGGCGCTGCTCGTGGGGCTGGCGACGCTGCGCCTGGCCGGGGTCTATTTCGTCATCTTCACCTTCGGGCTGGCCGAACTCATCCGCCAGCTCGTGACCTGGTACGAGGTCAATGTAACCGGCACGCTGGGACGCTATATCTTCCTGCCGATCACGCCGGAGCAGATCTATTGGCAATTGCTGGGGCTGGCGGCGCTGACCCTGGGCATCGGCTGGCTGATTTCGCGGTCGCGGCTGGGCCTGGCGCTCAAGGTGATCGGCGACGACGAAACCGTCGCGGCCCATACCGGCATCAACATTGCCGGGGTGAAGCTGGCGCTGTTCGCGGTGAGCGCGACGATCATCACCCTGGTCGGGGCCATCCAGGCACCGCGCTGGACCTATGTCGAGCCGGCCATCGTCTTCAATCCGACGATCTCTTTCCTGACCCTGATCATGGCGCTGCTGGGCGGGGCCAACCGGTTGTGGGGACCGGCGCTGGGCGCGATCCCGCTGTTCCTGTTGTTCGAATGGCTCAGCGCCAATTTCCCGAACCATTATTCGATCCTGCTCGGGCTGATGTTCATCGCCATCGTCTTCGTGGTGCCGCGCGGCGTGCTGGGCGGGGTGGAGGACCTGTGGAAACGCCTGGGACCCGCGGGCAAGGAGGCGGGACGATGAGCGCGCTTCTGGAAATCGGCGGCCTCAGGAAGCAGTTCGGCGGGCTGACGGCGGTCAATGATGTCAGTTTCTCGGTGGGCCAGGGGGAAACCGTGGCGCTGCTGGGGCCTAACGGGTCGGGCAAGACCACCGTGCTCAACATGATTTCGGGTGCCCTGGCGCCCACGGCCGGCCGCATCGTGCTGGGTGGCGACAATATTGCCGGGGCATCGCCGCATCGCATCGCCCACAAGGGCGTGGCGCGCACCTTCCAGCTGGTGCGGGTCCTGCCTTCGCTGACGGTGGCCGAAAACGTCATCGCCGCGCTGGCCTTCCGCCCGAACCATCTCTGGGGCGCTGCTGCCCGGGTGCGGGCCGAGGAGCTGCTGGCCGATGTGGGCCTTGCCGGGCGCGGCGGCGAGTTTGCCGGCGATCTCACCTATATCGACCAGAAGCGCATGGAACTGGCGCGCGCCTTGGCCGCCGAGCCCAGGCTGCTGCTGCTCGATGAATGGCTCTCGGGGCTCAACCCGACCGAGTTGCGGGTGGGCATCGATCTCATCACGGGCCTCGGCCAGCGCGGCATGACGGTGCTTCTGGTCGAGCACATCATGGAAGCGGTGCGGGCCCTGTGCGCGCGCACCGTGGTGATGAATGTCGGGACCAAGATCGCTGATGGACCCACAAGGGACGTGCTGGCCGATCCGGCCGTGGTCGCGGCCTATCTGGGAGACAGCCATGCTTGAGATCAGCACCCTATCCCTGCGCTACGGACGGCATCTGGCACTCAACGATGTTTCGCTGCGCATTGCCGAAGGCGAGACGGTGGTCATCCTGGGGGCCAATGGGGCGGGCAAGTCCTCGCTGCTCAAGGCCATTGCCGGGCTTGTCCGGCCCGAGGCCGGATCGGTGGTGGCGCTCGATGGACGCTCGCTCATTGGCATGAAGCCGCATCTGGTGCCCGAGGCGGGCATTGCGCTGGTGCCGGAAGGGCGCGGCGTGTTCGGCGACCTGACGGTGGCAGAAAACCTGCTGCTCGGGGCCAACCCGAAACGGGCGCGTGACGTCGAGACGGCGCGAACGGGGTTGATCTACGACCTCTTTCCGCGGCTCGGCGAGCGCAAGGGTCAGTTCGTGCGCACCATGTCGGGCGGCGAACAGCAGATGGTGGCCATCGGCCGGGCGCTGATGAGCAATCCGCAATATCTGATGCTGGACGAGCCAAGCCTCGGGCTGGCGCCCATCGTCGTGAGCGAGCTGTTCGGGGCCCTCGAAAGGGTCAAGCAGACGGGCGTGGGACTGCTGCTGGTTGAGCAGAATGTCTCGATCTCGCTGTCGATTTCGGACCGCGGCTACCTGATGGAAGCCGGCCGCATCATTGGTGAAAATTCCGCCGAGGCCCTCAAGACGGACCCGGCAGTGCAACAGGCATTTCTGGGCGGCGCCGCCGCCTGACGCATTCGGTTACAAAGGAGAAGGGCTATGGACCAACTGGGCCTGCTCATTGGCAATGAAGATCAGATGGCAAGCGGCGGGGCCGTGTTCGAGCGGATGAATCCGATCTCGGGTGCGGTGGCCACGCGTGCGGCAGCGGCTACGCCCGAGGACGCCCAGCGGGCCGCCGATGCGGCAGCTGCCGCCTTTCCGGCCTGGTCCAGAACGGCGCCCAAGGAGCGCCGGAAAATTCTGCTCAAGGCGGCCGACGTGCTGGAAGGCAAGGGCCCGCTCTTCGTCGAGGCCATGGGCGCCGAAATCGGTGCCACGGCTGGATGGGCCATGTTCAACGTGATGCTGGCCGCCGACATGCTGCGTGAGGCGGCAAGCCTGGTGACCCAGATCAAGGGCGAGATCGTGCCATCCAACCGGCCCGGATCGACCGCCATGGCGGTGCGCCAGCCAGCGGGGGTTGTGCTGGCCATGGCCCCCTGGAATGCCCCGGTCATTCTGGGTGTCCGCTCGCTGGCCACGCCGCTGGCCTGTGGCAATACCGTGGTGATGAAGACATCCGAGCTCTGCCCGCGCACGCACCGGCTGATCGTGGAGAGCCTGCTCGAAGCGGGTCTGCCCAAGGGTGCGCTCAATGCCGTTTCCAACGCGCCCCAGGATGCCAGCGAGATCGTTGAAACCCTTATTGCCCACCCGGCGGTGCGGCGGGTCAATTTCACCGGCTCGACGCGGGTCGGCCGGATCATCGGCGAGAAGGCGGGCCGCCATCTCAAGCCGGCCCTGCTGGAGCTGGGCGGCAAGGCTCCGTTCATCGTGCTCGACGATGCCGATCTCGACGAGGCGGTGGCCGCTGCGGCCTTTGGCGCCTATATGAACCAGGGGCAGATCTGCATGTCGACCGAGCGCATCGTGGTGCTCCAGGATGTTGCCGATGCCTTTGTCGAGAAGCTGGCGGCCAAGGCGAAGACGCTGGTCGCTGGTGACCCGACCAAGGGCCAGACACCGCTTGGGTCGGTGGTCGATGCCAGCGCCGCGCAACGCCTGGCGCAGCTGGTCAAGGACGCGACCAGCAAGGGCGCGGTCCTGTGCGCCGGGGGCAAGATCGAGGGCACGCTGGTAGATGCGACGCTGCTCGACAAGGTCACGCCATCCATGCGGATCTACGGGGAAGAGTCCTTTGGCCCGGTGGTGACCGTGGTCCGTGTCGGCAGCGTCGACGAGGCGGTGCGGGTGGCCAATGATACCGAATACGGGCTGTCGGCGGCAGTGTTCGGCCGGGACGTCAACCGGGCGCTGGCGGTGGCGCGTCGCATCGAGAGCGGCATCTGCCACGTCAATGGACCGACCGTGCATGACGAGGCGCAGATGCCGTTCGGCGGCGTCAAGGCTTCCGGCTATGGCCGTTTCGGCGGCAATTGGGGCATTGCCGAATTTACCGAACTGCGCTGGGTGACGGTGCAGGACGGCCCCATCCATTACCCGATCTGACCCATGGGCCTGCTCGAGGGGAAGGTCTGCGTCGTCACCGGCGGCGCGGGATCGCTGGGCCTTGCAGCGGCAAGGCTGATGCTGGCGGAGGGTGCCCATGTGGTGCTCTCCGACCGCGATGAGGCCGCATTGGACGCGGCTGCGGCGGGGCTGGCCAGTGAAAGGGTGCTGGCCATTGGCTGCGATGTGTCGGTTGCGGCACAGGTGGCCCGGCTCGCCGGGCGGGCCGTCGAGCGCTTCGGCGCGATCGACGTGGTGTTTTCCAATGCCGGCAATTTCGGCATGGTGGCGCCGATTGCCGATTATCCGGAAGACGTTTTCGAGGCCGTGCACGCCGTGCATGTGCGGGGGGCGTTTCTCGTCGCCAAATACATGACCCCGCACATGCGGGCCGGGGGCAGTTTTGTCATCACTTCAAGCGTTGCCGCCACGCGGGGCGATCCGGGCGTTTACGCCTATATCACTGCCAAGCACGCGCAAGTGGGGCTGATGCGGTGCCTCGCCAAGGAACTGGCGCCGCGCGGCATCAGGGTCAATGCCATTCACCCGGGGCCCATCGACAATGCGTTCCAGTTCGATGTCGAGCGGGGACTGGGGGCTGAAATCGGGCGGGATGGCACGGCGTTTTTCAACGAGATGATCCCGATGGGACGGCATGGCACGGCCGATGAAATCGCCCGTGCGGTTCTGTTCCTGGCCTCGGATCAATCCAGCTTTACCACCGGGGCCATGCTGATGGCCGATGGCGGCATGAGCGCGTGAGGCAGGGTCCTTCGACAGGCTCAGAGCCTGCCCCCGTGAAGGCGGGGGATGAGGTCTGCTCTTTGCCCCCGATGAGGGGGTGGCTCTGAAACGGAGGTTCCCGCTTTCGCGGGAATGACCTGGTGGGTGGGCCGGGTGAGCCAGGGGGCTAACCAGAGGAGACCTCATGGTGAGCTTGTCGAACCACGAGGTCGAGCGGGTGGAGGCTCTGGTGCCACGACCTCGTCCTTCGACGGGCTCAGAGCCTGCCCCCGTGAAGACGGGGGATGAGGTCTGCTGCTGGATTCATCTAAACAGCGAATTGACGTAGTCGGCGCCGATGCCGACCTTGTCATAGTGCGCGCGGCACATGGCGATGTAGTTGTGAACGTCGAAAAAGCCGTCCGGCTCTCCATTCTCGTCCAGCCAGATGAGCGGGCCGGTGACGGTGAAGAAGACCCTCATCGGCTCCTCGTGCTCATAGGCAACGAGGGTGTGACCCTCGCCCGGGGTTTCATAGACGAAATCTCCCTTGGTGGCGGTCCAGTCGTGTTCGAGATAGCCCCATTTGCCCGACAGGGTCAGGGCGAAGACTTCGTGGGGGTGATAGTGCCGGTTCACGAGCCCGGCTTTGCTGGCCATGAGGATGTCGCACCACTTGTTCTGGGTGGGCGAGATCCACAGGGGGCGGGATGAGACTGTTTCGGTGAAGGGCACATAATAGCGCTCGTCCTCGGTGGGTGCATCCGCCAGGTACACCTCGGGCAGGGCGTCGGGCTGGAAGACCTTGGTGATGGGCTTCAGATCTTTCCAGAATTCGGTGCTGGCTGTTTCGGGCACGGGGTTCTCCCTTCAGTTGCGCATGGTTATGTCGAGCAGGGCCAGGCCCCGCTTGCTGGCGATATGGTCCAGAGCTTCGGGCAGGGCCTCGGCGAGGTCAGCGGCGTTGGCAACCTGGCGCGCGAAGGCCCGGCTGGCCCTGGCCACCTGGACATAGTCCGGGCTGGGGCTGAGGCCGGTCAGGGGCATGCGGTTGGCCTTGGCAGCGTAGCCATCGGGGTAGATGTCGAGCACGGAATGACGCACGGCGGCCCATTCGGCATTGTTCATCACCAGGACCAGGACCGGCAGGTCGAGCGCCTCGGCGATCTGGTGGCAAACGACAGGATTGGAAAACATGTAGGAGCCATCGCCCATGCTGGCGACCACCAGCCGGTCGCGGTCGGCCAGTTGCATGCCCAGGGCGGCCGGGAAGGACCAGCCCAGCCCGCCGGCATGAGGTTCCTGATACCAGGCATGGACATGGTCGAGCGTCATCGGCGGCATGGGGCAGCCGCGCTCGGATAGCAGCACCGCGTTGCGCCCGGCAATGGCCTCCGAGACTTTCAGGGCGACAAAATCGGCACTCATCACGCCGTCTCCGCCGGCCCGGGCGCGATCGAGCACGGCCTGGCGCGCGGCGGTGTTGCGGGCCTCGATAAGGCTGCGGCGCTCGTCCGCTCTGGTGCCGGGGCTTTGCGTCGCCAGCGCTCTTGCCAGCGCGAGGATAGCGTCGGGGACTTCGCCGGCTATGGATATGTCGGAGCGGAAATTACGCACCGGTATGCGGGCCTTGAGCGGGTCGGGTCCGACCTGGACGATGCAGGCTTCGGGGCGCGGGGCGTGTGCCTGTTGCGACCAGGGGGCCAGCGCATCGAGCACGATCACCAGGTCCGCCTGTTCGAGCAGCCAGGCCGGGTCGCCGCCGGCATGCATGGGGTGATCGGTGGGCAGGGCCAGTTGCACGGCCCAGTACTGGCAGACGGGAATGGCCCATTGGCTCGCAAGGGTTGAGAGCGCGTCAAAGGCCTCGGCGCTGCCGGTGCCATGCTGGGCGAAGATTACCGGAAAGCGTGCATCGGCGATGCGGGCGGCAAGATCGGCGATGAGACCGGTATCAACCGTGATGCGGGCCGGCTGCATGGTGAGGGGCGCGTCTATGCCCCGGCCGCCAAACGGTTCGCACAGGACTTCGCGGGGCAGGGCGGCATAAACCGGCCCCTTTGGCGATGAATTGGCGATGGCATGGGCGCGGTCGACAAGGTCGCAGACCTGTTCGGGGAAGCGCAGCTCATAGTCCCACTTGGCGGCCTCCCGGACCAGAGCTGTCTGGTCACGCATTTCCTGACCCCAGCCGATGGGGACGGTGCGGGAGCCGAGCCGGCCCTGCTCGGTCGTGGGCGTGCGGCCGGAAAACAGCAGCACCGGGATGTTCTCGACTGCGGCATTGATGGCGCCGATGGAGCAGTTGGCCAGGCCCACATTGGTATGGGCCATGACGGCCTGCGAACGGCCGGTGGCGAGGTAATAACCGTGGGCCATGGCCATGGCCGCGCTTTCGTGCGGGATCACCAGGGCCTGGGGCAGGGGGACGGACTTGGCGGCCGCTTCGGCCAGGCCCTCGATGATGGGGGGAAAGTCGGTGCCCGAATTGGCGAAGATGTAGTCGACGCCGATGGCCTTGAGCCGGGCGAGCAGCGCGCCGCCGGCGGTGAGTGTTGTGAGCGCTTCGATTTTCATTTATCTATATTTGGAATGGTAGATTCCATAAAAGCGTGTTCTGCGGAACGGATTGAGTCAATGGCTCCGCGGAAACTGAGATAAGTCACGTAAATTCATAGGTTTATGCGTTGACACGCGCGGTGCGCGGGGTGCTCCCGAGCGCGAGATGTCGGACAGACGTGGGAGCCGCCGATGAAACTCCTCTATTATTGAGAACGGACGCCATGGCGCAGCAGCTCAACAATTCGGTGGCACGGGCCTTTGCCATTCTCAAACTGCTCGGCCGGGGCCGCGCGCGGATCAGCGTTGCCGAGGTCTGCCGCGAACTCGGGCTCAATGCGGTCACCGCCCATCGCTTCATCAAGACGCTCGAAACCGAGGGGGCGCTGGTCCAGACCGGCAAGGGCAGTTACCGGCTCGGCTACATGCTGGTCGACCTGGGCGACCGGGCGCTTGAACAGGACCGGTTGGGCGCCCTGATGCAGCCGGTGCTGGACGAGATCACCGCGGACCTGCGCGAGGCCAGCATGGCGACCATCTACCAGGCGGGGATGGTGGTCTGCATTGCCCGGGCCATGCCGCAGCGCAGCCTTTCCGTGGATATCAGGGTGGGAGACCGGCTCGAGGCCTATTGCACCGCCCATGGCAAGACCTGGCTGGCGCATCTTTCGGCCCGCGAGCGGGAGAAATATTTGCAATCGGTGGAGATGGAGGCGCTGACTGCTCGCACCATCGTCAAACGGCCGGAACTGGCCGAGGAAATCGAGCGCACCGCCCAGCGGGGCTATGCCTATAATCTGGGAGAGCGCGAGGAGGGGATCGCGGCCATTGCCATGCCGGTGCGCACCGAGGCGGGCCGGATGGTGGCCGGCCTATCCGTTTTCGGGCCGGCATCGCGCATCGATCGGGCCGCGCTGGACCGCTTCCGCCTGCGGCTGGACAAGGCGGTCCGTGATGCCGAACTGCTGGTCTATGGGCGCGGCGCCGGCGCGTGAGGCCGGCGCCGCTCCAAGTTGGTCAGACCTCGCCCCAGATGGTTTCGGCAGTCTTGACCACGAGGTCGAGCTTGCGGCGCTGCTCGTCCATGGTGAGGTCATTGCCTTCCTCGGTCGAGGCGAAGCCGCATTGCGGGGCGATGCCGAGCTGGCCGAGATCGGTATATTTGCCGGCCGCGTCGAACTTGCGCCTCAGATCGTCGAGGTCTTCGAGCGCGGCCGTCTTGGTGGTGATGAAGCCGGGCAGCACCCGCTTGTTGCCCTTGGGCAGGAGGCGGAGCGGTTCGAGCCCACCGGCGCGGTCGGTGTCGTATTCCATGAAGTAGATATCGACATCGGTCTGGTTGAAGATCGCATCGGCCGCCGGGTCATAGGCGCCCTCGGCCACCCAGGTCGATTTGAAATTGCCCCGGCACATATGCATGCCGATCAGCATGTCGTCGGGGCGGTCGGCGATGGCGTCATGCATCATCTTGGCGTAGCGCCCGATCAGCCAATCAGGGTCTTCGCCCTTTTCCTTGCGCTCGGCGCGAATTTTCGGATCGCAGAGATAGGCAAAGAAGATGTCGTCCATCTGCAGATAGCGGCAGCCGGCATCGTAGAACGCCTTGACCGCGTCCTTGTAGGTGGCGGTGATGGCCTCGAAATAGGCTTCGGCATCATGCTTGTATTCGGCCACGGCGATATCGTCGTCGGCAATGCGGAAGTGAATGGCGCTGGGACCCGGAATGGAGATTTTCGGCGTCACCTTGGTATTGGCGGCCACGAACTTGTAGTGCTCGAGCATGGGATGGTCCGCCGGGAAGCTCAGCCTGTCGCTGATCACCGGCACATCCTGCTTGGTATGGACGCCGTGGAACTGGATGCCGCCGCCGTCGCGCTGAATGATGTCGAGGCCGTTGAGCATGCCCATGAAGTCGAAATGCCACCAGGCGCGGCGGAATTCGCCATCGGTCACGGCCTTGAGGCCCGCATCTTCCTGCATGCGAATGACGGTGCGGATGGCATCATCCTCAATTGCATGCAGTTCTTCGGCGGAAATGGACTTGTCGTCCAGATAGGCCTTTCTCGCCTTCTTGATGGAATCGGGGCGCAGGAAACTGCCCACGACATCGGCGCGGTAGGGGGGCTTGGGCACGGACATGGAGAACTCCTCATTCAACCTCGACGCGAGTGATGGCGTGAAGCGGAAGCCTTGGCAAACACAATCTTGCAAAATGTATACAACTAGTATTCATTGGTCGGCGGAGAGCAGGAGGATGACGCGATGGGTGAGCCCACATTTCCGCTGAACGCATGGTATGCCGTGGCCTGGGATGTCGAGGTCAAGCGCGACTTGCTGGCGCGCACGATCTGCAACAAGCCGGTCGTGATGTATAGAAAGCAGGACGGAACGGCGGTGGCGCTGGCCGATGCCTGCTGGCACCGCCTGCTGCCGCTGTCCATGGGTGAGCTTTATGGCGACAATGTCATCTGCGGCTATCACGGGCTGGAATTCGACGATACCGGTCGATGTGTATACATGCCGTCGCAGGACACCATCAATCCGTCCGCCTGTGTCAAATCCTATCCCCTGGTCGAGCGGCATCGATTCATCTGGCTGTGGATGGGCGAGCCGGCGTTGGCGGACCCTGCGCTGGTGCCGGACCTGCATTGGAACGATGACCCTGAATGGGCGTCGGACGGCAAATATATCCATGCCAAGTGCGACTACCGGCTCGTTGTCGACAACCTGATGGACCTGACGCACGAGACCTATGTGCACGGCTCTTCCATCGGCAACCGGGCGGTCGCCGAAGCGCCGTTCGAGGCGACGCATACCGATACGACCGCGACGATCACCCGCTGGATGAAAGACATCGATGCACCGCCATTCTGGCGGGGGCAGCTGGGACAGCCCGGCAACGTCGATCGCTGGCAAATCATTCACTTCGAGGCGCCCTCGACCATAGCCATCGACGTGGGCGTGGCGCTGACCGGAACCGGCGCGCCGGAAGGTGACCGCAGCCAGGGCGTCAACGGCTTCGTGCTCAACACGATGACGCCTGAGACCGACAAGAGCTGCCACTATTTCTGGGCCTTTGCCCGCAACTACAAGCTCGACGAGCAGGCTCGCACCCATAATCTGCGCGAAGGCGTATCCTCGATCTTCCGGGAGGACGAGCGGATCCTCAAGGCCCAGCAAAGGGCCATCGACGCCAATCCCGACCACGTGATCTACAACCTCAATATCGACGCCGGGTCGATGTGGGCGCGCCGGCTGATCGACCGGATGGTGGCCGAGGAAAACGCGTTGCGCGAGGCCGCAGAATGAGCGGCCGGCCGGATCGGGCCCAGCAGTCGCAGCGCGCGCTGATGGGGGTGCGTGATCTGATCGTGTCGGGCGAATTGCGGCCGGGCTCGCGCCTGTCGGAAGTGGCGCTGGCCGAAAAGCTGGGCATTTCGCGCACGCCATTGCGGGCGGCACTGGCCCATCTCGGCCAGGAGGGGCTGATCGATGCCATCCCCTCGGGTGGATATGCGGTGCGCAGCTTTACCCGCGAGGATGTGATCGACGCCATCGAACTGCGCGGCGTGCTCGAAGGCACGGCGCTGCGGCTGGCGGCCGAGCGCGGCGTCGCCCCGGCCCGGATGACCGAACTGCACCGGCTTCTGGCGGAGCTCGACCAGACGCAGAAGGGGGAGGTGGAGGCGATGGATTTCGACCGCTATGTCGACCTCAACGCGACCTTTCACGAAAAGCTCTGGGGCCTAGGCAGCCAGACCATCCGGCGCGAGGTGGAGCGGGTGACCAGCCTGCCCTTCGCCTCGCCCAGCGCGTTCCTGCACAAGCAGGCCGACGTCGCCGCCTTTCGCCGCTCGCTCTACGGAGCACAGGCCCAGCATAAGGCCATGGTCAACGCGATCGAACTGCGCGAGGGGGCCAGGGCCGAGGCTTTGGCGCGCGAACATGCGCGGCTTGCCCGGCAGAATCTGGAATTCGTGCTGGACGAGGACCGCAGCCTGATCCGCCGGGTGCCGGCCCTGTCCCTGGTCGTGGGTTAGGACGGAAAACGGCGGCTCCCGGTTTCGCGGGAGGGCCGCCGAGTGTGTGACCATCGCGGTGGTCACACGAGGGAGGAACGGAATGCGCAATCGCGTGGAGTGGCGGGATGCCCGCGTCGCCGATGTCCGGCAGGTTGCCGAGGACGTTCGCCAGATCGTCTTTGATGCCGATGGTACCGTGCCCCGGTTCGATCCGGGTTCGCACAGCAATTTCCGGGTCGAAGCCGGGGGTGGCTGGACCAACCGGACCTATACCGTCATCCCGGCCAGGCCCGGGCAGATCGCGGTGGCCGTCAAGCTGCATCCCCAGAGCCGGGGCGGGTCGCGCTATATGTGGGGACTGGAACCCGGGCAGGCGGCGCGACTGACCCTGCCGGAAAACCGGTTCGAACTCAGTTGGCGCGCGCGCCACTATCTGCTGCTCGCCGGTGGCATCGGCATCACCCCGATCTATGGCATGGCGCGGGCCCTTGCGGCGCGCGGGGCATCGCTGCGCGTGGTCTATGCGGCGCGCAGCCGGGCACTCATGGCCTTTGCCGATGAATTAGAGGACCTGCTCGGCGACCGGCTCGACCTGCGGGATAATGCGCGCGGGGAGCATATTGATCTGAGCGCAGAGTTCGCGGCCCTGCCGGCCGATACCGAATGTTACCTCTGCGGGCCGATCGGCATGCTGGAAGCCGCGAAAACGGCATGGGCCGCCAGCGGCCGCCCGATCAGCCGGCTGCGCTACGAGGTGTTCGGCGATAGCGGATTGTTCGCGGAGCAGGAATTTACCGTCCGGGTGCTCAATCGCGACATCACCGTGCCGGTGCGGCCGGACCAGACGCTGCTCGATGCGCTGATCGGGGCGGGCGTGGACATGATCTATGATTGCCAGCGCGGTGAATGCGGGTTGTGTGCGGTCAGAATCGTCGATCGCACCGGCGAGCTCGATCATCGTGATGTCTTTTTCAGCCGGGAGGAGAAGGCTGAGAGCGAGCGCATGTGCGCCTGCGTGTCGCGCCTTGCCGGGGGCGAGGCGGTGATCGATGTCGGTTATCGCGCCGGGAGTTAGGCGAAACGCTGCGGTAGCGTAGACTTACGGCGTTTGGCGCCGGAAGGACTTGCGCCTGATTTAGTTATGATACATAACTATATTCGTGAGGGAGGATCTCATGGATATCAAGGCGACGCCCGTTCGTCATGTGCGGCTGGGGAATATGGCGGCGGCGGCCGAACACCGGGCCAATGGCACCACCATCATCCGTTCAGTGGAGCCGCTTGGCGCCTATCCGCGCTCGATTGTCGATGCGCTGGCCGGCTGGGCCGAGAAGACCCCGGACAGGGTCTTGATCGCCGACCGGCTGGGCGCGGGATGGCGCGAGATGAGCTTTGCCGAGGTGATGCAGGCTATTCCGCCATTGGCGCAGGCCCTGCTTGACGCCGGGCTCTCGGCCGAGCGGCCGTTGATGATCATCTCGGGCAATGAGGTCGAGCATTTCCTCCTGGGTCTGGCCGCGATCTGGGTCGGCATTCCCTATGCGCCGATTTCGCCGGCCTATTCACTGGTGTCCACCGATTACGGCAAGCTCAAGCATATTGCGGGCCTGGTGACGCCGGGCATGGTTTATGCCAGCGATGGCGAAAAGTTCTCGGCCGCCATTGCCGCTACCTTTGGCGCGGATGTGCCGCTGATCGTGCGGACCAATCCGCCCGCCGGCCGGCCGGTCAAGGTCTTCGACGACCTGCTTGAGACCCCGGTTACCCCGGCTGTGGCGGCGGCGCATGAGGCCATTACCGGGGACACAATCGCCAAGATCCTCTTTACATCCGGTTCGACCGGCCTGCCAAAGGGGGTCATTACCACCAATCGCATGATGGCCTGCAACCAGGAGATGATCCGCACGGCGCTGGCCTTCGTCGCCGACGAGCCGCCGGTGCTGCTCGACTGGATGCCCTGGAACCATGTGGCTGGCGGCAGCCACAATACCGGCATGGCCATCTATAATGGCGGGTCCTTCTATATCGATGATGGCCAGCCGACGCCGGCGCGGATCGGCCGCACGCTCGAAAATCTCAAGACCGTGCAGCCCACCTTCTTCACCAATGTCCCAAAAGCCTACGAATTCCTGGTCGCCGCCTTCGACGAGCATCCCGAGGCGCGCCGCAATCTTTTCGCCAAGCTCAAGCTGCTGCAATATGCGGGAGCGGGCCTCTCCCAGCACGTGTTCGAGGGGCTCGACAAGGCGGCGCGGGCCGAGACCGGCGAGCGGGTGCTGATCATCACCGGCTATGGCTCGACCGAAACGGCGCCCTTTGCCTTCACCACCACCTGGGCGGTGGAAGAGGCCGGCCATATCGGCCTGCCGGCGGCCGGCATGACGGTCAAGCTGGTGCCCAATGGCGACAAGACCGAATTGCGGCTCAAGGGCCCCAATGTGACGCCGGGCTATTGGCGCGATGCCGAAAAGACCGCCGAGGCCTTTGACGAGGAAGGCTTTTATCGCATCGGCGACGCGGTGCGCTTTGCCGACCCGGACGATGTCGCCAAGGGGCTGATCTTCGATGGCCGGGTGACCGAGGATTTCAAGCTCTCCACCGGGACCTGGGTCAATTTCGCGGCGGTGCGTTCGGCAGTCATTGCTGCCTGTGCGCCGCTCATTCGCGACGTGGTGCTGACGGGCTTGGACCTCAACTATATCGGCGCGATGATCTTTCCGGACCTGGCCGCCTGTGCCCGCCATGCCGGGCTGCCGGGAGAGACCGATGCGGCGACGATCCTTGCGCACCCCGCGGTGCGCGAAAAATTCGCCGATAGCCTAATGGGCCTGGCGCAGGCATCCACCGGCAGCTCCAACCATGTGGCGCGGGCGGTGGTGATGACCGAGCTGCCCGATATCGACCGGGGCGAGGTGACCGACAAGGGTTCGATCAATCAGCGCGCCGTGCGGACGCATCGGGCCGATCTCATCAAGGCGCTTTACGCCGAGGCGCCGGGCCCCGATATCTTCATCCTGCCGCGAAAGGGCATGTAGCATGAGCAAGGGCCTTCGCCTGACTTTCGAGGATGCGTGGCTGCTGGGCGGCGCAAGGACGCCGTTCGTCGACTATCGCGGCGCCTTTGCCGAGATTTCGCCCATTGACCTGGGCATTGCGGCGGCGCGTGCGGCGATTGCAAAGACCGGCGTCAAGGCCGGCGATATCGGCCATACCATTGCCGGTTCGATGGCCCAGGCGTCGTTCGATGCCTATGTCACGCCGCGCCATATCGGCCTTTATGCCGGTGCGCCAACCGAGGCGCCGGCGCATCTGGTGCAGCGCATTTGCGGTACGGGGCTGGAAGTGATCGCGCAGGCCGCGGATTCGGTGTCGCTCGGGCGCACCGATCTCACCCTTGCGGCCGGCTGCGAGAGCATGAGCCGCAACCCGATTGCCGCCTATACGCATCGCAATGGCTTTGCCATGGGCAAGGTGGAGTTCAAGGACTTCCTCTGGGAGGCGCTCTACGATCCCGCCGGATGCGTCAATATGGGCGACACGGCCGAGAACCTGGCCAAGAAATACAACATCTCCCGTGAGCGGGTGGATCGGTTTGCCGAGCGCAGCTTCAATCGCGCCATCGCCGCTCGCGACGCCGGTATCCTGGCCGAGGAAATCGCGGCCGTGTCGAGCCAAAATTTTGAAATCGAGGGCCTTGAGGCGCGGGGGCTTAAGCTGCCGCGCGGGGTCGAAAGCGTCGATACCGACAGCCACATAAGGCCGTCACCCTATGAAGTGCTGGCGCGGCTGCGTCCGGCCTTTGGCGGCGTGCAGACCGGCGGCAATTCATCGGCCATCGTCGATGGCGCCGGGGCTGTGCTGGTCGCCTCCGCCGCCTATGCCCGCGACAACGGTCATAAGCCGCTGGCCCGCATTGTTGCCAGTGCCGCCGTCGGGGTGCCGCCGCAGATTATGGGGATCGGTCCGGCGCCGGCCATCCGCGCCGTGCTGGAAACGGCCGGGTTGTCGCTGGATCAGATCGGGCGGGTGGAAATCAACGAGGCATTCGGGGCGCAAATCCTGGCCTGCGTGGATGAACTGGGGCTCGACGAGGACAGGCTCAACGTCAATGGCGGGGCCATTGCCATCGGCCATCCGCTGGGCGTGACGGGTATCCGGCTGGGCCTGACACTGGCGCTGGAACTCAAGCGCTCCAATACGCGCTACGGCATTGCGTCGGCCTGTATTGGCGGCGGACAGGGCATTGCGCTGCTGCTCGAAAACGTGGAGGCCAGCTGATGGACGTCGCGGGCAAGGTTGCCTTTATCACCGGCGGTGCCTCCGGGCTGGGTGCAGCCACGGCGCGGGCGCTGACAGACGCGGGCGCCCGGGTGGCCATATTCGACCGCGATGCCGACAAGGGCATGGCGATTGCTAAGGAACTGGGCGGACAGTTTTTTTCCGCCGACGTTGCCAATGCCGAAAGCGCCGAAGCGGCAGTGAATGCGGCGATTGCTGCACTCGGCAGTCCATCGGTGCTGGTCAATTGCGCCGGGATCGGAACGGCGGCTCGGATCGTGGGGCGCGACGGGCCGATGCCGCTCGATGCCTTTTCCCGGGTGATCAATGTCAACCTGCTCGGCAGCTTCAACATGATGCGGCTGTGCGCCCATGCCATGTCGCTGGGGGAGGCCGATGGCAACGGCCAGCGCGGCGTCATCATTTCGACGGCATCGGTCGCGGCGTTCGAAGGGCAGATCGGGCAGGCGGCCTATGCGGCCTCCAAGGGCGGCATCGTCTCGCTGACCCTGCCGGCGGCGCGCGAATTTGCCCGCTTCGGCATCCGCGTGCTGGCCATTGCCCCCGGGCTCTTCCTGACGCCACTTCTGGCGGAACTGCCGCAGGAGGTCCAGGATGGATTGGGGGCCTCGATTCCCAACCCGGCGCGGCTGGGCCGGCCGGAAGAATTCGCGGCGCTGGTGATGGCGATGATCGGCAACGACTATCTCAATGGCGAAGTGGTGCGGCTCGACGGCGCCCTGCGCATGCAGCCCAAATAGGCCGGACATGTTTTCCCAAACCATTTCCATCACGATCCAGTTCGGTGACTGCGACCCGGCAGGGATCGTCTATTACCCCAATTATTTCCGCTTCTTCGACAATGCGACGGCGGGCCTGGTGAGCGCGGCACTGGGCATGGGCAAGCGCAACTGGCTCGAGCATTACGGTATTGCGGGCATTCCCATGGTCGATACCGGGGCGCGGTTTTTCAAGCCGAGTTCATTTGGCGATACGGTGCAGATCCGCTCGGAGATCGTCGAACTGGGGCGGTCGAGTTTTTCGGTGAAGCACAGCCTGCTCCGGGACGGTGAGGTGGCCATCGAGGCCCATGAGAAGCGCGTCTGGGTGGCGCGGGATGCCGAGGGCGGCATTCGCGCCACGCCACTTCCGGACGAGGTCCGCCGCAAGCTCGGTGCGCAATGATCAAGGATAGGGAAGGACAAGCAATGGCCGGGGTTCTGACGGTGACCGAGCGGGATGGCATTGCCCATCTCGAACTCAACCGGCCTGAAAAGCGCAATGCGCTCAATGATGACCTGATCACAGCGCTCGATGGCTATTTCAGCGCCGTGCCGCAGGCCATTCGTGTCATCGTCATTTCCGGCAAGGGCGGGCATTTCTCATCGGGACTTGATCTCTCCCAGCATGTGGCGCGCCAGCCCCTCGAGGTCATGGCCCATTCGCGCAACTGGCACCGGGTGATGGCGCTGGTGGCCCATTCGCCCGTGCCGGTGGTGGCGGCGATGAGTGGCGCGGTGATGGGCGGCGGGCTGGAATTCGCGGCAGCCTGCCACGTGCGCGTGGCCGAGGAAACCGTGCGGTTCCAGATGCCGGAAGGTCTGCGCGGGATATTCGTGGGTGGCGGCGGATCGGTGCGAATTTCGCGCCTGATCGGGCCCGACCGGCTGACGGAAATGATGCTGACCGGCCGCACCTATTCGGGCACTGACGGGGAGCGGCTTGGCCTGGCCCACCACCTGGTTGCAGAGGGTGGCGCGCTGGACAAGGCCCTGGAGCTTGCCGGGCGCATTGCCAGCAATTCCCGCACCATCAATGGCTTCATCATCCAGGCGATCGCCCAGATCAGCACCATGCCGCCGGAGGCCGGGCTCTATGCGGAAAGCCTGACGGCGGCGCTCAGCCAGACCGGGCCGGATGCCGAGGAGGGGTTGCGCGCCTTTCTGGAAAAGCGTCCGCCCAATTTCCGGTGAGTGGCAGCCGAGGGGCGAGGGAGGTGGAGTTTCAGTTCACCGGTGAACCGCGCTCAATCAACTGAGGCGATCGAGGAGTTCGAGGAGGTGTTCGCGCACTTCGGGGCCACCAAGACGGGCGACGATGTCCTGCTCGAGACCATCATGGATGGCCTTGGCGCGGGCCAGAAAGGCATCGCCCGCCGGGGTCAGATGCAGGGCATTGGCGCGCTTGTCGGCCGCGGAGGGGATGCGCTCGACGAGGCCGCGATCTTCAAGCCCATGCACCAGGGTGACGAGATTGGCGCGCTTGATGCCCAGGACCTCGGCGATTTCGGTCTGCTTGCGGCCAGGATTGTCGTCAATCAGGACCAGAACCGAATACTCGGCCGGCCGCAACTGCATCTGTTCGAAGGCGGTGAGGAATTGCTGGAAGACATTGAGCTGGGCGCGTCGCAGACGATAGCCGACAATGCCGGTGGTGGCGCTGGAGCGAATGGCGCCATCGGCGACGTCGGAGACTGATGGTGCAGAAGGAGCCGGGTCTGGACGCATCAGGTGTGGGCCTCGCTGACTTGTGGGTGTGGTCTTGGTTTTAGCATTGCCTGATTTTGGTTATCCAGCATAACTTTGGTGCGTTCCGAGTGAGAGGGCCGTGGACGAGGCCAATTCCAGTCAATCATGCAGCCTCAGTTATTGATTGCGGATGAAACCGCTATGACAATGCCCAAAAAGGGCGGGTTTTGATAAGGCATAGGTTATTTCGGCATGGGAATTTCTCATTTTACATGCCGGGCAAACTGGGCCTTTAATCGGGACAAACGGGGGGACTATTTTGGTATTCAGGGATGAATCCGTTCTGGGACGGCTGATCGTGGGGCTGGCCAAATGGCTGGCCATTGCCGGTGGGCTGGTGCTCATGGCTATGGTGGCCATGGTGGTGGTCAGCGTAGTTGGCCGCGCCTTGCTGTGGATCGGCCTGCGCCCGATCACCGGTGACTACGAACTGGTGTCGGTGGGCATGGGTTTTGCCATTTTCGCCTTCATGCCCTGGGCGCATCTGACGCGCGGGCATGCCCTCGTGTCCCTGGTCACGGACAGTTTCGGCCAGACCATCAACAACTGGATCCTGGTCATCACCGACACGATGATGCTGGCCTTGTCGGCCTTCATCGCCTGGCGCCTCTATTTCGGCATGATGGACAAGTTCGCCTATCGCGAAACCACGCTGCTGCTGCGGTTTCCCATGGGCTGGGCCTATGCCGCGGGCATGGTCGGGGCCGTCATCATGGTCGTGGTGGCGCTCTATGTGGTGGGCCGCTCGCTGAGCTATGCCCTGGCCAATGAGGCCGAACCCAAGCAGGCGGGAGCCGAGTCATGACGCCCCTGATCCTTGGCATTCTCGGTATTCCCGCAGTCCTGATCCTGATTTTCCTGCGCGTGCCAATCGGCCTGGCCATGTTCGCCATCGGCGTCACCGGCACCTGGCTGATCAGCGGCAGCTTTAATCCCATCGCCGCCCAGTTCAAAAACCTCACCTATTCAACCTATGCGTCCTATTCGCTGTCGGTTGTGCCGCTGTTTCTGCTCATGGGGCAGTTCGCGACGCTTGGCGGGCTGTCGGCGGGGCTCTTCAATGCTGCGGCCGCCTGGCTCGGGCATCGCAAGGGCGGGGTGGCCATGGCCGCCATCGGCGCCAGCGCCGGTTTTGGCGCCATCTGCGGCTCGTCGCTGGCAACGGCGGCGACCATGGGGCGCGTGGCGCTGCCAGAACTGAAGAAATACGGCTATTCCGGCGCGCTTTCGACCGGCGCGGTGGCAGCCGGCGGCACGCTGGGCATTCTCATCCCGCCCTCGATCATCCTCGTGATCTTCGCGGTGCTGACCGAGCAGAACATCGCCAAGCTGTTCATGGGCGCCTTCGTGCCGGGCATTCTTGCCGCCATCGGCTATCTGATCGTCATTGCCATCTATGTGCGGGTGCGACCCGATTCCGGCGGGGTGCGCGAGCGCATGCCCTATGGCCAGCGTTTCCGCGAACTGTTCAAGACCTGGCCGGTGCTGGTGGTGTTCCTGCTGGTCATCGGCGGCATCTATGCCGGCATCTTCACCCCCACCGAGGCAGCAGCAATCGGCGCAGCCGGCACCTTCGTCATTGCCCTGGCGGCGCGGAGCCTTGATCGCAAGTCGATCACCGAAGCCTGCCTCATCACCGCGCGCTCGACCGCCATGATCTTCCTGATCGTGCTCGGCGCGGCGGCGCTCAACAGCTTCCTGGCGCTTTCGCAGGTGCCGCAGGTGATGGCCGCCTGGGTCGGCGACCAGGGGTTCAATCCCTGGATCGTGCTGGTGCTGGTCCTGATCTTCTATCTCATCATGGGCTGCGTGATGGACTCGCTGTCGATGATCCTGCTGACCGTGCCGATCATCTATCCGATGATGTCGGTGCTCGATTTCGGGCTGACGCCGGACGAGTTCGGCATCTGGTTCGGCATCATCGTGCTGATCGTCGTCGAGGTGGGGCTGATCACGCCACCCGTGGGCATGAACCTGTTCATCATCAACTCGATGTCGCCGGAAACCCGGCTGTCTCACACCTATCGCGGCGTGCTGCCCTTCGTGGCCAGCGACATCGTCCGCACCGCTATCCTCGTGGCGTTTCCACCCATCACTTTGTGGTTGGTCTGGATGCTCTACTAGGCAGTTTCGACCCGTCGCGCCTGCCCCGGAGGACCTGGTGGGCGCGACACACTATAATCGGCCCATGGCCATAAAGGGAGGAAACCCATGAAGACGAAAATGCTGGTACTGGGCGCCTTGACGGCGTTTGCCATGTCCACCACGGCCTTTGCCCAGGAAGTGACCCTGCGCATCCACCAGATGCTTCCGGCGCAGGCGACCATTCCGGCCCAGGCCATCGAGCCCTGGGCTGCCAAGGTGCAGGAAGAATCGGGCGGGCGGATCAAGTTCGAACTCTATCCGGCCATGCAGCTGGGGGGCGCGCCGCCGGAACTGTTCGACCAGGCCAAGGATGGCGTGGTGGATATCATCTGGACCGTTCTGGGCTATACGCCCGGCCGCTTCCCCAAGTCGGAAGTGTTTGAGCTGCCCTTCTTCACCACCACGGCCGAGCCGTCTTCGGCCGCCTTCTACAACTATGTGATGGAAAACGCCCCCGAAGAGTTCGCGGGCGTGCATGTCATCGCGCTGCACACGCACGGTCCGGGCCTGTTCCACTCCAAGGACCCGATCAACAGCCTCGAAGACCTGGCGGGCATGAAGGTGCGTGGCGGTTCGCGCATCATTTCGAGCATGCTGGCCGAGCTGGGTGCCGAGCCCGTGGGCATGCCGGTGCCGCAGGTGACCGAGGCCCTGTCCAAGGGCGTGATCGACGCCACCACCATTCCGTGGGAAGTGACGCCGTCGCTGCGCGTGGCCGAGCTGGTCAAGAACCATACCGGCTTCACCAGCGAATACGGTCTCTATACGCAGACCTTCGGCTTCGTGATGAACATGGACAGCTACAACAACCTGCCGGACGATTTGCGCGCCATCATCGACGCTAATTCGGGCCTCGAAACCTCGCGCCAGTTCGGTGCGGTGATGGATACGGGCGACGCGAACGGCCTGTCGATCGCGGTCAATGCCGGCAACAATGTCGTGCAGCTCGACGAGGCCGAAACGGCGCGCTGGCAGGAAGCTGCCCAGCCCACCGTCGATGGCTGGTTCGCCGAGATGGAAGCACTGGGTCTGGATGGCCGCGCCCTCTATGACGCCGCCAAGGCTTCCATGGACGCTCAGAAGTAAGTCAGGCATCCGCTGACGTCGAAAAAGGGCCCCGTCACTATTGTGGCGGGGTCTTTTCGTTGGCAGCAGGATGTGCGGATTGAGTTGCGAAGGACCGGGGCCGGCATCACCCCCACCCGGCTCTGCTACGGCCCTGCGGGCCGAGCGACGCTACATGCCATTCGAGCGCAGCTCTCATGGCCTTTTCTGCTAAGATCGCTCCACTGGAGCGATCTTGCCTTCGGCCGCTTCAAAGCCCCTGGTCAGGGGGGTGAAGGGGCGATGGTTCTGTTCGGCGGTGAAGGCTCTAAAGCAGACCGGTATAGTTTTCGGCCAGGCTCTGCTGGGCCGGGAGGGAGCCGGTGAGATAATCGAATTCGGCGCGCTGGATGCGCCGGCCGAAGGCACCGGCGTCGGGGAAGACATGCATGAGGCTGGTCATCCACCAGCTGAACCGTTCGGCCTTCCAGATGCGGTCGAGGGCATTGACTGAATAGGCGTCAAGGCCGGCGTCCGATCGCTCGCCGTAGTGCTCGATGAGCGCATCGGCCAGCATGGCCACGTCGCTGAGGGCCAGGTTAAGGCCCTTGGCGCCGGTCGGTGGCACGATATGGGCGGCGTCGCCGGCCAGGAACAGGCGTCCGAAGCGCAGGGGTTCGGCAACGAAGCTACGCAGTGGCGCGATGGATTTTTCGAGTGCCGGGCCGGTCTGCAAGGCTTCGGCCGTTCGGGCAGGCAGGCGGCGGCGCAACTCGTCCCAGAATTGCTCATCGCTCCAGTTTTCGAGCTTTTCGCTGGTGGGAACCTGGACATAGTAGCGGCTGCGTGTCGGCGAGCGCTGGGAACAGAGGGCGAAGCCGCGCTCGTGATGGGCATAGATGAGCTCGTGATCCACCGGCGGCTTGTCCACCAGCATGCCGAGCCATCCGAAGGGATAGACGCGCTCGAACGTGGTGAGCGCGGTCGCCGGAACGCTGGCGCGGCTGACCCCGTGATAGCCGTCGCAGCCGGTAATGTAGTCGCAGTCCAGCCGATGGGTGACGCCGTCCTTGCGCCAGGTGACGCTGGGGCTGTTGTCGAAATCGTGCAGTTGCACCTCATCGGCCTCATATATCGTGGTGCCCGTGCGGGCTTCCATGAGGTCGCGGGTGACTTCGGTCTGGCCATAGACGGTGACGCTGCGCCCCACCAGCGCCTTGAAGTCGATGCGGTGGCTGTCGCCATCGAAGCTGAGCAGGGTGCCGTCGTGGACGAGCCCTTCGGCGTGGAGGCGACCGGCCAGTTGGGCGCGCTCCATGAGATCGACCGAGCCCTGCTCCAGCACGCCGGCGCGAATGCGGCCGAGGACATAGTCGGCGCTCTTGCGCTCGAGGATGACATTGTCCACCCCGGCAAGGTCGAGAAGGCGCCCGAGCATCAGCCCGGCCGGGCCGGCCCCCACAATAGCGACATTGGTGCGCATGGATTTCTCCTCCTGGGGTCGAGAATGGACCGAAATCCCGATCGAGAGAATGGACAGGGCCCGCAATCGCTTGCACTATTCGAACATGAATCTGATCCCGACCTATGCCCTCTATGGCGAACAGGAGACCCTGCAGGACTGGCTGCATTGGGAAACCATCCCGGCGCGCAGTCGCCTGCATGGCTTTCGCATCGATCCGCACCGGCACGAGCACCTGTTCCAGGTTCTGTCGCTGACTGCGGGCGAGGCAGAGATGCAACTGGACGGGACGCGGGTCCACATCGCAGCGGGGAGCATGGTGGTCGTTCCAGCCATGGTGGTTCATGGCTACGTGTTTTCGCCCGATGTCGACGGCGTGGTGCTGACCCTGTTCGAGCAGGACGTCCGCACGCTCGGCCTGGGATTTGACGGCGCCGAGACCCTGCGCGCCAGCGACAGGCTGGTGGCCAGCCTCGATGGCCTGATCGGGGAGGCCGATCATCCGGGGCATGGGCACGACATGGCGATGCGGGCGCGGCTGACCCTGTTGCTGCTGGACCTGCATCGGGCGCGCCGCGCGGCCATGGCCACACCGGGACCGTCCGGCCGGGCCGTGCAGCATGTCGCGGGTTTTCGCGACCTGGTCGAGCAGCGTTATCGGACCAGCCGGCGGATCGAGGACTATGCCAGCGCCATGGGCATCAGCCCGACGCATCTCAACCGCGTGTGCCAGCAGGTGCTGGGCGTCACCGCGCTCGAAGTCGTGGAGCGGCGCATAGCGCTCGAGGCCAGGCGCCAATTGTTGTTCTCGACCCTCAGCGTCAAGCAGATCGGCGCCGAGCTGGGTTATGACGATCCGGCATACTTCAGCCGCGTCATGACCCGCCTGCTGGGCGCGGCCCCGGCCCGGTTCCGGGCAGAGCAGGGCCGCAATCAGCGGGCGTGAGGTGGTTTGGGCATTTCATCCATGAACCGATTTATCGGCTCCATCGCCCCCTCGCCCCTCAGGGGAGAGGGTCGGGGTGAGGGGTGAAATTTATTCGGCTAGCACAAGTCTGAACCCCTCATCCGGCGCTTCGCGCCACCCCGGATCAAGTCCGGGGCAGGCACTTCTTCCCTCAGGGGAGAAGGGAAGGGGCTCGTCATGACGTTCCAAATGCGAAGATATCTTAGCTCGCCTGCCGCAATCCGGCGGCGACGTCGCGCACGGTCTGCATGAGCGCCGAGGTTGCCAGCGCCAGGGTCGTATCGTTGCGGGTGGTGAAGCCGACCGGACCAAGGGTCTCGCTCATGTCGAAGGGCAGGAGGCGCAGGTGCCCATCGGCAATGTCCTCGGCCACCACACCCTCCGAGATGAACCAGATGGCGTCGGTCTGGCGGATATAGGCGCGGCCGAAGGCATTGGAGACCGTCTCGATCTCCTCGCGCCCCTCGCCGATGCCGTAGGCCAGCAGGATGCGCTCGACCAGGGGCCGGATGACCGAGCCGGGTGTCGGCAGCAGGGTCTGGTAGCCTTCGACCATGCTCAGGGTGAACTCCTGCTCATCCAGAAGCGGATGATCGGGCCTTACGGCGATCACCACCTGCTCGGAATAGAGATGCTCGAAAGACAGGCCCAGCATCAGTTCGGGTTCGGCCATGCGGCCGATGACCAGGTCAACGTCGCCGGAGCGGAGCTGGGCCAATAGATAGTTGTTGGGCCCGGTGATGATCCGGCTCTTGATGCCGGGTTCGCTGAGGGTGAAGCGCCGCACGGCCTCGGGCAGGATACGGGCCGAAACCGAGGGCAGCGCGCCGATCTTGACCAGGGTGGTTTCCTGGGCGCCGCGCGCCGCGTCTATGCCCTGTCGGAGAGCGGCAATGCTGGTGGAGGCATAGCGGTAGAAGATTTCGCCGAACGGGGTCAGTGACAGGCGCCGCCGGCTCCTATCGAAGAGCGAGCCGCCAAGCACCTCTTCGAGCTCCTGCACCGTCTTGGTGGCGGCGGGCTGGCTGATATTGAGCGCTTCGGCGGCGTTGACCACGCTGCGGAGCCTGGCCACCTCGAGAAAGCAGGCGATATGCCGGATCTTGATCCGCGGGTCGATGATGCGTTGGGCCATGGCGATGCTCGGTTATGCAAAAGGCGGTTTTTTTGGGAATTGGCGCCTGTCGACTGAGATATCATAATCGCAGGGTTATTCTATGGGTGTGAGTAATCATTTTACCCCAGCGGCCCCGGGCCCTTAAATGGCGGGGAGAGGGAAACCATGCACTTCGTCCGGATCAATGACGTCCTGCTGCACTATCGGCTCGCCGGGCCGGAGGATGCACCAAAACTGGTCTTTGCCAATTCTCTGGGCACCGATGCCCGCATCTGGGATGCGGTGATCGCGCGGCTCGCGTCCTCCTATCGCATCCTGAGCTATGACAAGCGCGGGCACGGGCTCAGCGATTGCCCGGCGGGCGAGTATAGTCTGGACGACCATCTGGACGATCTTGAGGGACTGGTCCGCCATGTCGGCTTTGACAGGTTTGCCCTGTGTGGCGTGTCTGTCGGCGGGTTGATCGCGCAGGGCTATGCGCTGCGGTCCCCGCAAAGCATCGCGGCTCTGGTGCTCTGCGACACGGCGCCGAAGGTCGGCGATGCCCAATTGTGGAATAGCCGGCGGGCGGCGGTGCTGGAACAAGGCCTCGGGGCCATTGCCGATGGGATCATGGAGCGCTGGTTCAGCCCGGGCTTCCGCAAGGAGCGCCCGGAAGAACTGGCGGGCTGGCGCAACCTGTTCCTGCGGACGGACCCGGAGGGCTACGCGGCGACCTGCGCGACGCTCCGGGATGCCGACCTGACGGCGGATATCGGCGCCATCGCCCTGCCGACGCTGGTCATGGTAGGCGATGCGGACGGGGCGACGCCCGTGGAGCTGGTGCGGGCCTGCGCTGATGCCATTCCGGGCGCGCGCTTTCAGATCGTGCCGGGGGCGGGGCATATTCCGTCCGTAGAGCAGCCGGCCCTGGTGGCCTCGTATTTGCGCGACTTGTTCGGGGAATGTGGCTATGAGTGACGACAAACTGTTTGAGCAGGGCATGGTGACGCGGCGCGCGGTTCTGGGCGACGACCACGTCAACCGCGCCAAGGCGCTGACCACGAGCCTTGATGACGATTTTCAGACCTTCATCACCCAGGGGGCCTGGGGTTCGGTGTGGTCGCGGCCGGGGCTGAGCAAGCGCGAACGCTCGATCGTGACGCTGGCCCTGTTGGCGGCGCTGGGCCATGAAGACGAATTCGCCATGCATGTGCGGGCCACGGCCAATACCGGCGCGGACGCAAATGACATCAAGGAAGCGCTGCTGCATGTGGCGGTCTATGCCGGCGTGCCGGCTGCCAACAGCGCCTTCAAAATAGCCAAGCAGGAACTCGCCAAGCGTCAGGAGGCTGCCCAATGAGCGGAATTATCTTACCGGGTGCCGATGGAGCGCTGTTCCAGCGCGATCGCGACTGGCATCCGGCCGCCGATACGCCGGGCTACAAGAGCACGACATTTCGCGCGCCCCGCCACAGCCTGCTGGCGCTGGGCCCGACCAAGTCGGAAACATCGGGGCCAACGTTCGGGCACGAAAAGCTCGGGGAACTCGATAACGATCTGATCCGCAATTACAGCCAGGACGGCACCGAAGCCATCGGCCAGCGGATGATCGTCTATGGGCAGGTGCTGGACGAGAACGCCCGCCCGGTGCCGGGGACGCTGGTGGAATATTGGCAGGCCAATGCCGGCGGGCGCTATCGCCACAAGAAGGAAGGGTATCTGGCCGCGCTCGATCCGAATTTCGGGGGCTTCGGGCGCTCGATTACCGATGAGAACGGCTTTTATCACTTCCGCACGGTCAAGCCCGGTGCCTATCCCTGGCCCAACAGGGGGAACGACTGGCGGCCGGCCCATATCCATTTCTCGATTTTCGGCCATGCCTTTGCGCAGCGGCTGATTACCCAGATGTATTTCGAGGGGGATCCGATGATCTGGCAGTGCCCGATCGTCGCCACCATCAACGACAAGGCCGCGATCGACCAATTGACGGCCAAGCTGGATCGGCACAACACCACGCCCATGGATGCCCTGGCCTACCGGTTCGACATCGTGCTGCGCGGCCGCCGCTCGACCATGTTCGAAAACAAGCTGGAGGGGAATTGATGAGCCTGCACCCGACGCCCGTGCTCAAGGAGTCGCCCTCCCAGACGGCAGGGCCCTATGTCCATATCGGCATGACGCCGAATTTCTGCGGCATTACCGGGGTCATCGATGCCGATCTCGGCCTCACCATGCTGACCCCGGACACAGTCGGCGAGCGCATTGTCATTTCCGGCCGCGTCATCGACGGCTCGGGCGCGCCGGTCAGCGATGCGGTGCTGGAACTCTGGCAGGCCGATGCCGAAGGCAGTTTTTCGGCGCCCATGGGCCCCAATTCCAATTCCGCCCCCGCCTTCAGCGGCTGGGGCCGCCAGCCGACGCAGCCCGATGGCAGTTTTACCTTCGAGACCATCAAGCCGGGGCGGGTCGATGGGCCGGACGGCAAGCCGATGGCGCCGCATGTGAGCCTGTGGATCGTGGCACGCGGCATCAATATCGGGCTGCAGACGCGGCTCTATTTTTCCGATGAGGCCGAGGCCAATGCAGGCGATTTCGTGCTCAACAAGATCATGGACCCGCGCCGTCGCGAAACCCTGATCGCCCGCAAGGAGGAGGGGGCGGTGCCGCGCTATGTCCTCGACATTCACCTGCAGGGCGACAAGGAAACGGTGTTCTTCGACATCTGAGCTATTGGCTTGAGCAGCTCCTACGAGCTGAATAGGATCGCGGCATGAGCCTTTTGAGTGCCCTGGCGGGCGACACCGAGACCGCGGACCTGCTTTTCGACGATGCGCAGCTGGCAGCGCTCCTGGCGGTAGAGCGGGCGCTGGCCGAGGCGAGCGCCGATATCGGCTGGATTTCGGCCGATGCGGCCAATGCCGTCAGCGCGGCGACAAGCGCATTTGTTCCGGACTGGCCGGGGCTGGCAGCGGGACTGGTGCAGGACGGGGTGATCGTGCCGGCGCTGGTGCGGCAGCTGCGCGGCCAGATTGGCGAGCCGCACAATGGGGCCCTGCACAAGGGCGCCACCAGCCAGGACATCATCGATACCGCGCTGGTGCTGCAACTGGTACCGGTCTTTGATCTGTTCGAGGCCCGCCTTGGCGCCTTGCTGTCGCGCCTCGATGCCTTTGCCGGGGAATGGGGCGACAAGCCGCTCATGGCCCATACGCGCATGCAGGTGGCGCTGCCAACCAGCTGGGGGGCGAAGCTGGCTGCCTGGGCAGAACCGCTGCATCGCCATCTGCGCGCCCTTTCGGCCATGCGGCGCACATTGCTGGTGGTCCAGTTGGGCGGACCGGTGGGGGACCGGGGCAGTTTCGAGGGTCATGGAGATGCCCTTGCTGCGGCGCTGGCCAAGCGCCTCGACCTCGGACTGGCGCCGGCCTGGCACAGCGGGCGCGACCCCATCGTGGCGCTGGGCGGCCTTCTGGCGCTGATCTCGGGCTCGCTGGGGAAGATGGGTGCCGATATTGCCCTATTGGCCCAGAACGAGGTGGGGGCCGTGCGGATTGCTGGTGGCGGCGGGTCTTCGGCCATGGCGCACAAGTCGAACCCGGTCAATGCCGAGGTGCTGGTGGCGCTGGCCCGGGCCAATGCCGGACTTGCGGGCACGTTGCAGCAGGCCATGATCCATGAATATGAGCGCTCCGGCGCCGCCTGGACGCTCGAATGGCTGACCCTGCCGCACCTAGTGGTCAATACCGGCGCGAGCCTGAGACTGGCCCAGGTGATGCTGGGGCAATTGCGCCTCGCCGACGCCTGAGCGGGCATTGCGGAACAGGATCGGCGCCATCGGCCCTGCGTTGGAATGATTTTCTGCGTTGGGCGGAAAACTTGCCCGCCGGCCATCTTGAGAAAATGGGTGATGCCAATAGGTTTGGGCCCTTGTCACCAAGGCTGCTCACCGGCAGCGGCACGAGAGGCTCATGGACGTACGCGTAGAAAATGTCCGCAAGGAATTTGACCGGTTTCCGGCCTTGCATGATGTGTCGCTGGATATTGCCTCGGGAGAGCTGATCGCGCTGCTCGGGCCTTCGGGATCGGGCAAGACGACGCTGTTGCGGCTCATCGCCGGGCTCGAACAGCCCACCGCCGGCAGGATCTTCTTCGGCGACGAAGATGCGTCCGAAAAGAGCGTGCAGGACCGCAATATCGGCTTCGTCTTCCAGCACTATGCGCTGTTCCGGCACATGAGCATTCTGGAAAACGTGTCCTTCGGGCTCAAGGTGCGGCCACGCTCAACGCGCCCGCCAGCGGGCGAAATCCGGCGCCGGGCCATGGAATTGCTGGACCTGGTGCAATTGTCCGGGTTGGAAAAACGCTATCCGAGTCAGTTGTCGGGCGGCCAGCGCCAGCGCGTGGCCCTGGCCCGGGCCCTGGCGATCGAGCCGCGCGTGCTGTTGCTCGATGAGCCTTTTGGTGCGCTGGATGCGCAGGTGCGCCGCGAATTGCGCAAATGGTTGCGCGAGATCCATGATCGCACCGGCCATACCACGGTCTTCGTCACCCATGATCAGGAAGAAGCACTGGAGCTGGCCGACCGGCTCTGCGTGATGAGCCAGGGCAAGATCGAGCAGGTGGGTACGCCCGACAGCGTCTATGACCGGCCGGGTTCGCCCTTCGTCTTCGGCTTTATAGGGGAGTCGTCGGAATTGCCGGTGACGGTCGAAAAGGGCGATCTGTGGCTGGGCGATAGGCCGCTGGGCCTGTCGGGCCAGCAGGGGGAGGGGCCATCGCGCCTGTTCTTCCGCCCGCATGACATCGAACTGGTGGAGGGGGGAGCCGCGCTCACCGGGGTGGTGGCCGCCAGCCGCCGCGTCGGCGGCACCCGCCGCGTCGAGATTGAAATCGGCGGCGCCGCGCATCGGGTGGAAATCGACCTGCCCTTCGACCACCCCGCCGTCGAGCGCACGCAACTGGCCTTCCGGCCTAAGCGCTGGATGCTGTTCCCGGCAGCATAGAAAAGGGCCGGACAAAGTCCGGCCTCAAGTCGTCCGACTTTGGAAGCGGTTTGGCCTTAGCTGGGCAAGACCGGGCTTGGATCGCGGGGGCGGCGATCGAAGGTGTAGCTGTAGCCGGTGCAGAGCATCAGCGCGTCGTCGATGCCGTACATGAAGAGCTTGTTGTCCTGATTGGCCGAACTGATCTGCAGATAGAGATCGTCCTGACGGGCACGGAGGCTTTCACTGCATTTGGGATCGGCCGAATAGGCGCTGACTTCGTCGAGGAATGCCATGCGAACGTCTGGCGACATGGCGGCGACTTCGGGCAGAAGCGCGGCAGCATCGACATTGGTCAGGCTGGCAAAATCTCGCAAGGCCTTGTCGCACTGCAGGAAATCGGAGTCCTCGGAAGTGCAGACGGCATTTGCGGTGTCGTAGTAGGACAGCACCATGGTCTCGAGGGTGCTGGTGCCGGACAGACAGGCATATCCGTCGGCATAGGCAGCGCCGGAAGCGGCGGCTGACAGGGACAGGGTCAGAACCAGGGTCTTCAACGACTTGCGCACGGGCTCGCTCCATCAGGTTGTGGAAAAGCTAGTGTGCGCGGGCATGGCCGGTCAACGCATCGGGGGCGCTTCGGGCCCCTATTTGTTGACACATAGTTAACGTTGACAGCGGGTTAATAGGCTTCGGAGTAGTAATTGCCGAACTTGTGCAGACGAGCGGTCCGGGACTGGTCCTGCTGGTTGAGTGCCACGAGAATTTCGGCTTCCGGCCGCATGGCGTCACGCAGGGCGGATAGGGCCTGACGGGCATCGCTCTGACCGGTGCTGGCCCAGCGGGTGACGAACAGGGCGGCGTCGGCATGGGGGGCGACAGCCAGGCCATCAACCACCGGTGCGAGCGGGGAGGTGTCGATGATGACGACATCGAAATGCTCGCGGGCGGCCGCAATAAGGCGCTCGAACTGGGTACCGAGCAACAACTGGTCGGTGGGGATATCGCTGCGACGCGTGCCCAGAATGAGCGTGGCGTCGGTTAGCGGGTCGCCGGAGACGATGTCGGGCAGGGAATCGGGGTTCTCGCCGCTGAGATATTCGAGCAGGCCATGGGAGGGCGAAACGCCGACAAGTGTGTGCAGGCCAGGCTTGCGCAGGTCGCAGTCGATGAGCGTGACGCGGCGGCCCGCCAGGGCAAAGGACCGCGCCAGCGAGAGGGCCAAAGTCGACTTGCCCTCGCGTGGCAGGGTGGAACTGATCATCACCACCTTGCCGGGATCGCCATCCTTGTGGGCAAGGACCTGCATCAGATTGTTGCGCAGTTTGCGAATGGCTTCCGGGAAGGTCGACAGCGGCGCTTCGCTGACCAGATCGGCCGGGCTCAATAGATCGCTCTTGGTCTTCTGCGTCGGCACGATGTTGGAGACACGTGTGCGGAGCACCTGTTCGGCCTGGCTCTGGCTGGTAAAGCCGCCAATGAAATTTTCGTAGAGGAAGGCGAGTCCAATGGCGACGGCCGCGCCGGTAAACGTGGCCAGGAGCACGATCAGGGTCTTGTTCGGGAAGGTCGGGTCGCGGGGCGACAGGGCCGGTGAGACAACGCGGCTGTCCGGCACCTGGAGGGCGGCCTGTGCTTCGACCTCCTGGATGCGGGCGAGCAGGGTGTCATATTGCTGGCGGGCGAGTTCGGCGCCCTGCTGGAGGCTATAGACCCGGGTCAGGAGCTCGGGCGAAGTGGCGCCGGACACCACTGCACTGCGCAGGGATTGGCGCAACTGGCTTTCCTGGGATTGGCTCTCGACGATGGCCGCCTGCAGTTCCGATCCGCGCTGGCTGGCGGCGGAACGCAGCTGATTTTCGAGGGCCAACAGTTCGTCTTGCAGGTTTTGCGGGGCCACGGGAGCCTGCCCGATACGTGCCAGCAGGGCCTCGCGCTGGCCTTCGAGCTCGGCGATGGCGGCGGTGCCGACGGCAGTGACGAGGGCATTCCAGTCGTTGCTGGCCAGGCTGGCATCAATACCGGCCTTGAGGCCAGCCGTGTCCCGGCGGGTGGTTTCGATCTGGTCGATCTGGCTACGCAGCCCGGCAATGGTGGAGGAACTGCGCGCGTCGACGGACAATTCGTCCAGATTGCCGTTGAGGAAAGAATCGAAGGCCGCTTCGGTCTCGGTGACCTTTTGCTGAGCCTCGACAATGCGCGCCTCCAGCAGGTCGCGGGAGGTCAGGACGCTGTTCACCTTGGAGGCGAGCTGCTGCTCGATATAGGTGTCGGTAACCGCATTGGCGAGCCGCGCCGCCTGGGCGGGGTCTGGCGAATGGGCTTCGATCTCGATGAGATAGGTCAGGCCCCGGCGCTGCACGTCCACGGACTTGCGCAGGTTGGCGAGCAGATCCTGGGTCGCGTCCTCCGCCGAAGGCAGGCTGGGTTCGCCGATGTTCAACAAGGCCATGATGCGGCCCATGATCGACAGATTGACGCCAAGGTCCGCTTGGCTGGCGAGATTTTCACGGTCGATAACGCGCAACAGGACGCTGTCGGAGGCGACGATCTCGACTTCGCTGTCGATGCGAAAACTGTCGGTCGATGAACTGCCGCCATTGCCCTCGCTTGCGAGGAGGTCCTTACGGCTGGGATCGACCAGAACCAGCGCCGAGGCGCTGAAGATCGGGGTTATCGACAGCGATGCGACGATCGCCACGATGATGAAGGCGGCGACAGTTGCGGCAATCAGGCGATAGCGCCGGGCCAAAAGGCCGGCAATGCTCCGAAGGTCAATCTCGCCGCTGTTCAACGCCATTCTCCCTGCATTCCCGCGCGAGATATAGGCTCAAAATGCCAAGAAACCGTTTCGTGTCATGGGTTAATGAGGGGAGCACCTATGCGGGTCTCGCAATTGCGCGGCGGCCGATCGCGAGCAGAACGATCAGTGCAATTGCATTTGCGGGCACTTCGAGACTGAAATCGAAGAGCGAATGGGTCGCGGCGATCACCAAGGCGCCGAGGGCAGGCGCTGCCAGGGCCCATTGCCGATCATCAAGCTGCGGCATGGCGCGAAACAGGCGCCAGCCCATGCCGAACACCACCAACACGGGCAATGTGCCGAAGATCAGGCCGAGCTCGACCCACAGGGTGAGATAGGTGCTGTGAGCCCGGCTCCACAGCAGATCGGGATCGACCGGCAGGGCGTGGACCAGTTGAAATGCTTGCTGGAAGGCGCCACCGCCGAAGCCGGTGAGCGGGCGCATGGCGATCAGGTCCAGCACCTGGGCATAAAGGGCGGTCCGGTCGGCGACGCCCGAACCAATCGTGGACACCCGTTCCAGGGCAGCGTCGGCAAATAGCCAGGCAATGCCGAGGGCGCCGAAGAGGAGAAGCAGCCAACCGCCCGCGCGCAGGCCGCGCCCGGTTCGCGTGGCCCAGAACGCGATCAGCACCAGCCAGCCGAGGCCGGCACTGGCCAGACCCATGCGCGAGCCGGTGGCCAAAAGCGCGGTGGCCAGCAGCAGAAAGGCCGCAACGCCGATAATCACGGAGCCTAGCCGCAAAGGGTCGCCCGCGCGGCGAAGAAAGGGTGCCAGCGCCCGCGTCAGCGCCAGGGTGGAGGCAAGGGCCAGATAGGTGGCGAAGCTGTTGCGGTTGACGAAGGGCCCGGTGGCATAGCCGACATAGTCGGGCTTCTCGGCGCCGAAAAGCGTCGTCGTGGCGTTGATGCCGGCGATGCCGATGAGTGCATAGACGCAGCCGACAATGAGCATTACGTCGAGCAGGCCTTGCGCGCGCTCGTCATCGGCCTGGGTGCGAACGATCAGCAGATAAAGCAGGACATAGCTTGCGGCCAGAATGGCCAACAGCGCGGTTTCGCCGGGCACCAGCGAGATGGCCAGAGCCTGAAGGTCAAGACCATGTGCGCTGATTGCCGTGAGGCCGGGCGCGATGGCGCCGAGCGGCAGAACCTGTATCACCAGATAGGCGATGCAAGCCAGAACCGCCGCGATCGCCAGCCGTGAATGGGCGGGCACAGGCTCTTTACCAGCCAGGCCGAAGGCGAGGACAGCCAGCAGGCCAATGGATGCGGCAATGCTGGCTTTGGCCAGTGCCGGCACGCTGCCATAGGGGAGTGGAGCCAGTGCGACCAGGGCGGCAAGGCCCGCCAGAACAACCCATCGTATCCAGCCATCCATGGCCGGTTTGCCCGACACCGACATTGCTAGCTCCCCGTCAACTGCCGGACGGCATCCAGAAAATCCTGCTGCCGCGCGGGGGTGATCGTCGCGAATGCCGGCTGAACAAGGGCGCGAAACGCGTCATCGCGGGCATAGCGGGCTGCGGCCCAAAGCAGGCCTGCCTCGCTCTCCAGCGTTACCATCAGGTCTGCCTGCATCATGGCCTCTGCCATCTCGGGGATTTCGCCTGCCAGGGAGAGCGCCATGCTGAGCCGGGGCGTGGCCAGCCAGGCCTCGGCGGGGGACATCGCCCGCGACCGGCCCAAATGGGTCCAGACGGTATCGGCCTCCTCGCGATAGAGCGCGGCCTGCGCCAGGATCAGTTCGGCATGGCCAAAGACCGGGTTGCCATGGAGAATAGTTTTCGCCAGGGCCTCGCAGCGCACTACGGTGGCATCATCGGCAACGGCCCGGGCGCCAGCCTGGGCGGGCAAGAGGCGCTGGCAATCCAGAAGGATCGTGCTGCGGCTGGGCAGGCTGGGGCTCAGGACGTCGATCCGGGTCGCGGCGATGCGCTGGGCAGGCGGCAGGCCAGGCGCCGAAAGGCCTGGTGCCTCACTTGCCGCGAACCAGCTACCGGCAAGCGCCACGATGCCGCCAGCAAGCACGAGGAGCAGACGATGCATTCCGGTTTCTCCATTCGTGCCAGACACTAAACCCTGCTTCCTTCCGCCGGTTTAACGCAAAGCTAGTATCCGCCGGATTACTGCTAGGTCAGTTACGTATGTTTATCGGCCTGGTCTTTCGCCCAGGTCATGACGACAGGTGTCCAACTGACGGTTGCGGCCAATAGCGCTACCACGATCAGGCTGTCCGGCATTTCCAACTGGTATGCCGTGGCGGCAGTGGCTTTGCTATTGTCTTCATTGATCTATTTCGGCCATGCCGAGGCGACCGGCAGCTATCAGACCTTCAACAATCCGCTCAAGCCGAGCTACTTCTACTTCCTGACCTACGCCCTGACCGGGCTCTATCTTGCTGCCAACCGCGAGGCGTTCAATCGCTGGCGCGATTATTGGCCATTCTTCGCTGCCATGACCATGATGCTGGCCCTGCACCTGTGGTGGATGCCGTTCGCGGGGCAGAATTCAGAGCAGGCCCGGATATTTGTGCTCAGGGTGAACACACTGTTGATGGGTATATGTCTCACCATCATCATTGCCCAGGCCGATAATCTGAAAGCCATCGTCCGGGCCGTCCAGGTGGTGATGTGGGGCACGGCCCTGCTCAATGTCGCGGTGGTGCTGATGCCGGGCCTGTTCCCGGTGAAGATGGGGGTCTATGCCGGACGCGCCGCCGGGTTGTACTGGGACCCAAACCAGTGCGCGACCTTTCTGGCCATGGCCTTGCCGCTGATGTGCCTGGGCGCCAGTCATGGGATGCGGCTTGTCCACTACGGGATTGTGCTGGTCGGCATAGCCTTCACCTTCAGCCGCGAGGGTATCGTGCTCTGGCTGGTGGCCGTTACGCTCGACCACGTCATGCTGTCCAACGCCGCACAGGGCATGGCCACGCGGCTGTTGCGGCTGATGCGCGTGCTGCTGATCGTCGGCCTCGTGGCGGGGCTGTTCCTCATATTCTACCAGGACATCATCAACGCGCTGCGTCCCTTCCTCAACACCGACACGTTCTCGCGCCTGTCCGGTGTCGACCGCGGGACCACCAATGAACGCATCCGGCTCATGCTGTATGGCTGGGAGGCGTTTGCGCAGCAACCGATCCTGGGCATGGGCTATGGCTCCACCCATGTGTGGAGCCACGGATTGTCCGTCCACAATATGTTCGTGCTGATGCTGGCCGAATTCGGGCTCGTCGGCTTTGCTGCTTATTGTTTCATGCTCGGCGCCTTGCTCTATCAGGGCACGCGGATCGCCGTGGTCATCTTCGCCATGCTGGTCATCCAGTCGGTGTTCACGCACTCCTATTTCGATCTGCCCTATTATCTGCTGCTGGCGATCCTCTACCTGCGCATGAGCATGGAGGAACGCGACAGGACGCTGGGCCGACCGCATGCGGGGGGGCTCACATGGTAGAGGCGATGCCGGTTTATTTCGTGCTGCCGAGCCTGTCGGGAGGCGGTGCGGAGCGTGTGATCACGACCCTGCTGCGCTTTATCGACCGCAAGCGATTTGACCCGACGCTGGTCCTGGTCAATGGCGCGGATCGTACCCTCGCCGCACAGGTGCCCGAGGACGTCCGCGTCATCGACCTGGGCGAACCGCGATTGCGCAATGCGATGCCGGCATTGTTGCGGCTGATCTGGAGGGACAGGCCCCCTCTGGTCGTGTCCACCCTAGACCATGTCAATGTCGCCACCGGGCTGCTGCGCATGGTTTTCCCCCGAGGGACCCGGCTGATCGTGCGCGTGACGGACTTTCTCAACCTTGAAAAGCCCGGCCTGCGGCGGATGATGGCGCTGAGCTTTCCGCGCGCCGACGGGATCATTTTTCAGTCGCGGGCCATGGAAGATGCGTTTTCCGAACGGCTTGGCCTCGCCAGGGGCGTGGGGCAGGCCATTGCCAATCCGGTCGACATCGAGGGCATTCGAGCCAGATCGGCCGAGCCCGTGACCCTGCCGTTCCGCCCCGAACGCACCAATCTCGTTGCGGTCGGCCGCCTGGCGCCGGCCAAGGGCTTTGACACCCTGCTCGCTGCTCTGGCGCGGTCGCCCCGTAGTGACGTGGACCTGCACATTCTGGGCGAGGGCAGCGAGCGTGCGGCACTGGAAGGCCAGATTGCCGATCTCGGGCTTGCGGACCGGGTGCGGCTGGCGGGCTTTACCGCCAACCCTTATTCGGTCATGGCAAAGGCGGACGGGTTCGTGCTGTCCTCGCGCTTCGAGGGATTTCCCAATGTGGTGCTGGAGGCTCTGTGTTGCGGGCTGCCGGTGTTGTCGACACCGGTTCCGGGCGTGGCGGAACTGATTGGATCGGTGCCGGGCTGCGTACTGGCCAAGGGGTTTGGCGCCGATGACCTGGCCGCGGCACTGGCCGATTTTGCCACAGGAAATGGCCAGCACCCCAGTGCCGGGGTGGTCGACGGACACTCGGCAGCCAATGTGACCCGTGCCTACGAAGACTACTTCATCAAGACTGTCAGACAGGGGGCGGTGTGATGACCGTTGCGTTCCTGCTCAACCGGCTCAATCTCGGCGGGGCCGAAAATCACACGCTGGGTCTCGGAGACCGGCTCGAAGCGGAAGGCCGGCTGGTGCAGACCATGGTGCTGTTGACCGGCGGGGCCGATCCGCACCCGGCGGTGCTGCCGGGCAAGCAGCTCGACCGGATCGGGGGACGATCCATCCTCGACCTGTCGGCGCTGCGTGAATTGGGCCACCGGCTTCGCTCCGAAAGGGTGGATCTGGTGCTTGCCGTGAACCAGACCGCGCTCACCGCGGCCATGGTGACGCGCTGGCTGGGCTGGCACGAGGCCAGGGTGGTTTGCGTGTTCCACACCACGATGGTGACAAGTCTGGGGGGGCGGCTCAAACTGCCCATCTTCAAGTTTCTGGCCTCCCGGTCGGACGGCATCATTTATGTGAGCCGCAATCAGCAGCGATACTGGACCGAACGCGGGCTCTCCGCACCCCGCGTGACCGCGATCACCAATGGCATCGACACCAGGCGCTTCCGCCCGCCGACCGCGCCCGAGCGGTCCGCGGCGCGCGCCGCGCTGGGTTTTACGCCCGAGGATGTGGTGATCATTCTCAGCGGCCGCTTCGCACCCGAAAAGAACCATGTGCAACTGATCGAGGCCGTGCATCGGCTCGGCGCAGCAGGCGAGCGTTTCAAACTCCTGCTGATCGGCGAGGGCGACACGGAGCCCATGATTCGGCAACAGGTTTCGGCGCACGGTCTTGATGACCGGGTGTATTTCGCTGGTGCGCGGGTCGACATTCCCCAACTGTTGCACGCCGGGGACATTGGCGTGCTGGTCTCCAATGCCGTTGAGACATTTTCCCTCGCAGCGCTGGAGGCCATGGCCAGCGGCCTGCCCGTCGTCCTGTCCGACATCGGCGGCGCGACCGAAATGGTTATCCATGGCGAAAACGGCTATCTGTTCCCGGTCAATGACACCCAATCGCTGACCGAGTGCCTCCTGGCACTCGCGGACGAAAACCTGCGCCAACGCATGGGCGCGGCAGCGCGGGCGCGCGTGGAAAAAGAGCACACCATCGAAACGATGCTCGACCGGTACCGGGCCTTCATCGATGGCCGGCCTGCCGTTGATGTCGAGCGGCCGGAAAGCGAATTGATACCGTGAACGTGGCGGGTCCATCGCCGGCAGGGCGCCGGGTGAGCCTGGTCATTCTACAGTCGGCGGCATTGCTGGCGCTGTTTCTTGTGGTCGCCAAAGCTGCTGGCGCGTTCAAGGAAATCGCCGTAGCGGCGGCCTATGGTACTTCGGGAACGGCAGACGCCTATTCGTTCCTGTCGGGCCTTGCCGGGTGGCCCATCGCCCTGTTTTCGATGACCGCCGGGGTCATTCTCGTGCCCCTGCTGGTGCAACTGGGCAAGACGGACAGAGCCGCCGAGGCGCTGGCCCTGCGGGCTGTGCTCAGTTGGAGCGGCATTATCGGGATAGTCGCCGGCTTGGCGGCCGGTCTCGTGTTTTGGTGGCTGGGACGCGATGGGGGCCCGGAACTCCAAGCGCTGGCGGTGCCGATGGCGCTCACCATTCCGTTCGGCGTGGTCAGCGCGGCCATGACCGCCCGCCTGATGGCCGCCAAGAAGCATGTCGGTACATTTCTCGAGGCGGTGACGCCGCTGGTTCTCATTGCCTCGATCGTCAGCCTTGGCGGGACCATGGAGGGTGCCAGTCTGCTCGGGCTCGGCAGCCTCGCGGGATTTGCGCTCACCAGCCTGCTTCTGTTTTTCGCCCTGCACAGGACGGGTGCCGACCTGCGCCCGGGTCTGGCAGGGACGACCGTGCTGGTTCAGCAGGTGGGCTCGGGCATGGTCGTGGTGCTGGTGGCGCAGGTTGCCTTTTCCATCGGCGGGACGGTGCTCGACCAGATCGTGGCGGCACAACTCTCTGACGGTTCCAACGCCGTGGTCAATTATACAAACAAGGCGCTGACGCTGGTCACCAGCATGGCCGCGATCGTTGTCGGGCGCGCCGTCCTGCCCAATTTCGCCGAGGCGGCCCTTGAAGGCGCGGTTGTCGTGGCGCGCCTGGCTCGCCTCTGGTCGCTGGCGATGCTGGCGGCCGGGATTGTGCTGGCCGGCGGACTCTATGTGCTGGCGCCCTGGGTGATTTCCGTTCTCTATGAGCGTGGTGAATTCTCATCTGCGGACGTGGCCAAGGTGGCGGAGGCCCTGCGTGCCGGCGTGTTGCAGCTGCCATTCTACTTTGCCAGCCTGATCCTGGCGCAATGGGTGGCCAGCACGCGGCAATACTGGCTTCTGCTGGTTGCCAACCTGGCGGCCGTCGGTGCCAAGGCGCTGGTCCTGGTGCTGTTCCTGGCACAATACGGCATCGCCGCCATCTTCTGGGGAACGGCGGCCATGTATGGCGTGTCCCTGCTGGTGCTGGGCGTGTTCATCCTGCGCGAGCGGGACCGATGAGGATCAACCTTGTCTGCTATAGTTTGCGGGGGGGCGGCGCCGAACGCGTGGCGGTCAACCTCGCCGATGCCTGGGTGGCGCGGGGGCACGAGGTCATTGCCACCACCATGACGCCCCTCAGTGAGGTCGAATACAGCCCAGACCAGAGGGTGCAGCTACAAAGCCTGTCCGAGCCCAAGCCGCTGCGCGTGGGCGGGGCCGGGATGCTGGATCGGCTGTTGCGCTTGCGGCGAGCCCTACGGAGCAACCGTCCGGACCTGGTCGTGGCGGTGCAGGGCAACATGGTCATCGAAACCGCACTGGCCAGCATCGGGCAGCCCTGGCCGTTGATTGGCTGCGAACACAATCACCCCGATCACGCGGTGCAGGGCCGGTTCTGGAACGCCATCCGCTTTTCGGCCTATCGGCGCCTCAACCTGTTGACCACCCTGGCGGAAGGCGCGGCCGATGCGCTGCGGCAGCGTGTGGGCCGGGTGACGGTGCAGGTCATTCCCAATGCCGTGCGTTGGCCGGGCGTGGATGGCGAGCCGCGGCTGGCCGTGGAAGAGGTGGTGCCGGACGGCAGAACCATGGTGCTGTCGGCGGGGCGGTTCGTCGAGGCCAAGAATTTCGGTGACCTGATCCGCGCCTTCGCTTCTGTCTCCAAAGGCCGGCCGGAAGCGCATCTGGTAATCCTGGGAGACGGACCGCAGCGGCAATCCATGGCAGACCTGGCAGGTTCGCTTGGCCTGGCCGACAAAGTCAGCCTGCCGGGCCGGGTCGGCAATATGAGCGATTGGTATGGTGCGGCGCGCATCTTCGCCATGTCCTCGCTGTGGGAGGGCATGCCCATGGTGATGCTGGAAGCCATGGCGCATGGCGTGCCCGTCGCCTGCTACGATTTCCGCTATGGCGCGCGCGACATTGTGCGGCCTGGCCTGGATGGCGTCATCTCGCGGGAGAACACGCCCGAGGCGCTCGGCGAGGCCATTGCGGCGCTGCTGGACGACGAGCCCCGACGTCATGCGATGGCTGCGGCGGCCCTCGATGTCCGGGAGCGCTTTGGGGAGGCCGCCGTCATGGCGCAGTGGGACGCGGTGCTGGCACAGATGCGCGGGAAGAAACGGGCGCCGAATGAATCCGGCGCCCGTGATTAGGGGCTATTCGGCGATCTTGGCGTCGCGGAAATAGGGGACGTTGAGCGTCGAGCGCCAGAAGCCGGTCACGTCGGGGCTCATCATCATGTAGTTGTAGCGATGGTACTGCGGCAGGATGACGTGGTCATTCATCAGGATGGCCTCGGCCTGTCGCATGTCGTCACGGGATTCGGCCTCGTCGCTGGCCGACTTTGCCGCTGCGATGGCAGCGTCAAAGTCTGGGTTGGACCAGTTGTTGAGGTTGTTGGCGCTGCCGGTGACAAAGTTGTCGAGGAAGGTCATGGGGTGCGGATAGTCGGCACCCCAGCCCATCTGCGCGACCTGGTACTCGATCTTCTGCACTTCGGGATAATAGACCTGCCACTCGGTGGCCTGGATCTTGACGTCGATATTGAGGTTTTCCTTCCACATCTGCTGGATGGCTTCCAGCAGCTTTTCGATCGGCGGGGAGGAATAGGTGACATAGAGCGTTTCCGGGAAGCCTTCGCCATTGGGATAGCCGGCTTCGGCGAGCTCGGCCTGGGCGCCCTCGACATCGGCCGTTTCCGAGAGACCAAATGTATCACGGCCGGCGGTATAGTCTTCGCCGCCCAGACTCATGCCCGGAGGCACGAGGCCAAGGGCCGGCGTATCGGCAGACTGCAGGACGAACTCGATGATCTCGGAGCGGTCGATGGCCATCGACAGCGCCTTGCGGACATGAAGATTGTCGAGCGGGGCCTGGTTGGGATTGAAGAAGGCATAGGTGGTGCCCAATGCCGGGATCACCATGAAGGCATCGGACTCGACCGAGAGGCGTGGAATTTCCGGCGCGGGAACGGCCTCGATGCCGTCGACATCACCGGCCTCAAAGGCGGCAAGGGCCGTCGCCGGATCGGGGATGAGACGGAAGGTCAGCTTGTCGAGGCTGACCGCATCGGCGTCGTAATAGTTGGGGTTCTTCTCGAACACCACCGACTCGCCCTGGTTGAAGGCGGTGACGCGGAAGGGACCGGTGCCGATAAAGGTCGCCGGATTGCGGGTCCAGCCTTCCGGATCGGCCGAGACGACGTCTTCGCGCACCGGATAGAAGGTCGGGTAATTGAGAAGCTGCATCATATAGGGGACGCGGCTCTTGAGGGTGAAGGTCAGCGTCTTGTCATCCGGGGCCGAAATGGCGACAGCGGCCATGTCGCCGCCATTATAGGCCTCTTCGGCACCTTCGATGAGGAACAGCATCTGCGAATTCATGGCCCCGGCGGCCGGATCGAGAACGCGGGTCCAGGCATAGACGAAATCGGCTGCCTTGACCGGTTCGCCATCCGACCATTTTGCATCGCGCAGGTGGAAGGTATAGGTCAGGCCGTCCTCGGAAATCTCCCAGCTTTCGGCCAGGGCCGGAATGACCTCGCCTTCCGGATCGAAGCGGATGAGGCCTTCGAAGGTGTTGCCGATAATGGGCGCGGCAAAGGTCTCGGCAGTGGTGCCGGGATCATATTTTGCGCTCTCGTTGTTGACGACATAGGTCAACTCGCCCGCGGCAAAGGCCGTGGCCGTCGAGGCCAGCAGCGCTGCCGTCATCAGTGGCAAGACAAATCTCTTCATGACGTTCTCTCCTGTTATTGGGTTTTTGACCCGGGTGAATGCTGCGCCGGCGGGCCGGCGAAGTGGCAGGCTGCCAGATGTCCGCCGCTGATGTCAGCCAGCGGCGGTTCGGTGCTGGCGCAGATTTCGGCTGCCATCGGACAGCGGGTGCGGAAGCGGCAGCCGGTGGGAATGTCGATGGGGCTTGGGATTTCGCCGCGCATGGGCTCGCTGGTGCGCACCGCCTCCGGGTCGGGTACCGGAATGGAGGCGAGCAGGGCGCGGGTATAGGGATGGCTCGGCCGATGGTAGAGATCGGCGCTGGTGGCCAGTTCGACGATGCGGCCCAGATACATGACGCCGATGCGATCGGAGATATGGCGGACCATGGAAAGATCGTGGGTGATGAAGAGGAAGGTCAGGCCCAGGTCGGCCTGAAGATCCTCGAGCATATTGACCACCTGCGCCTGGACGGAGACGTCGAGCGCCGAAATCGGTTCGTCACAGATGACGAGATCGGGTTCGAGGGCAATGGCGCGGGCAATGCCGATGCGCTGGCGCTGGCCGCCGGAAAATTCGTGGGCGAAGCGCTGGGCGGAATCGGCGGGCAGGCCGACCCGATCCAGCAGGTCGGCGACCTTGCGGGCCCGGGTCTGGCTCGTGCCGATGCCAGCAATTTCGAGTGGTTCAGCGATCAGGTCGCCCACGCTCATGCGCGGATTGAGCGAAGCATAGGGATCCTGGAAAATCATCTGCACCCGGCGGCGGAAGGCGCGAAGGCCCGCTTCGGGGAGATTGGAGACATCGGTGCCGTCGAAGCGGATGGAGCCGGAGGTCGGCTCGTGGAGGCGGATGACGGTGCGCGCCAGGGTCGACTTGCCGCAACCCGATTCACCGACAAGGCCGAGCGTTTCGCCCTTGAGGAGGTCGAGATCGACGCCGTCCACGGCGCGCAGCACCGGCCTTTGGGTGAAGGGCGGCGCGGAGAGGCGGAAATGCTTGTGCAGGCCGCGCAGTTGCAGGAGGGGCTGGGTCATGCCGCCACCTCGTTGATGCCTTGGACTCTCGGAGCATCGGGGTGTTGCAGCCAGCAGCGGGACTGGTGATCGTTTCCGAACAGCGGCGGCAGGGCGGCGAGGCATTGTGCCATGGCATGGGGGCAGCGCGGCGCGAAGGGGCAGCCTTGTGGTGGCGCCAGCATGTTTGGCGGGCTGCCGGGAATGGGCGTCAGGCGGCGATGGGTGTCGTCGCGCAGGTCGGGCACGGCTTCGAGGAGGCCGGTGGTATAGGGATGGGCCGGGCGGGCGAACAGGCTGCGCACCGGGGCCGTTTCCATCACCATGCCGCCATAGAGCACCAGCACCCGATCGGCGGTTTCGGCGATCACACCCAGGTCGTGGGTGATGAGAATGACGGCCATGCCCAGCCGCTTCTGCAGGTCCTTGAGCAGGCTCAGGATCTGGCGCTGGATGGTGACGTCGAGCGCGGTGGTGGGCTCATCGGCGATGAGCAGTTGCGGATCGCAGGCCAGGGCCATGGCGATCATCACGCGCTGGCGCATGCCGCCGGAAAACTCGTGCGGAAAGGATTTCAGCCGTGAGGCGGCGGAGGGAATGCGCACCAGCTCGAACAGTTCGATGGCGCGGGCGCGCGCTTCGGCGCGGCTGGCGCGGCGGTGGCGCAGGATGGATTCCATGACCTGCTCGCCCACACTCAGCGTCGGATTGAGCGAGGTCATGGGATCCTGGAAGATGACCCCGATGCGATTGCCGCGCAGATCGGACAGGGCATTTTCATCGAGCGCAAGAAGGTCCTGCCCGTCGAAGCGGGCACTGCCCGATTTGATGCGGCCGCCGGCCTTGAGCAGGCGCAGCACCGACATGCAGGTGATCGATTTGCCCGATCCGCTTTCGCCGACCAGGCCGAGAATTTCGCCGGGCCGGACATCGAAGCTGACGCCGCGCACGGCCTGGACCTCACCGCGCCGGGTGAAAAAGGAAGTAGTCAGGTCGCGAACGGAGAGAATGGGCTGGGTCATGCGCTGAGCCTCGGATCGAGCGCATCGCGCAGGCCATCGCCGAGGAAATTGAAGGCGAACATGGTGAGCGAGATGGCGGCGGCCGGAAAGAACAGCTGATGCGGATAGGCGCGCAGCGTTTCGACGGCTTCGGAGGTCAGGGTGCCCCAGGAGGCCAGCGGCGGCGTGACGCCCAGGCCAATGAAGCTCATGAAACTCTCGATGAAGATGGCCGAGGGGATTAGCATGGTCAGGGTGACGATGATGGGGCCGATGGCATTGGGCAGGAGATGGCGCGTCAGGATGCGGGCGGGCGAGGCGCCCATGGTGCGTGCCGCCGAGACATAGTCCTGGCTCTTCAGCGACAGGATCTGCCCGCGCACGATGCGGGCCATATCCACCCAGAAGACCGAGCCAATGGCGACGATGATGGAGATGAGGCCATTGTCGAAAACGACCATGAGCAGGACGACATAAAGCGTCAGGGGAATGGTTGAGATGATCTCGACGATGCGCATCATCACCGCATCGACCTTGCCGCCGAGATAGCCGGCAATGCCGCCATAGAAGACGCCGATGAAAAAGTTCACCAGCGTGGCGACGAAGGCCACCGTTAAAGAAATCTGGGCGCCGTAGAGCTGGCGCACGAGAATATCGCGGCCGAGCTGATCGGTGCCGAACAGATAGGTTCGGTTCCAGCTCCAGCCGCTGGTGGTGATCTCGCTGCCATCTTCGCGCAGCAGGCGGGCCGGGCGACTGGAGTAATCGAGCGTCACGGCCACGTCGCCGAATTCGAAGGGCTGGGCCTTCTTGATCATGTCCTTGCGGCCGCCACGGATCAGCCCGAGGACGTTTCCGTCCGCATCGACCTCGTAGAGGTTGAAGTTGGAGGCATTGAGGAAGAAGCGCGTGGTCTTGCCCGTGCTGTCGGCTACCTCATAGGTCTCGAAGGCCGGCGGAATATTGGCCAGTTGCAGGCTCTGGGTGAAATAGGTGTGCGGGCTGAGCAGGGGCCCGAAAAAAGCGGCAATGACCAAGGCGATGATGAAGGCGATGCTGAACACCGCGGGCTTGTTGGCCCAGAGACGGCGGCGGGCTTCCTGCCCATAGGTCGGCGCGGGCGGCGGTGGCGCGGCTTCGGCGCCGCCGGCCGGCACCTTTTCCCACATCTGCGGCGCAATATCGCTCATGCCGCCACCTTGGTGAGTTTGATGCGCGGATCGAGCCACACATAGAGAAGGTCGACGATGAGGATCATCACCATGAGGATGGCGGCATAGAAAATGGTGATGCCCATGATGGCGGTATAGTCCCGATTGGTGATCGAGAGCACGAATTGCCGCCCGATGCCAGGCAGGGCGAATATCTGCTCGATGACAAAGGACCCGGTGACCAGATTGGCAACCACGGGGCCAAGCACGGTCACCACCGGCAACAGGGAATTGCGCAGGCCGTGCTTGATCAGCACCTGGCCGCGCCGCAGGCCTTTGGCGCGGGCCGTGGTCATGTAGTCCTGATCGAGGGTTTCAAGCAGCGATGAGCGCGTCAGGCGCGATACAAATGATATCCAGAACCCGGACAGGGCAAAGACGGGCAGGATATAGCCGCGCCAATTGTCGAGCCCGAAAGTGGGCACCCAGCCCAATCTGAGCGCGAACACGTAAAGGGCAATGGTGGCGATGACATAGGACGGGATGGCGACGCCCAGGGTGGCGATAGCCATGACCGTCGTATCGGGCCAGCGATTGCGGTTGAGCGCGGCGATGATGCCCAGGGGCACGCCAAGGGCGACGACGCAGATGACGGCCAGAAGCCCGGTCTGTAGCGTCACCGGAAGGCCGGCTGCGATCATCGAATTGATCGACACGCCGGGATATTTGAACGATGGGCCGAGGTCGAAGGTGAGGATGCGGCCGAGATAGTTGAGATATTGCTGCCAGATGGGCAGGTCGAGCCCGTATTTGGCATTGAGCGCCGCCGCGATTTCGGGCGCCAGCATTCGTTCGGACACAAAGGGCCCGCCCGGCACGGCGTGCATGAGGAAGAAGGTCAGTGTGATGATTGCGAACAGCGTCAGCGCCATCATGCCCAGGCGCTGGGCAAGATAGTACATCATCGCAATTGTGCCTTTTGACGCTGGGCGGGTCGGGACACGATCGTGCCTGGAAACTTGTTTCTTGGTGACATTGCATCACCCCGCCCGCCGATACACAAGGTGATCTTGGAAATTTTTTGTTTCAACAGGCGATTTTTCAGAAAAATGGCCCAAAACTGAAAATCGGCGGTCAGACCGAAAAGTGCCGGTTGAGAATGAGGAAGACGGCGCTGGCGGGAATGGTCAGCAGGGCGGCGCGGGCCATGGCCGCGTCGTCATATCTGCCCTCGGCATCGAGCGCGTTGATGGTGCCGATCAACTGGTTGCCGACCATGATTGGCACGCTGATCGAGGCATTGCAGCCCAGGCCGCGAATGGTCGCGAGATCGGGAAATTCTCCCTCCATCTCTGCAGCGGTATTGATGGCCGTGATCCGCCGCTCGGTGCGCATGGCTTCAAACCAGGCGTCGATCACCAGCGGCTTGGTGCCCATGACGGGATAGATGTCGGGATGGCTCGAATAGACGCGCCGCACCTGCATGTTGGGCATGTCGATGGCAGTGAGGGTAAAGAGGCGCGCGCCGATCAAGGCTTCGGCGAGAGCGTGCAGGGCGCCTCCGGTCTCCAGCGGGTCGCCGTGCCGTGCCAGGACCTCCTCGAAGCGGGCCATGGCCTCCAAAGAAACATCATCCATGATCCTGCCCTTTCCGACTCACCTGAGCCTATTCGGTATCGTCTTTCACCGCTTCCATCGAGACATGGGTTGAGGTGTGCGACACATGGGGCAGGGCGGAGATTTTTTCGCCCAGCACTTCGCGATAGGCGGCGATATCCTTGGTACGGACCTTGAGCAGGTAATCAAAGCTCGAGGCGATCATGTGCGCCTGCTCGACCTCGGGCAGGGCGCGCACGGCCGCGTTGAAGGCTTCCAAAGCCGCCTTGCGGGTATCGCTGAGGCGCACTTCGACAAAGGCGATATGGGGCAGGCCCAGGCGATTGGGATCGATGACCGCCCGGTAGCCCAGGATGTAGCCGGCCTGTTCAAGGCGCTTGATGCGGGCCTGGCAGGGCGTTTTCGACAGATGCACCCTGCGGCTGAGTTCAGCGACGCTGATGCGGCCATTGCGCGCCAGTTCGGCGAGGATGCGGCGGTCCATCTGGTCGATTGTATCGTCAGGATGCGGGATGATAGATGTTTCGCCTTCAAATTTCGAAACTGGAATATCTTTCGCCTCTCAACTTAGCACAGATAAGGAAAAAGGCCTATCGGCAACGCGGTAGAATGGCTTCTCCATCGGGAGGGATGCCATGGTTCTCGAAGCTAGCCGTCGCCAGATGCGGGCAATGATCGATGCCGATGAACCGAGCCTGGTTCGGGCATTGGCCGATCAGACCGGCCTTAGCCGAGGTGAGCGGAAGGCCATAACGGCTTCGGCCTCTGCCATGGTCGAGGCGGTACGTGCGGCGGGGTCTGCGGGGCTGATGGAAGACCTGCTCGCTGCCTATGGGCTCGACAAGGCCGAGGGACGGGCCCTGATGACCCTTGCAGAGGCCATGCTGCGCGTGCCCGACCCGCGGACGGGCGAAGCGCTCATCCAGGATCGCCTCAGCGCCGCCGATTGGACATCCTCGGACACGGGTTCGCTGTTCACCCGGCTGTCCGACGGGTCGCTCCACCTCGCGGCAGCAGCGCTGGGCGAGCCGGGGGATGCGCGCAATGCGATCTCGGCACTGGCGGCGCCGGTTGTTCGCTTTGCAGCAGAGCAGGGGATTGGCCAGGTGGCGGGCCAGTTCGTCTTTGGCCGGACCATTGCCGAGGCCGTTTCCGCCGGGCAGAAACAGCGCGCACATGGCGACCGGTTTTCCTATGACATGCTGGGTGAGGCGGCCCGCACCCAGACCGATGCCGAACGCTATGCCAGGGCTTATGCCGATGCCATCGCAGCGCTGACGCCGCATTGCACCGGCCCGGCGGTGCGCGACAATCCCGGCATTTCGGTCAAGCTCAGCGCCTTGCATCCGCGCTACGAAGAGAGCCAGCGAGATCGCGTACTGGCTGAGCTGGTTCCGCTTCTGCTTGAATTGGCCCGCGCGGCCGCCCGCGCCAATATGGGCTTCAACATCGATGCCGAGGAGGCCGACAGGCTTGAACTTTCGCTGGATGTGATCGAGGCCGTCCTGGCCTCGCCGGACCTCGCCGGCTGGGACGGATTTGGTGTCGTGGTGCAGGCCTATGGCAAGCGCATCATGCCGCTCATCGACTGGCTCGAGTCCCTGTCGGCAAGGCTGGACCGGACGATCATGGTGCGGCTGGTCAAGGGCGCCTATTGGGACAGCGAGATCAAGCGGGCGCAGGTTCTGGGGCTGGACGACTACCCGGTCTTTACGCAGAAGGCCGCGACCGATGTGAGCTACCTCGCGGCGGTGCGGCGCCTGTTGGCCTGTCCCCGATTTTACCCGCAATTTGCAACGCACAATGCCCACAGCGCCGTCGCGGTCCACGAACTGGCAAAGCGCGCGGGGCGCGGTGTTACGGAGTACGAATTCCAGCGTCTCCACGGCATGGGCCAGCAATTGCACGCCCTGATGCGGAAGCAATGGGGCACGCAGACCCGCATCTATGCGCCGGTCGGAGCGCATCGCGATCTATTGGCCTATCTGGTGCGCCGCCTGCTCGAGAACGGCGCCAATGGCTCATTCGTGCACCAGATTGCCGACCGGCGGATCCCGGCGGCCGACGTGGCGCGCGACCCGGTGGAGACGGCGCTGCAATTGGCCGAAGCCTTGCCGCGGCCCGCCGATATCTTTCCCGGCAGGCGCAATTCGGCGGGTGTCGATCTGGCCGATCGCGGGGCGCTGGCCGAACTCGACGGTGAACGGCTCATTTTCCGTCACAGCCAGTGGTCCGCGTGCCCATTGGTCGGGGGCGAACACGGAGTGGGACAGTCATCGGATGTGATCAATCCGGCCGATCCGGGCGATGTTGTCGGCCGCGTGGTTGCGGCCGATGCTGCAAGCGTCGCGAAAGCGGTGGGCATTGCTGCGACAAGCCGCTGGACCGCCGTTGCCCCGGCCGTCCGGGCCGAAATACTCAACAAGGCTGCCGATGCATTCGAGGCCCAACGCGGCGAGCTTCTGGCGTTGCTGGCGCGGGAAGCGGGAAAAACCCTGCCGGATGGCATTGCCGAGATGCGTGAGGCGGTGGATTTCCTGCGCTACTACGCCCAGGAAGGCGCGAACCTGCAAAGCCCGGCGCGCGGTCCCTTCACCTGCATCGCGCCATGGAATTTTCCCCTCGCCATCTTTACCGGACAGGTCGCGGCGGCGCTGATGGCGGGCAATCCGGTTTTGGCCAAGCCCGCGCCGCAGACGCCGCTGATTGCCTTCCGGGCGGTGCAATTGCTGCATGCGGCCGGGGTGCCGGCGGACGCGCTGCAGCTGCTGCCTGGTGGCGGAGAGGTGGGAGCGGCGCTGGTGTCCGCGCCTGGCGTCGCCGGGGTGGCCTTCACCGGATCGACCGCGACCGCCCGCGCCATCAATGCCGCCATGGCCAGCCATCTTGACCCCCGGGCGCCGCTGATCGCGGAAACCGGCGGCATCAACGCCATGATTGTCGATTCCACCGCCCTGCCGGAGCAGGTGGTGCGCGATGTCGTGGCCTCGGCGTTTCAATCGGCCGGACAGCGCTGCTCGGCGCTGCGGGTGCTCTATCTCCAGGCCGAGGTGGCCCCCGCCATTATCGAGATGCTGAAGGGCGCCATGGATCAGCTGCGCCTTGGCGATCCATGGTCTTTTGCTACCGATATCGGTCCGATCATCGACGGGCCGGCACGGGAGCGGATCGCAGACTATGTCGCGCGGCGGAGCGGAGCGATCATCCACCAGCTGCCGGTTCCGGACGGTGGGCATTTCACTGGCCCGACGCTGTTCGGGGTCAGCGGGATCGAGGACGTGCCCGAGGAAGTTTTCGGGCCTATCCTGCATGTGGCGACATATCGCGCGGCGGAGCTGGATCGGGTGGTCGCTGCCATCAATGCGACCGGCTATGGGCTGACCTTTGGCCTTCACACCCGCATCGAATCGCGGGCCGAGCGGTTGGCCGATGCGGCAAGGGCGGGCAATATCTATGTGAACCGCAACCAGATCGGGGCGGTGGTGGGCTCACAGCCCTTTGGTGGTGAAGGGCTTTCAGGCACGGGGCCGAAAGCCGGTGGCCCCAACTACCTGCCGCGCTTTACCGCTGGCGGGGTGGCCCAGCGGGTGGATGAGCGGGTTTTGCCCGGGGTCACCGGGGAGAGCAATGTGCTGCGGCTCGAACCGCGCGGCACGCTGCTGTGCCTTGGACCCAGCGCTGCGGGTCGGGCGGCGCAACATGCGATGGCGCGCGATGCCGGTTGCAAGGCGGTGGACGGCAATTTCGAGGCTGCCGACCTGGCCGAAGGGCAGGGGTTTGATGCGGTGGCGCTGTTTGGCGGCGAGGCCGCGTTGCGCCGTGCGCGGGTGGCCATGGCCCGGCGCGCCGGGCCGATACTGCCGCTCATCACCGGCGCCGATCAGATTGACCGGCTGTGGATCGAGCGGCATGTGTGCGTGGACACGACCGCGGCGGGCGGCAATACCAGCCTGCTCAATGGTCAGGTGAACTGAGAGCGCATGGCGCTGGGGTCGAGCTCTTCGGGGCGGCCGGCAAGCGACAGGCTGGTGCGGCGCGGCGCACTATTGGCGATGACCTTGCCCGACTTGATGACCTTGAGGCGCGTTGCCCGGAGCCGGATGGCCTCGATGGGGTCGGCGGCCTGCAACACGACCATGTCGGCCTTGTTGCCAACTGCGATCCCATAACCATCGAGATGCATGATTTTTGCCGGGCCGGTGGTGACCGCGTCGAAGCATTGCCGCATGGCGGCGCGGCCGGTCATCTGTGCCACGTGCAAGCCCATGGATGCGACCTCAAGCATGTCGCCGCTGCCGAGCGAATACCAGGGGTCCATCACGCAGTCATGGCCGAAGGCGCAGGTGATGCCATAAGTCAGCATTTCCGGAATACGGGTCATGCCGCGCCGCTTGGGATAGGTGTCGTGGCGCCCCTGGATACCGATATTGATCAGGGGATTGGCGGTGGCGCTGACTTCGGCCTCGGCGATCAGCGGCAGCAGTTTTGAGACATAGTAATTGTCCATGGAGTGCATGGATGTGAGGTGCGAACCGTTGACGCGACCGTTGAGGCCCAGGCGTTGCGTTTCATAGGCCAGCGTCTCGATGTGACGGCTCATCGGGTCGTCGGTCTCGTCGCAGTGGAGATCGACGAGCAGGCCGCGCTCGGCCGCGATTTCGCACAGGGCTTTCACGCTGGCGGCGCCATCGCTCATGGTGCGCTCGAAATGCGGGATGCCGCCGACGACATCGACGCCCAGGTCGAGGGCGCGGTTGAGGAGGTCCACAGCGCCGGGATAGCGGAAATAGCCATCCTGCGGAAAGGCGACCAGTTGCAGGTCGATATAGGGTGCGACGCGCTTTTTTACCTCCAGCAGCGCTTCGACGCCGAGCAGTCTTTCATCGCAGATGTCGACATGGGTGCGGATGGCGAGGAGGCCCTGGCTTACCGCCAGGTCACAATAGGCCATGGCCCGCTCGATCACTGCCTCGTGGGTCAGGAGCGGCTTGAGTTCCCCCCAGATACGGATGCCTTCGAGCAGCAACCCGCTCTCGTTGATCCGCGGCAGGCCGAGCGAGAGGGTCGCGTCCATATGAAAGTGGCAATCGACGAAGGGGGGCGACACCAATTGACCGGCTGCATTGATCGTCTCGCCTGCGTCGCCGCCGAGATTGGTTTCGAGCGCGGTTATGCGGCCGGCCCTTATGCCGATGTCGAGACCGGTGCGGCCATCGGGCAGGGTGGCGTTGATGATTTTCAGGTCGAACATGTCGTGCCTCTGGCGTTTCAACTTTAGCGGTGTCATCCCCGCGAAAGCGGGGACCTTTGTTTTTCGCAACAGGGGTTCCCGCTTTCGCGGGAATGACTCGGTGGAATGCGGTCAGTTCCTAATGCCGCTGTCCCCGTGTCCAGGGTTGCAGCAGGGCGCGCGGGTAGTCTGCCTTGCGGGCGACGAGCACCAGCGCAAGGATGGACAGGAGATAGGGCATCATCAGGAAGACCTGGCCGGGTACGACCTGGCCGATTTCGGCCTGCAGGCGGATCTGGAAGGCATCGAAGGCGCCAAAGAGCAGGGCGCCGAGCAGGGCCTTGCCGGGCTGCCAGGAGGCAAAGACGACAAGCGCGATGCAGATCCAGCCCCGGCCATTGACCATGCCGAAGAAGAAGGCATCGAAGGCTGACATGGTGAGGAAAGCGCCGCCCAGCGCCATCAGCGCCGATCCGGCAATCACCGCCCCGACCCGTAGGCCGACGACCGATAGACCCTGCGCCTCGACCGAAGCGGGATTGTCGCCCACCGCCCGGATGGCGAGGCCCAGCGGCGTCCGGTAGAGCACCAAAGCCACGAGGGCGACGAGCGCGATGGCGAGCCAGGTGAGGCCCGTCTGCTGGAACAGCGCGGGACCGAAAAACGGCAGGTCCGACAGGCCCGGTATGGATACCGGCTGGAACGGGGTGATGCGCGGCGGCGAGGTAACACTGGGCAATGCGGTGCGGTAGGTGAAGTAGCTGAGGCTGGTGGCCAGGAGCGTGATGCCGATGCCGGAGACGTGCTGCGACAGGCCGAGAATGACCGTGAGCAGGGCGTGCAGTGATCCGAAAACGGCCCCGGCCAGGGCCGCCACCAGTACCCCGCCCCAGAGACCGGCACCAAGATAGACGGCCAGCCAGCCGGCCATGGCCCCGGCCACGAAAATGCCTTCGATCCCCAGATTGAGCACGCCGGCCCGTTCGCAGATGAGAGCGCCCAGAACGCCGAAAATCAGCGGCGTGGCGATGCGGATGGCGGCGGCCCAGAAATTGGCCGAGCCCAGGATCTCGAAAAGGACATCCATGGCTCAGGCCTCCGCAGGCCGGTTGGTGCGGACCAGCTGGAACCGCAGGAAGAATGTGCCCACGAGCACGCAGAGCAGGCTCAGCGCTACCACGAGGTCGGCAAGGTAGTTTGAGATGCCGGTGGCCCGGCTCATGGAGTCGGCGCCGACAAAGACGGCGGCGATGAATACGGCGGCCAGGACGCTGCCAATGGGCGAGAGGCCCGCCAGCATGGCGACGACGATCCCCGAATAGCCGAAGCCGGGTGAAAGATCGCCCGAGAGATACCCCTTGACCCCCGCGACTTCGCTGACACCGGCGAGGCCTGCCAGGCCGCCGGAAATCAGGGCCACCTTGAGCATGGTGGCGCCGACGGGAATGCCGGCAAATCGGGCGGCCGCCTTGTTCTCGCCCACGGCCTTGATTTCGAAACCGAGCACGGTCCTGCGCACCATGAGCCAGAGCAGGAGGGCTGCGGCAAGGCCGATGATCAGGCCCCAATGCATGCGCAGGCGTGGAATGAGCTTGTCGAATTTCGCCTCGGCCACGAGCGGCACCGATTGCGGCCAGCCCATGGCCAGCGGATCCTTGAGGGGGCCTTCGATCAGCATCTGCACGAAGAGGATGACGACGAAGTTGAGGAGCAGGGTAATGACCACCTCGTCGGCGCCGAACCGCTGCTTGAGGATGGTCGGCACCACCATCATCAGGCCGCCGGCGACAAAACCGGCGATCATGATCGCGGGAATCATCAGGAGACCTGGCAGTTGCAGGAAGCCGGAGCCGACGAGCACCGCTGCGAGGGCGCCCATATAGAGCTGTCCCTCTGCCCCGATGTTCCACAAGCGGGCCCGGAAGGCGACGGCCGCGGCGAGGCCGGTCAGGATCAGGGGCGTGGCGCGGTTGAGGGTTTCGGAAAAGGCGAACATGGAGCCGAATGCCCCCTGTATCATCAAGCCATAGGCCTCGAGCGGATTGCGCCCGGCCGCCAGGACAGGAATGGCGACGAGGACCAGCGCCATGACAGCAGCGGCGAGCGAAACGGCGAGGCGCAGGCCCATGGAGGCATCGGCGCGGGGCACGAGGCGGACCATCATGAGGCGCGGGCCTCCATGCCCTCGGATTGTCCGGCCATCAGCAGCCCGACCGTATTGCGATCGAGCCCGTCGGCGGGGCCGGCCTCGACGAGACGGCCGGCATGAATGACCACCATCCGGTCGGCGAGGGCGAAAAGTTCGTCGAGGTCTTCGGAAATGACGAGGACCGCGGCACCCCGGTCGCGGGCGGCGATGATGCGGCGGTGGACCTCCGTCTGGGCACCGATATCGAGCCCGCGCGTCGGCTGATTGGCGAGGATGATGCGCGGTTCGCGCTCGAGCACGCGCGCCAGGATCAGCTTCTGGATATTGCCGCCCGAAAGCAGGCGCGCTTCGGCATCGGGGCCGGGGCAGCGGATGTCATAGGCCGCAATGGCGGTTTCGGCCCGGGCGCGCATGGCCGTGTTATCGAGAAGGCCGAAACGGGAGAGCCCCGCGCCCCGGACGTCCTCGATGGCGATATTGTCGGCCACGCTCATGGTGCCGACGACACCATCATGCTGACGATCCTCCGGCATGCGGGCGACGCCCATGGACACAAGCTTTCGCGGATCAGGGGTAGAAATGACCTGCCCAAGAATGCGCAGATTGCCGCTGTCCGGAACTGCGAGCCCCGAGATCAGCGCGGCGATGGCGGCCTGGCCATTGCCCGAGACGCCGGCCAGCCCGACCACTTCGCCGGCGCGGAGGGTGAGATCGACATGGTGGAGGGCCTGCGACTGGCCGTTGCGGCCCATGCTGATGCCGGTCATTTCAAGAACTGTTTCGCCCGGCGTTCCGGGATGATGTTCCAATTCGGCCACGGCCTTGCCGACCATGAGCCCGGCAATGGCGCGCCGATCGGCTTCGGCGGTTTCGAGCTCGCCGGCCTTTTTGCCGTGGCGCAGCACGAGAATCCGGTGGGACACGGCCAACACCTCGCCGAGCTTGTGAGAGATGAAGATGATGCCCATGCCATTGGCGGCGAGGCGCCGCAAAACCACAAACAGACCATCGGCCTCCTGCGGGGTGAGCACGGCGGTGGGTTCGTCGAGGATGAGGACGCGGGCGTCGCGATAGAGCGCCTTGAGGATTTCCACGCGCTGTTTTTCGCCGACGGTGAGTGCGGCGACGCGGCGATCGAGATCGACGTCGAGACCACTTTCGGCAATGAGGTGTTCGATCCTCGCTCGGGCCCGTGACCGGTTGCCCAGTGCGAGCAGGGGTTCGGTGCCGAGACGGATATTGTCGAGGCCGGAGAGATTTTCGGCCAGCGTGAAATGCTGATGGACCATGCCGATGCCCGCTGCCAGTGCTGCCCCGGGCGAGCCGGGCGGCAGCGTGGCCATGGCGCCATCAGCGAAGGCGACGCGGACGCTGCCTTCGTCCTGGACGTAGTGACCGAAGAGAATGTTCATCAACGTGGTCTTGCCGGCGCCATTCTCGCCGAGCAGGGCCAGGATTTCGCCCCGGTGCAGGTCAAGCGAAATGGCGTCGTTGGCGGTGAGGGCGCCGAAACGCTTGGTGATGTTTTCCAGGGAGAGCAGGGGGATGGGCGGTGTCATTGGGGTGCTAACTCTGGGGGAAGACCCCCACCTAACCTCCCCCTGGAGAAGGGGGAGGGACCGGATCGGGGATGCTCGATGGCTTCGGCAGGCGCGAAAGCAGCTCCTCCCCCTGTTTCAGGGGGAGGCTGGGAGGGGGTGAACCCTCACTGCGTCGAGGTTGGCTCGCTGTCGTTGATCTCGACGGTGAAGGACTTGTCGAGAATGGTGGCTTCCACCGCCTTGGCGGCTTCGACGGCTTCGGCGCCGGCCAGGGCTTCGTCCACGACCATGGATGACCCGCCATATTCCATGAAGGCATAGATGCCGTAGTCGGATGCCGCGAAGGCGCCGGCCTTCACATCGGCAATGGCCTGTTCGATCATCGGCTCGCCATGCCAGAGCGCGGACGCCAGGATCGTGCCGGGATAGTCGGCTGCTGTGTCGATGACATTGCCGATGGCGTAGATGCCGCGTTCCTTGGCGGCGTCGGACACGCCGAAGCGTTCGGCATAGAGAATGTCGGCGCCGGCATCGACCATGGCGAAGGCGGTTTCCTTGGCCTTGGGCGGATCGTACCAGGAGTTGATGAAGCTCACCGAGAACGTGACATCGGGATTGACCGAAAGGGCGCCGGCCATGAAGGCATGCATCAGCCGGTTCACCTCGGGAATGGCATAGCCACCCACCATGCCGATCTGGTTGGACTCGGTCTTCATGCCCGCGATGATGCCGGTGAGATAGCTTGGCTCGTGAATGAAGTTGTCGAAGGTCGCGAAATTGGGCTCCACCGGCGGCAGGGACGAGCCCATGAGGAAGGCGATTTCGGGATAATCGGCCGCGACGGTGCGGGCCGGCTGCTCGACGCCGAAGGCTTCACCCACCATCAGCGCGACGCCCTGCTCGGCATATTCGCGCATGACGCGTTCATAGTCGGTATTGGAGATGTTCTCCGAATAGAGGTATTCGATCTCGCCGCGCTCTTCGGCGGCCACGAGGGCATTGTGCAGGCGGCTGGCCCATTGCTGCTCGACCGGTACGGTCCAGATTGCTGCCACCTTGAGGGCGTCCTGTGCCCAGCTCGCGCCGGACAAAGTCAAGGCGGTGGTCAGTGAAATGGCCGCAAGCATGGTGCGGCGATTGATCCTGGTCATTTTCGTTCCCTGATTGCTGTTTTCTTGTTCGTTCTCCACCCGTGCCCAACCAAAGAGCAATTCTGCAGCTTTTGGAAGGGGTCGAAACCGGCTTCCCCAGAAGTCTCGGACTGGGGCCGGCCATTAAAAAAGGCGCACCCTGCGGCGCGCCTCGTGGTCGTCAGCGGAAGGCCGGAATGACGTGCCTTCCATAATTGGCGATGATCTCCTCCTCGTCGCCACTGTCGAGATAGATGTTGAACTGGGTGACCCCCGCCGCCTCGAGTTCGTGCAGTTTCTTGACGTGATCCTCGGGTTCGCCGAGCACGCAGAAGCTTTCCACCACGTCATCGGTGATGAAATCGAGATAGGGATTATCCGCCTGGCCGTGCTTGGAATAGTCGTAGCCCCGGCGCTTCTCGATATAGCTGGTGAGGCTTTGGGGGACCTTGTCGCTGTCCGCGCCATATTTCTCGACGATGTCGGCGACGTGGTTGCCCACCATGGCGGGGAACCATTTGACATGTTCGATGGCGCGCTTCTTGTCGCCGAAATAGGCGGGGGCTGCGGCCATGGAGCGGAACGTGCTCATGTCCTTGCCGGCAGCCTTGCCGGCGTCGACGCATTGATCGGTGAACCATTTGCACAGGCCCGGATCGGCGATCTGCAGGACGACGCCGTCGGCGTGTTCGCCGGCCGTCTTGAGGGCCAGGGGGCCATAGGCCGCAATCCAGCTTGGCATGTCATGGCCGACGGCCCAGGGAAACTTCACCGCGGCCGGGATTTCGCCGTAGGACACCTCTTCGCCGCGCACCATGGCCTTGGTCTTGGCGATGAAATCGGCGACGCGCGCCAGCGTTGCAGGCTTCTTGCCCATGACGCGCATGGAACTGTCGCCGCGGCCCACGGCCAGGTCGAACCGGCCGCCCGACTGCTTGGACAGCGAACCGAAGATGGAGGCGGCGACCGACCAGTCGCGCACGTCGGGATTGGTCACCAGTGGACCAAAGCGCATGTCGGTGGTGTGTTCCATGCACATGGCGATGGCGGCGTAGCAATCGCGCCAGAGAATGTGGCTGTCATAGAACCAGCAATAGGAAAAGCCGGCATATTCGGCGGCGCGCACCAGATAGCGTGCCCGCTCGGCCTCGATAAATCCCTTGAAGGTGATGCCGAATTCCATGCTTTTCCCGCGCTCCCTTTTCGGGTCAAATTTTTGACCAGCCGATCAAATTTTTGCGGGGCCGGGCCCGATTGTCAATCGGGAATCTGGTGGCGGGCTTCGTCATAGACGATGATGGGCCGATTGCCACCCTCGTCGGGGATGATCCGGGCCGTGACACCATAGACCTCGGCAAGGAGCGACGGCGTCAAAACCGTGTCCACCGCGCCCTCGGCGGCAAGGCGGCCAGCGGACAGAACGACCAGATGATCGCAAAAGCGCGCAGCCAGGTTGAGATCATGCAGGGCCAGAAGCACAGTCATGCCGCTTTCTGCCTTGCGCCGCAGCAGCGCCAGAAGCTGCAATTGTCCGGCAATGTCGAGGTGGCTCGTCGGTTCATCCAGCAGCAGCAGCCGGGGCTGTTGCGCCAGGGCCCGCGCCAGATGCACGCGCTGTTGTTCGCCACCCGAAAGGGTGTTGAAGCGGCGCCGTGCAAATGCGGCCATGCCGGTTTCGGCGAGGGCCTGGTCGATGATGCCGGCATCCTGCTCCGAGGGCTCGGTCTGCCATGCCGCTTCATGGGGCAGACGGCCGAGGCCCACCACGTCACGCACCTCGAGGCGCTCTTCGGTGGACGCGGACTGCTCGACCAGGGCGACCAGCCGCGCACGGTCGCGACGCGGCAGGGCGGCCAGTGCCTGATCATTGAACCGGGCCTCTCCAGTGGCTGGAACAAGGCCGAGAATCGCCGAGAGCAGCGTCGATTTTCCGGCGCCGTTCGGTCCGATCAAGGCTGTCAGCTGCCCACCCGGCGCGTCAAAGCCGATGTCGGAGACGATGGTCTTGCCTGATGCGCTGACCGAGAGGCCTGAAACCGAAAGGCTCATGTGACCCTCCGGTAGCGCAGCAGCACGAGCAGGAAGATCGGCGCGCCGATGATGGCGGTGATGATGCCGACGGGCAGTTCACGCGGGTCGAACAGGGTGCGGGCGGCCGTATCGGTCCAGAGCATGAACAGGGCGCCGACCAGCATGGTGTGCGGCAGCAAGGCGCGATGCCGCGAACCAGTGACAAGGCGCACCGCGTGCGGCACGACGAGACCCACGAAGCCGATGGCACCACCCACCGAAACCATGATGCCGGTGAGAAGGGCGGTTGTGCCGAGCAGGATCCAGCGCAGCCGCACCACATCGACACCAAGCGTCGCGGCGGCCGTGTCGCCGAAGGCGAAGGCGTCGAGCGCCCGGCCCGAGACCAGGATGACCGGGCCGCAAATGACCAGCGCCAGGGCCACGAGACCGGCATCGGCCCAGAGCGAACCCGACAGCGTGCCCATGAGCCAGGCGAGGATTTCCCGGTAGCTGTCACCGGTGGCGTACCAGAAGATGAGGAGCGAGGTCAGGGCCGAGGCCAGCGCCGATATGCTGATGCCGGCGAGGATGGTGCGGCTCGGCGTGACACCGCCCAAAAGGCGCGCCACGAGCAGGGCCAGGGCGAGCGCGGCCAGGCTCCCGAAGAAGGCGCCAATGGGCATGAGCAGGGTCAGGCCGACCAGCGCCAGGCTGACGGCGCCGAGGGCGGCGCCGGAGGAGAGACCGAGCAGGTATGGATCGGCCAGCGGGTTGCGGGTCAGCGCCTGCATGACTGCGCCGGAAAGCGCCAGGCCCGCGCCGACGATCAGCGCCGTGCCAACGCGCGGCAGCCGCAATTCCCAGACAATGGCGTCCCGCAGGCGCGTCACGCCGCTGTCGGGCAAGAGGCCAAGATGGTGCAGGATAACCGCCCACACCTCCCCCGCGCTGATATCAGCCGGGCCCAGGGTCACGGCGATGACGGCGCTGAGCAGGATGAGCAGGGCGAGGGCAGGGAGGGTGAGGCGGTTCATGAAGTCGCTTGTACCGGCACCCCCACCCGACCTCCCCCTGATAGGGGGAGGAGAGTGGCCGGAGCTTTGCGCCACATCTCGCCCTGCACGCGAATTGCTCCTCCCCCTATCAGGGGGAGGGTGGGTGGGGGTATCGCCGCGCTCGAAAGGCTCATTCGTCGAAATCCAGCCCCGCCAATTGCCCCGCCATGTCCAGGGTTGCCGGCACATTGCGCACGCCGGCTTCGGCGGCGGGGAAGGGGATGACGAGGTAACGCTGGTGGATGACGGCGTCGAGTTGGCTGGTGATCGGGTTTTCGGCCAGCAATGCCTTCTTCTGCTCGGCCGAGTTCCACGCGGCATCGACCAGCACGATCACGTCGGGATTGGCGGCGACGATGGCCTCCCAGCTGGCCGAAATCCAGCCCTCGTTGACATCGGCATAGATGTTTTGAAGGCCCAGCGCTTCCATGATCATGGCCGGGGCATTGGTGCCGGCACCGACATAGGGTGTCTTGGTGCCGGAGGAGTACCAGAGCGCGGAAAGGCCCCGCTGGTCCGGCGAGATCGTTGCCAACATGGCCGATTGCCGCTCGATCAGGCTGTTGGCCGCGTCGATGACGTCGAAAATGACGCCCATCTCGCCGAATTCGGCAAAGAGGCGCTCGAAGGTCAGTTTGGGCGGCACGACGGAGCGGCAGGCGGCGGGCGCGACATAGGTCTCTATGCCGAGCCGGGCGAGCGTGGCGCGTTCCCCGGCACCGTCGGCGGCAAAGTTGCTCTCCCAACCGCCATAGATGAAGTCCGGCTCGGTCTCGAGCACGACCTCCTGGCTGGGGAGCTTGTCCGAAAGCACCGGCAGGTCGGCGGCAAGATCGTCGGGCAGGGGGCCATCCTGGAAGCCGACACCGACAATCCTGTCGGCCAGGCCCAGAGACAGTAGCAGTTCGGTGGCCGTCGATTTGATGGTGACGACGCGTTGTGGCGGCCCATCAAGGGAAATCACGGTGCCGCAATTGTCGACCGCATGGGGATAGATCGTTGCGGCCTGGGCCTGCGGGACCAGGGCGAGAAGGGCGGCAAAAGCGAGAAACAGGTGTCCCCGCGGTCGCGGGGATGACCCGGCATGTGCGTTTAAGGCCGTCGCCATTGCTTAATCCTGACGCTGCTTGTTCTTGGATTTGATTTCGGCCATCGCCGCTTCATAGCCGAGCCGGTAGGCCTCGGCCGAGCCGAAGCGGAACATGTCATCATCGCCGGTGCGGGTCAGCGTGCGGGCGCCAGGCGCGTCGAGATCGCGCACGAAGCGGCCGAGGCCACGGACAACGGCGACGGGAATGCCGGTTGTCTTGCCTTTGACAAGATCGGCGGCGCCGGCAATTTCATCGACGACGACCGCCTGGGTGACGTGCAACGGGCGGCCATTGGCGTCGTTGGCGCCGCGCAGATCGTCGGTGAGTTGCACGCCGGCGGCGCCGATGGCCATGTCGGTCTGGCCAACGCGCCAGGCGCGGCCGATGGTGTCGGTGATGACGATGCCGATGTCGACGCCAAGCCTGGTCCTCAGACCGGCGCAAAGGGCGCGGGCCGAGGCATCGGGATCGGCGGGGAGACGCAGGGCCACGCCTTCGGGCACATTGGACATGTCGATGCCGGCGGCCGCCATCACCAGGCCCTGCCGCGTTTCCACGATCCGGAAGGTGCCGCCGGGATGGACCCGCTCGGCCACGACACGAACCGTGTCGGCGGCAATCGCCTTTTCGCGGTCGGCCGCCGGAACCTGCATGCCTTCGGATTTCGAGATGATCTTGCTGGTGACGACGAGGATGTCGCCAGCCTCCAGGGCAAGACCGGGATCGGTGGCGGTCTGGGCGGCAACGGCATCGGCGATCAGGGTCACGAGGTCATCACCTGGCGCGATCTCGGGGAGGCCGGTAATGCCCCAGACGGAAAAGCGGGGGGTCATGACCACCGTGCCTTTTTGCAGATGACGCCTTTGCTGCAGCGATCATCGATGTCATCCCGGCCTTGAGCCGGGATCCATCCTGAGATTTCAAGATGGGCCCCGGCCTGCGCCGGGGTGACCTTTGGGGATAGGGGATGGATCGCGCTGTTGGCCATCTATCCCACCAGCTTCCGCAGCCGGGGCAGGATTTCGGCCGCGTAGAGCCGCAGGAACCGGCTCTGGTCCGTGCCCGGGGCATGAAACACCAGGTGGTCGAAACCATAATCGATATAGGTCTTGATGGCGGCGACGTGTTCATCGGGATCGGAAGAGACGATCCAGCGTTTGGCGACCCGCTCGATGGGCAGGGCTGCGGCCAGCCGTTCCATTTCCTCGGGGTCCTCAACCGAGTGCTTTTCTTCCGCCGACAGCGACAGGGCCGCCCAGTTGCGGCAATCCTGCAAGGCCCGCTCGGCGTCGGGGTCGAAGGACACCTTGACCTCGATCATACGTTCGAACGGCTTGTCCCGCCGGTCGCTCTCGCCGCGCCCGACCTCGACATTGGGCAGCAGTTCCTGCGTATAGAGCTCGGCGCCCTTGCCGGAGGTGCAGATGAAGCCATCCCCGGCTCGCCCGGCATATTTGGCGTTGAGCGGGCCGCCAGCGGCAATATAGATCGGCACGGGCTCGGCGGGCTTGTCGTAGATGGTGGCGCTGACCGTCTGGTAATATTGTCCCTCGAAGGTGACGCGATCTTCGCTCCAGAGTTGGCGGATGAGCTTCACCGCCTCGCGCAGGCGGGCCGAGCGCTCCTTGAGCTCCGGCCAGACCATGCCGGTCGCCGGCACTTCGTTGAGGCCTTCACCCGTGCCGACACCGAGTATGACCCGGCCGGGGAACATGGCCCCCATGGTGCCGAAGGCGTGGGCAACCACGGTCGGATGCAGCCGGAAGGTCGGGGTCAGCACCGAGGTGCCGAGCACGATGCGTTCGGTGCGAGCCAGCACCGCCGACATCCAGCCCGGGGCGAAGGGGGCATGGCCGTCGGTATGTTTCCATGGCTGGAAGTGGTCGGAGACGAAGACCGAGTCAAAGCCCGCCGCTTCCGCTTCCACGGCAAAGCCGAGAAGTGTATTGGGGGCGAACTGCTCCGCCGAGGCCTTGTAGCCGAACCGCATGGTCAGTCTCCCTGTTCCAACCCGGTTTTTGATCGTTTGGTCAAAAATTGAAATTCGTCAAGGCCTGATCCGCACCCTTTCAGATTCGGACACCCTTGCGGCGGACGAAATTGTGACCGGTCCGGCACTTCCGTTCCCGCGATTGTCAAATCCGGGCCAACCTCTATGGTATTCCCCGACCGGGGGATTTCCGTATGGGCAAAGACGAGGAGGCAAGCGGGTTCTCAGAAATGGACCAGACCGGGTTCGCGTTCGGCCAGGCTGTCGATTACGTCCAGTTCCTGCTCGATGCCTATGGGTATCGCTGCGCCGTGACGGGACATGTCTTTACGCCGCACAGCGCTGGCCCGCACCCGGACCTGTCGGTTTTCATGTTCGAGCCCCTTGAGGGGAGCTCCATTCTGCTGCCCGGCAAGGGTATCGTCGTCGACATGGTTGCGCACGGGCTGCTCGCCAAGGGTCATGTGCTGATTTCAGACGACTATCAAATTTTGACCCGCGCGGATGATGGCATCGTCCAGCCGGGCGGCCCGCTTCACCTGCCGGAAAACCGGGCCCTCTGGCCCGACCTGGCGGCCATTCGCTATCATCGGGGACAGTTTATCCGGAACTGAATGGGCCGAATCCGCACGCTCTGGTATGGAAGGTTTGAACCTTTGCGTGGAGCTCAGCGTGCCCTTTCCCGATCTCGTTCACCCCGCCCTCGACCAGTATGAGAGCCGCGTCACCCTGCCGGATGATTTCGGCGCCTTCTGGGAGGCGACACTTGGCGAAGCCCGCGCGGCGGGCGGCCAGGTTGACATGGCGCCGGCCGACACGACGCTGAAACTGCTTGAGGTTTTTGATGTCACCTTTCCCGGCTTTGGCGGGCAAAAGGTTCGGGGTTGGCTGGTGCTGCCCCGCCAGCGGACAGAGAAGCTGCCTCTGCTCGTGCAATATGTCGGCTATGGCGGCGGGCGCGGCTTTCCGCACGAAATGCTGCACTGGGCCGCATCCGGCTTTGCCTATTTCCGCATGGATACGCGCGGCCAGGGGGCGAGCTGGAGCACGGGCGCCACGCCTGACCCAGTTGGTTCGACGAGCCAGATTCCCGGGGTAATGACCAAGGGCATTCTCGAGCGTAACGATTATTACTATCGCCGGCTTTTCACCGATGCGGTGCGCGCCATCGACGCCATGGCGGATCAGGATTTCGTTGACCCCGAGCGGATCGCAGTCTGCGGCGGATCTCAGGGCGGCGGCATAGCGCTGGCGGCTGCGGGCATCGACAGCCGCGTCAAGGCCGTGATGTCGGACGTGCCGTTCCTGTGCGATTTTCCGCGCGCGGTGCGCGTTGCCGGGCGCGACCCGTACCTCGAAATCGTGCGGTATCTGGCCCAGCATCGGGACAACAAGGAGACCGTATTCAACACCCTGCGCTATTTCGACGGCGTCAATTTCGCCCGCCGGAGCAAGGCGGCTGCCCTGTTTTCGGTGGCGCTGATGGATGATGTCTGCCCGCCTTCGACGATTTATGGCGCCTACAAGGCCTTTGCGGGAAGCGACAAGTCGATCATCGAATACGAGTTCAACAATCACGAAGGCGGCGGGCCGTTCCAGGACCGGCAGCAGATGGCCTGGCTGAGCAAGCGGTTTGGCGTGTGATGTCAATAAAAACGGGCCCGGAAGGGCCCGTTCTTTATGCCTTGATTTGGGGGTGTGCTTTATGGGGTGTTCCGGCTTGCCCCGTGAGCCGCGACGCGGCGCCGGACTTTAGTCCTTGGCGCGTTCGACATAGGAATTGTCTTCGGTCAGGATGACGATGCGAGTGCCGGTGTCGATATGGGGCGGGACCATGACGCGCAGGCCGTTGTTGAGCACGGCGGGCTTGTAGGACGAGGACGCCGTCTGGCCCTTGACCACCGGTTCAGTCTCGACGATCTCGAAGGTCAGGCGCTGCGGCAGGTCCATGGAAAGCGCGATGCCCTCATGGGTCATCAGGTGCACCTTCATGCCATCGGTGAGATAGGCCTTCTGGTCACCCACGACATCGTCGGACACCGTGATCTGCTCATAGGTCGAGGGCTCCATGAAGTGGTGGCCCTCGCCGTCCGAATAGAGATAGTCGTATTCGCGATCATCCACGTCGGCCTTTTCGACCATTTCCACCGTGCGCCAGCGGCCGATCACCTTCACGCCATCGGAAATGCGGCGCATGGTGACGTTGGTCACCGAATTGCCCTTGCCGGGGTGGACGTTTTCGGCCGTCAGGATGACGTGCAGGTTGTTGTCCTGCTCGACGACATTGCCTTTGCGCAGGGACGAGGCGATGACCTTGACCATAATTCTTCCTTGTTGCAATCGCTGGCGCGGGCTAGAGGACTGAGCCGTCCGGGCGCCGGAATTCCGTTTCGTGGTGCGCCCGATACAATATTCCGCGACCTTTCGCCAGACCGGACCGCAAGAAAGCCGACGATGACGGCATCAAGCCGCAATGAGCAGACGCCCTGGTGGCATCCCGACCGGCACGCCGATCGCCGTCCTGCCCTCATGGCCCGTTCGCGCATCGATGCTGCGGTGCGGTTGTGGCTGGCGGAGCGCGATTTCCTCATTGTTGATCCGCCCGGGCTGCAGCGTTCTCCCGGCAACGAGACGCACCTGCACGCTTTCGCCACCGAGATGGTCGGCAAAGACGGGTTGGGGCAGGCGATGTATCTGCACACCTCGCCCGAATTCACCATGAAGAAGCTGCTGGCGGCGGGTGAGCGGCGCATTGCCAGTCTCCAGCACGTCTGGCGCAACCGCGAGCGCAGCGCGCTCCACCACCCCGAATTCACCATGCTGGAATGGTACCGGGTGGAAGAACCCTACGAAGCCATCATTGCCGACACCCTGGCGCTGATCCGGCTGGCGGCGGAAACCACGGGTATCGATCGGTTCAGTTTTCGCGGACGGGAGTGTGATCCACGGGCAGAGGCCGAACGCATCAGCGTGGCCGAGGCGTTCATGGTCCATGCCGGGATCGACCTTCTGGCGACGCTTGATGCCGAGGGAACGGCCGATGGCGCGAAACTGGCTGAGCAGATGGTGCGCGCCGGCATGGCGGTGCCCGAGGACCGTGCCTGGTCCTATCTCTTCACCCATATTCTGGTCGACAAGGTCGAACCAAAGCTGGGCAATGGGCGGGTGACGGTGCTGGATCGCTATCCGGCGGTCGAGGCGGCACTGGCGCGGCGGGTGCCGGGCGACCGGCGGGTGTCGGAGCGGTTCGAGGTCTACGCCTCAGGCGTCGAACTGGCCAATGGATTTGGCGAATTGACCGATGCGACCGAACAGCGGACGCGCTTCGAAACGGAAATGGCAGAGAAGGCCCGCATCTATGGCGAACGCTATCCGCTGGACGAGGAATTTCTCGCCGCGCTGGCGCACATGCCCGAAGCCAGTGGGGTGGCCCTGGGTTTTGACCGGCTGGTGATGCTGGCCACGGGCGCGCAACGGATCGAGGCGGTACTTTGGGCGCCGGTGGCGGAATGAGCAGGCTTGTCGAGGCCCAAGGGCCCCTCATCCGTCTCGCGCTGCGCACGAGCCACCTTCTCCCACGAGGGGAGAAGGGTGGTCCGGTGTATGGCCGGTCACAGCGTCCCCCTTCTCCCCTCGTGGGAGAAGGTGCCCGAAGGGCGGATGAGGGGGGCAAAGGGTGATCCCCATCAAGACTGTTCGGAGTTTGATCGATGCGGGGCTGGTCACTGGAGAAGGCAACCTAGCCGCCGTCGCCGAAAAATATGCCATCGGCATTACCCCGGCGGTGCGTGAACTGATCGATCCGGCTGACCCCAATGACCCGATCGCGCGCCAATATGTGCCATCCGCCGCCGAACTGGTCACGACGCCCGAAGAGCGAACCGATCCCATCGGTGACCTCACCCATTCGCCGGTCGAGGGCATTGTCCATCGCTATCCCGACCGGGTGCTGCTCAAGGCCGTGCATGTCTGCCCCGTCTATTGCCGATTCTGCTTCCGCCGCGAAATGGTGGGCCCGCAGGGCCTTGGCACGCTGACCGAGCAAGAGCTCGATGCGGCAATGGCCTACATCGCGGGCCATGATGAAATCTGGGAAGTCATCCTCACCGGGGGTGATCCCCTGGTGCTGTCGCCCCGGCGCCTGCGCGCGATCATGGAGCGGCTGGCCCGCATCGAGCATGTCAAGATTGTGCGCTTTCACACGCGGGTTCCGGTGGTCGAGCCGGAGCGGATCGATGCGGCGATGGTGGCGGCGCTCACCGCCAGCGGCAAGACCACTTATCTGGCGGTCCATGCCAATCATCCGCGCGAATTTACGCCGCTGGCGCGGGCGGCAATCGCGCGCCTGTTTGAGGGCGGCATCGCCCTTATCAGCCAATCGGTGCTGCTCAGGGGCGTTAACGACGATGTCGCAACGCTGGCGGCGCTGATGCGGACCTTCGTCGAGAACCGGATCAAGCCCTATTACCTGCACCACCCCGACCTGGCCCCCGGCACCGGGCACTTTCGCGTCGGCATCGCAGAGGGGCAGGCGCTTGTCGCTGCGCTCAGGGGCAGGATTTCCGGGCTGTGCCAGCCGACCTACGTGCTTGATATTCCCGGGGGCCACGGCAAGGCTGATATCGGTGCGGCCAGCGTGACGGGCGGCGATGGCTGCTTTACCGTCCGCGACTGGCAGGGTGGCGAACATGCCTATCCGCCGGCGCAGGCAGGTGAATTCGGGGGGGATGATGATGACCGCGATTAATGCTGCAAAACAGTTCGACCTGTCGGGCAATGTGGCGCTGGTCACCGGCGCCGGCAGCGGCATCGGTCAGCGTATCGCCGTTGGGTTGGCGCAATGCGGGGCCGATGTGGCGCTGCTCGACCGGCGGTCCGATGGTGGTCTGGCCGATACGGCAGCAGAAATTGCCACGACCGGACGGCGCAGCCTGTCACTGGCTGTCGATGTCACCGATGCTGAAGCACTGGCCGATGCTGTCGGCGGGCTCGAGGCGGAACTGGGGCCTTTGTCACTGGCCGTCAATGCGGCGGGCATCGCCAATGCCAATGCGGCAGAGGACATGGCGCTCGATCAGTATCAGACGCTGATGGATATCAACCTCAAGGGCGTGTTCCTGTCCTGCCAGGCAGAGGCGCGCGCCATGCTGGCCCATGGCCGCGGTGCTATCGTCAACATTGCCTCCATGTCCGGCGTCATCGTCAATCGTGGCCTGTCGCAGGCGCATTACAACGCCTCCAAGGCCGGCGTCATCCACATGTCGAAATCGCTGGCGATGGAATGGGTGGGACGCGGCATTCGCGTCAACACGATCAGTCCGGGCTACACGGCAACGCCGATGAACACCCGACCGGAAATGGTGCACCAGACCAGGCTGTTCGAGGAGCAGACGCCGATGGGACGCATGGCGCGACCGGATGAGATGGTCGGACCGGCGGTGTTTCTGCTGTCCGAGGCAGCAAGCTTCGTCACCGGCGTCGACCTGCTGGTCGATGGCGGCTTCTGCTGCTGGTAGCCAGGAAAAGGGGCGCCGGCGGCGCCCCTTCACATTGATTACTCGACTACGCGCGGATCGACATCCTTGGAATAGTCCACGCCGCCAACCGCGAAACCAAAGAGCCGCATGAACTCTTCGCGGTATTTGGGGAGGTCGGCCAATTCGCCGAGGTTTTCGGTGGTCAGCACCTTCCAGCGCTTGGCCAGCTCTGCCTGCATGGCCTGGGAAAGCTCCCAGTCATCGACGCGGATGCGGTTGTCCTCATCGAGGTGCAGATCGCCCTGCAGCTTCTTGCGGAACAGGCGGTCGATCTGGTGGATCGGGCCTTCGCTGAGGCCCATTTCGTCCTCGACCTTGATCAGCAGCGTGCCATAGAGCGGCACCACCGGAATGGCCGAACTGGCCTGGGTTACGACGGCCTTGAGCGCCACGACATGGGCGGCGTTCTTGCCATGGGTATCGCGAATGGCCTGGGCAGCGCGGTCGAGATCGGCCTTGGCCTTGCCCAGCGTGCCCTTGTGATAGATCGGCCAGGTCAGCTCGGAACCGAGATAGGTGTAGTTGAGCGAGAGGAAATCATCGGCCAACACACCGGCATCCGAGAGCGCCTTGATCCAGAGCTCCCAATCCTCGCCACCCATGACCTTGACGGTCGCGGCGGCTTCTTCCTCGGTGGCCGGCTCGACACTGATCTCGGAGACTTCGCCAGTGCCGGTATTGAGGGTCTTGGAGGTCACCGCGCCACCATAGGGCTTGATGACGGACCGATAGGTCACGCCGTCCTTGGGGTCGGTGCGCACCGGCGAGGCCAGCGAATAGACCACCAGGTCCACCTGCCCGAGCGTTTGCTTGATGGCTTCAATTGTCTCGGCCTTGACGGCGTCCGAGAAGGCGTCGCCTTCGATGGTCACGGCCTTGGAGCCGGCGGTGCGGGCACGGTTCTCGAAGGCGCGGTTGTTGTACCAGCCGGCCGAAGCGGGCTTGGATTCCCCCGGTTCGCGCTCGAAGGACACGCCAACCGTGTCGGCGCCGCTGCCAAAGGTGGTGACGATACGCGAGGCCAGGCCATAGCCCGTGGAGCAGCCGAGCACGAGGACGCGCTTGCGGTCCGAGGGGATCGGCCCCTTGATCACGACGTGGTCGATCTGGCGCTGCACATTGGTGGCGCAGCCGGTGGGATGGGCGGTGGTGCAGATAAAACCGCGGATCTTGGGCTCGATGATCATGGGATTTCTCCTCGTGTTTCCCAAGGCAATAGCCGTTCTGGCCTCTCAGTGCCAGTCGTGGCCGACGTTTTGCCCCACCCTTGACGGCCACCCGGCACGACCTATATGGTTCATTAGTGAAGTAACGAACCAACGAGGCGAGCGTGTTCAGCGACAGGGTTCCGATATACCGGCAGATCGGGGATCGCATCCGCGCCAATATCGTCACCGGCACGCTGGATGCGGATCAACAGGTCATGTCCACCAATCAGTATGCTGCCTTTTACGGCATCAATCCGGCCACCGCCGCCAAGGCCTTCCAGGAGCTTATTGACGAGGGGCTGCTCTACAAGCGGCGCGGCGTGGGCATGTTCGTCAGCCCGGAGGCGCGGGCCAAGCTCCTGGTCGAGCGGCGCGAGCGCTTCTTTGCCGAACATGTGGCGCCAATGATCGCGGAGGCCAGAGCACTGGGCCTGTCGCTGGACGAGGTGGCCGAGCAGGTGCGCGCGGCGGTTGATGCAAACGGAAAGGAACGGTCATGACCGTGACGCTGGATATCGAAAACCTCACCATGCGCTATGGCGATGTCGTGGCCGTGGACGGGCTGTCGCTGCGACTGGAGGGGGTCGGCATTTGCGGCCTGCTCGGGCGCAACGGCTCGGGCAAGACGACGCTGCTGTCAGCGGTGGCCGGACTGCGCCGGCCCGATGGTGGCCAAGTGCTCGTCGATGGCCTGCCGGTTTTCGACAATGAGGCCGCGACCAGCCAGATCTGCCTCATCCGCGAAAGCGGCGACATGGTGGATGGCACCGAGACCATCGGTTATGCGCTCGAATTTTCCGCGGATATGCGTCCCTATTGGTCGGAGGCGCTGGCGGGGCGCCTCCTCGATACGTTCAAGCTCGACCGTAAGAAGAAAGTCGGCACGCTCTCGCGCGGGCAACGTTCGGCGCTGGCCTCGGCGCTGGGGCTGGCAAGCCAGGCGCCGCTGACCTTGTTCGACGAGGCCTATCTGGGGATGGACGCGCCAACGCGCTATGCCTTCTACGAGGCGCTTCTGGCCGACTACATGGACAATCCACGGATCATCGTCCTGTCCACCCATCTGATCGAAGAAGTGGCGCGGCTGTTTTCGGACATCGTCATCATCGACGCGGGCCGGATGGTGCTGCGTGAGGATGCCGAGACGCTCCAGGCGCGGGGCGCGACCCTGGTCGGGCCCCGCGAGGCCGTGGACCGGGCGACCGAGGGCCTGCGTGTCCTGTCGACGCGCGACCTGGGGCCGACGCGATCGGTTGCCGTCTTTGGCGAGATGGCACGGATAACCGAGCGTGCCGCGGCCGAGCGGCTCGACGTCGGCGGACTGCCGATCCAAGACATTTTCGTACACATCACCGCCGAAGGGAGCCAGCCATGACCACTGTGACCGCCCGTATTCCGCGCGGCTTCGCCGTGTTTCCCAAACGCCTGCTGGCTGAGCAGGGCCTGTTTACCGTCATGATCTGGGGCGCATTTTCGGTGCTCATGCTGGTCATTCCAGTCGTCGTGTCCTTTTTCCGGCCCATCGAAGTGAGCGGCTGGGTCATCGGACTGGGTATTGTGCAATGGTATGTGCTGGCCATCGGCTGCTATGTCGGCGGACAGTATCTGGAACTGCATGTGGCGCATGGGCAGAGCCGGCGCAGCTATCTCAAGTCGGCTTTCATCTTCGTGCCGCTGTTCGCTGCCATGGTCGCCGCGCTGTGCATCGTGACCTTTTTTCCCGAGGCGCTGATATACCATCTTGCCGGATGGCCGCAGGCCGTTGATGGGTCTCACCTCTACGATCATCCGCTTGAGGTGCATCTCGTCTTCCTGCACTACTGGCTGATCTTCACGCTCTACGGTGCGGGCGGCCTGTTCCTGGGCGTCGCGTGGTATCGCGGTGCCTATATCGGATCGCTGGCCATTCCGTTTGCAGTTGCCCTCAGCCTGATTGCGAGTGTGGGCATGGCCAACCGGGATGGCCCGCTGCAGTTTCTCGTGCAAGAGGGCCTGGTGCCGACCGAACCCAATGCGTGGCTGGCGACGGCGCTGCACCTGCTCTGTGTCGCGGTGCTGTTCGCCGTGACCTGGCTCTGCGGTCGCAATGTCGCGATCAAGAAGAAGGCGGTTTAGGGCGCGCCATTCAAGGGTGGGCCGCTTTCAATCGGACCTGGCTGGTCCGGCCGGAAAAATCCCCGACATGACGATGAAGCCGGGGATGCGGCGGACCCGGTCGGTCCAGCGCCGCAGGGCCGGATAGTCCTGCCGGGATATCCCGCCCTCCTCGGACAGCATCACATAGGGGAAACAGGCGATGTCGGCCGTGGTCGGATGCGGCGCACTGGCCAGCCACTGACGCCCCTCGCGTTCACCGAACCAGAGATGTTCGTCCATCAGGCGAAAGATGCGGTGGGCCCCGCGCTGGCATTTTTCGATGTCGAAATCGAAATCAAAGCTCAGGGCCAGGCGCGCGGCCGACGCTGTCGCGGTGATGTCATCGGCCACGGCGTGCCAGCGCAGGATCTCCGCCATCAGCGCCGGATTGTCGGGAAGCCAGGTGCCGCCCGCGTCATATTTGCGGGCCAGATAAGCCAGGATCGCTCCGGAATCGGAAAGGGTCAGGCCATCGTCCACAAGCACCGGCAATTGCCCGAAGGGATTGAGCCTCAGGAACCAGTCCGCCTTGTGTTCGCGGGCCGGGAAGAATTCCACCGGCGCGATCTCATAGGGCAGGTTGAGAATGCTCATCATCAGGCGCAGCTTGTAGCAATTGCCGGAGAGTTCGAAATCGTAGAGCGCAATGGTCATTTGCTTTGCCTTTGAGACCTCATGGTGAGCCTGTCGAACCACGAGGTCGGGTACGCGAAAATCTGATGGCACGACCTCGTCCTTCGACAGGCTCAGGATGAGGTCTGATGAAGCGCCGTGCCTGGCTAGATATCCAGCACCAGCCGCTCCGATTTGGCGCGGCTAACGCAGGTCATGATGCAGGTGTTCGACGCCTTCTCGGTCTTGTTGAGATATACGTCCTGATGGTCCACCTCGCCCTCCATCACCGCGGTGAGGCAGGTGCCGCAGGCGCCCTGTTCGCAGGAGGAGGGGACGGTGAGGCCAGCCTCGCGCATGGTTTCGAGAATGGTCTTGCCGGCCGGCACGTGCAGGGTCATGGCCGAACGGGCCAGTTCCACGTCAAAGGCGGTCGAGCTGTCGATGACCTTGTCGTTCTGGAAATACTCGAAATGCACGGCCTCGTCGGGCCAGCCGAGCGCTGCTGCCTGCTCCTGCACCATTTCGAGCATGGCGCCGGGCCCGCAGATATAGACATGGTTGGCGAAGTCGTAGGGCCCCAGAATTTCGGCAACCTTTTCACGGATGGCCGGGCGCGCCAGGCCCACATGCTTTTCGATGGTTCCATGCAGCACGCCGAGTTCCGCGCTGAAGGCGGTGCTTTGCTCGGAGCGGGCGAAATAGTGCAGGGCGTAATTGAGATTGGACTTGTCGAGGAAACGAGCCATGGACAAGAGCGGCGTGATGCCGATACCGGCGGCAATCAGCACGGTTCGGGTGGCGTCGCGGCGCAGGGGGAAATTGTTGCGCGGTTCGGAAATGGCGAGAACATCGCCCTCGCGCACCGTTTCGACCAGCACCTTCGAGCCGCCCTTGGAGGCGCTTTCCTGCTTGACGCCAATGACATAGCTCATCAGATCGCCCGGGCCATTGGTGAGCGAATACTGGCGAACCAGACCATTGGGCAGGTGGACGTCGATATGGGCGCCGGGCTGGAAGGTCGGCAGGTGCCGGCCATCACGATCGGCCAGCTCGAAACTGGTGACGCCCTCGGCATTCTGCCATTTGCGCTTGACCACCACGTTCAGCGTATTGCCACGGGGCACGGCTATTTCCGGCATGGTGGCGAGATCGGCCGAGACCTTTTCGTAGAGCGGCACCAGCGGCTCCGGCGCGGGTTTGCGGCTGGCGGCGCGTTCCAGCCGGTCCCGGAGGCCCGTCAGCACTTCATTGTATCGGCGCAGGGCCGCCAATTCGTCGGCCGGCCTGTCGGGCAGGAGGCCCCGGATCACGGCACGGCCGGCATCGACCGGCTGGACGAAATACACGGCGCCGCCAACTCTTACGGCGAGGCCCGGCAGCGTATCGGCCGGCGCATCGTCGGGTGCCAGCCGTGCGAGTGCGGCCGCAATATCGTCCGGCGCTGCATTGACCGGCATGGGGCGCAGCGCGAACCAGGCGTGGTTCCCGGCGCCGGGGAAGGGGGTGAAAGGCAGGTCGTCGTTGGCCGCCGACCAGATAAGCCCGAATGCCTCCCGCACCGGATACTTGCGGTTCTCGATACGCCGGGCCGGTGCATCGGCGGGATGGGCCGGAATATAGGTGCAGCCTGCCGAGCGGTTGGCATAGCGCCAACCGTGATACTGGCACTTGAGCTCCTGGCCCTCATTGATACCGATGGAGAGGCGCACGCCGCGATGCAGGCACCGGTTCTCCCAGATGTTCACATTGCCGTCGTCGGCGCGCCAGACCGCGAGTTCGCGGCCCAGCAACTGGCCCTGATAGACGTGACGGAACGGCAGTTCATCGCTCGAAGCGATGGGGTACCAGGTGGGGTCTGTGACGGAGAGGGGCATGTCGATCAGATCCAATTCTCTTTGTGCCGCGTTTCCGAACCGCAAAACCGGAAGGCCACTTTTGCTGGAAACGCTTTGAGGGATCGCGCCACGATCGAATTTCAGTCGCAAACCACCCTGGCGTACGGGGTGTTTTGTTTGTCTCGGCGTCATCCCCGCGAAAGCGGGGACCCCTGTTCCTAACGGAGGTTCCCGCTTTCGCGGGAATGACACCGTAGAAGACTAGCTCGCCTGGGGAATTACCCCATAAGTGATCCCCTTTTGGCTCAGCCAGCGGCGATAGGCGATGGCGCTCTTGTCGGCGCGGATCGGGGTCTCGGCGCGTGGGTCGAGCGGCAGTTTCTTGGGATACTGGTTTTCGAGAATGGGCTTGTCCTGCCCGAAAATGGTCTGCTGGAAGCGCCGCAATTCCTTGAGCGTGGAATGGGAGTCGACCATGGATTGCAACAGATGCGCCCGGCAGCGTTCCTCGCCCATGGGCTGCAGGAAGATGGCGATCACGTCGCGGCGGTTTTCGTCCTCGGGACACGACTTGTAGAGCACAGAGCAGAAGGGATGGGGTACGCGATAGACGTATTCCACTTCCATCGGCCGGGTCGCTGATTTTGCCGCGCGCGGCTGGATGAAGCGGCACTTGGTCGCCAGAACCTCGTCGCGCTCCTCGGAGACTTCGACATCGTATTCCTTGACCTCGGTATGCGGCTCGGCCCCGAGAATGTCGGTGTGGACATAGGGGAAATGCCCCATATCGAGGAAATTTTCCACGGCCCGGGGCGCCGACACGTTGAGGCCGATGGAGCCGCAATTCATGTTCTTGCGATCGGCCTCGGCATATTCGGGGATCGGGAACAGATCGATCGCCGGGGTGCCCAGGCATGTCCAGGCATAGCCATAAGCAGCCTTGACCGGCAGCCGGTCGAGAATGCTTTCGGGGTCGATTTCGTCGCCGGTCTGCTCATCGGTGCGCCGCCAGATGACGGGCTGCCCGTCTTCGGCGCGGGTCATTGCGATGGGCTGATCGAGCAGTATCGTGGTTTCGATGCGGCCGATGGGCATCTCGTCGATGGCCGCCAGGACGTGCCAGAGATTGGCTGTGATAGGGTCGGGGCTCTTGGGCATGGGCATAGTCTCAACTCTTGAGACCAGCATAATCCGATGCGCGTCTGGTGCCAGCATAAAGTTCGGCGAGCGGCCATGCAGGGAGGGACCGGTGTCCCAGGTGGCTTGCCATTCCGGGGTGCGGGGGGCACAAGCAAGCCATGGACAGCGATGCACCCAGATTTGACGAAGCCCTGCTGCGACAGCGCGTCGAAGCGAAATTGACCGAAGCGGGCGCCAGCGCCGACTCGCGGGCGGCGGCGGTAAAAGCCATGCTCCACGCTTCGCTCGTCGGGGTCGACAGCCACGGCGTGCGCCTTGCCGGCCATTATTGCCGGATGCTGGCGGGCGGCAGGCTCAACAAGCATCCCGATTTGCGCGTCGAACAGCGCGGCGCCGGCAGCGCCATGATCGATGGCGATGATGGCCTCGGACATTATGCGGCCTACAAGGCCGTCGAGGTGGGCATGGACCTGGCCCGCGAGGCCGGTGTCGGGGCTGTCGGCATCCGCCGGTCCTCGCACCTGGGCGCCGCCGGCGCCTATGCGATGGCGGGCGCCGAGCAAGGATTTGTGACCTTTGCCACCACCAATACCGATTCCATGGTTGCGCTATTCGATGGCGCGCAGAAATTCCACGGCACCAACCCGCTCGCCTTCGCTGCCCCGGTCGAGGGAACCCGGCCCTGGCTCCTCGACATGGCCACCAGTTCCATTCCGCTCAATCGCGTCCTGCTGCATCGCTCGCTGGATCAGCCCTTGCCGCAGGGCGTGGCAGCAAAGCCGGATGGCACGCCGACGACCGACCCGCATGAGGCCGACATGCTGCTGCCGCTCGGCGGCGTCGATTATGGCTATAAGGGTGCGGCCCTGGCGGGGGTGGCGACGCTGTTTTCGGCGCTCCTGACCGGTACGACGCTCGATCCGGATTTCATCCCGATGTATGGCACAGAAGATGTCTCGACCCCGCGCAATATGGGTCACTTCGTGCTGGTGATCGATCCCGACAAATTTGCCGGCAGGGCCGCCTTTGCTTCTGCCATCGGCAATTACCTTGCCGCGCTGCGCGGTTCGCCGGCCCGAGCAGGCGGAGCCGTCATGGCGCCGGGCGACCGCGAATGGGCGGAGATGGATCATCGCCGCGCCCATGGCATTCCTATCGATCCGGACACGGTGGCCTTTCTGGAGCTCTAGAGGTCAGAAGGACCGGTGAACCGGGTTTCGGCGGGATAGATCGGCCCTTCGACATTGTCCGGTCCCAGGACTGCCGCCAGTTCAGATATGATCGCCTCGCCCTCCCGGCGATGGGCGGCCGCTTCGGTCCCGGATGCAAATTGGGCCCAGATTTGCTGATCCTGCTCATCCTCTGAGGCATGGAAAGCCAGGCTCCAGTGATAGATGCGATCCGCCAGGGCATTGTCAAAGGCGTCCCATAGGTCCACGCCGAAGCCCGTATCGAGATCAACAAGGAACACACCGCCCCAGCTTGGCTCCAGGCGCACCCGGCGCACCGGTGGCCCCGGGGCGGGCTCCGGTTCGTCATCGGGTCCGAGGTCGAACCCGGTCTGCTTCCTTGGGGTCCAGAACAGGTGCTGACCGACCGTTGCTGCAATGAAGAGACCCGTGGCCGGCGCGATCAGGGCCCAGGGATCAGTCCATGGATTGAAGAGGCCCGCCCAGCCGGCAGCCGCAACGGCGGCGGTCGCGACGGCATAGAGCAAAGCGGCATTGATGGTCTGGCGGCGGCCCTTTTCCTCGTCCGGCGTTTCGGGCGGATAAGCGCCCCGCGCCCAGGCCAGGTAAAAGGCCTGCGTGGCCAGTCCGGCTGCGAAAAGCGGTATCGCCCAGATGCTGAGAACGACGAGGGCCGCACCACCCATGCCGATGGCCAGGGCCGAAATCACCCAGAGAATGCGCCTTTGCGCCTCGCGCGGCGGTTGCGGCTTGAGCGTGATGGCGCTCAGCATCAGGTCCATCATGCGGTCGGCGGCCGCTGCGCGCATGGCAGCGAGGCCCGCAAAGACATAGAAGCCGCCCAGCAGTCTCAGCAGGACCCCGGCAAGGTCAGTCATCCGGGCTGTTGGGCACATAGTCGAGACCGACGGGCATCAGCCGGTGCTGGTCGTCGATCTCGAAGCGAATTGTGGCCCAGCCGCCCGTCGGACAACAATTGCCGTCATCCGCCCGCCAAAGCGGCGTCCGTGCGTCCAGAGTGCCGTAAAACCAGTCCGAAAAGTCGAAGTCGACACCTTTCCAGATCTCGAGACCTTCGGGCAGCATGGGGCCTACGGCCTCGCGCCACTGCCCCATATCCACGGGGATCCAGTCCTCGATGAGCCGGGCTGCGCCGGTGTCTTCCCAGACGTACAGGCGGTCGACATTGTAGGCGCCGGTGCCGCCGGTATAGCCGGAGATATGCAGCATGCCTCCGTCCATGCCGAGCATGGGCGGGGAGAAATCGTGGCCGTCAAACCCACTGTCCAGCACCTCCCACCCATCCTGGCGATGGGTCAGCAGTACGAAGCCACCAAGTACGCCGTCGACATCGGTGAACCCGGACTGGGTCTGCCAGGCGAGCATCGGCGCGCCTTCGGCATCGCCCCAGGGCTGGTTGAGACGGCCCGAGGTGATGACCACGCAGTTCTTGAGCTCGGTGGCGATGCAGGCGCTGTCCAGGGTGGAGATGTCGAGTGGTTCGGCGAAACTGTCGGCCGGCAGAAACAGCAGGGTGACCACGCCGACGGCGACAACAAGAGGCAGGACAGAGCGCGATTTCATGGGGCTTCCTCCGATACCCCTCAATAGCCCTCCCCGCCATGGCCGGCAGCCCCGGAACCGGGGGTGGATCAGGCCAGGCCCCGGCGGATGGCTTCGCGGGTGGCTTCGGCCCGGCTCGACACGCACAGTTTCTGGTAGATGACCTTCACATAGGAGGCGACGGTCTGCGGTTGCAGGCCAAGGCGCCGCGCGGCCTCGGCCACGGTCAGGCCACGGGCGAGCAGGGTCAGCACCTCGGTTTCGCGCGGCGACAGGCCCGCATCATCGTCGGGCACGGATGCCGGGGCGCGGAAATGGCTGAGCATGCGCAGGGCGATCGATGGCGACAGGGGCGGCTCGCCGCGCTCGATGCGTTGCAGATAGCCGACCAGCAGATCGGCCTCTTCATCCTTGAGGACATAGCCGCGCGCACCCACTGAAATGGCCTCGAACAGATGCGCGTCGTCATCATAGATGGTGGCGACAACAGGCAGGACCTGCGGAAATTCCTGCTGCAGGCGCTTGACGATGTCGATCCCCGATCCATCGGGCAGGCCCAAATCGACTACCGCCAGCCACAGGTCCGGCGCGCCCTTGTCGAGCCAGGCCATGGCCGCCTTCCGCGTACCCACGGTTTCCACGACGATGCCGGGGAAGGCGCGCGCCAGAACCGCAAGCATCCAGTCGCGCGTCGTCGGCTGGTCCTCGATCAGCAGGCAGCGGCGTGCGGTATTTGGGGTGTCTTTTGGGCTCATGTCCCGAAGTCTATCTGGCCATCAACCGACTGCACCCCCGGTTCCGGGGTGCGGGTCGCAAGGCGCAGCGGAATGGCCAGGCTTACCTCGGTGCCCGCCCCGCTCCGGGGCGTACCGAAACCAAGCTGGCCACCCACGTCCTCGATGCGCGTCCGCAGGCTCCGCAGCCCATAACCCCCGGTTTCGCCGGACCGGGCGTCTTCGGACAGGCCCCGCCCATCATCGGCAAACTGCAGGTCAAGTCCGTCTGCGCGCACCGCCTGTGTGACGGTCAGCGTCGTCGCGCCGGAATGTCGAATGACATTGGAGACAATCTCGCGCACGGAGGACGCCAGGGCCTTGTGCAGGCGATAATCGAGCCGGACTGCCTCGGTCTCGGCTTCGGGCAGGGGCCAGTCGAGCACAATACCGGCGGCTTCGAGGCGCCGAGCCGCTTCGTGGCGGGTTGCGGCCAGGACGCGGTCGAGGCTGGCTTCTTCGCCGGCGAGGCCACTAACGATGGCGCGAATGTCGCTCAGGGCCGCCTGCAGGGTCGGCCGGGTCTGCTCGTCGGCGGTGTGGAGCCCGGTCAGCAGGCGGGCGCCGACGTCGTCGTGCAGGTCGCGCGCCATGCGGCGGCGTTCTTCACCGACGCCGCGCATATAGGCGAGGCGGCTTTCCTCGGCGCGCTCGGTCAGCGTCACGAGATTGGTGGCCAGCTTGAGATGCGCCGGCGAAAACAATCCCCGGCCGCCAAAGGGGAAGGTCACGCGTAAGGGCGGCGAGCCACCCACGGCCGGCAGATCGAGCGCAAGGCCGTCGCCGGAGACGGCTGGCCGTGTGGTCGTCGCGGTGACCGGTTCGATCTCCAGGGGATCGAACAGGCGCTGCAACAGGGCCCGCCATTCGCGTGCCCCATCATCGGGCGAGGGGGCGAAGGCGATTTCGAGGGCGGCGGAAAATAGCTCATCCTGCTCGATGCGGCGACGGGCGGTCAGGCGCCGCCAGATCCAGTCCCGCGCCGGCAGATAGACGAAGCCGACCAAGAGCAGCGAAACGCCAAGGGCCGGGGCCGTTTCGAACTGCAGGAGAAAGATCAGCCCGGCGTCGATCACCAGCAGCAGCACCACGCCAATGGTGTAGAACAGCACGCGATAGGCCCAGTCGCCCAACTCGAACAGCCGATAGCGGCTGAGGCCCAGTGCCAGGCCGACATAGATGACGATCAGGACGCCGGTGACGTGGCTTTGCGGCAGCCCGAAGGGTATCCCCAGCAGCACCGGCGCAGCGCCCAGGATGGTATAGGCACCTGAGCCCGCCACGACGGAAAGGCCGAGCCAGCCCAATGCCGCGCGGTCGGATGGCTTGTCGCGGGTGTGCCACCATTGCAGGGCGATGGCGACGAGGATGGCGGCCATCAATACGGCCACCGCCCCATAGAGCTGGAAGGGCCCCGGGCCTATCTCGTTGAGTTCGGCGAAAAGAAAAATCCCGATCATGATCGGCAGCACGAGGAGCCAGGCGGGCGGCACGATCCGGCGGGGATAGGTCAGCAGCAGGGCGACCATGGCAATGCCGAACAGCATGGTGCCGATATGGTTGATCGGCATCAGCGCCTTGAACAGGGTGCCGCTGATGGCCAGCTCGCGATTGGCATAGATGGCCAGCGTGCCGGTGGCCATGAGCATTCCGACGGCCGTCGCGGCAAAGAAGGCCGGGCCCAGGCTGTGCGGCCGCAGGGCCCAGACCCAGCCGGCGATCAGCATGCTGGCTATGCCGGTGAGCAGCTGGACCCAAAAGCCGTCCGGCAGCCGCCAGAGGGGCACGCCGGAGGGTTCGGCGAGAACCGTGTAGATGTCATTGCTGGCCGGGTCGCGCAGGTGCAGTTCCACCCGGTCCTCGGTCAGAATGTCGAAAAGCGCCTGCTGCCGGTCGAGAAACCGGCGCAATTCGGGGTAACTGGGCAGCGTATCGGCCTCGGGAATGAGGTCGATGGGTTCAACGGCGAAAGCCTGATCCGGCGTCGAGGCGGCGGCAATGGCGATCAGCTCGGACGGAAACACGAGGGCCGGTCCGTCCAGAACCGCGTTCTGCTCCACGCCCACCACATAGACCCCATCATCGAGCGGGCCGGGGACCAGCTTGAGCCCCAGGCGCGGGATGCTGGTGGCGAAAATGCTCACGATGACAAAGGTCGCAACGCAAAGCAGCGTTACGGCCGTCATCCACAGCCCCGGTGTCGTGATGTTAGCCCTCATGGGCGGCATAAAACGAGAGAAGCTCTGCGCGCGCAACAGTTTAGTTAGCGCAATATTAACCGCCGCGGTAAATGTCGAAGGGGCCGATCGCCTGGGTCGTCGCCATCAGCTGAATCTTGTTGATGTTGACATGCTCGGGCAGGCTCGTGGCCCAGAAGATGGACTCGGCAATATCCTCGGCCGTCATCGCCTTGGTCCCGGCATAGACATTGCCGGCCTTCTGCTCGTCGCCCTTGAAGCGGACCACGGAGAACTCGGTCTCGGTGAGACCCGGTTCGATGTCGGTGACCCGGACATTCTTGCCCTGCAGGTCGGAGCGGATGGCGAGGGCGAAGTGCTTCACGAAAGCCTTGGAAGCCGCATAGACCGAGCCGCCGGGATAGGCGTATTCGCCCGCAACCGAACCCAGTGTCACCACATGCCCGCCACCGCGCGCGATCATGCCCGGCAGCAGCAGGCGCACCGTATAGACGAGGCCCGAAACATTGGTGTCGATCATGGTCTGCCAGTCGTCGAGGTTCGCTTCGGCAGCCGGCTGCAGGCCAAGGGCAAGGCCGGCATTGGCGAGCACCACATTGATGCCGCTGAACGGCTCGGGAATGGCAGCCACGGCGGCCTCGAGCGCCGTCCGGTCGCGCACGTCGAGCGGCATGACGTGGCACTTTTCGTGGCCCAACTCGTCGCGCAGGGCGAGGAGCCGGTCCTCCCGCCGTCCGGTAGCGATCACCTTGCCACCGGCAGCCACATAGCGCCGTGCCGCCGCTGCGCCGAAACCGGAGGTCGCGCCGGTGATGAAAACGACAAATCGGCTGGGGTCGAGCAACTGGTACATGGGCTATCCTGGGCGCTGAAGGTCAAAGGCGGGCGGCGGAAACGGCCGGCGCCAACCTTTCCAAAGTTTAATGCGGCTTACCGCGAGCTAACGTGATTTGGCGCGCGGGCAGGGGTAGCATAAGGCTCGGAGAAATATCGAGGCAAGTGCGTGAAGCGGTTCATTAAAATCCTGCTCGGACTGCTGGTGGCCGGTGGGGCCATTGGCGCTGGATGGTTCTACTTCTATGCCCCGACCCAGGCGCGGTCGGCGCCGAGCACCGTCGCGGTCGCGCGCGGCGATATCGAGACCACCGTGCTGGCCTCGGGCGTTCTGGAAGCCAGTTCGCTCGTCAGCGTGGGCGCAGAAGTTTCCGGAACCATCAAGGCCGTGCACGTCGCGCTGGGCGACAATGTCAGCCGCGGCGATCTCCTCGTGGAAATCGACAGCCTCAATCAGGAAAATGCCGTCAAATCGGCTGAGGCCGCCCTGGCCGGCATCGAGGCGCAGAAGCGCAACCAGGAGGCCAATCTTGCCAAGGCACAGTCGACCCTGTCCCGGCAGCAGCAGCTGAGCGCTAATAGTCTCGTCACCCAGACGGACCTCGAGGCGGCGCAACTGGCGGTGCAACAGGCGGAGGCGCAGATCGACCAGCTCGATGCCCAGATCGCCCAGGCCGAATTGACCGTGGAATCGGCGCAGCTCGACCTTTCCCGCACCCAGATCGTGGCCCCCAATGACGGCACCATCGTTGCCCTGATGGTCGATGAAGGCCAGACGCTCAATGCCAATTCGGCCACCCCGACCGTCGCCAAGATCGCCAATCTCGATACCATGGTCATCCGTGCCGAGATTTCCGAGGCCGATGTCGTCAAGGTGACGCCGGGTCAGCGGGTCTATTTCACCATTCTGGGCGAGCCCGACAACCAGATCGAGGCGACCTTGCGCGAGGTCGAACCCGCGCCGACCTCGATCACCAGCGACACCACCTCGTCCGGCAGCGCCGTCTATTACAATGGCCTGTTCGACGTGCCCAATCCCGAACATCGCCTGCGCATCTCCATGACGGCCTCGGTCACCATCGTGCTTGATGAGGCCCGCGGCGTGCTCACCCTGCCATCGTCCCTCGTCTCCCGCCGGGGCCGCGACGGCATGGCCACGGTCATGGTCTATGACCAGGCCAGCGAGGAACAGCGCCCCATGCAGGTCGAGGTGGGGCTCAACAACAATATCAGTGCCGAAATCCGCTCCGGTCTGAACGAGGGTGATCTTGTGATCAATGCCACCGGCGCCCAGTTCAGCAGCGGCAGCCAGGGTGGCCAGGGCGGCGGCATGCGCATGGGCGGGGCAGGCGGCATGATGATGCCGCGTGGCGGTGGCGGCTGATGAACCGCCCGTTTGACCCGCGCCAGGGTGCGGCGGCCACAAGCCAGGGTCCGGGCAGCGGATCGGTGCCGATCATTTCGATTTCGGGGCTTTCCCGGCGGTTCCAGGCCGGCCCCGAGACCGTTGCGGTGCTCAAGGGCGTGGACCTCGATATCCACCGCGGCGAAATGGTCGCCATTATCGGCCAGTCCGGTTCCGGCAAATCCACGCTGATGAACATTCTTGGCTGCCTGGATCGCGCGAGCGAGGGCACATATCGGTTTGCCGGCAAGGATGTCGGCAAGCTTGACGCCGATGACCTTGCGGCGCTGCGGCGCGAGCATTTCGGCTTCATCTTCCAGCGCTACCAGTTGCTCCCCGATCTTGATGCGGTGGAAAATGTCGAGGTGCCGGCCATTTATGCCGGTGCCGATGCCACAGCCCGCCGCGAGCGCGCCCGCGCACTGCTTACGCGCCTTGGGCTCGGTGACCGGCTCGACCATCGTCCCAATGCGCTTTCGGGCGGCCAGCAGCAGCGCGTCAGCGTGGCGCGGGCGCTGATGAATGGCGGCGAGGTTATTCTGGCGGACGAGCCCACCGGAGCGCTCGATTCCCGATCCGGCAAGGAATTGATGGCCCTGCTGCGCGAATTGCATGGCGATGGCCACACCATCATCCTCGTGACCCACGATCCGCAGATTGCCGCCCAGGCCGAGCGGGTGATCGAGATTTCCGATGGCGAGATCATCGCTGACACGCGCAACGTGCCCTTGCGCGAAACCGATACGCCTTCGGCGTCGGTGCGTGCCGCTGCCTCCTGGCGGCGGGGGCTGGATCGAACATCCGAAGCCCTGCGCATCGCCCTGCGCGCCATGGGGGCGCACAAGCTGCGCACCTTTCTCACCATGCTGGGCATCATCATCGGCATTGCCTCGGTGGTGGCCGTGGTCGCGCTCGGCCAGGGCAGCCAGCAGACCGTGCTTGAAAACATCTCCTCGATCGGCACCAACACCATCAATGTCTATCCGGGCAGCGGTTTCGGAGACATGCGATCGGGCCGGGTGCGCACGCTGATGCCAACGGATGCGGATGTCCTGGCCGAGCAGGCCTTTGCCGATTCCGTATCACCGCAAGTCTCGGCCAATGCCACGGCCCGATACCGCAACACTGCCTCCAACGCTTCGGTTACCGGTGTCGGCGTCGAGTTCTTTCAGGTCAATGGCCGCACCTTTACCGCCGGTTCCGGCTTTACCGCCGAGGGCATTGCCGACAGGGCCCAGGAGGCGGTGATCGACCAGAATGCGGTCGATGCCATCTTCACCGATGGCCAGAACCCCATCGGCCAGGTGATCATGCTGTCCAATGTCCCCGTGCGGGTCATCGGCGTCGTGGCCAATACGACCGGGTTTGGACCGGGCGGCAACAATGCCAATGTCTATGTTCCTTACACCTCCGCCATGAGCCGGATCCTGGGCCAGGCCTATCTCAACCAGATCACGGTGCGGATTTCCGACGATTACGACATGGATCAGGCCGAGGCCGAGATCACCCAGATCATGCTGCAACTGCATGGCGGGACGCAGGACTTCTTCCTGCAGAACACGGCGACCATCCGCGAGACCATTGAATCCACCTCGGCAACGCTGGCGCTGCTGATCTCGACCATTGCCGTGATCTCGCTGGTGGTCGGGGGCATTGGCGTGATGAACATCATGCTGGTCTCGGTGAGCGAACGGACCAAGGAGATCGGCATCCGCATGGCCGTGGGCGCCAGGCGCAGCGACATCATGCGGCAGTTCCTGATTGAGGCTGTGCTTGTCTGTTTTGCCGGCGGGGCGGCCGGTGTCGCCCTCAGCTTCGCGCTGGGCCTCGGGCTCACGGCCATCGTGCCGGGCGCGCGCCTGGCCTATTCCACCGAGTCCATCATTCTGGCCATTACCTCGGCCAGCATTATCGGCGTAGTCTTCGGCTTCATGCCCGCCCGCTCGGCTGCCCGGCTCGATCCGGTGGAGGCGCTGGCCCGGGAATAGCGGGCGGCCAGCGTTGCCGAAGGGCAACGCCAAGGCCTTCAATGCGATCAATTTTATCGCTCGGGGTATTCGCGCCCCGCAGCCCGCCCTAAACTTGCCACCAAATCGTCGCCCTTTGGGCAGCGCGTGCGCGAGCGCGATTTGGGGGATGGAAGGCTTAACGGTATCTTTCCATCCATGCGGCAATCATGTGCTTCAGCCCAATCTGGTTGAAGTGTAAACGGGCGGGACAGACCACTGCTAAGCGCGCGTCTAGTAACGAGTATCAGCGCCTTGAGCCTCGTTGTGGCATTGGCCACGGCGGTTGCGCCTGCGCGCGCTTTCGAATTGTTCGGCATCAAGTTCTTCGAGGATCAGGCCGACCGCGACGCCGATGCGGTCATCGTTGATCCACAACCCTATTCGGTGACCTTCTCTGCCTCCGAGCCCGGTCCGGCGGAGGATGCGGCGCGCAATGCATCATCGCTTCTGGCTGATCAGGCCGAACCGGCCTCCGGCGCTGCGGGTCTGATTGCCAAGGCGCGCGGCGACTACCGGCGCATTCTGGCGGCTCTTTATTCCGAAGGGCATTATGGCGGTGCGGTCAGCATCCGCATTGGCGGCTCCGAGGCGGCCAACCTGCCGCCGGATACCAACCTTCCTGATCCCGTTGATGTCACCGTTCTGGTGACAGTCGGCCCGGTCTTCCGTTTCGGATCGGTCTCCATCGTCAATCAGGCGCCCGCGACTCTGGACCCGGACGATCAGGTCGATCTGCCGGTCATGCGCGGCTATGGGAGCGGCGAAATCGCCAAATCCTCGGTCATCACCCGCGCCGAGGCCCTTTCGCTCGAGGCCTGGCGCCAGCAGGGCTATGCCAAGGCCGAGATCGTGTCGCGCGAGGTTGTCGCCGACCACGCGACCAATACCGTGGACAGCATCATCACGGTCAATCCGGGGCGCCTGGCCGCCTTCGGGCCAGTCCAGGTGACCGGTACGACCTATATGAACCCCGATTTCGTGCGCGAGCAGACCGGGCTCGCGGTCGGGGAGGAATATGACCCCGACGAGCTGGAGCGGGCGCAGAAGCGCCTCGACCGGCTGGAAGTGTTCCGCTCGGCGCGATTGCGCGCAGCGGACTCGATCGGCTCGGACGGGCTCCTGCCCTATGAACTGATGGTCGACGAGCTGCCGGGCCGCCGCTTCGGCCTTGGCGCGACCTATTCCACCGTCGATGGGCTGGGTGTGGAAGGCTATCATCTCTGGCGCAACCTGTTCGGGCAGGCCGAGCGTCTGCGGCTCGACGCCAGGGTGGCCAGCATCGGTTTCCCGGTCGACACGGCCGAGTTCGACTATTTCCTTGGCGGCACCTTCACCAAGCCGGGCTTCTACCATCCCGATGTGGACCTGGTGGCCGCTGTTTCCGCCGAGCGCACGGTGAACCCCAATTACACCGAAATCTCGGCCCAGGGCCGGGTTGGGCTCACCTGGTTCTTCTCGGACGAGATCACCTTCGAGGGTGGCGCTTCCTTCGAGCGCTCGCGGTTCGAGGACGATTTCGGCACCCGCGACTTTGCCATCGCGGGTCTCGATGCCGGGATCATCTATGACGGGCGCGACAGCTCGATCGATCCGACCGAGGGCTTTTACGCCGCCGCCAATATCGAGCCGTTCTACGATTTCATCTATGGCAATCCGGCCGGGCGCATCGTCATCGAGGGGCGCACCTATTTCGGCTTTTCCGAGCAGGATGCCTTCATCCTCGCGGGCCGTATCAAGGCCGGCGCGCTGGTGGGGCCGGCCCTGTCCGAAATCCCGCCCGACAAGCTGTTCTTCGCGGGCGGTGGCGGTTCGGTGCGTGGATATGGCTTCAAATCCATCGGCGTGGACGATGGTTCTGGCGTCATCACCGGCGGCCGCTACCTGCTCGAAGGCTCGCTCGAAGTGCGGGCCAAGGTCACTGAGGATATCGGTGTCGTGGGCTTCGTGGATGGCGGCTATGTCGCCGCCGACACCTTCCCGGGCCTCGCCGACCTCAGGCTCGGAGCCGGTGTCGGGGTCCGCTACTATACGGGCCTCGGGCCCCTGCGGCTCGATCTGGCCATTCCATTGAACAAGCGTCCGGGCGACGCCAACTATGCCATCTATGCGGGCATCGGGCAGGCGTTCTGATGGCCCGGTCGCGTCCCAGCAAGCGGCGGATTGCCGCTATTGCCCTGCTCATGGCCGGTCTGGCCGCCCCGGCGGCCCTGGTGGCGCAGGACGTGCTGACCATGGACAGCGAGGAGCAGAAGGACTGGCTCACCAATTTCGTGCAGGACCGGCTGTCCACCCCTGAGCGGCAGATCCGCCTCTCCAATATCGATGGGGCTCTGGGCTCGGATGTGTCCATCCGCCAGATCACCATCTCCGACCAGGAAGGCGTCTGGCTGCGCGTCAATAATGCCAGCCTCAACTGGAACCAGGCGGCCCTGTTCACGGGGCGGCTCGAGGTGCGTTCGCTGCGCGCCGATTCCATCGAATATATCCGCAATGCCATTCCCGCCGAGGGCGCCGTCGATCTGCCGCCGCCGGAAGCCGGGTCGCTGCAGATCCCGGAATTTCCGGTAGCGATCCAGCTGGGCGAACTGGCCGTGCCCAGCGTTACGTTCGGCGAAACGGTTTTCGGCCTCGGATCGGAAATATCGCTGGCCGGGTCGATGACCCTCGAGGGCGGCAATCTCGATGCCGCACTCGACATTGTCCGCCTCGACGGGCCTGGCGGTACGCTCGACCTCGATGTCAACTATCAGCGCGCCGACAGCGTCGTTGACCTCGGGCTCGACCTGACCGAACCCGCAGATGGCGTCCTGGCCAATCTGCTCAACATCGAAGGCCGGCCGGCCATGCAGCTGACGCTGGAGGGGCAGGGGCCGATCAATGATCTCGTGGCGCAGATGCAGGTGCTGGCCGACGGCCAGACCGCGCTCGCCGGCACCGCAACCATCGCCCAGCAGGCCGAGGGCATGGCCATTACGGCCGATCTGGGTGGCCCGCTCTCCACCCTCATCGCCGAGCCTTATCGTGACTTCTTCGGCGCCGACACGCGGCTTTCCGCGCGCGCGCTCGTGCCCAGTTCCGGTGGGGTCGAGCTGACGCAGCTAAGCCTGTCGGGCGGCCAACTGGGCCTGACGGCGAGCGCCACGACCACGGCGGACAATTTCCTGTCCTTCCTCGATCTGACCGCCACCGTTGCCGATCCGGCCGGCGAAATGGTCACCCTGCCGGTCGCCGGCAATGCCACGCGCGTCCGCTCTGCCCAGCTGGCGGTCGATTTCGGCGCCGAGGGCAGCGACAACTGGGGCATGGAACTGGGCATCGAAGGGTTTTCGACGGACGGCGTCGCCGCCGAGCGCCTTGATTTCTCGATGAACGGGGTGGCGCGCAATCTCAGCGATCCGGCCAGCCGCATGGTGACCTTCAATGGCGATGGCGCCGTGTCCGGCATCAGCGCCGATCCTGGCGTAGAGGCTGCCTTGGGCGACAATGTCGGCCTGGGCCTTGCCGGCCTCTGGAACGCCGGGGAGCCCATCCAGCTCGCCGAACTGCGGGTCGTTGGCGCGGCGCTGACGGCTGGCCTCTCCGGCATGATCGACGGCACCGATTTCGACGGACGCATCCAGCTCGACGCCGGGAGTATTGCTCCCTTCTCGGCCATGGCCGGCCGGTCGCTTAGCGGCGGCGTCAGCCTCGTGGCCGATGGCCGTATCCTGCCCTTGTCGGGTGGGTTCGACCTCGTTTTCGATGGCACTGCCAACCAGTTGCGCATAGACGATCCGACTGCCGATGCCCTGCTCGAAGGCACGGTTGATCTCTCCGGGCGCCTGGCCCGGACCGAAGCCGGTATCGTCGCCGATGCGTTCACTGTCGCCAACGACCAGGTGCAGTTCACCGCCGACGGTACCTATGCCAGCGAAACCGCCGACTTCGACATCGCCCTCGACCTGTCCGATCTTGCCCTGTTGTCCGACACCGCCAGCGGCGCGCTGGCCGTGCGTGGCTCGGCCCGGTCGAGCGCGGTTGACGCGCCGCTCGTGCTCGTTCTCGATGCGCAGGTCCCCAGCGGCACCCTGGACCGCTATAGCTTGCGCGATGCCAAGCTGGGCATCGCCGCCACCGTGCAGGATGCCGTGGCCACCGGCGATGTCACCGGCTCGGCCATGCTCGACGGGCATCTGGCCAGCCTCTCGGGCGCCTTTGACGCGGGTGCCGAGCAGCAGCGGCTGTCCGGCCTCGAATTCCAGATTGCCGGCACTCGGCTCACCGGCGATCTGTCGCGCATGACCGAAAGTGGTCTGCTCGACGGGCGGATCGACCTGGCTTCCAGCGACGTCTCGCTGGCCGCCGCGCTGCTGCTGGCCGAAGCATCCGGCGCGGTCAATGCCGCCGTGGTCCTCAGTCCCGACAATGGGCAGCAGTCTGCCGGCGTCACCGCCAATGCCGCAAATCTCAGGGTCAATGACATTGCCGTCGGCCGCGCCGACATCACTGCCAGCATTGCGGATCTGTTCGGCGTGCCGGCGGTCAACGGGTCTGTGACGGCCTCGGCCATTGCGGCGGGCGGCACGGTCGTCGACACCTTGACGGCCCGCGCCACCCAATCGGGCGACACCACCAGTTTTGATGCCCAGGCGGCGCTGCAGACCGGAACCGATGTCGATCTGGCCGGCTCGTTGAGCCCCTTGGGTGACGGCTACCGCCTGGCGCTGGATCGCGCCAATCTGGAGCAGGGATCGCTGTCGGCCCGTTTGGCCAATCCCACGGCGCTTGTCGTGCGGGGTGACAGCGTGGCCCTCGACGCCGTGCGCTTCGATGTCGGCACGGGCAGCATCACCGCCACCGGCACCGCGGGCACGGCGCTCGACATGGTCGTCGATATTTCCGAACTGCCGCTCAACATTGCCAATGCGGTTGCGCCCGATCTCGGCCTCTCGGGCACGCTCAATGGCCGCGCGACGATTTCAGGAGCCGCCAGCGACCCGAACGTCCTGTTCGAGGCGCGTGCGGCGGGCATCGGCGCCAGCGCCATCGCCCCCTTCGGCATTGCGCCGCTGAGCCTGACAGCATCCGGCACCTATGCCGATGAGGTCGTTGCCCTCGATTCCCTCACGGCCAATGGCAATGGCGGCCTCACGGTGACCGGCTCGGGTCGGGTGCCCCTTGCCGGTGCCGGGCTCGATATTCGCGCCGATGGTTCGGCGCCGCTGCAACTGGCCAACCAGTTCGTTGCTGATCGCGGCGGGCAGTTTTCGGGAACGGTCAATTTCGGCGCGCGCGTCGGCGGCAGCCTCACCAATCCGCAGATTTCCGGCAGCGTCTCCACCGCCGGTTCGGGTTATATCGACCCCGAACTCAACCTGCGCCTGACCAATATTTCCGGCCAGGTCGGCCTTTCGGGCACCAGCGCCACCATCGAAAGCCTGTCCGCCAACCTGGCGACCGGCGGCAGCGTTTCGGCTTCGGGCTCGGTGGGGCTCACCGGCGCCATGCCGGCCAATATTGCCGTCAGCATCAATTCGGCCCGCTATACAGATGGCGAGGTGATCCTCGCCACCGTGTCCGGCGGCCTCAATCTCAGCGGCAATCTCACCGGCACGCCGCTCCTGTCTGGCAATGTGCTGGTCGAGGAAGCCCATGTCACCGTGCCGGACAACTTCGGCGGGCCGGGCGACGTGATCGATGTGCGCCACAAGTCCACCCCGGCCCAAGTGCAGGCGACGCTTGAGCGCGCCAAGGTCTTCAGCAATGGCGTGACGGCGCCGCAGAGCCGCCCGCCCGGCCTCCTGCTCGATGTCACCGTAAATGCCCCGAACCAGATCTTCATTCGCGGGCGTGGTCTCGATGCGGAAGTGGGTGGTTCGGTGCGGCTTACTGGCCCGGTTAGCGCCATTCAGCCGGTCGGCGCCTTCTCGCTCGAGCGGGGCCGGCTGGATCTACTCGGCCAGCGCATCACCTTTGAAACCGGCAATGTCACCCTGGTTGGCGACCTCGATCCGCAGCTATTCTTCCAGGCACGTACCGGCGATAGCGATTTCACCGTGGTCGTCACCGTTTCGGGCCGGGCCTCAGACCTGCAGATCGGCCTGTCCTCGACCCCGCAATTGCCGGAAGACGAGGTTCTGAGCCGACTGCTGTTCAAGCGCTCCATGGGTGAATTGTCGCCGCTGCAACTGGCGCAACTGGCGGCCGCAGCGGCCCAGCTGGTCAATGGCGGCGGCGGCGGTGGTCCGCTCGACAGCCTGCGCAGCGCCGCGGGGCTCGCCGATCTTGATGTGGTCACCGATGCCTCGGGCAATGTTGGCGTGCAGGCCGGCACCTATATCCAGGACAATGTCTATCTGGGCGTCACCGCCGGTGCCAATGGCCAATCCCGCGTGACCATCAATCTCGATGTCACCGATGAACTGACCATCAAGGGCGCGGCCGGCCAGGACGGCAATTCCAGCCTGGGCGTGTTCTACGAGCAGGATTACTAAGCGGTTCACGATAGGACTGAAGCGATGGAGCCTTTCCCTTCTCCCCTGAGGGGAGAAGGTGGCGCGAAGCGCCGGATGAGGGGTTCAGACTTTCGTTCTTGCCGAGAGGCTTTCACCCCTCACCCCATCCCTCTCCCCTGAGGGGAGAGGGGGAGATGAAGGCGAAGGCCCAGTTCACAACTGAAACGCGCCATTCAACTCAAACGCGCAGCAACCTATTGCGCGCTGGCGCCGCCGGTCTTGGCCGCCTTGTCGGCGTCCCACCACCAGATGGTCGGGAAGCCCGAGGAGAATTCGGGCAGGCTTTCCGGGCGGCTGAAGCGGTCCCAGCGGGCCGAGCGGGTGGTGCGCAGGGAGTAGCTGGGCACCAGGATGTGCTGGGCCAGCAGCACCCGGTCGAGCGCCTTGACGGCGGCTTCCTGTGTTTCGCGATCATCGGCGGCAATCAGCAGGTCGATGAGGGCGTCAACGCCCGGATCGGCCAGGCCGGCATAGTTCTGTGAGCCTTCCTGGTCGGCGCTGCCGGAACCGAAGAAGAAGCGCTGTTCATTGCCCGGCGAGAAGGACTGCGACCAGCCCGAATAGATCACGTCATAGTCGCGGCTGCGCAGGCGGTTGATATATTGCGGGCTGTCGACCGTGCGGAGCGTGGCGGCGACGCCGATCTGCGCCAGGTTGGTCACCAGGTTCTGTGCCACCGGCTCGATGGTCGGGCCATTGAGCAGGATTTCAAAGGCCAACTGTTCGCCATTCTCGTCGACAAGCCGCGTGCCGTCGCGCTGGTAGCCGGCTTCGAGCAGCATTTCGGTGGCGATGGAGAGGTTCTCGTAAAGCCTTTCCTCGTCGCCGCTCACCGGGTTGGTATAGGGCTGGGTGAAGACCTTTTCGGGCACGAGGTCGCGTACGCCTTCAAGGATTTCCAGTTCTTCGCCTTCCGGGAGGCCGGACGAGCGGAAGGGCAGGCCGAAGAAGAAGCTGTCGATGCGCTCATATTGGCCATAGAACAGCGTATTGCTCAGTTCCTCGAAGTCGAAGGCGTAGTTTAGCGCCTCGCGCACCAGCGGGTCCGCAAACTTGTCCCGGCGCAGGTTCATGACAAATCCGACCATGACGCCCGAGCCGTTATAGTCCTGCTCGAACAATTCCTGGATGACCCGGCCATCCTGAACGGCAGGAAAGTCATAGGCGGTCGCCCAGCGGCGCGCCGTGTTTTCAACCCACCAGTCGAACTGGTCGCCCTTGAAGGCCTCGAACTGCACCGTCAGGTCGAGGAAATATTCGATCTGGTAGCGGTCGAAATTGTTGGTGCCGATGCGTGTCGGATGGTCATTGCCCCAATAGTCTTCCACGCGCTCATAAGTCACCGAGCGCCCGGCATCGAAGCTGGCAAGCCGGTAGGGTCCGGAGCCGAGGGGCGACTCAAGCGTCGATTCCCCGATATTCCGGGTTGCGCCTTCGGCGTCGGTGCCCTCCCACCAGTGCTGGGGCAGCACCATGACCTGGCCCAGGATATGGGGCAGTTCGCGATTGCCGGTGACATCAAAGGTGAAGGTCACCTCGCCGGGCGCCGTGACGGCAACCTCGGTCACATTGGCATAATATTGGGCGATATTCGGATTGAGCTCGGCCTGCTTGTTAAAGGACCAGACCACGTCTTCGGCCGTCACCGGCTCGCCATCGTGCCAGCGGGCATCGGGGTCCATGCGGAAGGTCACCGAGCCATAATCATCGGCGACCATCATGGCCTCGGCCAACAGCCCATAGGAGGTGTTCACCTCGTCCATGGACGGGGTCATCAGGGTTTCATAGATCAGCCCCAGCCCGCCCACGGCCTCGCCCTTGGGCAGGATGGGATTGAACGTGTCGAACCCGCCCATGTCGCCCAGCCGCACCGTGCCGCCCTTGGGGGCATCGACATTGACATAGTCGAAATGGGCAAATCCCTCGGGATATTTCGGCTGTTCCGTCAGCGAGTCCGCATGGACCCAGACGCCCGTCGGCGTCTGCGCCATCGCCGGAACGGCGAGGGACAGGGCGAGCGTGGCGGCGGCGAGAAGTTTGGAGAGCGTCATGGTTGCGGCTCCGTGCATGGTTGGCACACCTTAGGCATTGGAAGGGTTGTTGGGCAAGGATGGGGCAGGGTCGGCATCCAGCGCCGCTGCCAGCAACTGGCGCGTATAGGCGTCCTGCGGATCGGCAAAGATATCGGCCGCAAGTCCGGATTCGACCACTTTGCCGTGCCGCATGACGACGAGGCGATGCGCCAGGGCGCGGACGACCCTGAGGTCATGGCTGATGAACAGATAGGTGAGGCCGCGTTTTTCCTGCACCCGGCGCAACAGGTCGATGACCTGGGTCTGGATCGATACGTCGAGCGCCGAGGTCGGCTCGTCGAGCACCAGGAAATCGGGCTCCAGCACCAGGGCCCGGGCAATGGCGATGCGCTGCCGCTGCCCGCCGGAAAATTCATGCGGATAGCGTCCGGCAATGGCGGGGTCGAGGCCAACTTCGGTCAGCGCAGCGGCGACCTTGCCGGCACGCTCGGCAGCCGACAGCGCCGGCATATGCACCGACAAGCCCTCTTCGACAATCTGGTTCACCGACATGCGGGGGCTGAGCGACCCGAACGGATCCTGGAACACGATCTGCATCTGCCGGCGCAGCGGCCGCAGGGCACGCCAGGATTTGCCGCTGACCTGCTCCCCCATGACCACGATGCGGCCTTCCGAGCCGATCAGCCTGAGCATGGCATAGCCGAGCGATGATTTGCCCGAGCCGCTTTCGCCGACCACGCCCAGGGTCTCGCCCTTGCGGATGGTGATGTCGACGCCATCGACGGCCCTGATGTGACCCACGGTGCGCCGCAATAGACCGCGCTTGATCGGGAACCAGACTTTGAGGTCACTGACCTCGACAACCTTGGGCGCATCCTCGGCCGGGGCGATGCCATCGCCGCGCGGTGCAGCCGACAAGAGATGCCGGGTATAGGCGTGCTGCGGCTGGGTAAAGACGGTCTCCACCGGGCCGGATTCCACCACTTCGCCCTGGGTCATCACGCAGACCCGGTCGGCCACCCGGCGCACCACCGACAGGTCATGGGTGATGAACAGCATGGCCATGCCGTTCTGCTGCTGCAGGCGTTTGAGCAGGTCGAGAATCTGCGCCTGGACGGTGACATCGAGCGCAGTGGTCGGCTCGTCCGCGATGAGCAGTTTGGGATCGTTGGCCAGGGCCATGGCGATCATCACCCGCTGGCGCTGCCCGCCCGACAATTGATGCGGATAATCGTCATATCGGCTCTGCGGGTCGGGAATGCCCACCTGGTCGAGCAATTCGAGCACGCGGGCGCGAGCGGCGTTGCCCCGCAGGCCGCGATGCACGCCGAGACTTTCGGCGATCTGGCGGCCAATGGTGTGCAGCGGATTGAGCGATGACATCGGCTCCTGGAAGATCATGCCGATGTCATTGCCGCGCAGGCTGCGCAGATGCGCATCGGGCGCTGCGACCAGATCGGTGCCATCGAAGCGGACCTCGCCGGTCATGCGGGCTGTCGCGGGCAGAAGCTTGAGGACGGACAGGGCGGTCACCGACTTGCCCGAGCCGCTTTCGCCGACAAGACCGAGTGTCTCGCCCGGCGCAATGTCGAAGGCGACACGGCGCGCCGCCTCTTGCCCCTTGAAGCTGATGGTCAGGTCGCGGACCGAGAGCAGGGGGGCGTTCATGCGAAGGTCTTTCGCGGATCGAACGCGTCGCGCACGGCTTCGCCGATAAACACCAGCAGCGTCATCATCACGGCGATGGTGAAGAACCCGGTGAGGCCCAGCCAGGGGGCCTGCAGGTTGTTCTTGCCCTGCGCCAGGAGTTCCCCGAGCGACGGGGAGCCGGGCGGCAGGCCGAAGCCGAGGAAATCGAGCGAGGTCAGGGTTGCCACCGAGCCGGAGAGGATAAAGGGCATGAAGGTCAGCGTCGCCACCATGGCATTGGGCAGCATATGCCGCCACATGATCACCAGGTTCGATACCCCCAGGGCCCGCGCCGCGTTGATATATTCGAAATTGCGGGCCCGCAGGAATTCGGCCCGCACGATGCCAACCAGTGTTACCCATGAGAACAGGAGCAAAATGCCCAGCAACACCCAGAAGCTGGGCGCAATCACCGAGGAGATGATCAGGAGCAGGTAGAGCGCTGGCACCGAGGTCCAGATTTCGATGAGCCGCTGGGCGATGAGATCGACCCAGCCGCCAAAAAATCCCTGCACGGCACCGGCACCCACGCCGATCACCGAAGACAGCACCGTCAGCGCCAGCCCGAACAGGATGGAAATGCGGAACCCGTGGATCAGCCGGGCCAGCACATCGCGACCGCGATCGTCCGTGCCCAGCCAGTGGTAATTGCCCAGATGGCAATTGGCGTCCTCCACGCCGCCGCGATAGCGCTGGCAGAATGTCTCCCAACTCATCATCCAGCTTGGCGGATTGGCGCCGGGGAAGGCGATGGATGAATCCACGGTTGCATAGGAAAAGCGGATCGGCGGCCAGATGGCCCAGCCATTGCCCTCGATTTCCCGGGCAATGGCGGAGAGCCGATAATTGGTGGCGGGCAGAAAACTGCCGAACTTTTCGCCCGGATATTCGGCAAAGGCCGGCACCAGCAATTCGCCCTTGTAGGACACCAGGATTGGCCGGTCATTGGCGATGAACTCGGCCCCCAGCGTCAGGATGAACAGCACGAGGAAAATCCACAGGCTCCACCAGCCCCGCCGGTTGGCGCGGAAATTGGCGAGCCGCCGCTGGTTGATCGGCGACAGGCGCGAGGGGGCCGGGGCAATCGGTTCGGACAGCGCCGTCATACGTCGCGGCTTTCGAAATCGAGCCGCGGATCGACCCACATATAGGCGAGGTCTGAAATGAGGCTAATGATCAGCCCGAGCAGCGAGAAGATGTAGAGCGTGGCAAAGACCACCGGATAGTCTCGATTGGCCACTGACTGAAAGCCCAGCAGCCCCAGCCCGTCGAGCGTGAAGATGGTTTCGATCAGAAGCGATCCGCCGAAGAAGATGCCGACAAAGGCGCTGGGGAAGCCAGCGATGATCAGCATCATGGCATTGCGGAAAACGTGGCCATAGAGCACCTGGTTCTCGGTCAGCCCCTTGGCTCTTGCGGTCACCACATATTGCTTGCCGATCTCGTCCATGAAGGAGTTCTTGATCAAGAGCGTCCCCGTGGCAAAGGCGCCGAGCCCCATGGCGATGATCGGCAGCACCAGGTGCCAGAAATAGTCGAGAACCTGCCGCCACCAGGGGAAGTTCTCCCATCCGGGCGAGGTGAGGCCGCGCAGCGGAAAAATCGACCAGAACGAGCCGCCGGCAAACAGCACGATCAGGGCGATGGCGATGAGAAAGCCGGGGATCGCATAGCCGATGATGACGATGGTGGAGCTCCACACATCAAAGCGCGAGCCGTCGCGCACGGCCTTGGCGATGCCCAGCGGAATGGAAATGCCATAGGCCAGGAGCGTCATCCACAGGCCGAGCGAGATGGAGACGGGCATTTTCTCGAGGATCAGGTCGATCACCGAAATGTCGCGATAGTAGCTCTCGCCGAAATCGAACCGCAGATAGTTCCAGATCATGGTTGTGAAGCGCTCGAGCGGCGGCTTGTCGAAGCCGAACTGGCGTTCGATCCGCTCCACCAGTTCCGGCGGCAGGCCCTGGCTGCCCCGATAACTGCCGCCCTGTCCCGGCTCGGCGGCAAAATCGCCGCCCTCGCTGCCGGTGATCCGTTCGGCCAGGCTCGCATTCTGGCCGGAGAGATTGGCAAGCGCCTGCTCGACAGGCCCGCCGGGGGCGAACTGGGTGATCAGGAAGCTGACCGCCATGATGCCGAAGACGGTCGGTATCATCAGTAGGAGGCGGCGAATGATATAGGCGCCCATGCCTGCTCCGGCAAAGCCACGTCATGCTCGGAGACTGACACCACTCGGCGAGCGGGCAAATCACCTTGCGGTGAAAGACAGGGCAATTCTGCACTTCGGGCCCGGCTTGGCAATCACTGGGGTGGATAATGGCTTGATCACTTTTGTGCCCACAGGCACCATTGCCGCACAGAGGAGCAAGCCATGCGTTTCCAGCCGATCGTCCAGGTGAAAAGCCAGTCCGTGGCCAGGATCATCCTCGTGGCTCTGCGCGCGCATGGGTTTCACCCGCTGGAGCCGCGCGAGGGCGGCCTGCCGGGTGTTCCGGCGCTGTTCGGACCCGAAGGCTATGTGATCGAAGTGCCCGAGGATGAGGCCGAAGATGCAACTCTTCTCGCCCAGGACCTGTTGAAGGATATGGCCGAACCGGGGCAGGTCCCGTAAATCCGCCACATTGGCGCCCTAACCGGGTTGGTGCGGTTGGGCAATTGAATGACGTGGGGGCTTTCGCTATAAGCCGCCACAAGTGTTAACAATGCTTAAGCCTTGCGGCAGGAGTTACCCATGACGGATTGGAAACGCGGCGCGCTGTCCATTGCCGGCCTCGCAGCCATCGCCCTTCTCGCGGCGGCGTGTTCCCCGAGCAGCCGGACCAACACAGCCAATCTCAACGTGATCGGCGCACCGCAGAACGCCCAGCCGGTTCAACAGTCGACCGTGCAGCAGAATACGCTGCCTGCCATTGGCGCCACCGGCACCCCGGCCCCCGGCCTTTCGGGCACCCCGGTTCTGGGCGGCCAGACCACGACCACGACCCAGGTCGCCGGCACCGGCGCGGGTTCGGTCACCACGCTCGGCGCACCCATGACCACCGGCGTCTCCAGCGGCCCTGAAGGCACCTGGAATGTGGTCGCCGCAGGCCAGACCTGCCGGCTCAACCTGCCGATGACCGCCAAGACCGGCACCAATTACTACCGCGCCTCCTCGCCCGGCTGCACGCTGCCGCAGATTGCCAGCGTCACCGGGTGGCAGCAGGTCGGCAGCCAGCTTCAACTCTATGATGAAAACGGCAACATCGCCGCCTTCCTCGCCCCCAGTTCCGGCCGCTATATCGGCACGATGAGCGGCGGCCAGGCCGTGTCGATGTCGCGCTAAGACCATCAGGTGATCCCGAAAGCCGGTCCTCTGGGGCCGGCTTTTTTGTTGTGCCCTGTCGACGCCGACTTCTTGGTGTCCACCACTGTGTCACCCCCGCGAAAGCGGGGGCCTCTGTTTCAATGCGCCGGGATTCCCGCTTTCGCGGGAATGACACGGCGGGTGGTCCTCAGGGGTCGGCTTTCTTGTTTTGGAGGGGGCTCCACCCGTCTCCGCGCTGCCCCCGGGCTTGACCCGGGGGCCATTATCAACGCAATGACGGGGCCGAGTGGGCCCCGGGTCGGGCCCGAGGGCAGCAGCGGTTAGTGTGCATGGCGTCCAGTTCCCCCACAGCGGCAAGCGGTTCGGTTCGCGCTGCCTATGATGATCTCGTCGCCCGCGGCGCATTGATGCCCGATCCGGCCCAGGTCGAAGCCACCGGCGAACTTGATCGCGTCCTCGCCGACCTGCTCAAACCCAGGAGCCGGGGGCTGTTCGGGCTGTTTGAAAAGTCCCATGAGGTCCGCGGGCTCTATCTTCATGGTGAGGTCGGGCGGGGCAAGACCATGCTCATGGACCTCTTCTATGCCGCCGTGCCTTTCGGCGAAAAACGCCGCCTGCACTTCCATGAATTCATGGACGAGGTGCATGTCGGCATTTCGGCCTTCCGCAAAAGCGCCAGGGGGCAGGGCGAGGATGCCGATCCGGTCGAGGCCGTGGTCAAGCCGATCCTCAAGTCGGGCCTGCGCCTTCTGTGTCTCGACGAATTCCACGTCCATGACATCACCAATGCCATGCTGCTCGATCGCCTGTTCGGCAAACTGTTTGCCGGCGGGGTGACGCTGGTTTCAACCTCCAACGTGGTGCCGGACGGGCTTTACAAGGATGGACTCAATCGCCAGTTGTTCCTGCCCTTCATCGCGCTGCTCAAGCAGAAATGCGTGGTGGCGGGCCTGCCCAGCGCCCAGGATTACCGCCGGCTCAAGTTTGCAGGCCAGCATGTTTTCGCCTTTGGCGCCGGGACCGAGGTGCAGGACCCGATGGACAGGCTCTGGCTGCGCATGACCGGCGGCGAGCCGGGCGCGCCGGGCAGCATAGAGTCGATTGGCCGGCAGATTGCCGTGCCGCTCATGGCCATGGGCGCCGCCCGTTTCGGTTTTGCCGACCTGTGCCAGAAGCCGCTGGGCACCCGCGATTTCGTGCGTATCGCCCACCACTTCGACTCCATCGTCATCGACAATGTTCCACAGATGGACCGGACGAAGTCGGACGCGGCCAAGCGCTTCATTCTCCTGATCGACTCGCTCTACGACCGGGGCGTCAAGCTCGCCGCCAGTTTTGCCGTGCCGCTGGAGCAGCTTGGCGCCGACGACAAAACCGCCTTCGAATTCCAGCGTACCCTGTCGCGGCTGACCGAAATGCAGTCGGAGGAGTATCTGGGGAAAGGCCTAAGGGATGCGGCTGCGAGCACTGAGTTTCCCTCTCCCCTTGAGGGAGAGGGTGGATCGCGCGCAGCGCGAGACGGATGAGGGATTCTTTCTGCGCGACGCGGCGTCAGGCGTGAGCGCTGAAGACGCCCCGCTCTCGGAGCGTCACCCTCGGGCCTGACCCGAGGGCTTTGAACTTGCTGCTTCCTAGGAAAGTACAGTCCCCTCGGGTCAAGCCCGAGGGTGACGCGCGGTGGGTCAAAAAATGTCGCACGTGTCTGCGATGCATTTCACCAATGCCCATCCGGCACTCCCCCATCACCCATGAGCAAGGCACATTCGCTCTTTACGACGAAGGGTTCACTTGCCGGGGATTGCTGACAGGGTTAAGAGGTGCGCCAATTCAACGCAGTCTGGGATGAGGACTTATGGCGCGCAAGAAAATTGCCCTTATCGGTGCTGGACAGATTGGCGGGACGCTGGCCCTGCTGTCTGCGCAGAAGGAACTCGGTGACGTTGTTCTGTTCGACGTGGTCGACGGCGTACCGCAGGGCAAGGCCCTCGACATCGCCCAGTCGGCTCCGGCTCAGGGCTTCGACTCGACCCTCAAGGGCACGTCCGAATACAAGGATATTGCCGGCGCCGATGTGGTGATCGTCACCGCCGGCGTTCCGCGCAAGCCCGGCATGAGCCGCGACGACCTGCTTGAAATCAACCTCAAAGTGATGGAGCAGGTGGGTGCGGGCATTGCCAAATATGCGCCCGACGCTTTCGTCGTCTGCATCACCAACCCGCTCGATGCCATGGTCTGGGCGCTGCAGAAGTTCTCCGGCCTGCCCGCCAACAAGGTGATCGGCATGGCCGGCGTGCTCGACAGCTCGCGCTTCTGCCACTTCATCGCCGAAGAGCTGGGCGTCTCCATCCAGGACGTCAACGCCTTCGTGCTGGGTGGCCACGGCGACACCATGGTGCCGCTCACCCGCTATTCGACCGTTGCCGGCATTCCGCTGACCGACATCGTCAAGATGGGCTGGATGAGCAAAGACAAGCTCGATTCCATCGTCCAGCGCACCCGCGACGGTGGCGCCGAGATCGTCGGCCTGCTCAAGACCGGTTCGGCCTTCTACGCTCCGGCCGCCTCCGCTATTGCCATGGCCGAGAGCTATCTCAAGGACAAGAAGCGCGTGCTGCCCTGTGCGGTGCAGCTTGGCGGCGAATACGGGGTCAAGGGCACCTATGTCGGCGTGCCGGTGGTCATCGGTGCCGGTGGCGCCGAGAAGGTCGTCGAGATTTCCCTCAATTCCGCCGAGCAGAAGGCCTTCGACAAGTCGGTCGCTGCCGTGGAAGGCCTGATCGAAGCCTGCAAGAAGATCGCGCCGAAGCTGGCGTAAACGAAATCGGTGTCATCCCCGCGAAAGCGGGGATCTCCCTTTGGGAGGCGCCGAAGCGAGATTCCCGCTTTCGCGGGAATGACGCGGTGGGGGTTGAGGCTCCGTGACCGCAACGAGTGACCCACCCATAGGGGACCAGATATGAACATCCACGAACACCAGGCCAAGGCGCTGCTCAAGGACTATGGCGCGCCCGTTGCCGATGGCGTTGCCATCTACTCGGCCGATGAAGCCGAGGCCGCCGCGAAGTCGCTGCCGGGCCCGCTCTATGTGGTCAAGTCGCAGATTCATGCCGGCGGGCGCGGCAAGGGCAAGTTCAAGGAGCTGGGCCCCGATGCCAAGGGCGGCGTGCGTCTGGCCAAGTCGGTCGAGGATGTTATCGCCAATGCCAGGGAAATGCTGGGCAACACCCTGGTGACCAAGCAGACCGGCGAAAACGGCAAGCAGGTCAACCGCCTCTATATCGAAGACGGCGCCGATATCGCCCGCGAACTCTACTGCTCGCTGCTGGTCGACCGCGCTTCCTCCAAGGTCAGCTTCGTTGTCTCCACCGAAGGCGGCATGGACATCGAGGCGGTTGCCGAGCACACCCCCGAGAAGATCATCACCGTCGCCATCGATCCCGTCGCCGGGGTCACCGCCGGTGACGTGGCCAAGATCAACGAAGCGCTCAAGCTCGACGGTGCGGCCGCCGAAGACGGCAAGAGCCTCTTCCCGATCCTGTACAAGGCCTTCACCGAAAAGGACATGAGCCTGCTCGAGGTGAACCCGCTGATCGTCATGACCGACGGCCACCTGCGCGTGCTCGACGCCAAGGTCAGCTTCGACAACAACGCCTCCTTCCGCCATGAAGAGCTCAAGCCCCTCCGCGACCTCACCGAAGAGGACGCCAAGGAGATCGAGGCGTCCAAGTACGACCTGGCCTATGTTGCCCTCGACGGCAATATCGGCTGCATGGTCAATGGCGCGGGCCTGGCCATGTCCACCATGGACATCATCAAGCTCTATGGCGCAGAGCCGGCCAACTTCCTCGACGTGGGCGGTGGCGCCTCCAAGGAGAAGGTGACCGCAGCCTTCAAGATCATCACGGCCGATCCGGCGGTGAAGGGCATTCTGGTCAACATCTTCGGCGGCATCATGCGCTGCGACGTGATCGCCGAGGGCGTCATTGCCGCGGTCAAGGAAGTCGGCCTCAAGGTGCCGCTGGTGGTCCGTCTCGAAGGCACCCGCGTCAAGGAAGGCAAGGAAATCCTCGACAATTCCGGCCTCGACGTCATTTCGGCCGACGACCTGGACGATGCAGCCCAGAAGATCGTCAAGGCCATCGGGGCCTGACCCGATGCACAGGGCCCTTGCACTGATCGCGATCCTGGCGCTGGCGGCTCAGCCCGCCCTCGCCCAGGGCAAGACCAAGACCGCTCCGGCCGATGAGGCGATCGGGGTGCTCGAGACATGCGAGGCCTTTGCCACCGGTGACGTTCTGGCATTGGACGACGCTGTTGCAGCCGGCTGGGATGCCTATGACAATGAGGGCGAAAGCCCCTATGTCCGCTCCTACGACGCCACCATCGATCTGCACGGCCTGGGCTGGGTCGAGATGTTCGCGCTGGTCGAGACCTATCCCGACCGCGTACTCGGCTATTGCCGCATCGATGCCGCCGAGACCCGGGGCAATGCCCAGGGCGTCATCGAGGCCATCGCCGCGCTCGATCGCTACGATGGCGAGGTGCAGGAGGCCGACACTGGCACCTATGCCAGCCTCACCGGCACCGGCAGCACCGAGACCATGCTGCTGACCCATTGGGATGACATCGGTTTTGTCGTCCAGCTCACCATCATCTCGCCACGGGCCCAGTCGGGCGAATAATCACTGCCCCGCCTCGGCGGGCACGAACAGGGCGCCGCGCGCCGCAAGACGGAAGAGAAACAGGATGTCCATTCTCGTCAACAAAGACACCAAGGTTCTCGTGCAGGGCCTGACCGGCAAGACCGGCACGTTCCACACGGAGCAGGCCCTGGCCTATTTCGGCACCAAGATGGTGGGTGGCACCCATCCCAAGAAGGGTGGCGAAGTGTGGTCGTCCGGTGTCGACGGCACCGAATTGCCGATCTTTGCCTCGGTTGCCGAGGGCAAGGACAAGACGGGCGCCAATGCCTCGGTCATCTACGTGCCGCCTCCGGGCGCCGCTGCCGCCATCGAGGAAGCCATTGATGCGGAAATCGAGCTGATCGTCTGCATCACCGAGGGCGTGCCGGTCATGGACATGGTCCGCGTCAAGGCAAAGCTCGAAAAGTCCAAGTCGCGCCTCATCGGCCCGAACTGCCCTGGCGTCCTGACGCCGGAAGAATGCAAGATCGGCATCATGCCGGGCTCGATCTTCTCCAAGGGCTCGGTGGGCATTGTTTCCCGAAGCGGCACGCTTACCTATGAAGCCGTGTTCCAGACCACCAATGAAGGCCTGGGCCAGACCACGGCCGTGGGCATCGGCGGCGACCCGGTCAAGGGCACCGAGTTCATCGACGTGCTCGAGATGTTCCTGGCCGACGAAGCCACCAAGTCGATCATCATGATCGGCGAAATCGGCGGTTCGGCCGAAGAAGAAGCGGCCCAGTTCCTCATCGACGAGGCCAAGAAGGGCCGCAAGAAGCCCATGGCCGGCTTCATTGCCGGTCGCACCGCGCCTCCGGGCCGCACCATGGGTCATGCTGGTGCCGTAATTTCGGGCGGTAAGGGCGGCGCCGAAGAAAAGATCGCGGCCATGGAAGCGGCCGGCATCAAGGTATCGGCCTCCCCGGCGCGCATCGGCGCGACGCTGGCGGACGTGCTGCGGGGCTGAGAGCCGTCCCGAAGGGCAAATCGCTCCGGTGGAGCGATTTGAGGCGAGCAGGCCATGAGAGCTATGCTCGAATGGCGGGCAGGAAGGTCCCCCCTTCCGAGCGTCGCTAGGCCTTCGGCCAAGCTTTGCTTGCCTTCCCCTCAAGGGGGAAGGTGACATCGAATGGGTGGCACCACTTCGCCACACACCCCCTCCACCCTCCCCAGTGAGGATAGGGCAGGGGGCAAAACCGTCCATCTGCGACCAATGTCGGTCGCGCTTCGGACACGGATTGGTGTTACCCCGTTTGGGGTAAACCGGAATTGAGCCGCGTCCCTGCTCAGGGGGCGCTACACTTAACAGGATACTAAGGATAAGCGGTCAGTATCCGCGCAAAATTAGGGACCGCATGAGACCGGCTGCTGCCGGTTCGTTGAGAAGGATCGCAGGGCGCAAGGTCCTGCCACACAAGCGATGACACGACAGGAAAAGAACGACACGTTCTTGCTGACCTCGTTCCTCTATGGGGGGAACGCCGACTACATCGAACAACTTTACGCCCGCTTCAAAACCGATCCCTCCAGCGTCGATCCGACCTGGTCGAGCTTCTTCTCCCGGCTCGACGACAGCCAGGCCGAGGCCAAGAAGAATGCCGACGGTCCCAGCTGGGGCCGGGCAGACTGGCCGCAGACGGCAGGCGGCGAACTGGTCAATGCCCTCGACGGCAATTGGGGCGAAATCGCCGTAAAGACCGAAAAGGCCACCGCCAGGAAGGCCGCGGCCGAGGGCAAGCCGGCGCCGACTGCCGAAGACGTGCTGCAGGCCACCCGCGATTCCATCCGCGCCATCATGATGATCCGGGCCTATCGCATGCGCGGGCATCTGCATGCCGATCTCGATCCGCTGCGTCTCAAGTCCGACGAATCCGCGCCCGAGCTCGATCCCAAGAGCTATGGGTTCACCGAGGCGGATTTCTCCCGCCGCATCTTCATCGACAATTATCTCGGACTCGAATACGCCACGATCCCGGAAATGCTGGCGATCCTCAAGCGCACCTATTGCGGCACGCTCGGCATCGAGTTCATGCATATCTCCGATCCCGAAGCCAAGCAGTGGATTCAGGAGCGCATCGAGGGGCCGGACAAGGAAATTTCCTTCACTCCCGAGGGCAAGAAGGCCATCCTCAACAAGCTGGTTGAGGCTGAGGGCTTCGAGAAGTTCCTCGACGTCAAATATACCGGCACCAAGCGTTTTGGTCTTGATGGCAGCGAAGCGACGATCCCGGCGCTCGAGCAGATCATCAAGCGCGGCGGGGCCCTGGGCATCAAGGACATTGTCCTGGGCATGGCCCACCGCGGCCGCCTCAACGTTTTGACCCAGGTACTGGCCAAGCCGCACCGCGCCCTGTTCCACGAATTCAAGGGCGGCGCCTTCTACCCCGACGATGTCGAGGGTTCGGGCGACGTGAAGTATCACCTTGGTGCGTCATCCGACCGCGAGTTCGACGGCAACAAGGTTCACCTGTCGCTGACGGCCAATCCCAGCCATCTCGAAATCGTTGATCCGGTGGTTTTGGGCAAGGCCCGCGCCAAGCAGGACCAGTTCATTTCGCCCGAAGGCAAGCTGGTCGACATCGTCGCCGAGGGCAAGCCGGACCGTTCCATGGTCCTGCCCCTGCTCATCCATGGCGATGCTGCCTTTGCCGGCCAGGGCGTGGTTGCCGAATGTCTGGGCCTGTCGGGCCTCAAGGGTCACCGCACCGGCGGTTCGATCCATTTCGTCATCAACAACCAGATCGGCTTCACCACCTCGCCGATCTATTCGCGGTCTTCGCCCTATCCGACCGACGTCGCCAAGATGATCGAGGCGCCGGTTCTGCATGTGAATGGCGACGATCCGGAAGCGGTGGTGTTCGCGGCCAAGGTGGCTGTCGAATATCGCCAGCAGTTCGGCCGTCCTGTCGTCATCGACATGTTCTGCTACCGCCGCTTCGGCCACAATGAAGGCGACGAGCCCAGCTTCACCCAGCCGCTCATGTACTCCAAGATCCGGGGTCACAAGACGACGCTCGAGCTCTATTCGGAAAAGCTGATCGCCGAAGGCCTGCTGACCGAGGCGGATGTCGAAAAGCTCAAGGCAGACTGGCGCGCCAAGCTCGAAGGTGAATTCGAGTCCGGCCAGGACTATCGCCCGAACAAGGCCGACTGGCTCGATGGCGCCTGGAAGAACTACAAGCCCGCCGACGACGAGGGCCCGCGCCGCGGCGATACCGGCGTTGCCATCGAGACCCTGGTCGAGATCGGCACCAAGCTCACCAATGTCCCGGCGGATTTCAACGTCCACAAGACCGTCAAGCGCTTCATGGACAATCGCCTGGCCGCCATCGAGTCCGGCGAGGGCATCGATTGGGCCACGGCCGAGGCTCTGGCCTTCGGCACCCTGGTGACCGAAGGCAGCCCGGTTCGCCTCAGCGGCCAGGATTGTGAACGCGGCACGTTCAGCCAGCGCCACTCGGTGCTCAATGACCAGCAGGTCGAGAACAAGACCTATACCCCGCTCAACAATCTCTCGCCCGACCAGGCGCGGTATGAAGTCATCAACTCCATGCTGTCCGAAGAGGCGGTGCTGGGCTTCGAATACGGGTATTCGCTGGCCGATCCCAAGGCGCTGACCCTGTGGGAAGCCCAGTTCGGCGACTTCGTGAACGGCGCCCAGGTGGTCATCGACCAGTTCATCTCCTCGGGTGAACGCAAGTGGTTCCGTATGTCGGGCCTGGTGATGCTGCTGCCGCATGGCTATGAGGGGCAGGGCCCCGAGCACTCGTCTGCCCGCCCCGAGCGCTTCCTGCAGCTCTGTGCCGAAGACAATATGCAGGTTGCCAACTGCACCACGCCGGCCAACTACTTCCATGCGCTGCGCCGGCAGCTCAAGCGCGACTTCCGCAAGCCGCTGATCCTGATGACGCCCAAGAGCCTGCTGCGCCACAAGCGCGCCGTTTCCGGCCTTGTCGAACTGGGTCCGGACAGCGTGTTCCATCGCCTGCTGTGGGACGATGCCGAGGCACCCGGTCTGCCCAAGACCACGATCAAGCTGGCCAGCGACGACAAGATCCGTCGCGTCGTGCTGTGCACGGGCAAGGTTTATTACGACCTGCTGGAAGACCGCGAGAAGAAGGGCATCAACGACGTCTATCTGCTGCGCGTCGAACAGCTCTATCCGTTCCCGGCCAAGGCCCTGCTCGATGAACTCAACCGCTTCCCCAATGCGGAAGTGGTCTGGTGTCAGGAAGAGCCGCGCAATATGGGTGCCTGGACCTTCATCCAGCCCTATGTCGAATGGGTGCTCGACCAGATGGGTCGTGGCGGACAGCGCGTCCGCTATGTCGGCCGCAAGGCCGCTGCCTCCCCGGCGACCGGCCTGATGCGCACGCACCTTGCCCAGCTCCAGGAATTCCTGGACGACGCGTTCGGCTCTTAAGCCTTGTGACAAGACATAAAGAGCGCCACATTCGTCCCTAGGACAGTGGCGCTCTGGCCCGAAATAGAAGGACAAACTTCATGTCGACTGAAATCCGCGTGCCGACCTTGGGCGAAAGCGTCACCGAGGCGACCATCGGTCAGTGGTACAAGAAAGTCGGTGACAGCGTTGCAGCCGACGAACCGCTGGTGGAACTGGAAACCGACAAGGTGACCATCGAAGTGCCGGCTCCCGCTGCTGGCGTCTTGGAAGCCATCGCCGCCAATCCCGGCGACACGGTCGATGTCGGGGCCCTCTTGGGTGCCATCGCCGCCGGTTCGGGTGCTGCCGCCGCCGCGCCCAAGGCCGAGGCCAAACCGGCCGAAGTGCCCGCCGCCAAGCCGGCTGGTCCCGAAGAAATCAAGCCCGAGCCTGCCGCCGCCGCACCGGCCGCTGCTGGTACCGATCGCGCACCGGCGCCCTCGGCCCAGAAGATGATCAACGAAAAGGGTCTCGACGCCGCCAATATTGCCGGTTCCGGCAAGGCCGGCCAGGTGCTCAAGGAAGACGTGCTGGCCGCGCTGGCAAAGCCCGCTGCCGCCCCGGCTCCGGCCGCCAAGGCCGAGGCGCCGTCCAAGCCGGCCGCGCCGCGCGCTCCGGTCTCGGCCGACGATGCGGATCGCGAGGAACGCGTGAAGATGACGCGTCTGCGTCAGACCATCGCCCGCCGCCTCAAGGATGCGCAGAACACTGCCGCCATGCTGACCACCTTCAACGAGGTGGACATGAAGCCGGTCATGGACCTGCGCAATTCCTACAAGGAGCTCTTCGAGAAGAAGCATGGCGTCAAGCTGGGCTTCATGGGCTTCTTCACCAAGGCAGTCGTTCACGCCCTCAAGGAAATCCCGGCCGTCAATGCCGAGATCGATGGCGATGACCTGATCTACAAGCAGTACGCCCATATCGGCGTGGCCGTGGGCACCGACAAGGGCCTCGTCGTCCCGGTTGTGCGCAATGCCGACCAGATGGGCATTGCCGAGATCGAGAAGGAAATCGGCAATCTGGGCAAGAAGGCCCGCGATGGCCAGCTGTCCATGGCCGACATGCAGGGCGGCACCTTCACCATCTCCAATGGCGGCGTCTATGGCTCGCTCATGTCCACGCCCATCCTCAATGCCCCGCAGTCGGGCATTCTGGGCATGCACAAGATCCAGGAGCGTCCCGTCGTCGTCGGCGGCCAGATCGTCATCCGCCCGATGATGTATCTCGCGCTCTCCTACGATCACCGCATCGTCGACGGCAAGGAAGCGGTGACCTTCCTCGTCCGCGTCAAGGAAAGCCTCGAGGCACCCGAGCGCCTGGTGCTCGACCTCTAGGTCTTGCCACTTTTCGTCTCTAGAAGGGCCCGCTTCGGCGGGCCTTTTTCGTGCGCTCACCAAATGGTGTGCGGCGTGCCCGCAAACGATAACAGTCTGTTAGCATTTAGCCGGTTTATGCCAAGGGTCTGGCCGGTGTGGAGAATGAGTAAATTGAAGCGCGTTCCGCTCATTGTCGTCGCCGTATTCGGGCTCACCGGGCAGGGCCATGCCCAGGACGACGCGGCCCTGGTGGGGGAACTGATGGCGTTTCATGGCTCCAAGGCCATTGTCGATGTCATGAGCACCCATTGCTATGAAACCACCGGCCTCGACAATGCCTTCAAGGACGCCGCTGCGAATTGGTATCTGAGGAATATCAGTTACTTGGACCTGGCTGACCGGGTGATTTCGCGGCTGGGCGGGGGCTCGCCTGAAGAGGTCAAGGCGGCCGAAACCTATGGCGGCAGTCAGATCATGACCGCCTATAACCAGGCCGGTGACAAGAAGGTTTTCTGCAAGGCCTTCCTCGAGCAGGTCGATAGCGGCACCCTGGATATCGACAAGCAACTGCCCGAAGTCCTCAAGCGCGCTCAGGACATTTCCGCCTCCTGACCACCCCTCATCGCGGGTTGCCGCGGACGATGAAGCCTTGCCATACTTCCTGAAATTTCAGGAGGATAGCGATGCGTTTGGTGCTGTTGCTCACGATCACAAGCCTGGTGGCCGGCCCCGTGCTGGCGTCCGAATGCACGCTCTACAATGCGCGCTATAAACAGCCCGGCGCCCCCTGGTGGATCACCTTTACCCAGGTCCCGCAAGTCTCGGCCCCGAACCAGACAGCGGCGTTCTACTTTGAGATGCCCAATTCCGACGTGACCATGCAGGGCGCCGTTCATGTCCCCAATGGCTTCGGCTCGCCGCTGTGGTCGGTCACGGGGCCATGTACGGCGGGCGGCACCGAGGAGTGCGGTTTTCTTGAGGAATATCAGCATCCTGCGGTCTATGGCGTGTATGATGGCGAGGTGCGTTTCCTCGATATCGAGCGGGGTTCGGCCGCGCCGGATCAGATCATCCTGCCGCAACTCGCCGTGAGTCTGTGGTACTCCAACTACCGGCAAAGCGAGTGGGTCGACGACCTCGAACCGGGCGACGCGTTCAAGCTTGTGGGGTGCGAGTGATCCATTCAGGCGGTCCCCGCGTATCAATGGCGACGAGACAATAGGGGCCTTCTGACTTGAGCCTGGAACTGACCTATCTCATCTGGAGCGTCGCCCTCGGCGCCCTTTACCTCTGCGTCCAATCCACGCTCTATCGCCTCGATTATGGCGTGGAATTTGCCGGCAGTCAGCGCGACCACGAGCGGGCGCCGAACCGATGGACGGTGCGCGGCCAACGCGCCCTCGCCAATTTTCTCGAGACATATCCGCTATTTGTGGCTCTGGTGGTCGCTATCGAGTTCTCCGGCCGCTCGGACAGCCTGACCTTTTGGGGCGCACATCTCTGGTTCTGGGCTCGCCTCGTCTATCTGCCCTGCTACTTCATCGACCTGAAGTTCCTGCGCTCCGGCGTCTGGACTGTATCCCTGGTTGGCCTGCTGTTGATGTTCGCGGGCGTCGTCGCCTGATACCTGGTCTTGCCGAACGGGCAGGGGAGGTTGGGGGCGCGTTTCGTTGCCGACCCAATCCTTCTGGTGTAACGCTGCGCCATCTTCACGGTGCGGCAGTGCGGCAGCATGACCATCATGCTTTTTGCGCGGTTGGCATTGGTGTCGATATTGTCTACCAACCCGTCGTCGCGACAGGGCTTTTTCCGCTTCGGCCGGTGGTCTAATCGCGTCACCGGCATTACATTCCTGGCGCTCGCCGTGCGCAATGCACAGCATCGCTGATCATTCTCTGGGGCTTACGACCATGGCAGACCAATTTGACCTCACCATTATCGGCTCGGGCCCCGGCGGCTATGTATGCGCCATCCGGGCCGCGCAGCTGGGTCTGAAGGTGGCCGTAGTCGAAAAATGGTCCACCCTGGGCGGCACATGCCTCAATATCGGCTGCATCCCGTCCAAGGCGCTGCTGCATGCATCCGAACTGTTCGAGGAAGCCGGACACGGCTTCAAGGCGCTGGGCATCGACATTCCGGCGCCGCAGCTGAACCTTCCGCAGATGATGACCCACAAGAGCGAGACGGTGGCGTCCAATGTCGGCGGCGTCGATTACCTGTTCAAGAAGAACAAGATCACCGTGTTCCGGGGGATCGGCTCCATTCCTTCTGCCGGCAAGGTGCTGGTGACGCCGCAAAGCGGGTCCCAGACTGAGATTGCCACCAAGAATATCGTTGTTGCCACGGGGTCGGTGTCGGCTTCGCTGCCGGGCATCGATATCGACGAAAAGACGGTTGTCACCTCGACGGGCGCGATTGCCCTCGAAAAGGTGCCGAACCATCTTGTTGTCATCGGTGCGGGTGTTATTGGACTTGAACTGGGTTCGGTCTGGCTGCGCCTTGGGGCACAGGTCACGGTGGTCGAATATCTCGATCGCATCCTGCCCGGCATGGACAGCGAAGTTGCCCGTCAGTTCCAGCGCATGCTGCAGAAGCAGGGTATGGAATTCAAGCTTTCGAGCAAGGTTTCCGGCATCGACAAGCAGGAAGACGGTTCGCTGTCGGTTCGTGTCGAGCCCGCGAAGGGCGGCGATGTGGAAACCATCGGTGCCGACATTGCCCTTGTCGCCATCGGCCGCAAGCCGTTCACCGAAGGCCTGGGTCTCGACCTTGCCGGCGTTGCCCTTGACGAGCGGGGCCGCGTGCGGGTGGATGGCCACTACAAGAGCTCGGTGGATGGCATCTACGCTATCGGTGACGTGATTGCCGGCCCGATGCTGGCGCACAAGGCGGAAGACGAGGGCATTGCCGTCGCCGAAATCCTTGCCGGCCAGGCGGGTCATGTGAATTACGCCGCCATTCCCTCGGTGGTCTATACCAATCCGGAAGTCGCCTCGGTCGGCAAGACCGAGGATGAACTCAAGGCCGATGGCATCGACTACAAGATCGGCAAGTTCCCGTTCACCGCCAACGGCCGTGCCAAGGCCATGCTGGCGACGCAGGGCTTTGTGAAGATCCTGGCCGATGTGGAGACCGACCGCGTTCTTGGCGCCCATATTGTCGGCAAGAATGCCGGTGAGATGATCCATGAACTCGTGACGCTGATGGAATTCTCTGGCGCCTCGGAAGACCTTGCACGCACCACCCATGCGCACCCGACCCTGTCGGAAGCCATTCGCGAGGCGGCGCTGTCGCTGGGCGATGGCGCCATCCACATCTAGAGGCGTCGCCGGGGGAGGGTTACCAGCTTCCTCGCCAAAAGGTACGCCCACGCAAGGCCTTAGGGCCCGCGTTCCCGCTAGGATTGAGCGAGAAGGCATGGGGATGTGACGACAACTATTGAGGGGCCCCGGACGCAGTCCGGGGCCCTTTCTGTTGGCTGGACGTCATCAAAAGTCATCATACAACATGCCAATTATTGTATGTTGACTTGTCTCTCAATCTTCCATACCAGTTTTCAACCGGCCACGATCTGGCATCAGAAAAAGCCGGTGCGGGGTATCAGCCCTGCGGCGGTTGCAGCCTGAAGGCGGGCCGCTTGAGGACATTCTGGGAGGACTTACATGTTTCATCTGCCAAAGATGGCGGCTGCGGCCGTCGTCGCCACTACATTCATGGTGTCGGGCGTCAGCGCCCAGACAGTGCTGCGCTCTTCCGACACCCATCCCGATGGCTATCCCACCGTTGAAGCCGTCAAGAAGTTCGGCGAACTTCTGTCCGAGAAGACCGGCGGTGAATATTCGGTCGAGGTGTTCCACTCGGCACAGCTGGGCCAGGAAGCCGACACGATCGAGCAAACCCAGTTCGGCGTGATCGATCTCAACCGTATCTCCATCGGCGCCTTCGGTACCCAGGTTCCGAAAGCCACCGTCACCCAGCTTCCCTTCATCTTCCGTTCCGCTGATCACTTCCATGCCGTGCTCGATGGTCCGATCGGCGAGGAAATCCTGGCGGCATTCGATGCCGTGGACGTCGTGGCTCTCGCCTACTATGACGGCGGCGCCCGGTCCTTCTACAACAGCCAGAAGCCGATCACTTCGCCTGCCGACATGGAAGGCCTGAAGTTCCGCGTCATGGGTTCGGATATCTTCGTGGACATGGTTGGCGCCCTGGGTGGCAATGCCACGCCGATGCCCTATGGCGAAGTCTATTCGAGCATTCAGACCGGCGTTATCGACGGTGCTGAAAACAACTATCCGAGCTATGACACTGCCGGTCACGCCGAAGTGGCCCAGTTCTATTCGCTCGACGAGCACTTGATGGTGCCCGAAGTCCTCGTGGTCTCCAAGATCGTCTGGGACGGCCTGTCCCCGGAAGTTCAGGCAGCGATGCGTGAAGCCGCCAAGGAATCCGTCACCTACCAGCGTGAACTCTGGACCGCCAAGGAAGTCGAATCCAAGGCCAAGGTCGAAGCGCTCGGTGTGCAGATCAATGAAGTCGACAAGCAGCCCTTCATCGACGCGATGAAGCCGGTCTATGACAAGTATGTCACCGATCCGGAACTGCAGGACCTGGTCGCTCGCATCCAGGCCACTGAAGGCTAAGCATAAGCTTGACGAATAGTCCGGGCCGGCCAAAGCGCCGGCCCGGATTTTTGGGGAGACTGGATAAATGAAGAGCCGGCTTCTAGCGCTCAGCCGCGTGTTTCACGCGCTTTCTACGGCCGCCATGTGGGTGGCGGGCGTTGGCCTCGTCGCCATGACCGTTCTGGTCGCCTACCAGGTCTATATGCGCTACGTGGTCAATGCGTCGCCGCCCTGGACGGAAGGCGCATCCATCATGATCATGAGCTGGTTCATCTTCCTGGGCGCCGCCGTGGGCGTGCGCGAAAAGTTTCATATGGGCTTCGATGTGCTGCTCTACGCCATCCCCAAGGCGCGACCCTTCCTGCGCAGCATCAGCGATATTGCGATCTTCGCCTTTGCCTTTGGCATGATCTGGTATGGCGGCGAGCTGGCCATCCGCGGCGCGGGTGTCCGCATTCCCGTTCTGGGCCTGCCGCAGACCTTTACCTATCTCCCGATCGTGGTTTCGGGTGTCCTGATTTGCCTCTTCATCCTCGAGCGCATGGCTTTGCGCCTGGCTGGCGAACCGGTTGACAACGACACGATCGAATCCAGCGTGAACGAGGCCTGACGACTATGGAATACTGGATTCTCTTTGGCGTATTCGGCGGGCTCATGGTTGTCGGCACGCCCATCGCCTTCTCGCTCGGCATTGCCAGCTTTGCCACCATTGTCTATCTGGGCCGCCCGCCGGTGGTGGTGTTCCAGCAGCTGACATCGGGCGTGTCGCCCTTCACGCTGCTCGCCATTCCCTTTTTCATCTTTGCCGGTGACCTGATGATGCGCGGCGGTATCGCGGCGCGGATCATCGCCTTTGCCGGTGCCGTCGTCGGGCACATTCGCGGCGGGCTCGGCCAGGTCAATGTGGTGGCCTCGACCCTTTTTGGCGGTATTTCCGGATCCGCGGTCGCCGAGGCAGCTGCCGTTGGCGGCATCATGATCCCGCAGATGAAGGCGCGCGGCTATGGCGCCGATTATGCGGTCAACGTTACCTCGATGGCCGCCCTGATCGCGCTGCTGCTGCCGCCCAGCCACAACATGATCATCTATTCGCTTTCGGGCGGCGGTCGCATCTCGATCGCGGATCTGTTCACCGCAGGTGTTATTCCCGGCCTGCTGCTCGCCCTGGCATTGATGATCACCGCCTATGTCGTGGCCCGCAGGCGTGGCTATCCGACCGAGCCCTTTCCCGGCTTCTCCAAGGCGGTGCAGTTCTTCATCGTCTCCATTCCCGGCCTCCTGCTGATTGCGATCATCTTCGGTGGCGTGCGATCAGGTATCTTCACGGCCACGGAGAGCTCCTGCATTGCCGTGATCTATGCCTTCCTCGTGACGCTGCTGGTCTATCGCACCATGACCTGGTCGACATTCGTCCACTGCGTGTTGGGGGCCGTGCGGACCACCGCGATGGTGCTGTTCATCATTGGTGCCGCCGCGTCGTTTGGCTGGCTCATGGCCTATCTCAAGGTCGCGCCGATTCTCACCGAAGCCGTCGGACAGTTGACCAGCGATCCGCTGATGGTTCTGCTGCTCATCAATGTGCTGCTGCTGGTGCTCGGCACGTTCATGGACATGGGGCCGTTGATCATCATCACGACACCGATCTTCCTGCCGATGGTGCAGGCCTATGGGGTCGACCCTGTGCATTTCGGTGTGATCATGATCCTGAACCTGGGTATCGGTCTCAATACGCCGCCCCTTGGTCCGGTGCAGTTCGTCGCGGCTGCCGTGGGCAAGATATCGATATGGACGGCAATGCGCAGCGTATGGCCGTTCTATCTGGCCGGTATCATCGTCCTGGGCCTGGTCACCTATATTCCGGCGCTGTCCCTGTGGCTGCCGAGCCTATTCCGGTGATGCAATGTCGCTGATGGATACGGGCCAGGCACCGGCACGAAAGCCCAAACTCGCCGAAATGGTGGTCGAGACGCTTCGCAAGCGTCTGGTTGCCGGCGAGTTCGAGCCGGGCACCAAGCTGCCCACCGAAAGCCAGTTGTCGACCCATTTCGGCGTCAGCCGGACCGTGGTCCGCGAGGCCATGGCGGCGCTGGCGGCCGATGGCATGGTGCAGCCGCGGCAGGGCGCTGGGGTCTTCGTGCTGCCGCAGGCACGTTCTGCCTTCAGCACCATTGCCGGGGAGCGCTCGAACAAGATTTCGGTGGCGCTCAATGTGCTCGAAGTGCGCATCGGCATCGAGATCGAGTCGGCAGGTCTGGCGGCGCAGCGCCGCAGCACCAGTCAGGACGCCGCCATCCAGGAGGCCTGGAACGATTTCGGCCGGTTGCTGGAACTGGGCAATCCCACCGGCAAGACCGATTTTGCCTTTCACCGCGCGATAGCGGCGGCGACCAACAATCCATTCTACATCGAGGTGCTGGACGCCCTGGGCAGCCGCACCATCCCTTGCGACGTCGCCTCACCCTGGGGCACCGACAGCATATTGACCTACGAATATCAGGTCGGTCTGCATGAGGAACATGGCCGGATCCTGTCGGCGATTTCCGCGCAAGATGCCGAGGGTGCTCGCAATGCAATGCGCGAACACCTGTCCCGCAGCCAGGAGCGCTATCGCAGCCGCCTGACTGAGAACTCCAAACCATCCAGGACCTGACCATGACCACCGAATTCGACATCCGTTTCGCGATCGACCCGATCAGCGCTGCAGGAATGGGCACGGGCGAGCTTCGGGAGAACTTCCTGATCGACGACCTGTTCGCCGAGGGGCAGGTGCGTTGGACCTATACCCATTATGACCGCATGGCTGTTGGCGGCGCCGTACCCGGCGCGTCACCGATCGGCCTCGATGCCATCAAGCCCACCGGTACGGCCGCGTTTCTGGACAGGCGCGAACTGATTGCGGTCAATATCGGCGCAGCCGGCACGATTTCCGTCGATGGCACGGACCATGCCGTGGGGCCGCGCGACATGCTCTATGTCGGCATGGGGTCCCAGACCGTGACCTTCGCCGGTTCCGGTGCGAAATTTTACCTCCTGAGCGCGCCGGCGCACGCGGCTCACCCAACGACACTGCTGCAGCAGGCCAATGCCAAGCGCCTCGACCTGGGCAGCGGCGAGACCGCCAATGAGCGCTCGATTTTTCAGTATGTGAACGCCGACAGCGTCAAGACCTGCCAGTTGGTTGTGGGCCTTACCCAATTTGCGCCCGGCTCGGTGTGGAACACCATGCCGGCCCATATTCACGACCGGCGCATGGAGGCCTATCTCTATTTCGACCTCAAGCCGGATGCCTTCGTGGTGCATCTGATGGGCGAGCCAGACGAGAGCCGGCATCTCATCGTGCGCAACGAGCAGGCCATCCTGTCTCCGCCCTGGTCCATTCACTGCGGTGCCGGCACGGGCGCCTATACGTTCATCTGGGCGATGGCCGGCGACAATGTCGACTATACCGACGTCGAAAAGGTCGAGATGGCGGACCTGCGCTGATGGACTTGGGTGCATTCAGCCTTGCAGACCGAACGGTCATGGTCACCGGTGCCAATACCGGCATTGGCCAGGGCATCGCGCTCAGCATTGGCCGGGCCGGAGGCAAGGTCATTGGCGTCGGCCGCTCATCGATGCAGGAAACGGCGTCCCGAATGGCCGAGATCGGCGCCGAGTTCGTCGAGGAACGCGCTGACCTCGGATCGGTGGCAGAGGCCCAGGCGATGTTTGCCCGTGCCTGGAGCGCGCATGGTCCCATCGACGGGCTCGTCAACAATGCCGGTATCATCAAGCGGGTCGACGCGGTCGATTTCACCGAAGATGACTGGGATAGCGTGATGGACATCAATCTCAAGACGATGTTCTTCCTCAGCCAATCGATCGGCAAGCAGGCCATAGCTGCCGGGCGCGCTGCGCGGGTGGTCAACATCGCCTCGATGCTGAGTTTTCAGGGCGGTATTCGCGTGGCCAGCTACACGGCTTCCAAGAGCGGCGTTCTGGGCATCACGCGCCTGCTTGCCAACGAATGGGCTGCCAGGGGCATCAACGTCAACGCCGTCGCTCCTGGCTATATCGAGACCAACAATACCGAGGCCCTGCGCAACGATCCGGATCGTTCCGCTGCCATATTGGGCCGAATTCCGGCCGGGCGCTGGGGCGTGCCGTCCGACATCGGCGACGCGGCAGTTTTTCTTTTGGCCCCGGCTTCCAATTACATGCACGGCGCCGTCATCCCGGTCGATGGCGGCTGGCTCGCGAGGTAGAACTATGACCGATCAGATGTTTTTTGCGCAGCCGGACCAGGCCGCGTGGACCGAACTGGCCCCCGGCAATACGCGCCGGGTGCTCATTCATACGCCTGAGTTGATGCAGGTCGAGTTCGGCTTCGACAAGGGTGCCGTTGGCGCTCTGCATAGCCACCCGCACATTCAGGTCAGCTATGTTGCCGAAGGCAGCTTCGAGGTGACGATTGATGGCAAGACCGAGGTGGTCGGGCAGGGCGGCAGTTTCATTGTGCCCTCGGGCCTTGTTCACGGCGTGGTTGCCCTCGAAAAGGGGCGGCTGATCGACGTGTTCACGCCCCACCGGGCGGATTTCCTTTAGCCGATTTCCGCCAGCATGGTGGCATAGGCGGCTTCGTGTGTACCGGCCCAGTTCGCCTTGCCGGGCTCCGTAAGGCGGCCGCGTCTTGGCGGGATGAAGCTATAAATGCTGCATATGGGTTCTTCCCGCCATTGCAGATTGAAGGCGGCAAGGTTGGGGAAAAACTCCATATCGGAGTAGGGCAAGTGATCATGCACCCACCAGGCTATCGCCTCCCAATCGCCGGTTCGTTCGTAGTATGGAATAAACCGGTTCACGACGATGCAGGCCGTGGCCCCCATCCGGCCTGCGCTGTCGCGACGGTCCCAGATATGCCCGGCGAAATTGGCTTCGTTGCTACCGCAATTGAGTTTGTTCTCGTTGCCGAACCGGTTGACTTCGGGCGAGCGATAAGACGAGCGAACGGAGATACGTCCAAACCGGGCCTGGAGTGGCTCGAGCAATTCCTCGCACAGGCGCTTTCCGGCGGCGATTGCGAGATCCGGATCGGTGGGGATGTTCCCGATGCCGTGGATGGTCGCGATCTCCGAAAAGAGAAAATCGCGCATGAAGAAGCTCTCGGACAGGCGAACGCGGCCGAATGCTTCGAGAGCTCGAACGGATTTTGGCTTGCGCATGGGGCTTGTTTCCATTGCCGGTGGCGGGCAGATGATGGTGGCACAAGGTTGGCCGGGCGACCCGGTTTCGACGCAACGGAGACACGCCATGTTGCTCATCGCCTTTTACATCGCCATTTCGGTCGAGGCGATGACGGCGGCCCTTGCCGCCGGCCGCCGCAACATGGACTGGTTTGGTGTATGCCTGATCGCCTGCGTCACTGCATTGGGCGGGGGCACCTTGCGCGATATTCTGCTCGACCACTATCCGCTGGTCTGGGTGCAGAATCCCTATGTGCTCCTCCTGGTCTGCGCAGCGGCCCTTGCCACCATACCGCTGGCGCGGCTGGTGGATCGCCTCAAATGGCCATTTCTTCTGCTCGATGCGCTGGGCCTCGTGGTGTTCACGGTCATCGGCTGCAATATCGGCATCGAGGCGGGGGTACACCCGATCATAGTCATCGTCGCAGGCATGGTGACGGGAACGGCTGGCGGCATTCTGCGCGATGTGCTGTGCAACGACGTGCCGCTGATCTTTCAGGGCGAACTCTATGCCACCGTGTCGATGATCACCGGCATTTTCTATTTCGTGGGACTTTTGGCAGGAGCCCCGGTGGACCTGATGGTGGTTCTCGCCATCGCGCTCGGGTTCACGCTGCGGACGGTTGCCCTGGTCTTCAAGTGGGAAATGCCCAAATTCGTCTTCGACCGGGAGATGCGCAAATGAGGCCAGTCCCCGGCAGCGCCGTTATTGTATTCCTCTGTTTGATGGAGACTTGAAAGTTGCGACAGACCTGGCGGTGGTTCGGCCCCAAAGACCTGACCAGTATCGACGACATCACCCAGGCTGGAGCGGCCGGTGTTGTCAGCGCGTTGCACCATGTACCCAATGGCGTGGTCTGGACGGCAGAGGAGATTGCCAGGCGCCACAACGAGATCGCGACGCGCAAGGATGGCTCGGCGTCCGGCCTGACCTGGGATGTCGTGGAGAGCCTGCCGGTCAGCGAGGACATCAAGAAGCAGAAGGGGGCATGGCGGGACCACGTCGCCAATTACAAGGTTTCGATGCGCAATCTGGCGGAAAGCGGCATCGAGACCATCTGCTATAATTTCATGCCGGTGCTGGATTGGACCCGCACCGATCTGCGTTGGACGGTGCCCAATGGCGGATCGTGCATGCGTTTCGATATCAACGATTTTGCGGCATTCGATATCCACATCCTCAAGCGGCCGGGCGCAGCGACCGACTTCACCAATGCCATTGCCGACGAGGCGGCCCGCCGCCACGAGACAATGAACGAAGATGACAAGCGACAGCTTGCCCGCAACGTGACCATGGGCCTGCCCGGATCAACCGAATCCATGTCGCTGGAGGATGTGCAGGCGCATCTGGACGAGTATGGCAGCATCAGCCGCGATCAACTGCGCAATCATTTCGTGGCTTTTCTGGAAGAAGTCGTGCCCGTGGCAGAAGACCTTGGACTACGGCTGTGCTGTCATCCCGATGATCCGCCGTTCCCGCTTCTCGGTCTGCCGCGGATCATGTCGACGGAAGATGACTACGCCTACATCATGGATGCCGTGGACAGCCCGGCAAACGGCATGACGCTGTGTTCCGGCTCGCTGGGGGCACGGCCGGACAATGACCTGCCGGCCATGATGGCGCGATTTGGGCCCAAGGTGCATTTCCTTCACCTGCGCAACGTCAAGCGCGATGGCGGTGACATAGCCGGGTCGTTCTTCGAGGCCGAGCATCTGGGCGGCGACACCGATATGGTGGCCCTGATTGCAGCGATCATTACCGAAGAGAGGCGGCGGAAGGCGGAGGGACGCAAAGATTGGGAAATCCCGATGCGCCCGGACCATGGACAGGATATACTCGATGACCTGGGACGGCGGTCCCAGCCTGGCTATCCGACCATCGGACGCATGAAGGGTCTGGCCGAGTTGCGTGGCGTGATGACGGCACTCGAGCATGGCCAGCATGGTATTGGAAAGCGGTAGTTTACGACTTTTCAAAGGGTTGGCGCCAGTATTGCAGGAGAATTTCGCGCACAAGAGGCGATCTCGATGGATGCTTTGGTGGCGCTGCAGCGCCTGGTCGCGTGGTTCACGCCCGACGACCTGAAGGACGATCTGCACCGGCGCAAGCGGGTGCAGATGTTCATCATCAGCCACATTTTCGGGCCCATCATCGCAACGCCCATCCCGGTGTTTCTGTGGCTGGCGGACCCGAGTCCCAATCCGCATGTCGCCATCCTGGCCGCCTCCATCTGGGGTTTTTGGCCATTTCTCGCCCTGTTCAAGCTCATGCCCCGCGCCTATGTGCCGCTGGCCATGGCATCGGTCGTGAACCTGACCTTCTGCGTGCTCTGGGGCACCTACAATTATGGCGGCACGAGCTCGCCATTCCTGGTCTGGCTGGTGCTCATCCCGCTGCTGGCCTTCATGTATCTCGGCTCCACCTGGACCGCCCGCATCTTCGTGTTCTCCCTGATATCCGGCGGCATGGCGGCGCTCTATGCGTTCTACCTCTATGGCGCTTTTCCCATCCACATTCCGGTCGAGAACATGGTGGTGGCCGGCGTGCTGTCGGCATTGGGCGCGAACATCTATGTGTTCATGATGGCTGCCTACTACTCGAGCGTGGTGGATAGCCAGTCCGAGCTGATCAGGGAAATCGAGCGCCATCAGGATACGCTGCAGGCGCTGACCGTTGCCAAGGAAGAGGCCGAACGCGCCAATGGCGCCAAATCCGAATTCCTCGCCAAGATGAGCCATGAACTGCGCACGCCGCTCAATGCGGTTCTTGGCTATTCGGAAATATTGCTCGAAGACGCTGAGCTCGACGGCCGCGGCGAGCAGATTGCCGATCTCCAGAAGATCAGCGCCGCCGGCAAGCACCTGTTGTCCATGGTCAATGATATCCTCGACATCTCCAAGATCGAGGCCGGCAAGATGGCGCTGCATCTGGAAAGCGTGGATCTCGACAAGCTGGTGGACGAAGTCGAATCCACCGCGCGTCCGCTGGCGGCCAAGAATACAAACAGCTTTGTGGTGGATCGGCGCAGTGCGCTGGGCACGATCAAGTCCGATGCCACCAAGCTGCGGCAGGCAATATTCAACCTGCTCTCCAATGCCAGCAAGTTTACCCAGAACGGGCAGATCACCCTTGATGCCGTGCGCCATCAACTGGATGGGCAGGACTGGGTGGAGATCGGGGTCGCCGATACCGGCATCGGCATTTCACCCGAGCAGCAGAAGGCCCTGTTCAACAATTTCAGCCAGGCCAATTCAAAGATCGCCGCCGTCTATGGCGGGACGGGTCTTGGCCTGGCGCTTTCGCAAAACCTGTGCCGGCTGATGGGCGGGCGCATCGAACTCCAGAGCGAACTGGGCAAAGGGTCCCGGTTTGCCATTTTCCTGCCGGCCGATCCCAGCGCGCAGCAGACGACGTCGCCGTCTGAGCCGGGACGGTCTGAAATAGCCGAAGCCGTGGTCACCGACGATCAGGACCTGATCGAGGATCTGGAGGCGGAACTCGTCGAGCGTGGCGACGGCTACGCGGCCATGAACGGACACGATCAGGATCACGACAAGCGGGCGCGCCTGCTGATCGTGGACGATGATCGCAACTTCCTCGAACTGGCCGAGCGGCTGTTCCGCAAGGAAGGGTTTGTGCCGGTGTGTACGGATGCGCCGCAGTCGGCACTGCAGATGGCACGGGCAGTGCGTCCGGCGGCCATCTTCCTCGATATTCTGATGCCAGGCTTTGACGGGTGGGACGTATTGGCCGCGCTCAAGGCCGATCCCAGCACAGCCGATATCCCAGTGTTCATGATCTCAATCCTGGGCGAACGGGCCAAGGCGCAGGCTGCCGGTGCGGATGGCATTGTGGTCAAGCCGCTCGATACCTCCAAGGTCAAGGCCGCGATGGCGGGGGTAAGGTCGGTACGGGGTCGCGCCGCGAAGGCCACCAGCTTCTAAGAAGGAAAACGCAATGGCGATGGTGCTGATAGTGGAAGACAACCCGATCAATCGGGATGTGCTGGGGCGCCGACTGGAACGCCGCGGCTTTTCGATCCGCTTCGCCGAGGATGGTCCAAGCGGCATCGCTGCGGCCAAGTCGCTGATGCCCGATGTCATCCTGATGGATATCGGTCTCGGGGAAATGGATGGCTGTGAGGCGACCCGCCGCATTCGCGCCGATCCGGAAACGGCGGCCCTGCCGATCATCGCTCTGACGGCGAGTGCCTTTGAAAGCGACCGGGCCAATGCACTGGCCGCGGGCTGTATCGACTTCGATACCAAGCCGGTCGATCTGCCGCGACTGCTCGGCAAGATCGAGGCCGTGCTCGGCCCGAAAACGCCGCCGGCGGCGATGAGTATCAATCTTCCTTGAGGGAAAACCGCGGGGCCGTTTCGATCAGTGCTGTTGAGTCACGGCGCCGCCATGCGGAGACGTCTTAGGCGCCTCTTCCGGCCCTGAGGGTGGCGAATGTCTCACGCAGCGCCGCCAGATCCAGCGGCTTCTGGTGCAGCATTGGCCGGCGCAGGTTGAGGGCATCGGCCGCCTTGGCGGTCATTTCCAGCATCACCGGGTCCTGGCCGCTGACCACGATAATGTCCCCCTGATACCCCTCCTGCGACAACAGGCCGAAAAGCTCGAATACATCGAGATGCGGCATGGAGACGTCGACGGCGAGAATATCGGGAGAGAGTGCCGCGACGAGATTGATCACGCCGCGGGAGTCGGTTGTTGCAAACCCCTCGAGGCCGCAGCGCTCGGCAATCCGGACCACCAGTTCGGCCGAGGACGCATCGTCGTCCACGGCGAGCAGTTTGAGGGGCGGGGCCACTGGCGTCCTCAGGCGGCGCCGGTCCGGCCGGCCCGGCGCGGTTCGGCCGCCTGGCCTTCGTGGCTGACCCGGTATTCAAGGTCGGCGTCGCGCATGGACCTGGCCAGGATTTCGACAACCTGATCGATGTCCTCGAAGGAGTGGGAGGCCATGACCTGGAAGCGGAACCGGGCGCCGCCCTGGGGAACGGCCGGATACTCGACCAGGTTTGCGATGCCGCCCAGCGCCGAAAGGTGGCGGGACGCGAAGCGCCCGACGCCTTCCAGCCCCAGCCGGACAGGCACGATCGGCGATGGATCGCCTAGGGTTTCGAGGCCAGCCTTGGTCATTTCGGCGCGCAGATAGAGGATGTTGTCCATGAGCTTGCGACGCAACTGCCGGCCTTCCTCGGACCGCACGATGTTCAGTGCCGTGAGCACGCTCGCGGCCTGAACCGGGGACAATGCGTTCGAGAAGGTATGGGTGGCACTGTAATATTTGAGATACTCGGCCGTGGCGCGATCCCGAACGGCGATGAAACCACCATTGGACGCGAAGGTCTTGGAGAACGATCCGATGATGATATCGGCCCCATCGAGCATGTTCTGGAGGCCAAGGTGGCCGAGGCCATCATCACCGATCGAACCGAGGTCGTGCGCGCAATCCACCAGAAGCGTGGCGTTGAACCGGTCACACAGGGCGCGCATGGCGCCCAGATCCGGTGTGTCCGAATGCATGGAGAACAGGCTTTCGGTCACGACCATGATGCCATTCTGAGCGTCGTTGTTGCGAATGCGCTCAAGCTTGCGAGCCAGGGCATCAAGGTTGATGTGGCCATGATAGTGGATGTTCTGCGTGGCCGCCTTGGCGCCTTCCTGCAGGCAGGAATGGGCCAGAATGTCCATCACGACGTGATCATTGGTGCGCACGAAGCCCTGGATCGAACCGTATCCGGCTGCCCAGCCGGTGGGGTAGAGCACGATCTCGCGGCCGCCGAGAAACTCTGACAGGCCCTGCTCGAGCTTGAGCGAGTTTGCCGTATTGCCCAGCAGGGCGGCCGAGCCGGCGCTGTGCACGCCATATTCGGCGATGGCGTCGATGGCGGCCTGCTTGACCGCCGGATGCGATGACAGGCTGAGATAATCCTGGCTGGCGAAGTTGATGCCAGCAAAGGTCTGCCCCGAATCCGTGCGAGCCTCGCAGCGGGCTTGGGGCGCCGTTTCAGTGGAACGCGCATAGGGCCAGAGACCGTGCTCGCGGCGCAGGTTCTGCCATTCGTAGAAGGCCCCCACGCGACCGACCAGGTCTGCGCCCTCAGGCGCACGATAGTCCCGCAGGCTGCCAGTCAGCGCTCCTTCTGGAACGGATTCAAATGTCTTTTCCATGCGCACTCCATGCTGGCCCTTCTGGCCGTATTTGCACTTAGGCTAAAATTGCTCGCTGAAATCGAGCTTAATCGGATCGGTTTATTTTCCCTAACGCGCCAGACATCGAAAACGGCATTAATTTCCCGTGAATGCTCAAGGAAGCGGGGCCATTTGCGTTCCGATCTCACACAAAATTAAGCGGCCTCAGCGCAGTGTGGGGCCATGATGCTCGTCAGGCGAATGATCACGCTCGGCAACCAATTCGTCGACCGCGCCATCGGCGCGGACGGACTGGGCACGGCTGTGCGCGAAAAACTCATGGCGCAGCAATTGGAAACTGTCAGCCGGTCTGCCCCCTACCTTTTCGCAGCATCCCTGATCGTCTCCATCGTCTTTCTTCTTCTGGCCCTGGGAACGCCGGTCTTTCCGGTCGCGCTCGCCATTCTGGTGCCGATCAATTTTCTCCATGCGCATGGTGCTTATTGGGCCGTTCTGCGCCCTGACGCGGGCAATGTGAACACCCGCGCCTGCATGACCGTCTTGCACGCGGCATTGGCGGGATGCCTGTGGGCCGTGCTGATGAATTTCGTGCAGGCGGGGCTGACGGAGTCCGTTCACGGTGCGGTTCTGGTGAGCGGCGGCGGGCTCTTTTGCATCTCGATCCTGGCGCTGCTGATCTACCCCCAGGCCATGGCCGCTTTTGTCATTCCAATGGCGGTTGGCCTGCTCAGCGGGCTGGATAGCCTGGGCAATATTGACAACCTGTTCGGCCTCGCCCTGCTGCTCACCGGCTTTACCTTCATCGTCGCCGTGATTTCCCTCAATCATGCCGCGTCCTTTGTAGCGCGGCGCGTATCAGAACTGCTGGTTCAGGAGAAAAGCGAGATCATCGGACTGTTGCTGCGAGAATTCGAGCGCACGTCATCTGACTGGATCTGGGGCTTCGACGAGGCCGGCGATCTCAACCGCATTTCGGACGGCTTCACCCAAGCAACCGGTGTGACCGAGGAGGCGCTGGTTGGCGCTGACTTCGTCTATTTCCTTCGCTGCATCACGCCGCCGGATGATCCGCTGGTCAACCAGATTGAAGAGCATGTGCAAAGGCGTGCAACCTTTCAGGATATCGAACTGCTCGTTACGGCCGATGGCCAGACCTGCTGGTGGACATTGACGGGTAAGCCGGTATTCGACGAGGCCGGTGCCTATCTTGGCTATCTCGGGACGGGCTCGGACATTACCGAGCGCAAGGTCGCCGAGCGCCGCATCACCCTGCTCGCCCATCATGACTCGATGACCGGGCTCCTCAATCGCGGCAAGTTCACCGAACAGCTCAGCCTGTCCGTCGCCCGGCTCGAGCGGTATGGCACTCCCTTTTCGGTCATTTTCCTCGATCTCGACCAGTTCAAGGCCGTCAACGACACACGCGGGCACATGGTCGGCGACCGCCTGCTCGTGCAGATCGCGCGGCGCATCGAGGAACAGGTTCGCGAAACCGATCTCGTCGCCCGGCTCGGCGGCGATGAGTTCGCCATTCTATTGCCCAATGATGCGAACCGGGATGGCCTGGCTGACCTCGCCTATCGCCTGATCGAGGCCATCCGCGATCCAGTGGTCATCGAGGATGAGCACCTTTCGATTGGGGCGAGTATCGGCATTGCCATGGCACCCATAAACGGCACGCGCCCGGACCAGTTGCTCCGCAATGCCGACCTGGCGCTCTACCGTGCCAAGGCCGACGGTCGCTCGGTGTTCCGCTTCTTCGAGAGCCAGATGGATTCAGAAGCGAGGGAAAAGCGGCTTCTCGAGGCCGAGCTTCGCGATGCGATCGGCAATGGCGAACTGGTGCTGCACTATCAGCCGCTGGTCGATGCCGAGAACGAGCAGCCCATGGGCTTCGAAGCCCTGATCCGATGGGACCACCCCATTCGCGGGCTGGTGCCGCCTGCCGAGTTCATCCCTGTCGCCGAGCAATCCAGCCTGATCGTCGATATCGGCGACTGGACCATCGAAACCGCATGCCTTGCGGCAGCGGACTGGCCCGATCACCTCACTGTGGCGGTCAATCTGTCGGCCAAGCATTTCCGCCGGTCGGACATCAAGTCGGTGCTGCAAAAGGCCCTGACGCGGTCCGGACTTGCACCGCATCGCCTCGAAATCGAGATCACCGAGGGCCTGCTGATCGAGGACCCGGATGATGTCATCGACAAGCTGTCCGGCATCCGTGATCTCGGCGTCACCATCGCCATGGATGACTTCGGCACAGGCTATTCATCCCTCGGCTACCTGCTAAAATTCCCATTCGACAAGATCAAGATCGACCGGTCTTTCGTGGAGGCCTCTGCCAGCGATGAGGTGGCCCGCGACATCCTGCGCGCCATTACCTCGCTGGGCAGAACGCTCAAGCTCAAGATTACCGCCGAGGGTGTCGAGACGGCGGAGCAGGCCGCCTTCCTGTCCGAAATTGCCTGCCACCAATTGCAGGGCTTCCATTTCGCCCGCCCCCTCGACAGCATTGACCTGCCGCACTACCTGCTTTCGATGGTTCCCACTCAGGCATCGGCGGTCAAGGCCGAGGCAGAAAAGGCCCTGATCGGGTCCTAGCGGCTCAGTCTTCCAAGAGGTATCCACCGGCTCGCGCCGGCAGGATTTCGGTGCCCACGATCTTGGCGACGGCACTGCCGCGTTCGGCCAGCCTGGCGCTGGCCCGTGACAGGATGAATCCGTCCGTACCTGCCAAAATCGGCAGACGCTCGAAAAATGCCTCCGGCCCATCCATGCTGATGAGGTCGGCGACGACATCGCCCCTGCGCACCCGATCGCCAAGCTTGACCCTATAGGCCAGAAGGCCCGGCCCAGGCGCGCGAAGCACTTCCGTGGCCTCGAACGGCGTTGGCTCCGGCGCAGCGGGAGGCGGAACCGGCTCACCGCGGATCAGGCCGCGTCCAACGAATACGTTGAACAGTGCCCTTGCATCGCCGACGCCCAGAGCATCCTCGACATCGGCCTGTCCGCGATATTCGAGCGTCGCCGTTTCAGCGGCGGCGGGAATGGGGAAGCCCGGATTGGCCCGGCCTGCCTTGCGGAACAGGGAGGGCAGGACTTCGTCGAACGAGCCGCCGCCGCTGTCTTCGGCGGTCAGAGTTGCGGCGACACCCATGTGCCCGGCCAGATCCTGCAGCCCGGGCATGAGCTCGGGCGAGGTGAAAATGTGCATGAGACTGTCGTCGTCGCAATGCAGGTCCAGGACGATGTCGGCATCATGGGCGGACGTCATGACCAGATGCCGGAGGGTCTGGGCTGCGCCGGAGTGCGTTTGCTGCGCCAGCCAGTCCCCGACGGCCGCGCGGATGATCGCGACATTGGCGCCTGCGTCGTCGCTGAGTTTTCCGGCAATCCGGTCTGCGACCAGCGGATAGAGGTCGGGCCACCGGCGATTGAAGTTGATGCCGGTCGAGAGATCGTAGCGCCCGATGTGGCGGCGCAGCACCCGCGTCCCCAAGGCCAAGGGATTGACCGAGGGGAAAACCGCAAACCTGGCGTTCAGCAAACCGGCTTGATCGGCCTCTTTCAGCATGGGCAAGAGGTGGTGCAGCACCATGGTGCCCGGTTGTTCATCGGCATGAAGCGCAGCCTGCAGATGCACCTTCTTGACCCCATCGGCGGGGCCGGCTGTGAACCAGTGCAGCGTGGTGGAGTGACCCGGCGCGTCACCGGTCAATGTGGTCGTGTGGTGCTGAAAGCTCATGGGACTAGCGAAGCCATTTCGGCGCAAAACGCATACGGGGTTGGGCAGGCAGGTGCCGCATCAGGCGCTGATAGATGAGGCCGAAAAAGAAAAACACCACCAGCGATACGATGAGGAAGTAGAGGGCAGCTACCGAGAAGTGCAGGAAAGCATTGAAGTCGCGCTCGAACAGCGACTTCGCCGTTGTCATCAGGTCGGCCTGCGCGCCAACGACCGGCAGCGCGAAATAGACGATGGCGGTCGCGTGGAACAGGAACACCACTTCGTTGGTGTAGGCGGGCCAGGCGAGCCGGATGAGGTTGGGCCAGATGACACGGCGGAACTGCTGGCTGCGGCTCATGCCATAGGCGCGGGCCGCTTCCACGGCGCCACGGGGCACGGCGCGCAGGGCGCCATAGAAAATTTCTGCCGTATAGGCGGCGGTGTTCAGGATCAGCACCAGCGGGCCCATGAACAGGGGATGCAGCACGAAGCCGGAAATGCCCAGAGGCCGCCACAGCGTGAGATTGAGGGACAGCGCGAGCGAATAGAACATGAAGAACTGGATGAAGAGCGGAGACCCGCGAAAGGCATAGATGTAGCCACGCGAGAGCCGGTTCAGGACCGGGTTGTCGGACGCCTTGCCGAGGGCCAGGAAAATGGCGAGCACGAAGCCGATCGGGATGGAAGCGGCGGCGAAGTAGATGTTGAACAGCACCGCCGGGGCCATGATCGCGAGATCGTTCAGTATTGCCTGCATCAGCCGTGTGCCTCGCTCAGAATGCCGCGCCCCGCGCGCCGCATGATGGCATCGAAGGCTTTTTCGGAGAGCCAGGTGACGAGGATGTAGAAGACGAACAGCACGAGGTAATACCGCCAGCGCCAGTCGTCATGAACCAGTCCCACCGCCGGCAGGAAGTTCGGTGCGCCGAGCCGGTCGGCCCAGAGCACGATGTCGGCGATCTGGAGCAGAGACAGGAGGGACGTGGCCTTGACGATCAGCATCCAGACATTGGACAGGCCGGGTAGGGCATAGACCCACATCTGGCGGATGTGGACGCGCCAGAGCACCTGTGTCGCCGACATGCCATAGGCGCGGGCGGCCTCGAGTTGACCCTGCGGTACGGCCCGCATGGCGCCGTGAATGACATTGGTTGCAAAGGCTCCATAGACGAGGCCGAGCGAAACGCTGGCGAGGAGCAGATATTCGGCCGTGCCCAGGAACCAGTTGGCCTCCCTGCAGGGCGGCCACGGCGAGGTCTGGGCGGCAATGGATTCGGGCGTGCACACCTGCGTGGACACGAACCATTCGACCGCTTGCTCGAAGGCCAGGGGAAAGAACAGGAAGAACAGGACGTCGGGTACGCCCCGAACGATCGAAGAATAGACCGTGCCGATGAGACGAAGGACGGCAAATCGCGAGTTTTTCAGGGTGGCGCCGGTCAGGCCGAAAACCACGGCCAACAATCCACCGAGCAGGGCCGCATAGACGGTGAACTGGAAACTCGCATACCAGGTCAGGTGCTTGCCATTGGTCAGGTAGCCGACCCAGAAGGCGATATCCTCGGGCATCCCGCGTCCTTGCGCTGGTGATCCCTCCCGGGGGCGGGAGGGATCGACTTAATCAGATACCGATCATTCGGCGAAGTACGGACCCTTGCCGTCGAACCACTGGGCGATCAGCCCGTCAACGGTGCCATCTGCCTTGAGGGCGGTCAGGGCCTCGTCAACCTTGGCCTTGAGGTCAGCATCTTCCTTGCGCACGCCGGCGCCGACACCGCCACCGATCATGACGTCTTCGCCAACGAACTCGAGCGCGCCGCTGGATGCGGTCACGACGGGTTCGAGATAGGCGCCGTCGGCCAGGATGGTGTCGAGATTGCCTGCGGCCAGGTCAGCCATGGCCTGATCGGCGGTGGAGAAGGTGACGATGGTGTTGGCGCCGCCCAGGTTTTCCTCAGCGTATGCGGCCTGGATGGTGCCACCCTGAACGCCGACACGCGCGCCCGAAAGCGCGGCAAAATCCAGGTTGGCGCCAGCGGCGGCGACATACTTGGACGGATCGGGCGGGAAGTAGTTCTGGGTGAAGTCGATGGTTTCAAGGCGTTCGTCGGTGATCGACATGCCCGCCATGATCAGATCGTAGTTGCCCGCCAGAAGATTGGGAATAATCGAGTCCCAATCGTTGATGATCCACTCGCAGCTCAATTCGGCCTTCTCGCAGATGGCGTTGCCCAGATCGATTTCGAAACCGGCAGGTTCGCCAGCGTCATTGAGGAAATTCCAGGGGGCATAGGCGCCTTCGGTGGCGATGCGGACCGTTTCCTGCGCGAAGGCGGGGGTGCCCAGCGCCAGGACCGCAGCTGCGGTCAGAAGGATTGTCTTCATTGATGTTCTCCTTGACTGTTTTTCGTTCTATTCGCCCGGTTGAGCCGGGTCGCACCTCAGCATCCGTCAGGCATGGCTGGCGGCATTGAGGAATTGCTTGAGACGGGCGGATCGGGTGGCGCCGAAGACTTCATCGGGCGAACCCTCCTCTTCGATCATCCCCTGGTGCAGGAAGATCACGCGGTCCGATACGGATCGGGCAAAGTCCATGTCATGGGTGACCAGGATCATGGTGCGCCCTTCGTCTGCCAGGAGCTTGATGACGCGCAGCACCTCGACTTCGAGTTCCGGGTCCAGCGCCGATGTGGGTTCGTCGAACAGCATCACCCGTGGGTTGATGCACAGGGCTCGCGCTATGGCGGCCCGCTGCTGCTGGCCGCCGGAGAGTTGTGCCGGATAGGCATCGGCCTTGGCGCCAATTCCCACCTTGTCCAACATCTCGCGCGCCTCGCGCTCGACCTCGTCGCGCTGACGCTTCTGCACGACAAGCGGCGCCTCCATGACATTCTCCAGAATGGTCATGTGGGCCCAGAGATTGAATGATTGAAACACCATGCCCAGTTCCGAGCGGATACGGCGCACCTGGTGTTCGTCGGCGATATGGCGGCGCTGGCCCGCGCCTCCAAGGCGGATGGCTTCACCGTCGATCATCACGTCGCCGCTATCGGGAATTTCCAGCATGTTGACGCAGCGCAGCAAGGTGGATTTGCCGGAGCCGGATGAGCCAATGAGGGAGACGACCTGACCTTCCCGTGCGGTGAAGGAAATACCCTTGAGGACCTCGAGGGCGCCAAAGGACTTGTGCAGATTGCGCAATTCGACAACCGGCGATGCCCCCGCGACGACGGGTTCAGCTTGCGTCATGCTCACCTTGGACCCGTTGGAGGGGCCTTCCTGACCGGGCGACTGCCTAATTGTTGACCTGGCAATCTTGACCAGTTGGTAGAAAACCAGAAGCCGGTGAGATAGCAAGCAAAAAAGCGGTTATCCTGCGGACCGGGAGTGGTTGCCAGATGTTCTTTTCCCTATCGAAACTGTTTTGGCTTCTGGTGCAGCCGACGAGCCTGGTGCTGCTGCTGGTCCTGGGCGGTTTGGCTCTGGTGTTCTGGCGGCGTCGCCGCACGGGCCTTGCGGCGCTGGCCATCGCGGCCATCATTCAGTTTCTGGTTGGCTTCACCAGCCTGGGCTATGTGATCATCCAGCCGCTCGAGAACCGCTTTCAGGTTCCGAGCACCGCACCGGAAACTGTGGGCACAATCATCGTCCTTGGGGGTGCTACCATGGCGCGGCCAAGCACGGCCCGCGGCATTGCCGAGCTCAACCAGGCCGGCGATCGCCTGGCGACAACGCTTTGGTTGGCCCGCCAGTATCCCGAGGCGAAGGTGATGCTGAGCAGGGGCGGCGGATTTCTGATGGGCGAAACGGAGAGCGAGGCGGAAACCATGGCCCGTTTCCTGACCAATCTCGGCGTGGCCGAAGACCGGCTTATCCTCGAAGAGGAATCGCGAAATACCGCAGAAAATGCCAGCCTCAGCCGGGCGGCCCTGAATGAAGAGGACGGGGTGGTCGTGCTGGTGACGTCCGCCTTCCACATGCCGCGCTCTGTCGGCATTTTTCGCCAGCAAGGTATTGAAGTCCTTGCGTGGCCGACAGACTATCGCAGCGCCGGAGACCAGGGCATGGCAATCGACATTGCCAATCCAAATCAGAACCTGGAAACGGCGACGATTGCCATGCGGGAATGGATTGGATTGCTCGCCTATCACTGGACGGGCCGGACAAGCGAATTCCTGCCGGCGCCATAAAAAAGCGGCGCCCGATGGGCGCCGCTGCGTGTCTTACGCTTCGCTCCTGCTAAGTCCGGCGGAACAGTCCGATGACCAGGGACACAACCAGAAAAGCCAGGAACAGGAAGAACAGGATTTGCGCAATACCGGCAGATGCGCCGGCAATGCCGCCGAAGCCAAGAACGCCGGCAATGAGCGCAATCACCAGAAAGACGAGAGCATAGTAGAGCATGGGAGCCTCCATGTTTTATCTTGCTCAATCAACGATTGCGCCAAACAGAAGTTCCGGATCTTAAAACAAAAAGCCCGCCAAATGGCGGGCTCTAGATGCGGTTTTGGTGTCTATCAGGCTGCGGCGCGCGAGTCTTCCGAGAAGAACAGGGCCTGGCTGATCAGGGCCTTGACCATGTCCGGATTGAACGGCTTGGTCACGAGGAAAGTCGGCTCCGGACGCTCTCCGGTCAACAACCGCTCGGGGAAGGCGGTGATGAAGATCACCGGTACCGAGTGAGATGTCAGGATGTCGTTGACTGCATCGATGCCCGAGCTGCCATCGGCCAATTGAATGTCGGCCAGGATCATGCGCGGCTGCGTCTGATTGAACAGATTGACCGCTTCCTTATGGGTGCGGGCGATGCTGACGACCTTGTGGCCCAGGCTCTCGACCATCTGTTCGATGTCCATCGCGATCAGCGGTTCGTCCTCGATGATCATGATTTCCGTTGCAACCTGGCGGGAAATCTCGTGCGAGGCCTCGTCCAGTAGGGTTCCGAATTCGTCTTCGTCGAGATCCAGCACTTCGGCTGCCTGGGCGTGGGTAAAGCCCTCTACGGCCACCAGGAGAAAGGCCTGGCGCGGCCGCGGAGCTAGGTTTGCCAGGTTGGACGCAGCACGCTGTTCCCAGGCGAAATTGGAAACAGGTTCGGGTATGCGAACGGCAGAACTGGTGAAAAGCGTAGAGAACAGCCGGTAAAGGGCAATCCGGTCGCTAGACGCTTCAGGGAACAGAGAAATGTCCGCAATCAACGCTTCGAGAGTGGCCGCAACATAGGCATCTCCCGAAGTTTGCGATCCGGTGACGGCCCGGGAAAATCGACGCAGATAGGGAAGATGCGGCGCGATCCGCGTGGACAAAGACATTAAGTTGGACTCCCAGTGACGCTTATTCGTGTGCTCACGAACCCCCTCAACGGGTGTGACAAAGAAAAGTTCCGCACAAGTGGAACTTTTTTCGGTTCGGCGCATTCCTACCGCACAATACGGGCAATAATGACGGAACGGTTCCCTCAGTATGGTTAAAGACAGCAATCTGACCCAGTCGCGCCACGGCGCCAAGGCTGGCCGGGTGGAAGAGGGCCTTGGCCCGAACAGCGATATCGGCTCGCGCCTGCGTGCGCTTTACGGCGCGGTGCAGGACGAAGGCGTGCCGGGTCAATTGCTGGACCTGCTGGAAAGGCTCGACAGTGCCGAAGAGGCGCAATCTCCGGGCAAGCGCATCGCTGATGGGAAGTAGTTCATGAGCGAGGGTACCTCCTTCAAGCGGGAAATGCTTGCAACGCTCCCCAGTCTTCGCGCCTTTGCGGTCTCGCTGACCGGCAAGCACGACAAGGCGGATGATCTTGTTCAGGACACGGTGATGAAGGCCTGGGCCAAACAGTCCAGCTTTGAGATGGGCACCAATATCAAGGCCTGGCTTTTCACCATCCTCCGCAACGAATTCTACAGCCAGATGCGCAAGCGCGGTCGCGAGGTTCAGGACACCGACGGAATTTTCACCGAGCGGCTGTCGGTTCATCCATCCCAGTATGGCTCGATGGATATGGAAGACTTCAAAAAGGCTCTGTCGCAATTGCCGGACGATCAGCGCGAGGCGATCATCCTGATCGGCGCCTCCGGGTTCTCCTATGAGGAAGCGGCCGACATCTGTGATTGTGCCGTGGGTACGATGAAGAGCCGCGTCAGCCGTGCGCGCACGCGCCTGGCCGACCTGCTCAAGGTGAACGGCGAATCCGACTATGGCCCGGATGCGGTTTCGTCCCAGGTGACGGCGGGCAGCGGCCACATCTAGCGCTCGCTGCCGAAGACCGCGGTAATTGCCGCGAGCAGATCATCCTCGGGGACCGGCTTGACCAGAAGGGTATGGCCGGTCAACTCGGGGCGATCATGGGCAAGCTGCCGATCAGCTGTCGTGCAGATCACGGTAATGCCCAGGCCGGTCAGGCGAAGCACCAGGTCGATCAGTTCGGGTTTGTGGGTTTCGGCTTCGATGACCGCAAGAGAGACGCTGATGTCGCGTTGCAGTACCTCCGCCGCCTCCGCCGACGTCCGCACAATGTAGACCGGCTCGGCGCCCAGCCCCTGTAGCAGGGCCTGCACATCCATGCCGATAATGTATTCTGACTCGACGATGAGCGCCGCGCGGCCTGAAAGCATGTTTTTCCTGTCCCCGATGCGGGCACTGATGGCCCAGGCGCGCGGAGTCGTCATTTAAGTTTGACATGTGGAACAAGCGGCCGATCCGGGCGTTGAAGCTCAAGATCACACCGGAGCGTCGACATTTTCTGTGAGCTTAGTCCTGCCAAATGTGGGCCGTCGGGTCCCATGCGAAGAGTGCCCGCTCAGGGCAATGCCGAAGTTCCGCAATTTTGCCGCACCTGAGCTCAAATTCATTTCCAGCTTCAAGACCGGGGAGATGACGGCTGAAGCGGGCGCCAGCATCGTGACCGAGGGTACGCATAGTGCTCATATGTTCACCGTGCTCTCCGGCTGGGCTTTTCGGTTCAAGACCCTGGAAGATGGCCGGCGGCAAATCCTCAATTACCTCTTGCCCGGCGACCTCGTGGGTCTGCAGGGATCGATGATCGGCGAACTTGATCATTCGGTGGAGGCATTGTCGCAGCTTGTGCTGTGCGTATTCCAGCGCGACCGCTTGTTCGAGTTGTTCAGGAATCACCCGGGCCTGTCCTATGACGTGACCTGGCTGGCCGCGCGCGAAGAGCGCATGCTGGACGATCACCTGCTCAGCGTCGGCCGGCGCACGGCGATTGAACGCGCGGCCTATCTCCTGGCTTTCCTCAATGACCGTGCGGCATCGGTGGGGCTGGGAAAGAACGGCAAGGCGATCCTTCCCCTGACGCAGCAGCACGTCGCGGACACATTGGGTTTGTCCATCGTCCACACCAACAAGACCCTGAGAAAACTCAGCAATCAGGGTCTCATTCGCTGGCTTGAGCGCAGTTGCGAAATTCTCGATCCAGCCGGGCTGGAAGGGTTGGCAGGCTGGGATCGGCCGAAAGATCTGCAGCGGCCACTGATCTAGGGGGGCAGGATGCACACTGGCGGATGCATGGACCATTCACAATGTCCCAATACGGTGCCTTGGCCTCAAAATGGCCATTGCGCACTTACACTTGTGTGCTGATAGGCGCACTCTGGCTACTGGCGGGATCACATGTCCGACGGAGTTGACTTGCTGATGACGAGGTCGAGCACCGGCAGGATGATCAGCTGGCGCAGGGTGGCGATCTGGAGTTCGCTGACGCTCATTTGTCTTGCCGCCGTTGCCGCCTTGATGCTGCTCCAGGGCATCGAACGGCAAATCACCGACGTCACCAAGAGCTATCAGGTGCGCAACGCGGCGCGCGAGTTGACCAATGCGCTCAATCAGGCCGAAGCCAATCAACGTGGATTCCTGCTCACCGGGGACCGCCGGTTCCTCGCGCCTTATGCAGATGCCGTGACCGGTCTGGACAATCGGGTACAGACCCTGGTCGAGATGACCGCGGGAGACCCGCTCCAGGCGGTGCGCGTGGACAGCATCAGGACCGACATAGTCGGCAAGATGGCCGAAATGTCGCGGGCCGTGGAACTGGCGAGCACCGAGCGGGTGGAGGAAGCCCAGACATTGACCGAGACCGGCATGGGTGCCCGCCTGATGGCCGAGGTGACAACCACGCTTGAGGCCTTTATCGCCGAGGAAGACGACAAGCTCAGCCGCCGCAATCTGGATATGGACCAGACGCGAACGGCGCTGGTGATCGCCCTGATCGCCGCCATGGCTGCGGCCGTGACACTGGCCTATGCACTGCTGACCCGCACACAGCGCCAGGTTTCCGACCTCGCAAGGCAGCGCCGGGGCCTATTGAGCCAGAATGAGGCTCTCGAGGAAGAAATCGCGGCGCGGACCCGCGACATCGAGGAAGCACGTGCTCATGCCGAGCATGAGCGCGAACGGGTCGAGACGCTGCTCCAGGATGCCAACCATCGGATCGGCAATTCGCTGGCCACGGTTTCTTCGCTCCTGGCGCTTCAAAGCATACGGTCTTCGTCCGAAGACGTCAGGTCGGCCCTTGAGGCGGCGCGCCTGCGGGTTCATGCCATTGCCTCGTCACACCGCCGGTTGCGGCTGGGTGGCGATCTCGACTCCGCCAGCGCCGACGAGTTTCTGTCAGCGGTCTTGGAGGATATTGCCAAGACCCAAGTCGATGGCCAGAACATCGCCATCCGAAGCGAAATCGACCCCATCGTCATGGGCGCGCGCGATGCCACGACGCTTGGTATTCTCGTTGGCGAACTCGTGACCAATGCGCTCAAGCATGCTTTTCCCGACAAGACTAAGGGCGAGATCGTGGTGTCGCTGAAGCGCGATGCGGACCAGGTTCCGGTTCTCGAAGTTGCCGATGACGGGGTTGGTCTGTCCGCCGAGGCCGGCGAGGAAGATGGTGGCCTCGGTTCGGTGATTGTGCGCCAGCTTGCCGGTCAGTTTGGCGGGCAGCCCGCGTATGAAAGCACTGCGGGCAAGGGTCTTACGGTCAGGATCCAATTGGTATCCCTCGACCGTCATGATGCATCGGAGGCATGATGCAAATTCGAGCCATTTTCAATCGTGATGGCGGCACGCTGCGCACGATGGATGTCGAGGCCCTTTGCGCCCGTGCCGTGGACATATTCGAGGCCGGTGGTCACAAGCTGGACTGCCGGATCGTGAGCCGCGACGAGGTCGAGGCGACCCTGACAGAGGCCGGTAATGATCCAAAGGTCGAGGCGATCGTCATTGGCGGTGGCGATGGCACGGTGTCGGCCGCCGCGGCCCAGGCCTTCAAGTCGGGAAAGCCGCTGGGCGTCCTCCCGGCGGGCACCATGAACCTGTTCGCCCGGGCCCTGGGCATGCCGCTGGATCTCGATGCGGCCTTGGCGGCAATTGCCGGGGGCACGATCGAGCAGGTTGACATCGCCACCGCCAATGGGCGGCCTTTCGTGCATCAGTTTGGCGTCGGCATCCACGCGCGGCTCGTGCGCATTCGCGATGGCATGGTGTACCGCAGCCGGGTCGGCAAGATGATGGCCAGCCTGCGCTCCGTCGCTGCGGCCGCAGTCAATCCGCCTCGTTTCGAGGTGGAATTGAACGGACCCGGTGGCAAGGTCAAGCGTACGGTATCCGGCATTGCGGTATCCAATAATCCTCTGGACGATAGTTCGGTGCCTGTTGCCCGGACGCTGGATTCGGGGCGGCTGGGGGTCTATCTGGCTGACCAGTTGACGACCGCCGAACTGGCGGGTCTCGTGATGGACCTGGCCACGGCGCGCTGGCGCACGAATGCGCTGGTCAGCGAGGCCGAGGTTCCCCGCCTGCATCTGCACTTTCCGCGCCGCCGGCGTGGCAATCACGCGGTCATTGACGGGGAACTGATCAGCCTGGATCAGCACGTCGAACTCGAGGTTCGTCCCGGCGGCCTTGCCGTCTTTCGGCCAAGAGAGCAAAAAGTTGGGGCATCAGAAAAAAATGTCGGAACCAATTCGCGCTTCAGGAGTTGAGCCGACTTGTCCACCTCCCGCCTTGCGCTGGAGGCGTTAGGAAAGTGAAGTGACGAAATCCGATCCCACCCTGCCAGATTATGTCCGCAGGGCCCTTGAAGATCCGCAACGTCTGGCGGTCCTTGAAGAGTTGGACGTGCTCGACACGCCACCGGATCGGGATTTTGATCGACTGGCGCGGATGGCCGCAGCGCTGTTCAACGCCAGTTTTTCCCAGGTCACGCTGCTCAATGCCAATCGCCAGTGGTACCGGGCCTGTTTCGGGGTCGAGGGGCTGAGCGAAACCCCCGCGGAACAGTCTTTCTGTGCCTATACGATCGCCGCACCGGGCGAGGAGCTGGTGGTCTGCGATGCCAGTCAGCATCCCGATTTTGCCGAAAACCCGTTCGTGACCGGTTGGCCTGGTATCCGGTTCTATGCCGGCGTTCCGATTGTGGTGCGCGGCGAGCGCATAGGCACCATCTGCGTCCTCGATCCGACGCCTCGCGAGGCACCCGCCGAAGAGACGATGGCGTTGCTGCGCGACCTGGCTGCCACCGCCGCTTCCCTGCTCTCCCTCAAGGATGAAGCTCGCAACCGGGCACGAACGAGTGCTGCGCTGCTCCGTGAAGAGTGGCGCCATGCCTTCACGCTCGAAGCCGGCAATGTCGGAAGCTGGATGCTCGACATTCCCACACGCCGGCTGACCTGCAATGATGCATTCCGGCGCATGAACGACTTCGGACCCGGCGCGGCGATCCAGATGTCCGATGTGCTGGATGCCTGGGACGAAAAGGGCAGGGAAGCGGTTGCGGCCGCCCTGGCCTCCAGTCTTGTCGACGGGTCGGACTACGAGGCCGAGGGCCGCGTATCGAGTAATGGACACTGGCTGGCCATGCGCGGGCGCATCTACCAGCGGGACGATGCCGGAAAGCCTCTGGTCATGATGGGCGTTGCGGTCGACATAACCGAGAGCCGCAGGAGCGCGGAACAGACCCGGTCGCTGTTGCGGGAGCTCAACCATCGGGTCAAGAACACCCTTGCGATGATCCAGTCGGTGGCGCGGCAAACATTGCGGCAACATGCCGATCCGCAGGATTTCATCGACGCATTTTCAGGCCGCCTCCGAACCATTTCGGAAATTCACGTCCTCCTTGCCGATCAGGATTGGTCAGGGGTCCATTTGCGCCAGATTCTGGAAGCCCAACTGGGCGGCGACCTCGACCGCACGGGGCCCGGGCTAAAGGTCAGCGGACCAGATGTGCTGTTGCCGCCCGACCATGCTGTCGGCCTCGGAATCCTCTTGCATGAAATGGCGACGAATGCGCGCCACCACGGCGCCAGTTCGGTCCCGAGCGGTGAGGTCAGCGTGGATTGGCGGGTGGAATCCGATCCGGTGCCGGGGCTCCGGCTGGATTGGCTCGAGACCGGCGGTCCCAAGGTTGACGTGACGGCCGAACGTGGATTGGGCCGCCAGCTCATCGAGCGCGGCCTGACCAAGGTCCTGGGCAGCCAGGTGCAACTGGACATGCACCCCGGCGGGGTGCGGGCAGCGGTTTGGCTTCCGCTGCCCGAAGCCTGAACTAGTCGTCCGGCTTTGCGTCATCGCTATCGCGGAGGAGGGCGAATGCGGCGATTGCCGCCGCCGGAATCCCCAGCTTCACGATTGCCGGAGACTTGAGCACGGCCGGCAGCGCGGTCAAGGCGGCGGTGGTGATCAGGGCCCCCGTCTCGCTCGACCGGCGCTTGCGTGCGATCTGCTGCCGGCGGCGGCCGTTACCAATGCCGAGGCCGAGCAGGAAAACACCGCCGAGCACCACGAACCCCCCGGCAAAGATCAGGGCGGCCTGGATAGGTCCGAGGTACTGTGCGGTGGCGATGTATCCGGCCGCCACAAGGAAGCCGAACGCGATCGCGAATGAAAGGCCGATCAAGCCGTAGATCAGGGCCAGGGTCTTGGCCTGATGAACCGTCCGTTCGACCTCGATGCCGAACAGAGCGGCAAGGGGGGCGAGCAGGTTCATGGTCAGTGCCGGGTCAGCAGCGCCAGAACGAATCCGATGCCCAGCGCACTGGCCACGGCGGTCAGCGGCTTTTCGCGGATTGTGTCCTTGAGTTGCTTTTCGGCGTCAGAGAACTGGTCCTGAGCTTCATCGATCAGATCCTGGCCGCGGGCCTTGATCTGCTTGAACTCGGTGGCGGCCAGGCTACGGGCCTCGCCGACCTTCTGCTCGGTCAGCTTGCGCAGGGTATCGGAAATGTCCTTGAGGTCCGATTGCAACTGGGCGACCTGCGCCTCGAGTTCCTGTTCGCGGGTTTTGGCGGCCGCGCGGCGTGCAGGTGCCTTGCGGCGGGTGGGGGCCATGTCGGATGTGGTAGCCATAAGACGCTCCAGAATAGTGTTGTGGATCAAACGGATGGGCGTGCCAGTGGTTCCGGCACCGGTGAAAAAAGAAGCCCGAAGCGGGCAGCTTCGGGCTTCTGGCGGACCGATAGTTTGGGGGCAGGTATCGGCCCGAAGAGGGTTAGATGCGTCCCATCAGTACCAGGATCAGCACGATCACCAGGACCACGCCGAGAATACCCGAGGGGAAATAGCCAAATCCTCGCGAATACCCCCAGTTCGGCAGGGCGCCGATGAGCAGGAGTATGAGGATGATGATGAGAATTGTGCCGAGTGTCATAGAACCCTCCAATGACGGAATAGTCGTCGCGCGTCGTCGACCCTAGAGAAGCGCGACGAGGAGTGCTGCAGCAGCGGCCAGAATGAGAGAAGCGGGAACCAGGGCCACGGCAAGGTCGCCAAGGCGCGGATGATGGTCGAAGTAGTCTTCGTTCCACACATGGGTACGACCGGCATGGTCGACGCTCTTGATCTGAAAACCGCTCATTTCGTTCTCCTGCGCCATAGGCTACGTGACAGAAGAACGGCCACCCCGTGTTTTGGTTCCAGCAGCGGGACTGTTGGGCGCTACTCGACCCTCAGCACGTCGACGGACTGCTTGGTTTCGTGCGAACCGTGCGTTCGCAGAACGCCCACGATGGGGGAAATGTCGGCATAGTCCCGCCCATGGCCGATGGAGATGTGGTCGGGGCCGGCGATCATCGCATTGGTCGGGTCGAACTCCACCCAACCCAGGTGCTGGCCACACCAGGCGCGCACCCAGGCATGCATGGCATCCGCGCCCTCAAGGCGTGGCTTGCCGGGGGGCGGATTGGTGCGCAGAAAACCCGATACATAGCCTGCCGGAATGCCGAGCCCCCGAAGTCCGGCGATCATCACATGAGCAAAGTCCTGGCAGACACCTTTGCGCAGCGCGAAGGCTTCCGCCGGGCGGGTCTCTACGTCGGTTGCCTTGGGGTCGTACTCAAAGTCGCGGTTGATCGCCATGCAAAGCGCAGTGGCGATCCCAAGGACCGAGGTGTGCCCGGCTGTGGTCTCCCGCACATAATCGCTAATGGCCGGCACAATCTGCGCCCGCGGAGACGCCGCAAGAAAATGCTGCGGGCTTGTGGCCTCCACGGACCAGTAGCGGCTGATGTCGAGGGCCAGTTGATCGAGGTTTGGCGACAGGTCGGCAGGCGGGCTGAGGTCTTCCACCTGCACACGCGCGGTCAGGCGGACCTCGAGCTTGTCGTGCGGCTCGGTCATGGTGATGGCGGTGACCGCATTGCCAAAGAAGTCTGTGAACGCCGATTGCCGGTGCGGCTTGGGCGAGAAGGACAGAGAGGACGCCACGACACGCTGTATGCCCGGCACGCTCGCAGGCGCGACGCGAATGTGATGGCGGCCTCCGTGAACGGGGGCATCATAGTCATATTCGAGGGTCAGGCGAATATCGTAGAGCATCGGGACGATCCGCCTGTCAGGTGAAATAGGCGCTGGCGATGAGGCTCGCCAGAATGCCGATTTCACCGGAGAGCATTTCCAATCTCTCCGGCGTCATCTCGGCCGGCTCGGCGATGACCAGATCGGTGTGCAGTTGCAGGGCGGCCCTGGCAGCAGGCGAAAGCTGGCCATCATCGATGCCGCCGGGCAGCATCTCCACCTGGTTGCGCAATTCACTCATCTGGAAGAGCACGGAACGCGGATTGAGCGGATCGAGGACCAGAAGGTCGACGACGCTTTGTGTGCCGGCGCTGACCGAGTACCGCCGCCGATGCGACATGACGCTGTCGCCGATCTCGAGCAGCATTTCCAGCGACCCATCGGGCGCGTCGGGCTGGGTCAACCAGCCGGTCACGCGCGCCAGTTGCACGGCGCGCTCGAGCCGGCGCCCCAGTTCGAGGAACCGCCAGCCGGCAAATCGATACATGTTTTCGTGCACGAGGCCCGAAAAGCCTGCGAGCTTGCGCAACAGAACCGTCATGGCCCGCGTTGCGTCGTCGCCCACATTGATGCGGGTCGAGAACCGCCGCGCCGTTTTCTGCAGGTCCGTGAGGGCGAGCCAGCCATCCGGGGAAAAGCGGTCGCGAATTTGCCCGGCGCTGTGGACGGCGCTGTCGATCGAAGCCAGCAGCCCCTGGGGCATGGCCTCGGTCACGTCCACATCGATGGTTTCCAGGAACTGTGCGCAATGCGTCAGGATCGGCAGTTCGGGGCGGGACAGTTCCGCCAGCCGGGCATTGTAGGCGCGCAGGATGCGGACCGTGGCCTCGCAGCGCTCGGCATAGCGCCCGAGCCAGATCAGATTGTCGGCGGCGCGGCTGGGCAGGCTGCCGGGCGAATTGCGCACCAGCTTCTGGCCCTCGCGCGGCAACAGGGACACCTGTTCCACCGGGCCGGAGGACAAGACCCAGACGTCCGCGGCCTGTCCGCCGCGCTGCATGGCAATGGCGCTGGTGTCGCTTGTCGAGCCGACGCGGGCAAAGCCACCCGGCATGATGGTCCAGCCCTCCTCAGTGCGGGCCGCATAGACACGCAGGGTGATGGGGCGGGGTTCCAGCCTGCCTTCGACATAGACCGGAGCCGTCGATAGCTGAACCGGCTCCTGGCCGACATAGTCGCCACCATGGCTGGCGATGCGGTCCTTGAGTTGCAGCTTTTGCTCGGCCGTCATGCTTGCGCCGAGTGCGGTGCCCTTGAGATCGTCGAAGGGCAGGGCGGTGGAAAAGGCCGGGCCGATCATCAGGCTGTCGAAATTGTCGAGGACGAACTCGCGTTCGGCGCCCTGGCCGCACCACCATGTGGCGATCTCGGGCAATTCGAGACCCGTGCCCAGCAGATGCTTGCACAGGCGCGGCATGAAGGCGGCCAGCGCGCGCGTTTCCATGATGCCGGAGCCCAGGGCGTTGATCATCGCGATGGAGCCGGTCCGCAGCGCCTCGACCATGCCGGGGGTGCCGATATGGCTGTCGTAGCGCAGTTCGAGCGGGTCAACGAAGCTCGCGTCGACACGGCGCCAGAGCACGCTGACCGGCTTGAGGCCCGCAACCGTGCGCACCATGACCCGGCCGTCTTCGACGACCAGATCTTCCCCTTCGAGCAGCATCATGCCGAGATAGCGGGCGATATAGGCGTGCTCGAAATAGGTTTCGTTGAGCTGTCCTGGCGTCAGGATGCCGACCCGTCCGCCGTCGCGGCGAGCCTGGGCAAACAAGGTGTTTCGGAAATCACGGAAGAACCCGGCCAGCCGCTCGATATTCATGCCGGCATAGACGTCAGACAGGGCCCTGGTGGTGGCCACCCGGTTCTCCAGCGCAAACCCGGCCCCGGATGGGGCTTGCGTGCGGTCGCCCAGGACCCACCAGGCGCCGTCCGGTCCGCGTCCGAGCTCAAAAGCGCAGAAGTGGAGGAAGTGTCCGTTTACCGGCCGGATACCGCTGAGGGGACGCAGGAATTCGCCGTTGCGCGCCACCAGTTCCGGCGGCAGCAGCCCTTCCTGGACCAGGCGGTTGTCTCCGTAGATGTCCGCAACGATGCTCTCGAGCAGTTCGGCGCGCTGCCGCAGGCCGCTTGAGATGGACACCCAGTCTTCCCGGTTGATCAGCAGGGGTATATGCGCCAGCGGCCAGGCGCGCTCCTTGCCCTCGGCGCCATCATACTTGCGGTAAAAGACGCCGGCATCGCGCAGATATTGATCGGCGCGCTCGAAGCGGGCTGCGAGTTCCTCGGCTCCCAGCGCATCGAATGCGGACATGAGCTTGTCCCAGCCCGGACGAATGGTGCCGGACGGGTCGATCATTTCGTCCGGCACGCCGGGGAGCAGCCGGTAATCAGCGATGATGCTGGGTCCGGCCGGGGGCTTGCCGCGGGATTGCTGATTCCGCGAATTCATGGCCTACGTGAACCGTGGCGGCCGCCTGAGGTCAAGCGTCAGCGGAAATTCATCCGCAGGCTTTTCGGGGCGGACGGTGTAGGGGCCCGGCGTGTAATTGTGGGGAACGAAGCGAGCCAGCCGCCGCGCCTCGGCCTCATTGCCATTGACCGGGAAGGTTTCGTAATTGCGCCCGCCGGGATGGGCCACATGATAGGTGCATCCGCCGATCGCGCGGCCCGTCCAGCGATCATAGATGTCGAAGACCAGTGGCGTGTGAACGGGCATGGTCGGATGCATGCCCGATGCGGGTTGCCAGGCCTTGAAGCGCACACCGGCCACGCTGGTATCGGTCACCCCGAAGCGTGACAGGGGCACCGGGCGCTGATTGCAGGTCACCCCATAGCGGTCGGGATTGGGCGTCTGAAGGCTCACCTGGACCCGCTCGACGGAACTATCCACATAGCGGACCGTGCCACCGATGGCGCCCTGTTCACCCATGACGTGCCAGGGTTCAAGCGCTTGCCGCAGTTCCAGCTTCACGCCGTCAGCCTCGACCTCGCCGCAGAACGGGAAGCGGAATTCGAGCTGGGCCTCAAACCAGGTCGGGTCGAAGTCGAAGCCGTGCGTGCGCAGGTCGTCGAGCACTTCGGTGAAATCGCGCCAGACATGGGCGCCGAGCATGAACCGGTCGTGCAGGCTCGTGCCCCAACGGACCAGATCGCCGGTGAGTGGCTTGCTCCAGTACCGGGCGATCAGGGCGCGGATGAGCAATTGCTGGGCCAGCGACATCCGCGCATTGGGCGGCATCTCGAAGCCGCGGAATTCGACCAGCCCGAGTCGGCCGGTGGGACCGTCCGGAGAGTAAAGCTTGTCGATGCAGATTTCCGAGCGGTGGGTATTGCCGGTGACGTCGACCAAAAGATTGCGGAACAGGCGGTCTGTCAGCCAGGGCAGGGGCGCCTCGCCCTCGCCGGGCAACGGGACCTGGGCCATGGCGATTTCCAGCTCATAGAGGCTGTCATGACGCGCTTCGTCGAACCGCGGCGCCTGACTGGTCGGCCCGATGAACAATCCCGAGAACAGGTAGCTCATCGAGGGGTGGCGCTGCCAGTGCAGGATCAACGACTTGAGCAGGTCTGGCCGGCGCAGGAAGGGGCTGTCATTGGGGGTCGCGCCGCCCACAACCACGTGGTTGCCGCCACCCGTGCCGGTATGGCGGCCATCGATCATGAACTTGTCGGCCCCGAGGCGGCTGTCGCGCGCCTCCTCGTAAACCGCATTGGTGGTAGCCACGCAGTCGTCCCAGGTCGAGGCCGGGTGTATGTTGACTTCGATGACGCCTGGATCGGGCGCAACCCGAATGACGTTGAGGCGCGGATCGTGCGGCGGTGCATAGCCCTCGACATGCACGGGTTTGCCGATGTGCCGTGCACCGGCTTCGGTCGCCGCGATCAGTTCGAGATAGTCTTCGAGGGCCGCAACGGGCGGCAGGAAGACACAGAGGCGGCCATCGCGAACTTCCACTGTGATCGCCGTGCGCACAGAAGAATCGATTTCATCGAGGACCTGCTCGTTGATCACCTGACCTTCGCTGGCAGCCGTAAAGCTGGCCGTCGCCTGGGGGCGAATGTCAGCCGGGGCAGTGATGCCGCCGGCAAGGATGGCGCCGGGCTCCGGGAGTGGCGGACGTGGGATGGCGGGGTCCATCGGCACGATATGCGGATAACTGGTCGCCGTCAGGTGCTTCAAACTGGCCAGGGGCAGGCGATAACCCGCGGCGCTGTCTCCTGGCGCCAGGAACAGCTTGCCGCGCCGGGTCTTCCAGCGTTCGGATATCCAGCGCTGGCCCGCGGCCTGGGCATTCCACCGCTGAACCGGCAGCACGTAGCCCGTCGGGCTGGTCAGTCCCCGCGCGAACACGGTCGCGATGCGGGCGCGTTCCTCGGGGTCGGCGAGCCTGGAATTGGATGGATCGACATTGTCGGGAAGCCGGGATTCCTTGAGAATCCAGTCGGCGGGGTCCTCGAAGGCGGGCAAGACATTGTCGCCGGCAACCCCGAGACGTTCCGCGATGGCTGAAGCCAGGGTCTCGGCATCGGCGGGCGTCACGTCATACTCTTGCCCCTCGCGGGCGATCAGGCCTTCATCGGACCAGACGGGTTTGCCGTCCGTGCGCCAGTATAGTGAAAAGGTCCAGCGCGGCAGGGATTCGCCGGGATACCACTTGCCCTGGCCATGATGCAGCAGGCCATTGGGGGCGAAGCGTTGCCGCAGGCGACGGATCAGCCCGTCAGCCAGGGCGCGCTTGGTTGGTCCAACGGCGCCAGCGTTCCATTCGTCGGCTTCGAAATCGTCGATCGACACAAAGGTGGGCTCACCCCCCATTGTCAGCCGCACATCCTGTTCGTTGAGAGTCGCATCCACCTGATGCCCAAGCTGGTTCAGCCGATCCCAGCTTTCATCGGAGAAGGGCTTGGTAATGCGCGGATGTTCGGCGACGCGCGTCACCTTCATGTCAAAGGAGAAATCAACCTCTGCGAAGGAGGCAAAGCCGGAGATTGGCGCCGCGTTGCGATAGTGCGGCGTAGCCGACAGCGGGACGTGGCTTTCCCCGGTCAGCAGGCCGGAAGTGGGGTCGAGGCCGACCCAGCCGGCGCCCGGCAGATAGACTTCGCACCAGGCATGCAGGTCGGTGAAGTCGTGATCGGTGCCCGCCGGGCCGTCGAGCGAGACCAGATCAGGCTTGAGCTGGATGAGGTATCCGGAGACGAAACGGGCGGCAAAGCCCAGGTGGCGCAGGGCATTGACGAGCAGCCAGCTGGAATCCCGGCACGAGCCCCTGCCATTGCCAAGCGTTTCTTCGGGCGACCAGACGCCAGGCTCCATCCGCACGATATAGCTTACCGCCTGCTGGATGCTGGAATTGAGACCGGTGACGAAATTGACGGTGTTTTGCGGGCGTTTGTCGACCCCGTCGAGGAATTGCTGCAGCCGGGGACCTGCGGGCTCTGTCTGGCGGTAGATCGAGAGGTCCGCGCTGAGGTCTTCGGGATAGTCGAAGGGCCAGGTTTCCGCGCTCTCCTCGACGAAAAAGTCGAACGGATTATAGACCGTCATATCGGCGACGAGATCGACCTCGATCTTGAGTTCCATCACCGGTTCGGGAAAGACGAACCGGCTCATGTAGTTGCCGTAAGGATCCTGCTGCACGTTGACGAAGTGATTGGCCGGCCCGACCCGCAGCGAATGGCTGATCACCTTGGTCTTGGAGTGTGGCGCTGGTTGCAGCCGGATGATCTGAGGCTGCAGGACGACCGGACGATCATATTTGTAATGCGTCAGGTGATAGATGGCGGCTTTGATCGACATGGACCTTACGTCGCTCGCTTTGTGGCCACGAAATTCGGCTTCCCGGCAAAGAGCTTAGCGAGCTTTATGCGACCTGAACAGGCAGATGCCGCCCGCATGGGAAACAGATCGGCCATGCGCGAGATGTCAGGCAATGTTGTCGATTGTCTGCCTGTGCCGGAGCATTTCGAGGAAGATGCGGTAATCCCGGTCATACTGCGCCCGCGCCGCCGGATTGGGGGCCCGGGCGGTGCCGCCCTGCTGCATGGCGATGCAGGCCTGATCGAGACTGGAATAGAGCCCGGCCGCATTGGCTGCGACCATGGCCATGCCGAGCAGCGTGGCGTCAGGAGCCGAGGGTTCGACAACCGTGCACAGGGTGGCATCGGCGTAGAGTTCCATGAGCAGCGGGTTCTTGGTGTGGCCGCCGGTGATGTGCAGGGTGTCGATGGAGTAGCCGCGCGTATTGAGCGTCTCGAGGATATGGCGCACGCCCAGCGCAATGGCGACGCAGGTGCGCCAATAGAGCCGGCAAAGACTGTCGAAATCGCTGTCGAGGGTGAGGCCGGAAATCACGCCCAGGGCAAAGGGATCGGCCAGTGGTGAGCGGTTGCCGTGAAAATCCGGCAGGACGTGCAAGCGCTTAGCGAATTCGGTGCCTTCGGCCTGCCGCAGTTCCATCACCCGGCGCACGATGGCGGCGTGGGTTTCGGGCGTCGGATCGCCGCCGGCGCCGTGCAGGCGGATGACGTGATCGAGCAGGGCGCCGGTGGCGGATTGCCCGCCTTCGTTGAGCCAGACGCCTGGCAGCACAGCGCCGAAATAGGGACCCCAGACGCCGCTGGTCGGACGGTCCTCGGCAGACAGGGCCATGACGCAGCTCGAGGTGCCGGCGATCAGGGCCAGATGGCGGTCTATCGTGGCGATGTCAGCGGTAAAGGCGCCGAGCACGCCAAGCGCACCGGCATGGGCATCGATGAGACCGGCCCCAACGCGGCAATTCGTGCTAAGTCCAAGATCGTGCGCAGCTTTTTCCGTCAGCGGGCCGAGGTCTGAACCGACGGGGCTGGCCACGGCAGGCAAAGCGGCCTTGTCGAGCAGATCGTCCAGGCCGACTTCGGCGAGGAAATCGCGGCGCCACTTCTGCTCGGCATGGGCAAGGTAGGTCCACTTGCAGGTCAGCGTCGATTGCGACCGCGCCAGCGATCCGGTGGCCTGCCAGGACAAAAAATCTGCCAGATCAAAGATTTGCGCTGCCCGCTCCCAGCTCTGTGGCAGGTGGCGCTTGAGCCACATGAGCTTGGGCACTTCCATCTCGGGCGACATGACGCCGCCAACATAGTGCAGAACCTCGTGGCCCGTCCGGGTGCATTCGTCAGCTTCTTCAAGTGCCCGATGATCGAGCCAAACGATTGTATCCCAACGGTTTTCTCCGTTGCGCGACACGGCCACAGGCTCGCCATCCCGGCCCCGAACCACCAGCGAGCACGTCGCGTCGAAGGCGATGCCCACTATGTCTTGTGGATTGGCGCCGGCGTCGGAAACAGCCTGACGCACCGCGGCGCAGACGGCGGTCCATATCTGGGCGCTGTCATGCTCGGCATGATTGGCGTCGCTGCGGCGCATGGATATTGGTTTTTCGTGACGCGCCAATAGTTTACCGGATGGCGTGAACACGCCGGCGCGGGCGCTGCCGGTTCCAACATCCACTCCCACCAGGAGGTCTTGCGCCACGCCGGCCTCTCTTTTCGGTCCGGCGCGGACCATAGCCGATGGCAACGGGGCGGGCTAGAGGCGGTCGCCGAGATAGGCCTCAAGTGTGGCGGCCGTGCCGTTTTTCCAAAGGAAATTCAGACACTTGGTAAACTCTGCCGCAAAGGCGGGACTGGTTGCGAGGTCGCCATAGATGTCGCCCATCTCGAGCCAGGCTGCAGGATTTTCCTTGGCCCTTCGTGCCTGGGCAGTGAGGCGATCCCAGTTGGGATCGTTTGGTTCGATGACGGCGCCGCTATCGGTCGTGCCGAAGCAATAGCGGCACCAGAGGGCTGACACGAGGGCCAATCCGGTTAGCACACTGTTAGCATTTGCGCGATCGAGCGCGGACGGGATGATGAACTTCGGCTGGCGATTTGACCCGTCCAGAGCAAGGCGCCGGACGGTGTCGCCGATTTTGGGGTTTGAGAACCTTTTCTCACACATTGCGAAGTATGCGTGAAGATCGGTATCGGGCACCGGCGGTACCACCGGAATGATCTCGTCGGTCTCAACCTTCCTGAGGAAAGCGGCGACGAGGGGGTGCTCCATGGCCTCATGGACGAAATGGATGTCGAGCAGCCCGGCCGGGTAGGCGATGGTGGCATGACCACCGTTGAGGATGCGGATCTTCATGTGCTCATAGGGAGCAACATCGGGCACGAACTGGACGCCGACTTTTTCAAGCGCCGGACGGCCGGCGGGGAAATTGTCTTCCAGCACCCATTGCTTGAAACTCTCGCAGAAGACCGGCCAGGCGTCTTCGATGCCGAACTGGTCGGCGAGAAGCTTTTTCTCGCGATCGGAGGTGGCGGGGGTGATGCGGTCGACCATGCCATTGGGGAAGGCCACCGATGATTTTACCCACTCGGCCAGGGCCGGATCGATGAGTGCGGCAAGGCCGGCGATGGCGTTTTCGGTGACGTGGCCATTGCCGGGAATGTTGTCGCAACTCATGACGGTGAAGGGCTGCAGCCCGGCGTTTTTCCGCGCCACGAGGCCGGCGAGGATGAGGCCGAAGGCAGTTTTCGGCGCGTCGAGGTGCGCCGCGTCATAGGCAATGTCTGGATGGGCCGGGTCGAATTGCTGGCTGGCGGGGTCAATGTAATAGCCGCCCTCGGTGATGGTCAGCGAGACAATGCGAATGGCCGGGTCGGTGAGAGCCGCAATGACCGATTGGCAGTCGCCGGGCTCGAGATAATCGACCATGACGCCGGTGATGCTGGCGGACGCGCTTTCCGCTTCCTGTTCCACGACGGTGGTGAGCCAATCCTGCTGACGCAGGGCGTCGCGCATGGCGGCGTCCGAGGCACGGGTGCCGGCGCCGATGATGGCCCAGTCGTGACCCTCGCCGGTATTGAACAGGGCGTCGAGATAAACTGCCTGATGGGCGCGATGAAAATTGCCCACGCCGAAGTGGACGATGCCGGGGGTGAGATCGGCGCGGGTGTAACCCGGGGTCGATGCCGTGGTGATGGCGGGCAGAGTGGCGAGGGAGAGCTTGGTCATGTGGAGATAAACCTCGGAGTCATTCCCGCGAAAGCGGGAACCTCCGTTGCAGGGAAACAGGGGTTCCCGCTTTCGCGGGAATGACATTGAGGGTGAGACGCGACGTTCCCATTCGCCGACATTGCCCGGCCTGTCCCGGCAATCCAGAATTTGGCACGACGGATCGCCGGGACAAGCCGGGGTTGTGCGGCCGAGGCCCCGTGAGAAGTCACCCCACCCAGCTTTGCCAGGGCCTGGTCGGCCCAAGCGTCGCTACCCTCCCCCTCAAGGGGAGGGAGGATGAGAGCCGGTATTTCCCCCTCCCCAGCTTTGCCAGGGCCCGTTGGGCCTAGCGTCGCTACCCTCCCCTCAAGGGGGAGGGTGGGCAGAGCCGATGGTTGGGTGCCTTGCGACATCTAGATGGCCTTGCCGGCCGCATCGAATTTGTAGATGCGGTTGGGGTCGGGGGTCAGCCAGACGGTATCGCCGTGGGCAAAGGCCTGGTCGCCGTCGGTGCGGACGGTCAGGAGGCCGAAATCGGACTGGATGTGGAGGAAGGTGTCGGAGCCCAACTGCTCGGCGACATTGACCGTGCCCTTCCAGGCGCCTTCGGTGGTCGATAGGCGGAAATGTTCGGGGCGTATGCCGATGGCATGGGCATTGTGCCTGGCGGCTTCGGTGCCGTCGACGAAGTTCATCTTGGGCGAGCCGATAAAGCCGGCGACGAAACGGTTGGCCGGTTTCTTGTAGAGTTCGAGCGGGGAGCCGAACTGTTCGACATTGCCGGCATTGAGCACGACGATGCGGTCGGCCATGGTCATGGCTTCGACCTGGTCGTGGGTGACATAGATCATCGTGGTCTTGAGCTGCTGGTGCAGTTCGGTGATTTCGAGGCGCATGTTGACGCGCAGGGCCGCGTCGAGATTGGACAGGGGCTCGTCGAAGAGGAAGGCCTTGGGTTCGCGCACGATGGCGCGGCCGATGGCGACGCGCTGGCGCTGGCCGCCGGAGAGGGCGCGCGGTTTTCTGTCGAGATAGGAGGCGAGGTTGAGGGTCCGCGCGGCGTAATCGACCTTCCTGTCGATCTCGGCCTGGGGAACCTTGGCCATCTTGAGCGGGAAGGCGATGTTGTCGCGCACGCTCATATGAGGATAGAGCGCGTAGGACTGGAACACCATGGCGAGACCCCGTCGCGCCGGTGGAGCGTCGGTGACGTCCTGGCCATCGAGCTTGATATGGCCCGAGGTGGTGTCTTCGAGGCCGGCAATGAGGCGCAGCAATGTGGACTTGCCGCAGCCCGAGGGGCCGACAAAGACAACAAATTCGCCATCGTGGATGTCGAGGGAAATGTCCGGGATGATCTCGACTTCACCGAAGGACTTGTTGACGTGTTCGAGGGTGATGGAGCCCATGGCTACAGGTCCTTCGCTGGGAGGTCGCGTGTGAGGGTGTTCACCTCTCCCCTCGAGGGGAGAGGTCGGCGCAGAGCGCCGGGTGAGGGGTTCAGCGCTGCGGTTCTTGCCGAGGGGTCTTCACCCCTCACCCCAGCTCTGCCAGGTCGCTGCGCTCCCGGCGTCGCTACCCTCTCCCCTGAGGGGCGAGGGGGCGCAGGGGCGAGGGCGCTGCGGCGCATCACTTCACCGCTCCAAATGTCAGACCGCGGACCAGTTGCTTCTGACTGAACCAGCCGAGCAGCAGGATGGGGGCGATGGCGAGGAGCGAGGCGGCGGAGAGTTTGGCGAGGAAGAGGCCCTGGGGGGAACTGAACGAGGAGATGAAGGCCGTCAGCGTGCCGGCGCGGCCGGAGGTGAGGGTGATGGTCCAGAAGGCCTCGTTCCAGGCGAGGATGACGTTGAGCAACAGGGTGGAGGCGATGCCGGGAATGGCCATGGGGACGAGAACATGGGTGATCTCATTCCAGAGCTCGGCTCCGTCCATGCGCGCGGCCTCGAGGATGTCGACCGGGATTTCCTTGAAGTAGGTGTAGAGCATCCAGATGATGATGGGCAGGTTGATCAGGGTCATGATCAGTGTCAGCCCATGCAGGGTATCGAGCAGGCGCAGGTCGCGGAAGATCAGGTAGATTGGGATCAGGACGCCAACTGCCGGCATCATCTTGGTGGAGAGCATCCACATCAGGATGTCCTTGGTGCGCTTAGTCGGCGCAAAGGCCATGGACCAGGCGGCGGGGATGGCAATCAGCAGGCCCAGCAGGGTAGAGCCGACCGAGACCACGATCGAATTGGTGGCGTGCTTGATGTAGTCGGACCGATCCTGCACGGCGCCGAAATTCTCGATGGTGAAGGTCTGCGGCAGGAAGGTGGGCGGCGAGGCGATCGCCTCGGCCTCGGTCTTGAAGGCGGTGAGCAGGGTCCACAGGATTGGCGAGAACAGCAGCAGGGCCACTGCCCAGGCGAGGATGGTGAAGCCGATGCGGTTTTGCATGGGGACGCGACGGGCCATTTTACTTATTCTCCGCCGATTGCTGAGATGAAGAAGTCACCCCCACCCTAGCTGCGCTACGGCCGAGTGGCCGAGCTTCGCTACCCTCCCCACAAGGGGGAGGGAGGAGATGGAGCCGGGAGGCCTGAGGCTTGCGCGTCCCTCCCCCTTGTGGGGAGGGAATGAGGGTGGGGGTATGGGCGAACTCAAGCATCGAGGTTCTTCCCCACTGCGCGCATCAGGAAGATGGCGACCACGTTGGCGATGATGACGGCGACGACGCCGCCGGCGGAACCGGCGCCGATGTCATTGCTGAGGATGCCGGTGCGGAAGACGAGGAAGGCGATATTGGTGGAGGCATAGCCCGGGCCGCCGCCGGTGGTGACGCGGATTTCGGCGAAGATGCCGAGAAGGAATATGGTCTGGATGAGAATGACGATGGTGATCGCCCGGGCCATATGCGGCAGGATGATGTACCGGAAGCGGTTGAGGGCGTTGGCGCCGTCCATCTCGGCGGCCTCGCGCTGCTCTTCGGACAAGGATTGCAGGGCGGTCAACAGGATCAGGGTCGCAAAGGGCAGCCATTGCCAGGCGACGATGACGATGACGGAAAACAGCGGATACTGGTTGAACCAGTCAACCGGCTGCAGGCCAAAGGCCTTCCAGAGGTGGCCGAGCATGCCATAGCCGGGATGCATGAAGCCATTCTTCCAGATCAGCGCCGCGACCGGCGGCATGACGAAGAAGGGCGAGATAACCAGAATGCGCAGGATGCCCTGGCCCCAGATGGGCTGATCGAGCAGCAGCGCCAGGAGCGTGCCGCCGATGATGGTGATGAGCAGCACGCCGCCCACGAGCAGCAGGGTGTTTACGAGCGCCTGGGTGAAGCTGGGATCGCCGATGACATAGGTGTAGTTCCCCCAGCCGGCAAAGCCCTGCATCATCGGGTTCATCAGATTGTAGTTCTGGAACGAGAACCACAGGGTCATCAGCAGCGGCACGATCATCCAGATGAAGAGGACGATGACGGCCGGGGCCATCATGGTGCGCGCCAGGGTGCGGGTCTGTTTGGTGGCCATAGCTTTCGACTTCCTGCCGGCGCACTGAAGTGCACCATCCTCATCACAGTCACCGTGTTGTCCTCGGACTTGATCCGAGGACCACTCTCAACGCTCACCGGGTGGGTGGTGGCCCTCGGGTCAAGCCCGAGGGCAGCCTGGTGGTCGCGGGTAGAGTGTTGGAAAGTTCGCCCGGCCAGGAGAGGGGATCGCCCGGCCGGGCACGTCGCGGGAGGAGGTCCTACTTGATATAACCAGCGCGCGTCATGTCGCGGGTGGTGGCTTCCTGCGCCTGGGCGAGGGCGTCGTCGGCGGACATCTGCCCGGCGAGAGCCGCCGAGAACAGCTGGCCGACATTGGTGGCGATGCCGGCAAATTCCGGGATGGCCACGAACTGCACGCCGACATAGGGCACCGGGTCAACGGTCGGGTGGGTCGGGTCGGCAGCATAGATCGAGCCCAGGGTCATTTCCGCAAAGGGCGCGGCGGCCTGGTAGTCCGGGTTCTCGTAGAGCGAGATACGGGTGCCGGGGGGCACATTGGCCCAGCCATCTTGCTCGGCCACCATTTCGAGATAGGCCTTGCCGGTCGCCCAGTTGATGAACTGCTCGGCCGCATCGGCATTCTGCGAGGAGGCCGGGATGGCCAGGGACCAAGCCCAGAGCCAGTTGCCGCGCTTGCCCAATCCGGTATCGGGAGCCAGAGCGAAGCCGACCTTGTCGGCGACGGTCGAGTCATTGGGATTGGTGACGAAGGACGCGGCGACCGTGGCGTCGATCCACATGCCGCACTTGCCCTGCTGGAACAGGGTCAGGTTTTCGTTGAAGCCGTTGGACGAGGCGCCCGAGGGACCGGCATCGGCCATGAGCGAGAGATAGGTGTCCAGCGTTTCCTTCCACTGCGGCTGATCGAACTGGGGAACCCAGTTTTCATCGAACCAGCGGGCGCCGAACGAGTTCGACATGGCGGTGAGGAAGGCCATGTTCTCGCCCCAACCGGCCTTGCCGCGCAGGCACACGCCGTTGATGTCATTGGCGCGATCGGTCATGGCGCGGGCGGCCTCGCCGATGAATTCCCAGGTGGGCGCCTCGGGCATTTCGAGGCCGGCTTTTTCCATCAGATCGGTGCGATACATGATGAAGGAGCTCTCGCCATAGAAGGGCGCGGCATAGAGCTTGCCATCGACGCTGAGGCCGCCGCGGATCGGGGGCAGCAGGTCGTCGATGTCGTATTCGGCATCGGCGGCGAGGCCATCAAGGGGCTTCAGCCAGCCCTGCTTGGCCCAGATCGGGGCCTCGTAGGTGCCGATGGTCATGATGTCGTACTGGCCGCCATTGGTGGCGATGTCGGTGGTGACGTTCTGGCGCAGGGTGTTTTCTTCCAGAACCACCCAGTTGAGCTCAATGCCGGTCTCCTCGGTGAAGGCGCCGGACAGGCCTTGCATGCGGATCATGTCGCCATTGTTCACCGTGGCAATGGTGAGCGTCTGGGCCGAAGCCGAGGCGGTGAGGGCGAGCAGGGTCGCGCCCACGAGAACGGGTGCAAGTTTCATCAATTTCCTCCCAATGCGAAGCGGGCAATTGCTTCGTATGTGGGCAAATGTTCACAAATTGCACATGTGAGTCAAGCGGCGTTGCGCTGCAATTGCTGGCTTACGTGCCTCAAAGGGCTGGGAAATGCTGGAAACCGGCCAGGACCGGTGATGTCGAGGGGTGGGCAAAAGTATGAATGGGGCGGGGAGTGCCCGGCAATCCAGGTGGGTTTCAGGCCAGGAGCAGGGTGGCTGTATGCTCGTTGGTGATCAGGCCATTGGTGAGGCGCCTTGTGAGGGCGGCGCGGATCGCGGCGGCCTTGCGGGCGCCCATGGCAATGGCGATGACGCGGCCCTGCTCGCGAGAGGGAATGGGGGCGGAGGCGACGCGGTCATTGACGAGGCCGTCGATCAGCCGGCCTTCAGCGTCAAAGCACCAGCCGCAGATTTCGCCGACGGCGCCGGCCTTTTGCAGGGCCTTCTGGTCGGCCTCGGAAATGAAGCCGTCGAGCAGGAGCGGCGCCTCGGGGCTGAGATCGCCAATGCCGACAAAGGTGGTATTGGCCTCGGCCGCAAGGGCCAGGGTGGCGCTGATCATGGGCTGGGCGTGGAGCAGCTCGCGCTCGCGGGCGGAGGAGGCGAACACCGGTAGCGGCATGGGGAAGGAGCGCGCCTTGACGGTGTCGGCCACGTTGAAGATGACGTTGTAAAAGGCGGCAGAGCCATCGGGGGCGATATTGCCGGTGAGGGAAACGATCTTGTGGTGCGGGCACTCCATGGGCTGGATCTGCTCGATGGCGGCCTTGAGCGTGCGGCCGGTGCCCACGGCCATGACGATGGGATCGGTGGCGCGCAGGCAGCGTTCGATCTCGGCAGCCGCGGCCTCGGCAACGCCGATGGTCGAGGACTGACTGGTCGGATCGGATGGCACGACCTCGCAATGGTCGAGCGCGAAGCGCGATTGCAGGCGGGCAGCAAGATCAAGGCAATGGCCGATGGGGTGATCAAGGCGGACCTTGATCAGGCCCTCGCTGACAGAGAGCGACACAAGGCGCTGCGCGGACTGGCGGGAAATGCCCATCTTGGTGGCGATTTCTTCCTGCGTATTGCCGGCCACATAGTAGAGCCAGCCAGCGCGGGCGGCGTCGTCCAGCCGCGTGGTGCCATTGTCGTGCCGCGCGCTCATGTACTGCCAGTTCCTCCGCGATCGGGCTGCTTCCGATTTTTCGGATCATGCCCAAGCTCTCAAGCCCGATCAAGGCGAAGCGGGCTGCGCGGGATGATTGAGGGCGTTGTGGATGTCGCGCTCGGTGTCCTTGAGGTGCAGGCGCATGGCCTCGGCGGCGGCGCGGGACGAGCCAGCGCGGATGGCGTCGAGAATGCGCTGATGGGCGGCGATGGTATCGGCCAGGGTGTGGCCGCGATTGGCGTGGCCGCGCCGGCTGGTGCGGATGCCTTGCCGCAGCGGCTCAGCCATGGCTTCGAACAAATAGCCCAGAATGCGATTGCCGCTGGCGAGGGCGACAGCCTCGTGAAAGCCGACGTCGAAGGTGTGGAACCGCTCCTCAGCCTCGGCATCCGCAGAGGCTTCGGCGTCCCGCATGCCCTGCAAGGCACTTTCGATGGCGGCGATGGCGGCGCGGCTGGCGCGCTTGGCAGCCAGGGTTGCCGACTGCACTTCCAGCGACATGCGCACCTCGATGAGATCGAAAATGCCGCGCGACTCATTGTGCAGCATGGAGGTGAGGAAATCGGCAAAGGCCGAGCCATCGGGCTCGCGCACCATGGCGCGCCGGCCGCGGGCCAGTTCGACCAGGCCGCGCCCGGCGAGCAGCTTGACCGCCTCGCGGATGGTCAGGCGGCTCACCGCATATTGCGCCGCCAGATCGGCCTCGCTCGGCAGGCTCGATCCGGGTGGCATTCCTGTCAGGATCAGCCGGGCCAGATCATCAGCAACCGCGTTGGCGGCGCTCGGCTGATCGGCGCGGGTTTCCGGTGTTCTGATGGCCCTCACTCCCAAAAGGTATCTGATACCTTTGTGTCCTGATATGACTCTTTCGGTCAACTGGCAGGACGAAATATGCTGTTGAAGTGAGGTTATCGATGACAAAGATCGCCTGCAACCGGGAATAATAAATTCTTCTATTCTCGAAAAAATTGCGCAGAACGGGCCGCGGCGCTTTACAGACCTATCTGATTATCCTAGGTTCCGGCCATGGACCGGGAAGGTCCGGGGCGGCGGAAAGCCGCCTCAGACGGAGGAAATGATGCAGCATCGAAAGGCCTTGCGACCAACGCCGTTGGCCTGCTGCAATCTGGCTGTTCGTCACGCCTCGACGACCTGATCCGTGTCCCAATTTCCACTGCAAGAACCATCTCGAATATCAAAGGGAGTCGAGACGTGAAGCTGCTCAAAACAATGACGACGCTGTTCGCCGCTGGTGCCGTTCTGGTCACCGCCGCAACCGGTGCCTTCGCCCAGGACAAGGGCCAGATCGGCATTGCCATGCCGACCCAGTCGTCGCTGCGCTGGATTTCGGACGGCAACGAGCTGAAGGCGGCTCTGGAAGCCAAGGGCTACACCGTCGACCTGCAGTATGCAGAAGACGATATCCCCAACCAGCTTGCCCAGATCGAGAACATGGTGACCAAGGGCGTCAAGGCCCTGGTGATCGCCTCCATCGACGGCACCACGCTCAGCGCCGTGCTGCAGCAGGCCGCCGATGCCGGTATCCAGGTCGTCGCCTATGACCGCCTGATCCGTGACTCGGCCAATGTCGACTACTACACCACCTTCGACAACTTCGAAGTGGGCGTGCTCCAGGCCTCCTCGATCCTCAAGGGTCTCGGCTATCCGGACCAGAAGGGCCCGTGGAACATCGAGCTGTTCGGCGGTTCGCCCGACGACAACAATGCCTTCTTCTTCTATGACGGCGCCATGAGCGTGTTCCAGCCGCTGATCGATGAAGGCGTGCTGGTGGTCAAGTCCGGCCAGATGGGCATGGAAACCGTCGGTACCCTGCGTTGGGACGGTGCTGTCGCCCAGGCCCGCATGGACAACCTGCTGTCGGCCAACTACTCGGACGGCTCGCGCGTCGATGCGGTTCTGTCGCCCTATGACGGCCTCAGCCGCGGTATCATCTCGTCGCTGCGCGGCGTCGGCTACGGCTCTGCCGACCAGCCCTGGCCGATCATTTCGGGCCAGGACGCCGAGGTCCCCTCGGTCAAGGCGATCATTGCCGGCGAGCAGTATTCGACCGTGTTCAAGGACACGCGCGAACTGGCCAATATCACGGCCGAACTGGTTGACACCGTGCTGACCGGCGGGACGCCGGCGGGCCTGGACACCACCACCTATGACAATGGCGTCAAGGTCGTGCCGTCCATCCTGCTGACCCCCTATGAAGTCGACCTGACCAACTATGAAGCCCGCGTCATCGACAGCGGCTACATCAAGGCCGAAGAACTGCAGTAAGCTGCTATAAGAATGGGGCCTCGCCGGTGGCGGGGCCCTTACTGGAGTTTGGGGCATTTCGTGCCGCAGAGTCATTCCCGCGAAAGCGGGAACCTCTGTTTGAGGCGCCGCTCTTGCAACGGGGGTTCCCGCTTTCGCGGGAATGACCCGGTGAAGGGAAGCCCAGGTCTATCGAGGTTAGGACCAGTATGACCGACACTATTCTCGAGATGCGCAGCATCACCAAGACCTTTCCCGGCGTGAAGGCCTTGTCCGACGTCAACCTGGATGTGCGCGCGGGCGAAATCCACGCCATCTGCGGCGAGAACGGGGCCGGAAAGTCGACGCTGATGAAGGTGCTGAGCGGGGTCTATCCGCACGGAACCTATGACGGGCAGGTCATCTACAAGGGTGAAGAGCAGCATTTCCGCTCCATCCGCGACAGCGAACACAAGGGTATTGTCATCATCCACCAGGAACTCGCCCTGGTGCCGCTGCTGTCGATCGCCGAAAACATCTTCCTGGGCAATGAGCAGGCGCAGGCCGGCATCATCGACTGGGACGAAACCCGCGACGGGGCGCGCAAGCTTTTGTCCATGGTGGGCCTGCGCGAGGACCCGGACACGCTGGTCACCAATATCGGCGTGGGTAAGCAGCAGCTGGTGGAAATCGCCAAGGCGCTGAGCAAGCAGGTGCAGTTGCTGATCCTCGACGAGCCGACGGCGTCGCTCTCGGAGAAGGACAGCCAGGCGCTGCTCGACCTGCTGCAGGAATTCAAGAAGCAGGGCATTACCTCGATCATCATCAGCCACAAGCTGAACGAGATTTCCCGCATTGCCGACCGCGTGACCGTGATCCGCGACGGCAAGACCATCGAAACGATGGATACCGAACACATCACCGAGGACCGGATCATCACCTCCATGGTCGGCCGCTCGCTGGAGGACCGCTACCCCGCCCGCACGCCCAATGTCGGCGAGGTGATCTTTGCGGTGAAGAACTGGAACGTGTTCCATCCCCAGCATCGCGAACGGCAGGTGATCAAGGATGTGAGCATCGAGCTGCGCAAGGGCGAGGTCGTCGGCATTGCCGGGCTGATGGGATCCGGGCGGACCGAATTTGCCATGAGCGTCTTCGGCAAGGCCTATGGCCAGAAGATCAGCGGCGAGGTGTTCGTTAATGGCCAGAAGGTGGATACGTCGAGCGTCGACAAGGCCATCCGGCACGGCATTGCCTATGCCACCGAGGACCGCAAGACCTTCGGGCTGAACCTCATCGACCACATCAAGAACAACACCACCATCGCCAATCTCAGGGGCGTGTCGCGCTTTGGCGTGATCGACGATCTGTCCGAGCTCGATGCGGCCAACGATTATCGCAAGCGCACCAATATCCGCTCGTCCAGCGTCTATCAGGTGACTGGAAACCTGTCGGGCGGCAACCAGCAGAAGGTGGTGCTCAGCAAGTGGCTGTTCGCCAATCCGGACGTGCTGATCCTGGATGAGCCGACGCGCGGCATCGACGTGGGCGCCAAATACGAAATCTACACGATCATCAACAAGCTGGCCTCGCAGGGCAAGGCCATCCTGGTGATCTCTTCGGAAATGCCCGAACTGCTGGGCATCACCGACCGTCTCTATGTAATGAACGAAGGCCGCATCGTAGGCGAAATGCCCACCAGCGAAGCGAGCCAGGAAAAGATCATGCGTGCCATCGTGCGCGCCGAAGGAAAGGCATCATGACAACCGAAACCGCTCCGACCGGAACCGCTTCTGCCGCGCAGTCGCACCAGCTTGGGCTGATGGACGCGCTGCGCGCCAATATGCGGGACTATGGCCTGCTGCTGGCGCTGATCCTGATCATGCTGTTCTTCCAGTATTTCACCAATGGCGTGCTGTTCAAGCCGGTGAACCTGACCAATATCATCCTGCAGAACTCCTACATCATCGTGATGGCGCTGGGCATGCTGCTGGTGATCGTGGCCGGTCATATCGACCTCAGCGTCGGCTCGGTCTCGGGCTTTGTCGGGGCGCTGGCGGCCATGCTGATGGTGGGCTGGGACTTTCCGCCCGAACTGGCCTTTCTGGCCAACCCGATCATTGCCGGGGCGATCTGCCTGGTTGCCGGTGCGGCGATCGGGGCGGCGCAGGGCTATATCATCGCCTATCACCGCGTTCCGGCCTTTATCGTGACGCTGGCCGGGATGCTGATCTTCAAGGGGCTGTCGCTGGCCATTCTCGCCGGCAAGTCGGTGGGGCCCTTCCCGGCCGAATTCCAGCTGCTGTCGGCGGGCTTCATTCCCGACATCGTCGGGCCGACCACCATGCCCTGGCTGGCCGAAAACGGGCAGAACGTGGTGCTGCACACGACCACCATGGTCATCGCCATCCTGGCCATTGTCGGCATGATCTTCTTTGCCATCCGCACGCGGGCCCGCCGCAAGGCGCGCGGCTATGACGTGGAGCCGTTCAGCCTCTTCGTCATCAAGAATGTCATCATTTCGGCCATTGTGCTGTTCTTCGCCTATATGCTGGCCTCCTATCGCGGACTGCCCAATGTGCTGGTGGTGATGGGCGTGCTGATCGCCGGCTTCGTGTTCCTCACCAAGCGCATGACCTTCGGCCGCCGCATCTATGCCATCGGCGGCAATCTCAAGGCGGCGGCGCTGTCGGGTATCAAGACGGAACGCACGACCTTCTACATCTTCGCCATCATGGGGGCGCTGGCGGCTCTGGCCGGCATGATCTATGCGGCGCGGCTCAATTCGGCGACGCCCAAGGCCGGGCAGGGGCTGGAACTGGACGTGATCGCGGCCGTGTTCATCGGCGGTGCGTCGGCGCTGGGCGGTGTCGGCCAGGTGGCGGGTGCGGTGATCGGCGCCTTCATCATGGGCGTGATGAACAACGGCATGTCGATCATGGGCGTCAATATCGACTGGCAGCAGATGATCAAGGGCGTGGTGCTGCTGGCAGCGGTGTTCTTCGATCTCTACAACAAGAACCGTTCGGCCTGACCGGGGCTGATTGAAAATTGGGGCCGTCGGGACATCCCGGCGGCCTCTTTTTTTTGCCTGAGGGGATCAGGCGAGGGGGCGATCGAGTTCTGCCAGCTTTCCGTCGTGCAGGAACCAGGCGCGGTTGAAGAGGCCGAGATCGAGGGGATTGGGCAGGCGGATATCGGCGGGGCCCGGCAGGTTGGCGCGGGCGGGGTCATAGCTGCGATCGATCTGGCAGATGAAGACCAGGATCACGCCGCGCGCCCGGGCGAAATGCGCCAGGGTCTCGATCTGGGCCTGCAACGGCGGGTTCGTCCGCCGCTGGTCGAGCAATTGCAGATAATCGACGACGGCCAGGGTGCCGGCCGGCGCCGTCGCCAGGCGGGCGATGATGTGATCGGCGGCAATGGTGTCGGCGCAGTCGATGGCGAGGCTGCCGGCATGGAGCGCCAACGGCCCGGACATGGCGGCCAGGTGTGCAGCGATATCGGCGGGCGTGTAATCGAGCGAGAAGATATGCCCGGCCTTGCCCGAAGCGATTGCCGCGAGGGCCAGCTGGATGGCCAGGATGGTCTTACCCTGCCGCGGGCGCGCGGCGACGAGCGCCATGTCGCCGGGCAGGAGGCTGGCATAGAGGCTCTCGGGGCCCGCCATGGTGGCGGGATTGTGCGCCGAGAGCAGGCTCCAGCTGGCATAGCCCTGGGTTGCAGCGACGGCGTCAAGCGCGGCGTGCAGCGGGATGGATCTGGCGCGGGCCTGTTCCCGGGCAGCGCGCTTCAGGCGGTGGATGGGCGCGGAAAGCGTCATCGAAATGCTCCAGTCGTTCTGGCTCAGGCAATCCCTCCTTTGCCGTCGCACGACGGGGCAATGATGACGTTCGGTGATCCGACAGGTGAGCTGCTTACCCGGTGGAGGGGGGGAGGCGTGGACCGCGCCAGAATCGGATCATAATCCTGTTCGCGTGTTTTGGCGACGCGCTTCAAATTCACAGCCAGGCAAAGACCAGTGCACCCACGGCAATACCCAGCGCTGCGGCGATCCAGACCTTGAAGCTGCCGAGCCAAAGCGCCAGGAGCGCCCCCTTCTTGTGAATGCCGGCCTGGGTCATCATGGTCAATGTGTCCGAGCAGATCCATTCGGCGGCAATCCTGCCGTCGCGGATCTGGTAGATTTCGATGCTGTCATAGGCAATGGCATTGCCGGTGGCCGGCTGGCCGAGGAAATTGCCGGTATGCGTGCCGGTAATCCTGGCCCGGACGGCGACCTTGTCCTCGGTGGCAAACATGTCCTCGACATGGACCTGGGCGTCCGGAAAAGCGGTGAACATGATGCCGGTATTGCTGCGCCAGGCGGCCTGCCCGGTGCGCGGCGGCGCACCGGCAACGTGGATTTGAAAGTCGGGCGTCAGCATGGCGATGCAGGCCGCGATGTCGCGGCGGTTGAGGGCAGCGAAGGCGGCTTTCATCAGGTCGATATTGTGGGCTGGTGTCGCGGACATGGCTTTCATCCTGATGGTGAATTAGCCATATAGTGAATATGATACACGAAAGTGACAGCGCGGAAATGCGACGTGATGTCCTTGGCACCCTGATGATGGTCACCAAGCTGATGAATGCCGATATGGAGCGGGGGCTGGGCCCGGCCGGGTTGACCATGGCGCGGGCTCAGGTGCTGTGGGAAATTGGCGGCGCGCCGGGCATGACGCAGAAAATGCTGGCGGACCGGCTGGGCGTGACGCCGCGCAACGTGACCGGGCTCGTGGACGCGCTGGAAGGTCTGGGCCTGGTCGAGCGAAAGGCTCATCCCCAGGATCGCCGGGCAATCCAACTGTTCCTTACGGCAAGCGGTGCCGGGCAGTTCAGGCAGTTCCAGGCCGGACAGGAACAGTTCGCGACGCTGCTGCTCGGCGATGTCAGCCCGGAGCGGCTGGCCGGGTTGCGGACGGAGTTGCACGCGATCGTGGGCAAGCTCAGCGCCCTGGCAGAAGGGGATCAGACTGGCAGGTGAGCGGCAATATCGCTGAGCAGCTTGGTGCTGGGACTTCGGTCTGTGCGGCGCTGTGCGCCCGAGGATGGTGTTCGGCGGGCCATTCCCAGATGCGGACCTGGATCCCGGCCTGCGCCGGGATGACGTCGTGGATTGGCGAACAAAAGTGTGCCTAGCGGCCCAGAAGCAGGTCGCGGGCTTCGTTGATCTTGGCGGCAAGGAATTCGGAGCCGCCGTGATCGGGGTGGACGCCTTTCATCAGTTCGCGATGGGCAGCTTTGATCTGATCGTCCGTGGCGCCGGGTTTTAGGCCCAGAACGGCATAGGCCTCGGCGACCGGGTCCCGGCCGGTGGTCGCGCCGCTTGCCGTACCCTGTCCCGTGTCGTGTTCGGCGAAATATTCGCGCCAGCCGGCGCGATTGGTGTCGAGCCAGCTTTCCAAGAGGCTGACGCTTTCTGCGTCGCCGCCGACTTCCTCGATCAGGGCGCGGGTTTCCTCGGGGCCGAGGTCGAGAAGATCCCAGCCGGCGAATTGCCCGTCGACGACCCGGCCAGAGAGTTCGCCGGTGTCGTGATCGAGCTGCATGGCGAGGAAGCGGCTATTGACCTTGGAGGTATTGCCGCCACCGCCGGTGACGCTGTCGAAGGAAAACTGGCCCAGCCGGCCGCGCAGCAGCACCGAGGCTGCCACTGCACCCACCAGCATGGCAATGTCGATGCGCCGGAACACCAGGGCGCCGATGGCGACGAGTGCGGCGAGGCCCCCCACGATCCACCGCAGGGCGCGCATGACGAGGCGGCGATCCATGGTGCGCAGCGCCGTGATCAGCCACAGCGCGGCCAGCACGCCCAGGGCGGCGAGAAAAATCCAGCTCATCGTCCCTCGATCTGCGTCAGCAGGGCCCGTGCGGCCTGGCTCGATTGCAATTTGAGATGGGCCCGGCCGCCGCTGGCATAGGCGGCCACGGCCTTGAGCAATTCGGCCAGTTGCTGGGGCGCAGAACTGTCGAAACGGGCATAGGCACCCTTGCTGAGGCGGGCAAATTCGCGGAAGGCGGCCTCCACCCGGCTGTCATGCCCCTCCTGGAAGAGGAATAGCGGCAGGCCCATCAGGCCGAGCTCGCCAGCCTTGGCCGCGAGGCTGTCGACATTTTCCTCGATAGCGTCGCCGACAAAGACCACGGCATTGATGCGCCGCTTCCGGCTCTCGTCGCGGGCATGGGCAAAGACCTTGCCGATCTGGGTATTGCCCCCCTGGCAGACGATGCCGCTCATCAGCCGGGCCAGAGCCTTGGCATCCAGCACCCATTTGGAGGCGCGGCATTCGCCCATGCCGCGGAAATAGAGCAGTTGCACCTGGAGCGCAGCGTCGCGCGGCAGCGCTTCGAACATGCCGGCCTGCAGCGTCAGCGCCATGTCCCAGGTGGGCTGGCGGCTCATGGTGGCGTCCATGGCAAAGAGCAGGCGGCCATCTTCAGCGGTGTTGGGGCGCGCGAGTTGCCCAACCTTTTGCACAAAGGCGGCAACCTCATCCCGGACGCCCGGTTGCGCCTGGATATGGCCGTCGCGCGATGTCGAGCGTTTGATGTCTTTCATAGATCGAATATGTGGGCGCTCGCGGGCGGCTGCAAGCCTTGGTCGCGCACGCTTTGCTGAGTGGAGCCTGTTGCCAGGATTTCCTAGATGTAATAATAGAAGTTACATGAAAACTGATCACGTTCAGACACTGCCCGGACAGGGCAGCACCTATGCCGACAATGCCTTCAGGCAGGTGCCCGGCCTTGCGGGCCTGCACCGCATGACGCAATTGCTGCTCGGCGAGCGGGTGCCGGGGGCCGGGCGCGTGCTGGTGCTGGGCGCCGGGGGCGGGATCGAACTCGATGTTCTTGCGTCTGCGCACGCCGAATGGACATTCGATGGTGTCGACCCGTCCGACGCCATGCTGGACACAGCGCGGCAGGTGACCAGGGCCCATGCTGACCGGATCCGGCTGCATACCGGAACGATCGCGGTGGCACCCGAGGGGCCATTCGACGCCGCGACGTGCCTATTGGTCTTTCATTTCGTGCCGCTGGCCGAGCGGCTTCGGACACTGAGGGGTTTGCGGCAAAGGCTGGTGACAGGCGCGCCGCTGGTGCTGGCGCATATGAGCTTCCCGCAGGATGAGGCCAGCCGCGAGGTTTGGATGCGGCGCCACGCGGCCTTCGCCGTCTCCAATGGTGTCGACCCCGCACATGCAGAATCGGGGCGCAGGGCGATGCTGGAGCGCCTGCACCTGATGGCGCCGGAGGACGAGGAGGCGATGCTGGCTGAAGCAGGCTTTGCCGATATCAGCCTGTTCTATGCGGGCTTCGATTTCCGGGGGTGGGTGGCCTATGCGGGGTAGGTTTCTTCGCCTGTGTGCTAGCCGATAGGTTTTCACCCCTCACCCCGGCCCTCTCCCCAGAGGGGCGAGGGGACGATGGAGCTGGTGGCTCAGTGCAATTGCCTATGGGAGCATTTCTGGTCTGGCTGGGGTGTGGCGAAGCGATGCGTGGCGCGCGGCTTGGGGTCCTCAGCTTTCCACTTCCGCATCCTTGTGGGCGCCCCATTCGGCCCAGGAGCCATCATAGACGGCCACGTCCCGGGCGCCGGCCTGTTCGAGGGCCAGGGCCAGGGTGACGGCGGTGATGCCGGAGCCGCAGGAGGTGATGATTGGCTGCGTCAGGTCGATGCCCCGATCGGCAAACAGCGTTTGCAGCTGGTCCACAGGCTTGAGCCTGCCCTGTTCGGTGAGCAGGCTCACGGGGACATTGGTGCTGTTGGGAATGTGGCCGGATCTGAGACCGGCGCGCGGCTCGGGCGCTTCGCCGTGAAAGCGGGGTGCCGGGCGGGCATCGACGATCTGCCGCGAACTGTTCTGCGCGTGATCGCGGACCGTATCGAATCCGACAACGGCATGGGTATTGAACCGGGGCTGGAACACAGCCCGATTGCGGCGGACGAGCCCCGCCTCGATATGGCGGCGCTCCGAACGCCATTTGGGGCCTCCGCCTTCGAGCATGAAGACCTTGCTGGCGCCAAAGGCGCGAAACGTCCACCAGGCGCGGGGCGCACTGAACAGGCCCACCTCGTCATAGACGACGATCGTCATGTCATCGGCGATGCCCAGGGCGCCGACGGCGCGGGCAAAATCGGCCGGGGCCGGCAGCATATGGGGCAGGTTGGTCGCGGTATCGGCAATGCCGTCGATGTCGAAGAATACGGCGCCGGGAATATGGCCGGCCAGGTATTCGGCCTGGGCGTTGCGGGCCGTATTGGGCAGGTGCCAGGAGGCGTCGACGACGACAAGGCCCGGATCGCTCAGGTGATCAGCCAGCCATGCCGTGGTGACGAAAGGGGAGGTCATGTCGCACTCCTATGCCGCTGCGCCCGGGCGCTTAGGTTCAATGCCGGTGCCCGTCATGGACGCGTAGCTAGCCTCGCCAATCCATGCGCCGCAAGGGTTCTCTCACTCAGCGCCTGGCCGGCGCAGGTCCGGAGCTCTGACGTAAAACCAATTCAACGGGCCATAGTTCCTGCACATTGCCGGCCGGCTTGCCCGCCAGCACCTGGGTAATCAGCTCGGCGATGCGCATACCGGCCTGGCGGATCGAGGAGCGGGTGGTGGACATGGTGGGATACATGTTGTCCGCATTGAGATAGGGAAACACGTCATCATGGGCGATCATGGAAACGTCGGTTCCCAATTCCAGGCCCGCCTGGCGAATGGCGCGGAACACGCCGAGGGCGGTCATCATCGAGCCGGCGAGGAATGCCGTCGGGCGCGGGCGTAATTCGAGCATGGACTGGGCCAGGCGGAAGGCGATTTCGTCGGTGAAGGGTGAATTGCCGATCAGGGCCGGATCGACCTTGATCCCCCGGGCGCCGAGCGCGGCGCGATAGCCGGCTTCGCGATGTTCGGCAAAGGTGCGGCCGCGCACCCCGTTCAGCAGGGCGATGCGCTGGTGCCCCAGATCCAAGAGGTGACTGGTAGCGCGTTCGAGCGCCCTGGTGTTGTCGATATCGAGCCAGGCCAGGGGGCGGCCGATCTCCGTGCGGCCATGGAGGATGAAGGGAATGTTTAGGCTGGTGAGCAGTTCGGCCCGTTCGTCCCGGATGGTGGGGGAATGCAGGATAACCGCATCGACCTTCTGGCTGGCCGCCAGGCGCCGGTAGGCGGCGAGTTCTTCCTGGTGGCTGGCGACGGTGGTCACCAGCATGTCGATTTCCTGACTGGCCATGTAGCTGCCCACGCCGGACAGGAACTCGGACATGTGCGGACCAAGTTCGTCGGCGCCGCGCAGGACGAGGCCCACGGCGCCGGCGCGGCCGGTGGCGAGGCGCAGGGCGCTGGCATTGGGCCGATAGCCCAATGCGGTGGCCGCATCGGCCACGCGCCGGCGTGTCGCTTCCTTCACCTCGGGATAGCCGTTGAGTGCGCGGCTCACCGTGGTTTGCGACAGACCGAGATGTTCCGCCAGGTCCTTCAGTCTCATTTCGCCAGTGACCCATGTGTCAGGACGCTTCCGCCCCCGAGCCGAAGCGGATCAGGGGCGGCGCCAGGCTGGCGCAATCCTGCCAATAGGGCAGACGCCGCTTGTTGAAAAGTGGGCGCCCGTTTCTCCTCCGCCGGCAATTCAAAGCGATTTCAATTTTATTGGCAAGAGGGTGAAAACGTTTTCGAATTTTGAGGTGCGTACATCAGCCGGGAATTGGCCCTGAAGCCTGTGAATTAACAGGTTGCTTTCGTAAGATATTGAAATTGCAAGATTAAATTTTCGACGTCTTAAAAAACGCAGAGTCGGGCGCGTTTCGCCGCTTGACAGTGATGGGGCGCTCTGGTTCCTATTTGCCCAAAGCGCTTTGGAAATTACCGCTCGAACGGTTTGAACCGAAGTGTTTTTGAGGGAGGGCGAACTGGCCAAGCGCGCCGAGCGTCCGGCTGGTTGACCGTGCCTCCCGCCAACTCGATTCCTTTGGGAGGAACTCAATGACACTCAAGACTTTGTTCGTCGGCATGATGGCGAGCGTGACCCTGGTTGCCGGTGTTGCCCAGGCCGCTGAACTGTCCATCGTTTCCGGCGATACCGGCAATGGCCTGGCATTCCTGCGCAGCCAGCTGGACAAGTTCGAGGCCGATACCGGCCACACCGTCACCGTGGTGCCGATGCCTTCGTCCACCACCGACCAGTTCGGCCAGTATCGCCTGTGGCTCGCCGCCGGCAATGCCGATATCGACGTCTATCAGACCGACGTGATCTGGGCCCCGCAGCTGGCCGAGCACTTCGTCGACCTGACCGAGGCCGCTTCCGACATTTCGGGCAACCACTTCCCCTCGATCATCGAGTCGCAGACCGTGGACGGCAAGCTCGTCGCCCTGCCGGCCTTCACCGACGCGCCGGCGCTCTACTACCGCACCGACCTGCTCGAGAAGTATGGCAAGGAAGTCCCGGCGACCTGGGCTGACCTGGAAGCCACCGCCAAGGAAATCATGGATGCCGAACGCGCCGAGGGTAACTCGGAGCTGTGGGGCTTCGTGTTCCAGGGCAATGCCTATGAAGGCCTGACCTGCGACGCCCTTGAATGGGTGATGTCGAATGGCGGCGGCCAGATCGTCGAGGCCGACGGTACCGTCTCGATCAACAATGAGCAGGCTGCTGCCGCTATCGATCGGGCTGCCGGCTGGGTTGGCACCATCGCTCCCGATGGCGTGCTGGCCTATATGGAAGAAGAAAGCCGCGGCGTGTGGCAGCTCGGCAATGCCGTGTTCATGCGCAACTGGCCCTATGCCTATGCACTGGGCAATGGCGACGACTCTTCGGTGAAGGGCAAGTTCGACGTGGCGCCGCTTCCGGCCGGTGACGGCGAAGGCGCGCGTTCGGCTGCTACCCTCGGTGGCTGGAACATGGCCGTTTCCATGTACTCCCCCGACCAGGAAGCCGCCATCGAGCTGGTGAAGTACCTGGCTTCGGAAGAAGTGCAGAAGGAACGCGCCATCAAGCAGTCCAACCTGCCGACCATTCCGAGCCTGTATTCGGATGCCGACGTGCTGGCCGCTTCGCCCTTCATGGCGAACTGGCAGGCGATCTTCGAGCAGGCCGTGCCGCGTCCGTCCGCTCCGACCAAGACCGACTACAATGAAGTGTCGTCGCTGTTCTGGAGCGCCGTGCATGACACCCTGTCGGGCAATGGTACGGCGGCCGAAAACCTCGAAATCCTCGAGGCCGACCTCGCCGATCTCAAGGGCGACGCCTGGTAAGTCCTCCCGGCTGTCCTAGCAAAGCGGGCGGTGGGGCTTCCCCCGCCGCCCGCTTCGCGCAAATATCGACGACAATGGGGGAGGAAAAGACATGGCGACGGAAACGATGGGGTCGGTGGCCTCGGCCACAACACCCAAGATAAAATCGGAACTCATGCAGCAGCGGGTGCGAGCCGCGCGCTGGTTCCTGGTGCCGATGCTGATTGCCCTGGCAATCGTTGCCGGCTGGCCCCTCTTGCGGTCGATCTACTTTTCTTTCACCGACGCGACGCTCAACAATCTCTACGGCGCCGAATGGGTCGGCTTCGGCAATTACCTGCGCTGGCAGGTGCTGGAGAGCGGTACGGTCCGCTATCGCGGCGTGCTGGCCGATCCGGACTGGTGGAATGCGGTGTGGAACACCGTGCGCTTCGCCTTCTGGTCGGTGCTGTGGGAAACGGTGCTCGGCATGATCGTGGCACTGGTGCTCAATGCCGAGTTCCGGGGCCGGGGCATCGTGCGTGCCGCCATTCTCATTCCCTGGGCCATTCCGACCATCGTTTCGGCCCGTATGTGGAGCTGGATGCTGAACGACCAGTTCGGCATCATCAACGATCTTGGCATGAAGCTGGGCCTATTGGCTGCCCCGGTGGCCTGGACCGCCTCGGCCGATACGGCCATGACTGCGGTTCTGATCGTCGATATCTGGAAGACCACGCCATTCATGGCGCTGCTGATCCTGGCCGGCCTGCAGATGATCCCCAAGGACATCTATGAAGCCGCCGCCATCGACGGGGTGCATCCGGTCAAGCAGTTCTTCAAGATCACGCTGCCGCTGGTGCGTCCGGCGCTCATGGTCGCGATCATCTTCCGCGTGCTCGATGCGCTGCGCATCTTCGACCTGATCTATGTGCTGACGCCCAATTCGCGCTCGACCAAGACGATGTCGGTTCTGGCGCAGGAGAACCTGTTCCAGTTCAACAATTTCGCCGAGGGCTCGACGCAATCGACCTTGCTGTTCCTGCTGATCGCCATCTTCACCATCCTCTATATCTGGCTAGGCAAAGTGAACTTCGAAGGGGGAGATCGCTGATGGACGCGACATTCGATTTCTGGAAGCTCACCAAGCAGGTGCTGTTCTACCTGTTGGTCATCTTCATCGTGGTGGTGTCGGTCTTCCCGTTCTACTACGCGATCCTGACCAGCCTCAAATCGGGCACCGACCTGTTCCGCGTCACCTATTGGCCGACCTCGTTCAGCCTCGACAACTTCCGGCAGGTGTTCACGCAGGGCGAGTTCCCGCGCAACCTGCTGAACTCGGTCTTTGTGGCCAGTGTCACGGTGATCCTGGCGCTGTTCCTGGCCATCACCGCATCCTTTGCGCTGAGCCGCGTGCGGTTCAGGGGGCGGGGCCTGTTGCTGATGACTATCCTGGCCGTCTCCATGTTCCCGCAGATCGCGGTGCTGGCGGGCCTGTTCGAGGTGATCCGGTTCCTGGGCATCTACAACACGCCCTGGGCGCTGATCTTCGCCTATACGATCTTTACCCTGCCGTTCACCGTGTGGGTGCTGACCACCTTCATGCGCGACCTGCCTGTCGAGATCGAGGAAGCCGCCATCGTCGATGGAGCGACGCCCTGGGTCATCATCACGCAGGTGTTCATGCCGCTGATGTGGCCGGCGTTGGTGACGACGGGCCTATTGGCCTTCATCGCGGCCTGGAACGAGTTCCTGTTCGCGCTGACCTTTACCGTTTCGAACCAGACCCGCACCGTTCCGGTGGCCATCGCCCTGCTTTCGGGCGGGTCCCAATACGAAATTCCCTGGGGCATCATCATGGCGGCATCGGTCATCGTCACCGTACCGCTCGTGGTGCTGGTGCTCATCTTCCAGCGCAAGATCGTCAGCGGCCTGACCGCCGGCGGCGTCAAGGGCTAAAGGAGTAACGCCAAATGGCATCAATTGAGCTGCGCAATATCAAGAAGTCCTTCGGCGCCGTGAACGTCATCAAGGGCGTCGACCTCGAAGTGCGAAAAGGTGAGTTCATGGTGTTTGTCGGCCCTTCGGGCTGCGGCAAATCCACCCTGCTGCGACTGATCTCGGGACTTGAGGACATCACCTCGGGCGAAATGCTGTTCGACGGCCAGGTGGTCAATGCCCTGACGCCGTCCAAGCGCGGCATCGCCATGGTGTTCCAGTCCTACGCGCTCTATCCGCACATGACCGTCTATGAAAACATGGCGTTCGGGCTGAAGCTCGAAAAGAGCCATGGCAAGGACGAAATCCGCAAGCGCGTGGAAAAGGCTGCCGACATGCTGCAGATCCGGCAGTACCTCGACCGCCTGCCCAAGCAATTGTCCGGCGGGCAGCGGCAGCGCGTGGCCATCGGCCGCGCCATTACCCGCGATCCCAAGGTGTTCCTGTTCGACGAGCCCCTGTCCAACCTCGACGCCGCGCTGCGCGTGGCGACCCGCATCGAGATTGCCAAGCTGCACGAGGACATGGGCAATGTGACCATGATCTACGTGACCCATGACCAGGTCGAGGCCATGACGCTGGCCGATCGCATCTGCGTGCTGCGGGATGGGCTGGTGGAACAGGTCGGCACGCCCATGGAACTCTATGAGCGCCCCGACAGCATTTTCGTGGCCGGCTTCATCGGTTCGCCCAAGATGAATTTCATCACCGGCGACAAGGCGGCCAAGCATGACTGCGCCACGCTGGGCGTGCGCGGGGAACACATGACGGTGACGCCGGATGGTGTTTGGGAAGGCACGGTGATCCACACCGAGAACCTCGGTGCGGACACCTATGTCTATCTCGAAATGGGCCAGGAAGAGCCGGTGGTGGTGCGCCTTGAAGGGGCGCAGGAACACCCCTCGGGCACGGTGCTTCGCGTGTCGCCGGTTGCCGACAAGGTCCACCGCTTCGACGAAGCCGGCAAGCCGATCCGCCAATAGGCGGGGCATGGGTGGCGGCACAGGGTCGCCACCTTTTGGTGCTAAAGGCGCGCTCCCCCAAAAACGGGAACCACCGTTGAGAAAACCGGGGTTCCCGTTGGCACGGGAATGACGCAGAGACGAAACAGATTATCCCGGCCCGGTGCCGGTATTCCACTAGGAGACTATCATGCCGATCCGAACCCTTGTCTGGGGCGAGAACGTCCACGAGCAGAAGAACAAGGTCGTGGCCGAGAACTATCCCAAGGGCATGCACAACCACATAGCCATGCTGCTGGAATCGGACCCGAACATTTCGGTCAAGACCACGACCCTGCAGGAGCCCGAACACGGCTGCACCGAAGAGGCGCTGGCCAATACGGACGTGCTGATCTGGTGGGGTCACGCGGCCCATGACAAGGTCGACGACGTGGTGGTCAAGCGGGTCATGGAGCATGTCTGGCAGGGCATGGGCCTGATCGTGCTGCATTCGGGGCACCACTCCAAGGTCTTCAAGGGGCTGATGGGCTCGCCCGCCAATCTGCACTGGCGCGAGGCCGGGGAGCGCGAGCGCCTGTGGGTGGTCAATCCCGGACACCCGATCGCCAAGGGCCTGCCGCCCTATTTCGAGCTCGAATACGAGGAAATGTACGGCGAGCCCTTCACGGTGCCCGAGCCGCTGGAAACGGTGTTCGTCTCCTGGTTCCAGGGTGGCGAAGTGTTCCGCAGTGGCCTCACCTATCGTCGCGGCGCCGGCAATATCTTCTATTTCCGTCCGGGCCACGAAACCTATCCGACCTATCACGACGCCAATGTCGGCAAGGTGCTGCGCAATGCGGTCAACTGGGCCTATGCGGGCGAGCGCCATGCGCATCTGATGAAGGCACCGAACACACCGGTGGGCGAGGCGATCGAAAAGATCGAAGAGCGCGGCGCCAAGCTGTCGGCGGCCGATCATGCCGGTGAAGTGAAGAAGTAACCCGAACGCGGCAGGCGCCGCCCCTGAGACCTCATGGTGAGCTTGTCGAACCACGAGGTCGGTCACATGGCGCCTGCCACGACCTCGTCCTTCGACAGGCTCAGGATGAGGTCTTCTGCCGCATCGAGCCTATTTATGCTCGCGGACTTCAGACTCCGCACAAGGAACAAAGACTATGCGTATCCTCATCCTGGGTACCGGCGGCATGGCCAATACGCATGCCAAGCACTTTGCAGCCATCGAGGGGGTGACCCTGGCCGGCGGCGTGGACGTCGATCCGATGCGGGTCGAGGCGTTTTGTTCTGCGCACAATATCGAGCGGGGCTTTGGCTCGCTCGATGCGGCGCTGGCCTGGGGGCAGTTCGATGCCGTGGCCAATGTGACGCCGGACAGCGTGCACTACCCCACCACCATGGCGGCCCTGGCGGGCGGCAAGCACGTCTTCTGCGAAAAGCCGCTGGCCACCGACCATGCACGCGCCATGGAAATGACCGAGACGGCCGAGCGGCTGGGCCTGGTCAACATGGTCAACCTGACCTATCGCAATGTCGCCCAGCTGCAGAAAGCCCGCGACATCGTGATGTCGGGGCAGGTCGGCACGGTCAAGCATTTCGAGGCGAGTTACCTCCAGAGCTGGCTGGTCAGCAAGGCCTGGGGTGACTGGCGCACCGAGAGCCAGTGGCTGTGGCGGCTATCCAAGAAACATGGCTCCAATGGCGTGCTCGGCGATATCGGCGTGCATATCCTCGACTTTGCCGCCTACGGGGCCGGCAGCGACTTTTCGAAAGTGTTCTGCCGGTTGGAAACCTTCGACAAGGCGCCGGGCAATGTCATTGGCGAATATGATCTCGACGCCAATGACAGCTTTGCCATGACGGCGCAGCTGGAAAATGGGGCTCTGGGCGTGGTTCACGCCAGCCGCTGGGCGACGGGTCACTTCAACGAATTGCGCCTGCGCGTCTATGGCGAACTGGGCTCGGTGGAAGTGCAGCACCGGCATGACTGGTCGAAACTCTTCACGTGCCTGGGCGCCGACGCCGAGACCGGCACCTGGACCGAGGTCGAGGTCGAGCCGGTGCCGACCAACTACCAGCGTTTCGTCGATGCCTGCCGGACGCAGACAAACCTGGAACCGAGCTTCCGCCACGCCACCAATATCCAGAAGGTGCTGGACCTGGCGACGGTGACCGATCGCGACCGGATGGAGCACAAGGTCAACTGACCGCAGCGCATATGAGAAAGGCCCCGGCAGAGCCGGGGCCTTTTAGTTTGATCAGGCAGGGCTGACCTAGTTCTTTTTTGGTCGCGTTTTCGAACCAGAAAAGTGGTTTCCACTTTTCTTGAAAACGCTTTAGGCGCGGTCGTCGACGAAAACGACAACCGAACCATCAGCGTTGCTCTTGACGGCAACCACATCGCTGGAGGCATAGCCTTCGGCTTCAAGCTTGGCCTTGATGGCGGCATTGCCTTCGACATTGGCCTGAAGGGCCGTCTGGGCTTCGGCATCGGCGGCAAGGGCTTCATCGAGAGCCGCAGCTTCCGTTTCAGCATCGCCTTCCAGGGTCGAGATCAGCACCAGGGAAACCTGGGCGTCCTCGGTGACGGCCGAAAGGTCGACGTCAGCCGAGCCGGAGATCGAGGCCATCACGGCGCCATAGGTGTTGTCGGCCATGTCGCCGGCGCTGGCGTCCACGCTGGCATCGACACCGACATCGGCATCAGCATCCAGCGAAGGGGTTTCGACGGACACGCCGGTGTCGCTGTCGAGGGTCACGCCCGCATCCTGGGCAATTGCGTAGGAACCAGCGCCGAGAAGGGTGGCGATGGACACTGCGGTGAGAATTTTCTTCATTGTTTTTCTCCGTTTTTTAGGCCCCGCAGCCAACAAACGGCCCTGGTCCAGATCGGTTGCACGCTTTTGTGCGCAATCGGAATGAAATCGAAAAATGTGAACGGGCTTGCAACTGGGCCACAGGGTTCCGACTTGTTGCAGGGACACGAAAACGGGAGCGTCTTTATGGAAATTCTCTGGGCCATCATCATCGGCTTCTTCGCCGGGCTCATCGCGAAATGGATCACGCCGGGGGATCGCAAACCCTCCGGTTTCATCCTGACGACAGTGCTGGGCATTGTCGGCTCGGTGCTGGCCACCTGGCTCGGTCAACAGATCGGCTGGTATGGCCCGGGCGACGGCGCCAATTTCATCGGCGCGATCGTCGGCGCCGTCATCATCCTCTTGGCCTGGGGCCAGCTGGCGCGGCGCTGAGACACTGCTGTCGCGGGAAATGCAAAGGGGCGGCCCAGGCCGCCCCTTTTTTCGTGTCGTATATGTCGAGTGATGGCGCTCTAGGCCTTATTCGATGCCGAACATGGTCTTGGCGGCGGCCTCGGCGGCGTCACCGGCCTGCTTGACCTGCTCGTCGGTCATGCCGGCGGCCTTGGCGGCGGCTTCGGCCTGGGTGCGGGCGTCGACAACGGCCTGACGCTTTTCGGCCTCGTTGAGCTGCAGGTCCTCGACCTGCTGCTGCACGCTCTGAACTGCCTCGTCCACGGTCATGTCCGTGCCGGGCACGGTGGCATCGCCATTGACTTCCACATTGACGATGGGCTCTTCGGCCGCCGGCTCAGCTTCAGCGGTCGGTTCGGTTTCGGCCGGAGCGGCTGTTTCTTCCGCCGGCGTGGTCGTGGTTTCGGCCGGAGTCTGGGGGGCATCACCACCGCAGGCGGTGAGGGTCAAGGTCGCCGCAAGAACGGCAGCAATAGCTAGGGGCTTCATTCGACGCTTCCTTCAAATTCGCTGATCCCGATCACGGGATAGTGAGGGTCATTGCGAGCAATCGTGTCGAAGATGGGGCCGGAAGCGGGTCATTCCGGGGCGGGCACAAAAAAGGGCGCCGGAGGGCGCCCTTTCGCAGTCATTCGGTCACCTTTGGCCTATTCGACGACAGTGATGCGACCATCGGTATAGGGGGTGTATTCGCCACCCTGCTTGGCGATGTAGTCGGCCAGAACCTGCTCCAGCGGCGGGCCGAAGTCATACGGATTGTCGCCTTCGGCAAAGGTGCCATAGCCGTCGCCGCCACCACGCATGTAGTTGTTGGTGACAATGGTGTAGGTGGCATCCTCATCGATCGGAGCCCAGGTGTCGCCGTCGGCAACCATGACCTCGCTGACGCGCTCACCGGCCGGATTGGCGAGGGTGAAGCTGTATTTGAGACCGGCAACCTGCGGGAAGCGGCCCGCACCATTTTCCACGTCGCTGACACCGTTTTCGAGCGCTTCGATCACGTCGGCACCGGAGATCTGCACCGTGGCCAGGGTGTTGGAGAACGGCAGGACGGTGATGACTTCGCCCATGGTGATCTCGCCGGCATCGATGGAGGAGCGCAGACCGCCGCCATTCTGGATGGCAATGGTCACGCCCTGATCGGCAACGCGATCCAGCATGGCGTCGGCAACCAGGTTGCCCATGGAGCATTCCATGGCGCGGCAGACTTCGCGGGCACTTTCGATATTCTCGGTGGCGGTGCCGATGACGACGCCCATGGCTTCCTCAATCGGGGCCGCGAGGTCGGCCAGTTGGGACTTGAAGTCCTCGTTGCCTTCCACCGAAGCGTCGATGAGGAAGGGTTCGCCTTCGGCGCTGACGACCTTGCCGTCATCATCCCAGGTGATGGCAATGTCGCCCAGATACTTGCCGTACTGATTGGCCTGGACGACGGGCACTTCGACGCCGTCCGGATTTGTGACCATGGTGGGGTAGGGGCCGGCGGCGCCTTCCATGGACCCAAGCAGGGAGTGGCTGTGCCCGCCCACGATCACGTCGACCAGCGGCAGCGCGGCGGCAACTTCCATGTCGATGGTGTAGCCGATGTGGCTGAGCAGGATGATCTTGTTGACGCCGGCGGCATCAAGGGCCTCGGAAGCGCCGCGGACATACTGAATGACGTCGTGGAACTCGACGGCATCGCCGGGCGAGGCAATATCGGGGGTGTCCTCGGTGGTCGCGCCGATGATGCCGACCTTTTCCCCGCCGATATCGAGGACGATGGAGCCCTTGATCTTGCCGGCCAGGTTTTCGTCGCGGGTGACGTCAAAGTTGCCGCCGATGATGGGGAATTCGGCCGCCTCGATGAATTTCAGGAACTCCTCGGGGCCGTCGTCGAATTCGTGATTGCCGGTGGCGACCACATCGAAGCCCATCTGGTTGAAGAAGTCCGAGACCACCTTGGACTTGTAGGTGGTGTAGTAGAGCGAGCCCTGGAAATTGTCGCCGGCCGACAGAAGCAGCGAGTTGCCGCCCTCATATTTTGCCCGCGTGTCGTCGATGATGGTCTTGAGACGGGCAATGCCGCCGAAGCATTCACCTGCGGCGTCGGTTTCGGCGTCGCAGTTGGAATCGGACCCGGTGATCGGGTCGAAGCGGGAATGGAAATCGTTGATATGCAGAATATTCAGCGTGAAGTCGGCATGCGCCGCACTGGAAAAGCCAGCGCAGAGGGTGAGCGCTGTGGCGCCCAGCAATAGATTTTTCATCCCTGTTGTCCCTTTTGCTTTTTTTCGGTCGACGTCGCCGGAAACCGGCAGGCCGGTGCGCCGCCCCAGGTGGTTCCGCCAGTTCAGGCCTGGCGAAGCCGTTCGGGGTGACACGGTCAGCGTCGACGGGCAGTTAACCAGTAAAATATGACGGGCGAAAGTGGACCTTTTGGTCAAATTTCGTCCCTGGGGACCGTCACACCTTATTTACCATGGCCAATCGTGCCGCACCGGCGGAGGGACGCGTAAACCCGGGGGCAAGGAATTGAGCGCCTTTGTGGGATGAACATCCCGTGGACCGCCCTCATATGAGTATCGCCCTTCAAAGCCTGATGCGCCAGCCAACGACCGGTCCGGCGCCCGCACCCCGTTCGGCGAGCCTCATGTCGTTCCTGGCAATCGGGGCGGGGGGCGCCATTGGCTTCGTCATCGTGTCGGGCCTGCTGGTCGGCCTTGTGCCACAGGAGGCCGCCTGGATCGTCAGCGCTGCCTGCTATTGCGCTTTCATCCTGCCGGTCTATCTGCTGCATCGCCGCTTCAGCTTCGCCTCAGAGGCCGAACACGCGCGGGCCCTGCCGCGATATGCCGGCGTGCAGGCCATGGCCATGCTGCTGGCCGCCGCCTTCGGCTATGTCTTTCACGGCGCCCTGACCCTGCCCAGCCTGCCGGCGGCGCTGCTCGTCGTGGCGCTGACGTCAGGCGTCAATTTCGTGGTGCTCAAGAGCTGGGCCTTTGCGGTTGCACGTCCCGATGCAAACGCGATCGTGGCCCGCGCCGGATGAACGGCGGGAAACGGGTTCTCAACGCCGTCCATGGCGCACTGATCTTTGACCGCAGGGTCGCGGTGCTGGCCGGGGCCATTGCAGAGATGATCCCACCCGGCCCGGCGCGCGTACTCGACCTTGGCTGTGGGGATGGGCAGGTGGCGCTGGGGGTGATGCGGCGGCGTCCAGACCTCGAAATTGAGGGAGCCGATGTGCTGGTGCGCCCCGTCACCCATATTCCGGTGACGCGATATGATGGCACCAGGCTCCCCTTTGCCGATGCCAGCTTCGAGCATGTGAGTCTCGTCGACGTGCTGCATCACACGGACAATCCGGCCGCCGTGCTCGCGGAGGCGGCGCGCGTGGCCAGCGACAGCATCATCATCAAGGACCACCTGCGCGAGGGGTTTCTGGCGGGACCGGTGTTGCGGCTGATGGATTGGGTCGGCAATCGCGGCCACGATGTGCGGCTGCCCTATAACTATCTCCATAGCGGTCAATGGCAGGCGGCCTTCGCTGTCGCCGGGCTCGCGGAAAAATCGCGCCGGGAGAAGCTCGGCCTTTATCCGCCTCCGCTCAATTGGGTGTTCGAACGCCAGATGCATTTTGTCAGCCGGCTGGAGCGATCGTCGTAGAGCCAGAAGCGTGGCGTCCGCATTTCGTGAATCGCCCGGCGAACCGGGAACGTGCGTAACGGGCTTTCAATAGTGGCCCAGTCGGGTATTCTCCGCGCCGTTTGATTTGCGGAGGTTCTCCATGCGCAGTGCTTTGATCGTATATGGTGGCTGGGATGGTCACGACCCGGAAGAATGCGCCACCATCTATCGTCGCTGGCTGCATGAAGACGGCTATTCGGTGCGGACGGCCACTGAAACCGGCGCCTTTGCCGATCCCTCGATCCATGATCTGTCGCTGATCGTGCCGATCTACACCATGAGCAAGATCGCCAAGGAAGAGGTCGAGAACCTCACCAAGGCCGTGGCGAACGGGGTTGGCCTGGCCGGTCACCATGGCGGCATGAGCGACGCCTTCCGCGATTCGGTCGATTACCAGTTCATGGTCGGCGGGCAGTGGGTGGCCCACCCGGGCAATATCATCGACTACACCGTGGACGTGGCCAAATCGGATGACCCGATCATGGAGGGGATCAAGTCGTTCCCCTACACGTCCGAGCAATATTACATGCATGTGGACCCCTCCAACGAGGTGCTGGCGACCACCACCTTTACCGGCGAACATGCCTATTGGATCGACGGCGTCGTGATGCCCGTGGTGTGGAAGCGCCGCCATGGCAAGGGCAAGGTGTTCCACATGACCCTGGGTCACCGCGCCAAGGAATTCGAGAACCCCAATATGGCCACCATCATGCGGCGTGGCATGAACTGGGCCGCGCGGGACGAATAGCGCCTACCAGCGCAACAGGATACGCCCAAGTGCCGCGCCGGCAAGAGCGGTAAGGGCAATGCCCAGCGAATACCAGACGGCGATGAACATCATGCTGTTTTCGCCGCAGAAGAAGGCATAGACCCAGGCGCCGAAGCCGCCGGCCAGCAACCCGGCGGCCAGCCCGGCCATGGAAGGGGACCGCGGCGCCAGGCGACGCATGGCGATGAGCAATACTGTCAGGACCGGCAGGCCCGTGAGGGTGATGAGCCAAGGGCAGACCATGGCCGTCTGGCCCATCAGCATTGGCATGGCCCAATCGCCGCCCATCCAGTTCATGGTGCCGAGGCCGAGTGCGAGCAGCACGACGAGGCCGGCCGCCACCAGTGGCCAGCGGATGCGGCCATCGGGGCGGCTCAGGGCCGGGACGGCAGCGAAGCCGAAGAGCGCGAAGGCCAGCGTGTAGCCGAATTTCATGGCGAACATGCCATCGCCCCAAAGGGGCACGAAGGGTCGTCCGATCCACAGATCGAGCACCAGCCAGGCATAGGGCAGGGTGATCAGGGCACCGATGGCCAGGGCCAGAGCGATATGGCGTTCCATGGCACGCGGCGATACCGGCGCGAGGTCGCTACTGAGGCGGGTGATCAGGTCGTCGGTCATTTTTCACCCCCGGCAAAGCGGGCCATGAGCGATTTGAGGCCGCGATGGATGGAGACCTTGGCGGCGGTCTCGGTCATGCCATGGCGCTGGGCGGCCTCGGCGACGCTGGCGCCTTCGATGCGGGTCTGGCGGATGAGATCTGCGGTGCGATCCGGCACTTCGCTCAGCACGGCCGCCACATCGAGCTGGTCGGCGGCATTGGCGCTGTCGTCAGTGGCGAAGATTGGGGCATCGTCCTCGAGCGGCACAGTGGGGCGGATGGCAGTGCGGCGGACGTAATCGACATACTTGTGGTGCGCCACGGCATGAAGCCAAGCGGTGAACGGCCTTGTCCGATCGTAGGTCATCCGCCGCGTATGCACGGCCAGCAGGGTTTCCTGCACGAGGTCCTCCGCCTGCGAAGCATGGGCGGGGCCCAGCCGCCGGGCAAACCAGGGCCGCAGATAGCGCGTCAGATCGGCGAGCAGGCGCCGATAGGCCACCGCATCGCCATCGAGCGCGGCGAGCATCAACTCACGCAGCCGCATCTCTGTCGCATCCACCTGCATTGTGTCTCCATTCGCCCGATGGCCGGTGGAGGTTACACACCAGCGACAAAAAAGCGAGCCATGATCACGGCTGCGTGACCAGGTAACCCGCGGCAAGGTCACGGCGAATGGCCTGGCACGAACCGCCGCATGGGTGGCGGTCGAAACAGGGAGACTTCCATGTCCAAGATTTTCGTGCTGTCCGCCGCCACTGCCCTGGCTCTCGCCTTTGCGACCGGGGTGCAGGCCCAGGATGCCATGGCCACCGACGCAATGGGCGGCGATGCCATGGAAACGGATTCGATGGCGACCGACTCCATGGCGATGGATGCCATGGCGCCGATGATGAGCGATGACGAACTGACCCTCTGCCTCGAACAGGCCGCGGCGATCACCTTCCCGGCGGTTGCCGAAGTTGCCGCCCAGGCCTGCCATGACGTTCATAACGGGCACGACGCCATGGGCGGCGATGCGATGGGCGGGGATGCGATGGGCGGGGATGCGATGGGTGGCGATGCGATGGGCGGCGATGCCATGGCCCCCAAACAGTAAAATCAGCGTGATGGCGACCATCTGCCCGATGCGCTACCGTAGTTAGGGGCAGATGGTCGATCCGATGCCGGGGGAAAATCATGAGCACACAAGAGGGACTGCCTTCCAAGAAGGGCCCGTTGATCTACCGCCAGTCGATCTGGACGCGCGTGACGCACTGGACCTGGGCGATCTGCCTGTTCTTCCTGCTGCTGTCGGGATTGCAGATTTTCAACGCGCATCCGGCGCTCTATGTGGGGCAGCAATCAGGCTTCGAGTTCGACAATGCGGTGCTGCGCATCGGTGCGGTGAACACGCCTGAGGGACCGCGCGGCCGCACCACGGTGTTCGGCAACACGTTCGATACGACCGGCGTGCTCGGCATGAGCGGCCCGGAAGCGAGCCCGACCTACACGGCCTTTCCCGGCGCTGTGACCATCCCCTCCTTCCGCGACCTGGCATCGGGGCGCGTGGTGCATTTCTTCTTTGGCTGGATATTCGTCGGGGCGCTGTTCGTGTGGTTCCTGGCCAGCTTCATCAATGGGCACCTGCGGCGCGATATCGTGCCCAAGGGTCAGGATGTGCGCGGATTGCCCGGCGATATCGTCGACCATGCGCGCTTTCGCTTTCACCATGGCCGGGTCTATTCGCCGCTGCAGAAGCTCAGCTATTTCGTGGTGTTCTTCATCCTATTTCCGCTGATCATCCTCACCGGGCTGACCATGAGCCCCGGCATGGACGCGGCCTGGCCGTGGCTGCTCGATGTCTTCGGCGGGCGGCAGACGGCGCGGACCATCCATTTCGTGGTCATGGTGCTTTTGGTGCTGTTCTTCGTGGTCCACATCATCATGGTGCTGCTGGCCGGACCGCTGAACGAATTGCGATCCATGATCACCGGCTGGTATCGCACCAGCCCGGGCACTGAAGCTCAGGAGGGCGACAAGCCATGAGCAAGCTGATCGTCAATCGTCGTCGTTTCCTGCTCGGGTCGGCTGCCGTGGGTTCTGGTCTGGCGGTGTCGGGTTGCTCGCCCTTCGATTTCCTCGGGCAGCGGGACAATCCGATCCGCAATGCGATGGAACAGGCCAATGTGCTCACCTATCAGGCGCAGCGCGCGCTGATCGGCGACCAGGTGCTGGCGCGCGAATATGCCGAGAGCGAAATCCGCCAGGGCATGAAGCCCAATGGCTCGACCGAACCGACGACGCCGGAATACATGTTCCTGCGCGGCATGAATTTTGAACCCTATCGCCTGACCATCAAGGGCATGGTGGAGCGCGAAGTCAGCTTCTCGCTGGCCGAACTGCGCAATATGCCCAGCCGCACGCAGATTACCCGCCACGATTGCGTGGAAGGGTGGAGCTGCATCGCCAAGTGGACCGGAACTGCGCTTGGGCCCGTGCTGGACCAGGCCGGCGTCAAGCCGGGCGCGCGCTTTGCGGTCTATCACTGTTACGACAATATCCAGCGGACGCTGAGCGGCGACATTCTCTATTATACCAGCTCGGACCTCGTGGATGCCTATCACCCGCAGACGATCCTTGCCTATGGGCTCAACGATCAGACCCTGCCGGTCAGTAACGGGGCGCCGGTCCGCCTGCGGGTCGAACGGGCGCTGGGCTACAAGCAGCCCAAATATCTCCACACGATCGAACTGGTGGATGACCTGTCGCCCTTCGGCCAGGGTAAGGGGGGGTATTGGGAAGACGCCGGCTATGACTGGTATGGCGGGATTTGATGTGGTGCGCTTCTCCCTCTCCCCTTGAGGGAGAGGGTGGATCGGCCGAAGGCCGAGACGGGTGAGGGGTGCTGCGCCAACCAGTAGCTTCTAGGTTTGCGGTCCGCGCGGCACCCCTCATCCGCCCTTCGGGCACCCCCGTTCGAGCCGGGGGCAGGCTCTTCTCCCTCAAGGGGAGAAGGCCACCAAGAACAGGCCGGTGCAGAGAAGGGTTGCATTCCCCGTGCTTGCCTTTTTCCCTCATCTCCCCCATATGAGCGTCACGTCGCGGCAGAATGACCGCTGATGGACTTCTCTTCTTACTCATGCGGTGAGCGGCGAAGTCAGCCCGGATACCCAGATCGCCAAGTGGCAATCGGTCCGGGTTTGAGCCAGCACCCGCGCGATATCCCTATCGCCCGATTGCAATTTGAAGATGCGCTCGTCGTGTTTGCGGCAGGGCGCCTGCGCGGTTTCGCGCACCATGAAAGACAAGAATTTGAACGACTTTGTTTCGCTCGGTCTGCCGACCCAGATCACCGACAGCCTGACTGCGGGCGGTTTCACCGAGCCCACGAAAATCCAGCACCAGGCCATTCCGAAACTGCTCGAAGGCCGGGACATGCTGGGCATTGCCCAGACCGGATCGGGCAAGACGGCGGCCTTTGGCCTGCCGATCCTGGCCGGCATCATGGGCCTGACCGGCCGCCCGCGGCCGATGACGACGCGCGCGCTGATCCTGGCGCCGACGCGTGAACTGGCGGTGCAGATCGAGGAAAACCTGCGCAAGTTCGCCGGGTCCAAGATGAGGCTCGATACCGTGCTCGTCCTGGGCGGGGTGTCGCGCTATCACCAGGTGCAGAAGATCGCCAAGGGTGTCGACGTGGTCGTCGCCACCCCCGGACGCCTGAAAGACCTGTTGGACGACAACAAGATCCGCCTCAACGAAACGCGCTGGCTGGTTCTGGACGAGGCCGACCGGATGCTCGACATGGGCTTTATCGCCCCGGTACGGGCGATCGCCAAGGCCATCGGCCTGCGGCGCCAGACCATGCTGTTCTCGGCAACCATGGCCGCAGAAGTCGAAGACCTGGCCAAGACACTGCTCAAGGAACCGATCAAGGTCGAGGCGGCGCCGCAGGGCTCCACCGTGGTCAAGATCGACCAGCGCGTGATCATGTCCGGCTCCAAGGCCAAGCGCGGCGTTCTCAACGACCTGCTCGCCGACGAGAAGGAAGGCATGGAGCGCGTCATCATCTTTTCGCGCACCAAGCATGGCGCCGACCGCGTGGCCAAGAACCTGGCCATCGACGGGCACGAGGCTGCCGCCATTCACGGCAACAAGAGCCAGAATGCCCGCCAGGCGGCGCTCAAGGGTTTTGCCAGCGGTTCGGTGCGCATCCTGGTCGCGACCGATATCGCGGCGCGCGGCATCGACGTGCAGGGCATCACCCATGTGGTGAATTATGAACTGCCGGACGATCCGGAGAACTATGTGCACCGCATCGGCCGGACCGGCCGCAATGGCGCCTCTGGCATCGCCATCACGCTGTGCGACGGCACCGAAAAGAGCAAGCTGCGCGATGTCGAGCGCCTGATCCGGCGCACGCTGCCGGTGTCCGGCGATGTGAACCTGGTGGAAGTGGCACCGGCCCCGCGCCAGCCGCGCAATGCGGCCGGTGCGCCGGGTGGCGCGCGCACGCCGCGCAATCCAAAGGCCAATAGCCAGCGCAAGTTCAACTCGCCGCGTCCCGGTGGCGAGCGGACCAAGTCGGCGGCGCCGGCCAACGGCGAGCGGGTCAATACCGGCGCGGGCAAGGTCGTGCGTCGCGATGGCGAGACCGGCAAGGTTATGGGCAAGCCCGGCGGCAAGTCGGGCAAGCCACGCTGGACCAAGGGCCAGCGCGATGCCGGGCGCGCCCGTCGCAATTCGGCAAGCGCGTAAGACGAACCAGATGTGAAGATGGGCGGCCTTGGGGCCGCCCATTTTTCTTGGTCGTGCCACTTTCAAGGCGATTCCACCCCTCACCCTGGCCCTCTCCACGGGGGGCGGGGGGGACGATTGAACCGGTGGATCAGTTCACCCGTTCGACGCTATAGAGACGGCTGGAACCAGTTTGTCGGGACATGCCATGACCAGAATTGCCATTGTCGGACCGGGCGCGATCGGGGGCACTGTTGCGGCCTGGCTGGCGCAGAACGAGGCGCTCGAGATTGCCGTTTGCGCGCGCTCGCCGCTGACCGACCTGGTCATCGAGACGCAACTGGGCACGATCAGCGCCAATCCCGAGGTTCTGACCGACCCGGCCCAGGCGAAAGTGGTCGACTGGGTGCTGGTCACGACCAAGACCTACTCTGCGGACGATACGAAGCCCTGGCTCGACCTTCTGGTGGGCGAGGGCACCCGGGTCGCCATCGTGCAGAACGGGGTGGAACAGGTCAGGCTGTTCGAACATCTGGTGCCAGCGGACAGGCTCCTGCCGGTCATGATCAACCTGCCGGCGACGCGGAAGGCGCCCGGCCGGATCGTCCAGAGCGGCCATGGCATTATTGCCGTGCCGGCCGGGTCCGATGGCGATGATTTCGTGGCCCTGTTCGCCCATACAGAGATCGAAGCGGCAACGCATGAGGATTTCCTCAGCCAGCTCTGGGTCAAGCTTTGCGGCAATTGCGGCTCGATCATTCCTTCGCTGACCCTGCGAGCGACAGGCCCGGTCTGGTCAGCGGACCTCGAGGCCATGGTGCGCGGCCTGGCGCAGGAATGCGCGCTGGTCGGCCGGGCGGAGGGCGCAGACGTGCCGGACAGCGTGGTGGAAAAGGTCGTCGACACCCTGCGGTCCATGCCGGAAGGCGCGGTTGGCGGGTCTATTCATGCCGACAGGCTGGCAGGAAACCCCATGGAAGTGGATGCGCGCAATGGCGTCATCGTGCGGCTGGGGGAAAAGCACGGCATTCCCACGCCGATCAACCGCATGCTGGTGACATTGCTGGCGGCGTCGGCAAGCCCGTGGGTCAGGGGCACGTAGCCGCGCCAAGTCTGCTCTTGTTTTGACCTGGGCTGAAACCACCCCCACCCAGCTTTGCTACGGCCCTGCGGGCCTAGCGGCGCTACCTCCCCCTGGTCAGGGGGAGGTATAGAAGGGCGGTGCATTAACTCACCGTTGGGCCAATCCTAGGCGACCGAGGCGAGATAGAGCATGTCGCGGCTGGGCCTGGTTTCGGCCATGGCGTCCGGGGCCAGGCCATCGAGAAACTCCACGGCCCAATCGTCGACATTATGGGCCATGGCGGCGTCCATCAGGGCGCGCCAGCGGTCGCGGCGCTCATCGAGTGGCATGTCCAGCGCGATGCGCAGGGCCTCGGCCGTCTCATCGGTGTCGAACGGGTTGACCAGCAGGGCCTCGGGGAAAATCTCGGCGGCGCCGGCAAAACGCGACAGGATCAGGACGCCGGGATCTTCCGGATCCTGCGCGCCGATAAATTCGTGCGCCACCAGGTTCATGCCATCGCGCAGGGGTGTGACGAGGCAGACACGGGCGAGCCGGTAGAGGCCGGCAAGGCTGGGCTGTCCATAGGCGCGTTTCACATAGGTCAGCGGCTGCCAGTCCGGCTCGGCGAACTGGCCCATGACGCGCCCGCAAATGGCGTCGAGCGTGTCGCTGGTCTCCTGATATTCCTTGATCGTATCGCGCGAGGGCGGGGCGACCTGCAGCATGTGCACCTGCCTGCGCAGCCGGGAATTGTTGGCCAACAACTTTTCATAGGCTTCAACGCGCTGCGGCAGGCCCTTGGAATAGTCGAGCCGGTCGACGCCGAGCACGAGCCTCTGATCGCCCAGGGCACGATGCATGCGATGGATCATCTTGGTTGCGGCCGGGCTGACCGACAGCTTTGCAAAGGCCTCCGGGTCCGACCCGATGGGGAAGGCCTCGACGGCGGTGCCCGAGAAATCGATGGCCTTGGCCTTGTGGCCACCAAAGGTCGAGGGCGCCTGGTGCTCGGCAAACTCGGTGAAGGCCGCCACGTCGCGGCGGGCCTGGAAGCCAACCAGGTCATAGCGCGACAGGTCGCGCATGAGTTCCTCGTGGTGCGGGATGGCGTAGAGCGCATCGGCGGTGGGGAAGGGAATGTGGAGGTAAAAGCCGATGCGGTTTTTCGCGCCAAGATTGCGCAGTTCGCGTGCCAAGGGGATCAGGTGATAATCGTGCACCCAGACAATGTCGTCGGGCTTGAGCAGCGGCGCGAGGGCCTTGGCGAACTGTGCATTGACGCGGCGATAGCCTTCGTACCAGTGGCTTTCGATGGTGGCGAGATCGAGCCGCAAGTGAAAGCTGGGCCACAGGATCGAATTGGAGAAACCGGCATAGTAGGCGTGGTGATCGTCGCGGGTGAGGTCGATCTGGGCGACCTCCAGGCCATCAATGTCTTCGATCCGCGCCTCGGTGGAGGGCTGATCGGTCAGCTTGCCCGACCAGCCGAACCAGAAGCCCTCGCGATCGGCCAGTACCTTGCGCAGGGCCACGGCCAGCCCGCCTGCTGCGGGGCCCTTGCCGGGGGTGCGGTTCGATACAATGACAATGCGGCTCATCTGGTTCGTTCTCCTTCGATCAATCTTGCGGCGGCTGTTCCGGGCGGAAAAGCGGGGTCCACTTTTCCGCCAGGCGCTTAGTGTGCCACCGTATCGGCCAGGATCGGCTCTGCCGGGCGCTGGCGGGTGGCCATGTCGCCCAATCCGCGCAGCAGGGCATGGACGGAGCTGACATCGGCGATGCGCATGCGGGCACTGGTTTCGCCCGGCCCGAGCTTGATGCCCATGCCACCCAGTTCCTGGGCGGCGCGGAAGGCGTCTTCATCGGTGCGATCGTCGCCGATGAAGATAGGCGTGCGGCCGGCAAAGGGTTCTTCCTGCATGAAGGCCTTGAGGGCAGCGCCCTTGTCGAAGGCCGCCGGGCGGGCTTCGATCACCATCTTGCCGGGTACCAGGGTGAAATCGGCGTGGTGGAGCACCGCTTCCTGCACGGCCAGGTGACAGACGCCTTCGAGATCGGGCGCCTGGCGGAAATGCAGCGCGACGGCGGCCTGTTTTGGCTCGACCAACAGCTCGGGATGCGACTGCACCAGCGGCTCGAGCGCGGCAGCGATATCCCTGGCGCTTTCGACAACCGTTGCGTCAGGCAGGTCCATGGAGCCATCGGCGCGGCGGCGTTCGGCACCGTGCGCGCCGGCAATCGGCAGGTTCAAGGGCGCCAGAAACCGGTCGATATCGGCGATTTCGCGCCCGGTCAGAACGGCAAAGGCGTGGTCGAAATCGACCAGCGCGCGATCGAGCTGATCGGTGAGAGCGGAGGATACCTCGACGGCGTCGGGGGTCTCAGCGATCTCGACAAGCGTGCCGTCGAAATCGGTGAAGATGGCGAGCAGGGGCGCCGCGCCATCGGAATGAGCAAGCAGATCGGACATGGCTGCTCCTTGGTTGCATTGATGGATAGGGATTTCAACGCAGCCGCAGCCAAAAGGTTCTGCCCACATGCCTGCCATGCGCTGAGCGGGACATGAACGAAATCTTAACGGCGCATTCGCACGGGGTTCAAACTGACCGGATTAGAAGGATGGCGAGCTGACAGAGATCGGCCGCGCGTCATTCAATCGGGGGATTCCGATGTCACAGATTTTCACTACGGCGCTGTTTGCGCTTTCGCTGAGTTTTCTGGCCCTTGCTGCCTCTTTCGCGGAGGTGCCGCGGAGCGAGCGGGCGGCTGTGATCATGGCCGAATAGGCCTCAGGCCAGGGGAATGCCCTTGTGCCCCTTGCTGCTCTGATAGGCGGCCGACACGTCGTTGTAGAAGGCGTTGATGTCGTCGAGACGCGCCAGCAGCGTTTCGCGATGGCTGCGGTCGAGCCCGGCCAGCATGCCCATGATCGAATGGCTGGTCCAGAACCGGTTGGAGCGGTTGTAGAGCGGCCGGTCATCGGGCGCGGCGGAGCGATCAGGGTCGGGAACCGCATAGACTTCGCGCAGGATAGCGATGTCGTGGGGGATGCCGAAGCTATCGCGCGTGTCCTCGTAACTGAAGAGATAATAGAAATTGTCGAAGCCGGACCAGGTGATGCCCGACAGGCAGAGCGAACAGGGTTCGTGGGTGGCCAGGAACAGGCAGTCCCGTGGGTCCGGCCGCTGCGCGGCGGGCAGTTCGTAGAAGCGCTTGATGGCGTGCATTTCGCCATGCCAAAGCGGATTTTCGGTTTCGTTATTGGTTTCGGCGATCACCACCGACAGATCGGACTTGCGCAGGATGGCGGCGCCGAAAAGCTTGTTGCCCTTGCCGACTCCTGCCTGCGTCATGGCCGCGATGTCGGTCTCGATGACGTCGAAGAAGCGGGTGATGAGGCTGTGGTTGTCCAATCAGGGCTCCTGTCGCACCAGCCCCACCAGGGGCACGCGCGCAGCATCGAGCAGGCGCAGGCTGTTGCCCTCGACCTGGTAGAAGCGGACGGCGGCGAGAGCCGCGAAATAGGCGCTCTCCTGCTCCATCAACTCGGGCGCGCAGGCCATGCGTGTCGCGGCTGCAGCGCTGAAGGCGATGGTGTCGGCTTCGATGACGGCCTCGGAGAAATAGCTGTTGCAGCCCGATGTGCCGCCGGCACGCCGATCAAGGGCAATAGAAAGCGTGGCCGGCCGTTCGGCGGATACGGGCCGGCCGCCGATGCTGGTGACGACCCAGACGGTTTCGAGAAGCTCCGCATCAATTGGCATGTCATCCTCCGGTTCCGGTTCCGGTTCCGGTGCGGGTGGCGGCTCGGCGGGCGGGGGCGGCGCGGGCAGGCGCTGCACCATGATGGCATAGCCGTCCGGGCGGGAGAGATCGACCGGCACCGGCACGGCATTCCGGAAAAGCGGCGTGCCGCCATGGCTGATGGTGGCGACCAACCCGACCTTTCCGGCGCTGTGCACCGACTGGCTGCGCAGGTTGAGGGTGAAATCGAGCGGCGGCTGGCTGCCGGCAACGACAGCGGAATGAGCCGAGGCAATGACGCTGTTGCCGCCCAGGGTGACCACGGCGATGGTCAGGCTGGCGCCGGGCGGCAGGGCCATGCGCTCGCGATAGGTTACGGTGCCGGAAAGCGAGACCGGCTGCGCCAGGGTGGGAAAGACGGACAGGGCGAGCATGGCCAGGCCCAAGAACAGACGCATGAACATGAGTGCGATCTCCTTCCGATACCTGAAGATTAACGCAGCGTCAGGCGGCAGGCGAGCACGCTTTCGACTTAGGGTTATTGTGCCGGCGCGGAGATGACATAGGGCCGGTCGAAGTGATGTTCTTCGAGATTGTTGCCGTCGCCCCCGCGGTCGACGACGAGAAAGTCTGCCGGCATTTCGAGCGGGGTCAGCACACCATGCCAGGTGTTCATGGCGATGTTGACGCCCTGACCCGGTTGAGGCCGGAAAGCGCGCAGGCTCGTGGGTGTGCCCCCGGCGTCCTCGGCAACGATGACCAGCCAGGGCGTGTTCGACAGCGGGTAGAAGGCCTGGCTGCCGAGCGGATGGCGCTCGACGAGTTTCAGGGAAAGCGGCAGTGCATAGGGCTCGCCGCGAAAAATCGAAATCAGCGGGCGCGGATGGACGCCACCCAATTCGACCCGGGCCAAGTCGTGATAGCGCTCAGTCTTGCCGTTATTGATGGGATAATGGTGGGCCCCGGCGGTTTCGATGACCTGTCCGAAGGGCGCAAAGGCCTCGGCGGTCAGCGGCTCGATGGTGATTGCGCGATCGCTCATGGCTCAGAACGGCAGCTTCGCGTGGCGGTTGACGTCCTTGTAGAGCAGGTAGCGGAACCGTTGCGGGCCGGCATAACAGGCCTGCGGGCAGAAAGCGCGCAACCACATGAAGTCCCCGGCCTCCACCTCGACCCAATCGCGGTTGAGCCGATAGACGGCCTTGCCCTCAAGCACATAGAGCCCGTGCTCCATGACATGAGTTTCCTCGAAGGGAATGACCGCACCGGGTTCGAGGGTGACGATATTGACATGCATGTCGTGGCGCAGGTCGTCCGGTTCGACGAAGCGGGTGGTGCCCCAGGTGTCATTGGTCCCCGGCATCCAGCGGATGTCGACTTCATTCTCGTTGGTGACGAAGGCCTCGGGCGGAGAAATGCCCTCGACCGTCTCGTAGCGCTTGCGCACCCAGTGAAACGAGGCCGGCGCGGTGGACTTGTTCACAAGACTCCAGACGCAGCCGGGGGGCAGGAAGGCATAACCGCCCTCTTCGAGCAGGTGGGCCTTACCCTCGAGCGTCAGGGTCAGTTGTCCGGATACGACAAAGATCACCCCTTCGGCCTCGGCATTGGGCTCGGGACGCTCGCTGCCGCCGCCGGGCTGCACTTCCACGACGTATTGGGAAAAGGTTTCCGCAAAGCCGGAAAGCGGCCGGGCGATGACCCAGAGCCGGGTGTCGCGCCAATGCGGCAGGTAGGAGGTCACGATGTCGCGCATGACCCCGTGCGGGATGACGGCATAGGCCTCGGTGAAGGTGGCGCGGCCGGTGTGAAGGTCCATCTGTCCGGGCAGGCCGGCTTTGGGGGTGGCGTAGGGCATTGCGGTCCTGTGTTCCCGAAACGTCACCCAAGCTAGTCGGTGTGACTGGCACTTGTCACGGCTTAAGCGTCAGCTCTGCGCGGTCTCGACGCTGTGCTTGAGGCGGCTCAGCATGGTCGCCGCATAGGCGGCATAGGGACCGATCCAGCGTTCATGGATGGCGTGGACGGGCAGGGCGTCGAGATGGTTCCAGCGCTCGCGGCCACGCCTTTCGGCGATGACGAGGCCTGCGTCTTCAAGGACGCCGAGATGCTGCATGACCGTGCAGCGATCGAGCTCGGAGAATTTTTCGCACAGGGCGCCGGTCGTGGCGGGCCCCTTTTTGAGAACGTCCAGTATCCGGCGCCGGACGCGGTGCCCCAGAGCCTTGAAAATCAGGTCGTCGTGGTCGTCGGTTGACATGTTATGAAACTATAACATATTGTGCGGCTGGTCAACCGAGGAGACACGAGATGGCCTATGAATTCACAGTGAGCGGGCGGATCGCCAAGCCGGTGCACGAGGTGTTCGAGGCCGTCGCCGATCCGGGCGAGTTGTCGGCCTATTTCACCACGGGCGGCGCAAAGGGCCGGCTGGAAACAGGCGCCACCGTAAGCTGGGACTTTCACGATTTTCCCGGCGCCTTTCCGGTGCATGTGGTCGAGGTGGTGCCGGATAGCCGGATCGTGCTGCGCTGGGACGCGGCCCCGGACGATGACGCGGCGGGGACCTACCAGACGACGGTGACCATGACCTTCGAGGGACTGGATGACGGCCGCACGCTGGTGCGCATCCATGAAGGTGGTTTTCGCGAGAGCGATGCCGGACGCAAGGCGTCTTTCGGCAATTGCGAGGGCTGGACCGGGATGCTCTGCGCCATGCGTGTGTGGAAGGAACACGGCATCCGCTTCCGCGAGGGTTTTTACAAGTGAGCACGGTCACCGCTGAGGCAAGACACAGGTTTGCATCGCTGACGCCGGACCAGGTCTTTGCAGCCTGGACCGACCCGGCGCTGTTGCGACAATGGATGGTGGTCCACCTGCGCGAGACTGAACCCGAGGCGCAGGTTACCCGGATCCAGGTCGATGCGGTGGTGGGCGGGCGCTACTGCTTTGCCGATAGCCGCGACGGCTCGGAGGCCTGGGGCTATTATAAGGAGCTGGAGAGACCGCACCGGATCGCCTTCAGCTGGTTCGTCGATCCGGCGGAGGAGCAGGAGGACAATTCTCTCGTGACCCTGCGTATCGAGCCGGAGGGCGCGGGCTCAATCGTCTATGCCAGTCACGAGATGAGTGACGAATGGACAGACTATCTTGAGCAGACAGGGCGGGCCTGGGCCTCGATGCTGGAGGCTATCGATCAGGCCTTAAGCCCGCGTTAGGGTTACTGAATTTCAACATTTTGGGGCCGATACTGGCGGGATGAATAGCCTGTTCCAGAGTATCGGCGCCGTGCGGCCCAATTGGATGCAACACCACCTGCCGTGGCTCGGTGTTCTCGCACTCCTGTTCGGTCTGGCCGATGACGCCGCCGAACGCGATAGCGACGAGACCGGTTAGGGCATCACAGCCTGCAATCGCAATAGCGCGATGCGCTCGACCTGGGCGCAGGCGGTGGCAAATTCCTGATCGGCGCTGTTGTCGAGCCGGTGACGGAAGGCTTCCAGAATTGAAACCTTGGTATTGTCGCGGACGGCGATGATGAACGGAAAGCCGAACTTTTCGACATAGGCGCTGTTGAGCGCGGTGAAGTCATTGCGCTCGGTGTCGGTGAGGGCGTCGAGACCGGCCGAGGCCTGCTCGGCCGTGGAATCGGCGGTGAGCCGTTTTGCGGCCGCGAGCTTGCCGGCAAGGTCGGGGTGGGCGCGCAGGACGCCCAGCCGTTCGGCCTCGCTCGCCATGCGGAACTGATTGCGCAGCGCGAAATGCAGTCCGATGGCCGTGTCGTTTGCCGGGCCCATTTCGGCTTCCCAGGCCCGCTCGGCGATCCATGGCGAGTGCTCGAAGATCGAGCCATAGCGGGCGACGAAAGCATCGCGCTCGAGCTGGCTGGGAATGACTTCGGGGGCGACATAGGGATGTTCTTGGGCCCAGTGCTCGGCAATGGCGAGGCGTGTCGGCACCCAGACTTTGTCAAAACCCCTGATGTAATCGACGAATTTTCTGAGCCCGTGATAGCGGCCCGGTTGGCCCACCAGGCGGCAATGCAGGCCGATGGACATCATCTTGGGGCTTCCGGCCAAGCCCTCGGCATAGAGGCAGTCAAAACTGTCCTTGAGGAAGGTGAAATATTCCTCGCCATTGTCAAAACCCGGCGCGGTGACGAAGCGCATGTCGTTGGCGCTGAGCGTATAGGGGATGATCAGTTGCGGCTTGCCGCCGACGAGCCGCCAATAGGGCAGGTCATCGTCATAGGTGTCGGAAATATAGGCGAAGCCGCCATAGTTGGCGACCAGATCCACGGTGTTGAGGCTGGACCGTCCGGTGTACCAGCCCAGCGGGCGGGAGCCGGTGGCGATGGTGTGCAGGCGTACGGCCTCGGCAATCTGGGCGCTCTCCTCGGAAGCGGGCATGTCCTTGTGCTGCACCCATTTGAGGCCGTGGCTGGCGATTTCCCAGCCTGCCTCCTGCATGGCCGCAAGCTGGGCCGGCGCGCGCATCAGGGCGGTGGCGACGCCATAGACGGTGACCGGCAGGCCGGCCTCGGTGAACAGGCGATGCAGCCGCCAGAAACCGGCGCGGGCACCATATTCATACATGGATTCCACATTGGCATGACGCTGGTCCGGCCAGGGCTGGGCCCCGAGCACATCGACGAGGAAGGCCTCTGAAGCGGCATCGCCATGCAGGATATTGTTCTCGCCGCCCTCTTCGTAGTTCAGCACGAACTGCACCGCCACATGCGCGCCGCCGGGCCAGTTTGCCGGGGGCGGGGTCTGGCCGTAGCCATGCATGTCACGGGGATAGCGGTTCATATCGGGGCCCTTTTTCAACCTGTCGGATGAAGTTTAGCCGCCCGGCCAGCGCGCACAAGATGCACAAAAGTGGACCAGTTGGTAAAAAATGTGCATTGCGCCCCGGCTGTGTTGCGATAGTCTCATTCCTCAGGGGAACGAATTCGGAGCAGCATATGTCGGGCGGACGCCTCACCACCCATGTCCTCGACACCATGCACGGCACACCGGCGCGCGGCATGCGGCTGGAACTGCACTTCGTGCATGGCGACCACACCCATCACCTGCTCGATAGCTACACCAATGCGGATGGGCGCGTGGACCAGCCCTTGCTGGACGAGGAATTCCAGCACGGCGAATACGAGATCCGCTTTCATGTCGGGCAGTATTTCGAGCGCGTCGGCGTCGAGATCTCGACGCCGTTTCTCGATGTGGTGCCGATCCGCTTCACCATTTCCGAAGACAAGCACTATCACGTGCCGCTGCTGGTGAGCCCGTTCGCCTATTCGACCTATCGGGGGAGTTGAGCGGATGGTCGAGATCACCAATGCCATCCGGTTCCTGCTCAACGGCGAAGAGGTGACGCTCACCGATGTCGCGCCGGACCTGACGCTGCTCGACTGGTTGCGGTTGGAGCGGCGGCTGCGGGGGTCGAAGGAAGGCTGCGCCGAGGGCGATTGCGGGGCCTGCACGGTGCTGGTGGGCAAGCTCATGGGCGAGGACGTCGTTTATGACTCGGTGACCGCCTGCATCCGCTTCGTCGGGAGCCTCCATGGCACCCATGTGGTGACCATCGAGCACTTGCGCGGCGAGAACGGGGCGCTGCATCCGGTGCAGCAGGCCATGGTCGACCACCACGGCTCGCAGTGCGGCTTTTGCACGCCGGGCTTCGTGATGAGCCTCTATGGGCTTTGGATGCGCGAGCCCAATCCGTCGCGCGCCGCCATCGAAACAGCGCTACAGGGCAATCTCTGCCGCTGCACCGGTTACGCGCCGATCATCCGGGCAGGCCAGTCGATTTCCGAACATGGCCAACCACAGGGCGATCCGCTCTGGGCCGAGCGCATTGCCGTCAAGGACAAGATCAAGGCGATCCGGGATGGGCGGCGGGTGGAAATTGGCTCGGGTGAGAACCGGATATTCATTCCCGCAAACCTTGACGACTTTGCCGCCATTTATGAGGCCAATCCGGATGCGCGGATCGTGGCTGGTTCGACCGATGTGGGACTGTGGGTCACCAAATTCATGCGCAGCATCGGCCCGGTGATCTTCATCGGTCATCTGGAAGAATTGAAGCGCATTGCCGAAAACGACAGCGAGTTGCGCCTTTATGCCGGTGTGACCTATTCGGAAGCGCGGCCGGCCATCGAAGCGAACTTCCCGCAATTGGGCGAGCTCTGGAACCGGTTTGCCGGCGAGCAGGTGCGCAATATGGGCACGATTGGCGGCAATATCGCCAATGGTTCGCCCATCGGCGACACGCCGCCGCCCTTCATCGCGCTGGGGGCCAAGCTGCACCTGCGGCAGGGGGAGCACCGCCGGGAGATCAAGCTCGAAGACTATTTCCTGGCCTATGGCAAACAGGACCGGCGGCCGGGCGAGTTCGTGGAAAGCGTGACCATTCCCCTGCTGCCGGCGGGCGAACGGTTTGCCACCTACAAGATTTCCAAGCGGCGCGAAGAGGACATTTCGGCGCTGTGCGGGGCGTTCCGCGTTTTCGTCAACGATGCGGGCATGGTGGGGATGGCGCGCATCGCCTTTGGCGGCATGGCGGCGACACCCAAGCGCGCCAAGGCCGTCGAGGCGGCGCTGGTGGGCAAGCCCTGGACCATGGAAACCATCGAGGCGGTTCTGACGGCTTTCGGCGAGGATTTTCAGCCGATTTCGGACATGCGTGCTTCGGCCGAATACCGGCTGCTCACGGCGCAGAATCTGCTCAAGCGGTTCTGGCTGGAAACCCAGGGGCAAGGTGAGCGGCTGAAGCGGGAGGTGGCGTGATGGATGTCTCACTTCTTCCTTCTCCCCTTGAGGGAGAAGGTGCCCGAAGGGCGGATGAGGGGTTCTTGCCCATTATCTCCATGGCCGTCGCAATCCGGCTGAAACCCCTCACCCGTCTCGCGCTGTGCGCGATCCACACTCTCCCACAAGGGGAGAGGGGAAGAGAGGGGACTAGCCCATGAACAAGCACGAAGCGCCTGTTTCCCTGTCGGTCCTCCACACCAAGACCCGCCATGACAGCGGTCCGAAACATGTGACGGGCACGGCCGAATATATTGACGACATGATCGAGCCGGTGGGCACGATGCATGCCTATCTGGGCCTGTCGACCAGGCCGCATGCCGAAATCGTCTCGGCCGATCTGAGTGCCGTCAAGGCCGCGCCGGGTGTGATCGGCGTGCTTGGGCCTGAGGATATTCCCGGCGAAAACGACGTGTCGCCCAGCCACAAGCATGACGAGCCGATCTTTGCCGTGGGCAAGGTGCAGTTCTGGGGGCAGCCGATATTTGCCGTGGTGGCCGAGACGCGCGACCAGGCGCGGCGGGCGGCGCAACTGGCTAAAATCGAATATCGCGACCTCGACTGGATACCGGACGTGCGGTCGGCGCAGCAGAGCGGTGGCAAGCTTGTCACCGAGCCATTGAAGCTCGAACGCGGCAATGTGGATGCGGGCCTTGCCGCCGCGCCGCGCCGCGCCAAGGGCGCCATCACCATCGGCGGGCAGGACCATTTCTACCTTGAAGGCCAGATCGCGTTGGCGATCCCGGGCGAGGACGAGGATGTGGTGATCCATTCCTCGACCCAGCACCCGAGCGAGGTGCAGCTCATGGTCGCCCAGGTCCTGGGTATCCGGCACAATGCGGTGACCATCAATGTGCGCCGCATGGGCGGCGGTTTCGGTGGCAAGGAAACGCAGGGCAATCTCTTTGCGGCCGTGGCAGCCCTCGCCGCCAAGAAATGGAACCGCGCCTGCAAGATCAGGCCGGACCGCGACGACGACATGCAGGCGACCGGCAAGCGGCATGATTTCGTGGTCGATTACGATGTCGGCTATGACGAGAACGGAAAAATTCTCGCCGTGGACGCCGTTTATGGCACGCGGGGCGGCTTTTCGTCGGACCTCACTGGCCCGGTGTCCGACCGGGCACTGTTCCATTGCGACAATGCCTATTGGTATCCGGCGGTGCGGGCGCGATCGGAGCCGCTCTACACCAATACCGTGTCCAATACGGCTTTTCGCGGTTTTGGCGGACCGCAGGGCATGATGGGGGCGGAGCGCTGGATCGAGGACATCGCCTATGCGCTGGGCAAGGACCCGCTCGATATCCGCAAGGCCAATTTCTATGGCACCGATACCGACAATGTGACGCCCTATCACCAGGTGGTGGAGGACAATATCGTCCACCGGGTGGTCGAAGAACTCGAAACCTCGTCCGACTATCAGGCGCGGCGGCAGGGCGTTATCGACTTCAACGAGACCAGTTCCGTCCTCAAGAAGGGCATCGCGCTGACGCCGGTAAAATTCGGCATCTCGTTCACGGCGACCTGGTACAATCAGGCCGGGGCGCTGGTGCATGTCTATAAGGATGGCTCGATCCATCTCAGCCATGGCGGCACCGAGATGGGGCAGGGGCTCTATATCAAGGTGGCGCAGGTGGTGGCCGATGCCTTCGGGGTCAATCTCGACACCGTCAAGATCATGGCGACCTCGACCGGAAAGGTGCCCAACACCTCGGCCACGGCGGCCTCGTCGGGGTCCGATCTCAACGGCATGGCGGCCTATGATGCCTGCGAGCAGATCAAGTCACGACTGATTGCCCATGCCGCAAAACTTTACGAATGCGACGAAGCGGACTGCCAGTGGGTGCAGGGCGGCCTCAATGCGGGGCACAAATTCGTGCCTTTCGCGGAACTGGCGGCGTCGGCCTATATGAACCGCGTGCAACTCTCGGCTGCCGGGTTCTACAAGACGCCGAAAATCCACTGGGATCGGGCGACGGGACGTGGCCATCCCTTCTACTATTTCGCCTATGGGGCCTCGGTCAGCGAGGTGACCATCGATACGCTGACTGGCGAATATACGGTGGATCGCGTCGACATCCTGCACGATGTCGGCAAATCGCTGAACCCGGCCGTGGACATGGGCCAGGTGGAAGGCGGCTTCATCCAGGGCATGGGCTGGCTGACCACCGAGGAACTGGTCTGGGATGCCAAGGGGCAATTGCGCACGCACGCGCCCTCGACTTACAAAATCCCGCTGGCTTCAGACCTGCCGCCGATCTTCAACGTCAAGCTCGCGGAGTGGTCGGTCAATCGCGAACCGACCATCGGCCGCTCCAAGGCCGTGGGCGAGCCGCCGTTCATGCTGGCCATTTCGGTGGTCGAAGCGCTCGGCATGGCGGTGGCGAGCGTCGCGGATTACCGGCACGCGCCGCAACTCGATACGCCGGTGACGCCCGAGCGGGTGTTGATGGGCGTGGACCGGATGAAACGGGAGGGACGGGGGTGAAAACGGGTCTCGTGGCTCTCATACCCCCACCCTCGATCCCTCCCCACAAGGGGGAGGGAGGCATATCGAGCGTGTGGCATGATGGTGCCCCCGCGATCGACAAGGCTCCCCCGCTCTGGCGGCGATTTGGCAGCGCGTTGCGTGCATATGCGTTTCAACGGTCCACGATGTCATCCCGGCGCAGGCCGGGATCCATCCTGAGACGTTTCCAGCTTCACTCATGGCGAGAATTCAGGCGCCTGGATTCCGGCCTGCGCCGGAATGACACCGGGTTTGTGGGGGCATTTTGACATGACCTCCTACCAACTCGCCACCTTCCTCGCCGCCAATCCCGCTGCAATCGCCTGCGAACTCACATCGGTGCGCGGATCTTCGCCGCGGGAGGCGGGGACCTTCATGCTGGTGGGGCCGCGGGACAACTTCGGCACCATCGGGGGCGGGGCGCTGGAATATATGGTGATCGACCACGCCCGGCGCTTACTCAGCCAGGGGCGGGGCGAAGGCGTGATGGATGTGCCGCTGGGGCCTGAAATCGGGCAGTGTTGCGGGGGCAGGGTCGAGGTGTTGCTGCGATTTGCCGATGCGGACTTGCGGGCGGAGCTGGTGGAGCGGCTGGCGGCGGAAGATGCTGGCGCGCCGCATGTCTATGTCTTTGGGGCGGGGCATGTGGGGCGGGTACTGGCGCAGATCATGGCGCTGATGCCGGTGCGGCTCGAGGTCATCGACACGCGCCGCGACGAGCTCGGTTTGCTGCCGCCGGGGGTTGCGCAGCGGCTGGTTGCCATGCCGGAGGCAGTGGTGCGGGCGGCGCCGGCCGGCAGCGCCTTTGTCATCGTGACGCATGACCATGCGCTCGACTTCCTGATCGCCGATGAAGCGCTGCGCCGGGGCGATGCGGCCTATGTCGGCATGGTCGGGTCGAAGAGCAAAAGGGCCAAGTTTTCCAACTGGTTCCTCGGGCAGGGCGGGACCGGGGAAGCGCTGGACAAGCTGATCCTGCCCATTGGGGCGCAAGGGCTTGGGGATAAACGTCCGGCGGTGATTGCGGCGCTGGCGGCGGCCGAAATTATGGTCCACATTGGGGAACGGGAAGCATCTGCCGGGCAAGTGTCCGCCCCCAGCGAATTGGGGGTGGCGAGTGGATTCTGATATGCCGAACCGGCTCGAGCTGAGCGGAATTACCAAGCAGTTTCCGGGGGTTCTGGCCAACGACAATGTGTCGTTCGCGGTCAAGCCGGGTGAAATTCATGCGCTGCTGGGCGAGAACGGGGCCGGCAAGTCCACTCTGGTGAAGATGATCTACGGGATCATGCAGCCCGATGCCGGCGAGATGCGCTGGGACGGGGCGCCGGTGACGGTGGCCAACCCGAAGGCCGCGCGAAAGCTCGGTATCGGCATGGTTTTCCAGCACTTTTCGCTGTTCGAGGCGCTGACGGTGCTCGAAAATATCGCGCTGGGCATGGATGCCAAAATCCCGTCGCGGGAACTGGAAGCGCGGATCCGGGAGGTCATGGCGACCTATGGCTTGACGCTGGACCCGCACCGCACCGTGGCGACGCTATCGGTGGGTGAACGCCAACGTATTGAAATCGTTCGTGCTTTGCTCCTGAACCCGAAGCTGCTGATCATGGACGAGCCGACTTCGGTGCTGACGCCGCAGGAGGTGGAACAACTGTTCACCGTGCTCCGGCAATTGGCCAGCGAGGGGTGCTCGATCCTCTACATTTCCCATAAGCTCCATGAAATCAAAGCCTTATGCGATACGGCGACGATCTTGCGGGGCGGCAAGCTGGTGGATATCTGCGATCCAAAGCAGGAAACCAGCCGCTCGATGGCCGAGAAAATGATCGGTTCGGGGCTCAAGGATATCGTCAAACCCGAGGGCCGCAGCTTTGGCGCGACCAAACTTGTGGTTAGCGGACTGTCAACACTTCGCGCCGGCCATTTTGACGTTCCGGTCGATAATGTGAGCTTTTCGGTACGCGCTGGTGAAATCCTGGGCATTGCCGGGGTGGCGGGCAATGGACAGAACGCATTGCTCGATGCGCTGTCGGGCGAATTGCGGGCTGCAACGCGCGATGCGATCGCCATCGACGGCAAGGGCATCGGGCTGATGGACACCAATGAGCGGCGGCGGCAGGGCCTGTGCGCCGTGCCCGAGGAACGCAATGGCCATGCGGCGGTCGGCGACTTCACGCTCAGCGACAATTCGGTGCTCACCGCCCGCGACCGTCTGGGCATGGTGGTCATGGGCCTGATCAATTCGGGTGCGGCCAAGACCTATACGGGCAAGGTGATCGCCGAATTCGCCGTCAAGGCGCTGGGGCCGGCTTCGACCGCCGGGTCGCTGTCGGGCGGGAACCTCCAGAAATACATCATGGGCCGCGAAATCCTGCAGAAGCCGAGCGTGCTGGTGGTGAGCCAGCCGACCTGGGGCGTCGATGCCGGGGCGGCCGCTGCGATTCACCAGGCGCTGGTCGATCTTTCCACGGCCGGCTCGGCCATCGTGGTCATCAGCCAGGATCTCGACGAGTTGCGCGCCCTCAGTGACACGCTTGCGGTGATCAATATGGGCCGGCTCAGCGATGCGCGGCCGGTCAAGGATTTCAGCGTGGACGAGATCGGCCTGCTCATGGGCGGGGTCCATGGCACGGTGGAGGCGGCATGATGCAGTTCCGTCTTGAAAAGCGCCGCGAACCCTCCCGGATCATGCTCTACGCCACGCCGGTGGCGGCCGTGCTGCTGACCATGATTTTCGGCGCCATTATCTTTTCGCTGATCGGCTTCGACGGGCTCGGCGCAGTGCGGGAAATCTTCTTCACGCCGCTGACCAATCCCTACAAGTGGCAGGACCTGGGGGTGAAGGCGGCGCCGCTGATCATCATCGGCGTGGGGCTGTCCATCGCCTATCGGGCCAATGTCTGGAATATCGGTGCCGAGGGCCAGTATATCATGGGCGGGCTCGCAGCCACCTGGGTGGCGCTGGCGACCTATAACATGACGGGCTGGTGGATTCTGCCGGCCATGGCCATTGCCGGCGTGCTGGGCGGGGCGGCCTATGCGGCCATTCCGGCGCTGTTCCGGACGCGGCTGGGAGTCAACGAAATCCTGACCTCGCTCATGCTGACCTATGCCTCGGTGCAGTTGATCTATTATCTGGTCCGCGCACCCTGGAAGGACCCGATGGGCATGGGCTTTCCGCAGACGCGCCGGTTCGCGGCCGATGCGCTCCTGCCCAATATCATCCCCCAGACCATCGTTCATGCCGGGGTGCCGATCGCCATCATCGTGGCGCTGATCGCCTGGTTCATCATGACCCGCTCAGTCTTTGGCTATCAGATGCGGGTTGTCGGAGCGGCGCCGCACGCCGCGCGCTATGGCGGATTTTCGGAGAACAAGACGATCTGGCTGGCGCTGCTGGTTTCGGGTGCGCTGGCGGGCCTGGCGGGGATGCTGGAAGTGGCCGGGCCATTCCAGCGCATGGTCCCCGGCTTTCCGACCAATTACGGCTTTACCGCCATCATCGTGGCCTTTCTCGGCCGGCTCAATCCGCTGGGCGTGATCTTTGCCGGCATTGTCATGGCCATCACCTTTGTCGGTGGCGAGGTGGCGCAGACGACGATCGGCCTCTCCAATGCGGCAACCGGCGTGTTCCAGGCCATGATGCTGTTCTTCCTTCTGGCCGGTGACATCCTGATCCGCTACCGGCTCAAACGGGTGTCGCCGCAAGGGGAGGTGCATCCATGACCGTGGAACTGATTATCGCCATCATCGTGACGGTGGTCGGGGCCTCGACGCCGATCCTGATCGCGGCGCTGGGCGAACTGGTCGTGGAAAAATCAGGCGTCCTCAACCTGGGCGTCGAAGGCATGATGCTGGTGGGGGCGATCATCTCCTTCATCGTGCTGTTCACAACGGGCAATCACTACCTGGCCATTCTCTGCGCAGCGGGGGCCGGGGTGATGACCTCGCTGATCTTCGGCTTCCTGACGCTGAGCCTTTCGGCCAACCAGACCGCCACCGGACTGGCGCTGACTATTTTCGGCACCGGGTTTTCCGCACTGGCCGGGCAGGGCTATTCGGCGCGGCCGGTGACCCTCCTGGGTCCGCTGTTTCCGGCGGAACTGGCCACGCATCCGATCTGGCGGGTGCTGTTCGGCTATTCGGCGCTGGTCTATTTCTCCTTCGCGCTGGTCTTTGCGGTCTGGTTCTTCCTCAAGAAGACGCGCGCCGGGCTGATCCTGCGGGCCGTGGGCGAAAACGACCTTTCGGCCCATTCCATCGGCTATTCGGTGATAGGGGTCCGCTACGCCGCGGTCGCATTCGGCGGCGCCATGGCCGGCATTGCCGGGGCCTGTTTCCCGCTGCTGCTGACCCCGCAATGGGCCGAGCGCATGACTGCCGGCCGTGGCTGGATCGCCGTGGCGCTGGTGGTCTTTGCCAGCTGGAAACCGTTCCGGCTGCTGGCCGGGGCCTACCTCTTCGGGCTGGTGATGACCATGGAGCTTTATGCCAAGGCCAGCGGCGGTCCGCTTTCGGTGATCCCGGCCGAACTCTGGGCAGCCATGCCCTATCTCGCTACAGTCGTCGTCCTGGTGCTGATCTCGGTCCGCCGCGACGCTTCATCCAACGCACCGGCATGCCTCGGCAGGCCGTTCCTGCCAGCCAATTGAGGCCACGCCCAAAGATGGTCTCGATCAACGAACCAACGTCAATCAGGAGAACACCCATGACGCTTAATCGTCGCAATATTCTCAAGGCCGGTGTCGCCGCCGCTGCCCTGCCGCTGCTCGGCTCCAGGGCTTTTGCCCAGGGCGAGCCGCTCAAGGTCGGCTTCGTGCTCGTCGGCACCATCAACGACAATGGCTGGAACTATGCCCACAACCAGGGCCGGCTGATGCTGGAAGAACAGCTCGGCGACGCGGTGGAAACCGTCTATGTCGAGAACGTGCCGGAAGGCCCGGACTGCGAGCGCGTGCTGCGCGAACTGGCCCAGCAGGGCTGCAAGCTGATCTTCGCCACCAGCTTCGGCTTCGGTGACTCGGTGATCAAGGTTGCCGAACAGTTCCCCGACATCACCTTCGAGCACGCCACCGGCTATATGCGCGCCGCCAATGTGGGCACCTACAATGCCCGCTTCCACGAAGGCCGCGCCGTTTGCGGCACCATTGCCGGCCATCTCTCCAAGACCGGCAAGGCCGGCTATATCGGCTCCTTCCCGATCCCCGAAGTGGTGATGGGCATCAACGCCTTCGTGCTGGCGGCCCGCAAGGTGAACCCCGATTTCACCATCACCCCGGTGTTCATCTCCAGCTGGAACGATCCGGCCAAGGAAGCCGACGCCGCCCGCGCCATGATCGACCAGGGCATCGACGTGATCGCCCAGCATACCGACGGCCCGGCTGCCCTGCAGGTTGCCGAGGAACGCGGCATCGTCGGTGGCTTCGGCCAGGGTGCCGACATGAGCGCTTTCGCGCCCAAGGCCCAGCTGACCTCGATCATCGACAATTGGGGTCCGCACTATGTCAAGACCGCCCAGGCTGTGATCGACGGCACCTGGGAGAGCAAGGACAGCTGGCCGGGCCTGGCTGAAGGCGAAGTGGAGATCGGACCCTATAATGAGTCGATTCCCGCTGACGTCGTGGCCGCCGCCGAAGCGGTGAAGCAGGGCCAGATCGATGGCTCGTTCAACATCTTCAGCGGCCCGATCAACGACCATACCGGCGCCGAAAAGGTCGCCGCCGGCGTGACCCTGACCGATGCCGAACTGCTGGGCATGGACTGGTATGTCGAAGGCGTGAACCCGCCGGCCTGATCGAATGCAACGGAGGGGCGGCTTCGACCGCCCTTCCTTCTCCCCTTGTGGGAGAAGGTGCCCCGAAGGGGCGGATGAGGGGTTCTGAGCTATCAGGCTGCGTAGGGCGTGTGGATAGCTCAGAACCCCTCACCCTGATTTTCTGCTGGACGCAGAAAATCTGTCCCTCTCCCACAAGGGGCGAGGGGAGGTGGGTCGGTGGGTGCTGTGAGTTCGTGCCACTCGAGCGTAGCTCTCGTGGCCTTCTCACCTCAAATCGCTCCACCGGAGCGATTTGCCCTGCGGGACGGAGAAGAAGATGCCCGATTACGCAATTTTCTACGAATGGGCGATGTTTGCCGTGCGCTGGCTGCATGTGGTGACGGCCATTGCGTGGATCGGCTCGTCCTTTTATTTCATCGCGCTGGACCTGGGCCTGCGCAAGACGCCGAGCCTGCCGCCGCTGGCGCATGGCGAAGAGTGGCAGGTGCATGGCGGGGGCTTTTATCACATCCAGAAATATCTGGTGGCGCCCGAATTCCTGCCCGAGCACCTGACCTGGTTCAAATGGGAGAGCTACGCGACCTGGCTATCGGGCGCGATGCTGCTGGTGCTGCTCTACTATGTCGGCGCCGACATTTTCCTCGTCGACCGCAATGTGCTCGATGTGCCCAGCTGGGTGGCGATCCTGCTTTCGGCCGGGTCGATCGTGCTGGGCTGGCTGCTCTACGATGCGCTGTGCAAATCGCCCATCGGGCAATCGACCACCGGGCTGATGCTGGTGCTGTTCGCGATCCTTGTCGCCATGAGCTGGGGCTATACGCAGCTGTTCACCGGACGCGCGGCAATGCTGCATATGGGTGCGTTCACGGCGACGATCATGACGGCCAATGTGGCGATGATCATCATTCCCAACCAGAAGATCGTGGTGGCCGATCTCAAGGCCGGGCGCACGCCGGACGCCAAATATGGCAAGATTGCCAAGCAGCGTTCGCTGCACAACAATTACCTCACCCTGCCGGTGATCTTCTTCATGCTGTCGAGCCACTACCCGCTGGCTTTTGCGACGCAGTGGAACTGGGTGATCGCGTCGCTGATCTTCCTCGTCGGCGTGGTCATCCGGCACTATTTCAACACCCGCCATGCCCGCAAGGGCAATCCGCACTGGACCTGGGCGGTGGCGGTGGTGATCATGCTGGTGATCGCCTGGCTTTCGACCTCGCCGAAACTGCCGGCGGGCGACGGCGAACCGCTGGCCACGGCCACGGCGGAAAAGTTCATGGCGACAGCGCATTTCGCGGCAGCCAGCCAGGCGGTGCAGGCCCGCTGCGGCATGTGCCACACGGCAGAGCCGGTGTGGGAGGGGATCTATCAGGCGCCCAAGAACGTCATTCTCGACAATGATGTCGCCATCGCCAACCACGCCCATGAGATTGCCATCCAGGCCGGGTGGAGCCATGCCATGCCGCCGGGCAATGTCACCGAAATGACCGATGCCGAGCGGGCCCTCCTGGTCGAATGGTATCGCGAAGGGTCCGGGTCGTGAGCCGGACCATCCTGCGCGGGCGGGTGCTGAGCTTTCATCGGGCGCCCGAGGGAATCGATGACGAGGCGAGCTATCTCTATATCGAGGATGGCGCGGTCAGCATCGAGGACGGCAAGGTGGTGGCGGTCGGCGATTTTTCCGAGGCCGATGCCGTTGGCGCCGTCATCATCGATCACCGGCCGCACCTGATCCTGCCGGGGTTCATCGACCTGCACCTGCATTATGTGCAGAGCCAGATGATGGCGGCCTATGCTGGTTCGCTCCTGGAATGGCTCAACACCTATACCTTCATCGAGGAACAGAAGTTTTCCCAGCAGGGCCATGCCGATGCGGTGGCGGTGGATTTCTACGATGCGCTGATCCGGCACGGGACGACGACCGCCGTGGCTTATTGCTCGAGCCATCCGCGCAGCGTCGATGCGTTTTTCGCCGAGGCGCAGCGGCGCAATATGCTGATGGTCGGCGGCAAGGTGATGATGGATCGCAATGCGCCCGAGGGGCTCTGCGATACGGCGCAATCGAGCTATGACGACACCGAGGCGCTGATTGCGCGCTGGCATGGGCGGGGGCGGGCGCTCTATGCCATCTCGCCGCGCTTCGCCATCACCTCGACCCCGGCGCAGATGGACGCGGCGCGGGCGCTGGTGGGGGAATTTCCCGACTGCTACGTGCAGACCCATCTCAGCGAGAACGACGCCGAGATTTCCTATTCGATGGAGCTTTATCCGCAGAGCCCGGACTATACCGGGATCTACGAATACTACGGGCTGCTTGGGCGCAAGACGCTTCTGGGGCACTGCATCCATCTCAACCATCGCGAGGCCGGGGTGCTGGCGGAAACCGGAGCGGTGGCGGTGTTCTGCCCGACATCGAACCTGTTCCTGGGATCGGGCCTGTTCGACCGCGAGCGGCTGATCAACAATGGCGTGCGGATCGGGGTGGCGACCGATATCGGCGGAGGCACAAACGTCTCCATGCTGCGCACGCTCGACGAAGGCTACAAGATCCTGCAATTGCGCGGGCAGCGGCTCAATCCGCTCGCCTCATTCCACATGGCGACGCGCGGCAATGCCGAGGCGCTGGGGCTGGAGGGCACGATCGGCGCGATCGCTCCGGGCATGGCCGCAGACCTGATCGTACTCGATGCGGGGGCGACGCCCACCATGCGGATGCGCATGGCAACGGTGAGCAGTCTGGTGGAAGAATTGTTCCTGCTGCAGACGCTGGGCGATGACCGTTCGGTGGCTGAAGTCTATGTCGCTGGCGCAAGGGCGAAGTCGACTTTAGGCGGGTTGTGAGGCCTGCGGGGATGGCCTAAAGCTGTCGCAATGCTGTCCTCAGAGGCTTATCCATGACCGAATATGTGACGAAATCCGGCCTTTCCGTGCATCCGCTGCTGGTGGATTTCGTCGAGGGCAAGGCCCTACCCGGGACACCTGTTTCGGCCGAGCAGTTCTGGGACGGCTTTGCCACAATGCTCAAGGAGCATGTGCCCACCAATGCGCGGCTGCTGGCCAGGCGCGACACGATCCAGAGCCAGATCGATGAGTGGCACCACAAATACGGGCCGGTGGCCAAGAACCCGCAGGGCTATGATTTCTTCCTCAAGGAGATCGGCTACCTGGTCGCCGAGCCGGGTGATTTCCAGATCGAAACCGAAGGGCTCGATCCGGAAATCTCCAGCATCTGCGGCCCGCAGCTGGTGGTGCCGGTCTCCAATGCCCGCTATGCGCTCAATGCTGCCAATGCGCGCTGGGGGAGCCTCTATGACGCGCTGTACGGCACCGATGTCGTCAGCCGCGACGGCGAGCTGGCGCCGGGCAAGGGCTATAATCCCGCGCGCGGCGCGGCCGTGGTGGCGCGGGCGGCCCAGTTTCTCGACGACGCCTTTCCGCTGACCCAGGGCAGCCATGCCGATGTGACCGCCTATGTGGTGGCCGAGCAGGGAGGCGTCGCGACCTTGGTCATCGACACCAAGGCCGGCCCGGCGACGCTCAAGGACCAATCTGCTTTTGTGGGCTACAAGGGCGAGGGCCAGACGGCCGAGATTGTGCTGGTGCATCACGGATTGCACGCCATCCTGGTCATCGATCCGGCCAATGCTATCGGGGCGACCCATGCGGCCGGTCTCGCCGATGTGGTGGTCGAGGCGGCGCTGACCACGATCCAGGATTGCGAGGACTCGGTGGCCGCCGTCGATGCCGAGGACAAGGTCGAGGTCTATGGCAACTGGCTCGGGCTGATGCAGGGCAACCTCGAAGACACCTTCGAGAAGGGCGGCAAGACCATTACCCGCAAGCTCAAGGCCGACCGGGTTTACAAGGGCGCCAATGGCGGCGAACTGGTGCTCAAGGGACGCTCGCTGCTGCTGGTGCGCAATGTCGGGCACCTGATGACCACCGATGCCGTGCTGCTCGATGGCAAGCCTGTCGGCGAGGGGCTCATGGATGCGGCGGTGACCGCGCTTTGTGCCATGCACGACAAGGGCAACAATGCCCGCAATGGCGCCATCTATGTGGTCAAGCCCAAGATGCATGGGCCCGAAGAAGTGGCTTTTGCCTGCGCCATCTTCGCCTCGGTCGAAACCATGCTGGGCCTTAAGCCGAACACGATCAAGATCGGCATCATGGATGAGGAGCGCCGCACCTCGGCTAATCTCAAGGCGGCCATCTACGAGGCGCGCGCGCGGGTGTTCTTCATCAATACCGGCTTCCTCGACCGGACCGGCGATGAAATCCACACCTCGATGGAAGCGGGCGCGGTGCTGCGCAAGGACGAGATCAAGAGCGAACAGTGGATTGCCTCCTATGAGGACCGCAATGTGCTGATCGGGCTCGCTGCAGGATTTTCCGGCAAGGCGCAGATCGGCAAGGGCATGTGGGCGCGCCCCGACGACATGGCGGCCATGATGGAGGCCAAGGTCGGCCATCCCAATGCCGGCGCCAATACCGCCTGGGTGCCGTCGCCGACGGCGGCGACGCTGCATGCGCTGCACTATCACCAGGTCGATGTGCTGGCAGCCCAGCAGCGCCGCCACAACCAGGCCGTGCCGCCGCTGGCTGACCTGTTTTCAATGCCGGTGCAGGAGCCCTTTGCGCTCAGCCGGGAGGAGATCACCCGCGAACTCGAAAACAATGCCCAGGGCATTCTGGGCTATGTGGTGCGCTGGGTGCAGCAGGGCGTGGGCTGTTCCAAGGTGCCGGACATCAACAATGTGGGGCTTATGGAAGACCGCGCCACCTGCCGGATTTCCAGCCAGGCGGTCGCCAACTGGCTGCGTCATGGGCTGGTGAGCCGTGACGAGGTGACCTCGGTTTTCGAGCGCATGGCGAGCGTGGTTGATGACCAGAACAAGGATGATCCGCTCTACCGGCCGATGGCGGACAATTTCCAATCGGTGGCCTTCCGGGCGGCGCTCGACCTGGCCCTGCATGGCGCCGACCAGCCTTCGGGCTATACCGAGCCGCTGCTGCACGCGGCCCGGCGCAAGGTGAAAGCGCGCGACGGGAAGTAGCTGCGAGGGTTTTCTGCGGCTCTGGTGGTCGCTGGGGGCTATGACCCCTCACCCCGGCCCTCTCCCCGAAGGGGCGAGGGGGCGATGGGGGCCGGGGGATCGGTTTCCAAGCAAACAGGCCTGCCTGTCGTGATTTGACCGTACCACTGGGTCATTCCCGCGAAAGCGGGAATCTGTTCTGGCGGGAACGGAGATCCCCGCTTTCGCGGGGATGACATGGTGTTTCGCGGGGATGACATTGGGAAAGTTCAGATGTCAGTACGCGTGAGGTGCATACTTCCCTGAATGGGCAGGGGAAGGCGAAACCCGGTGCGTGGGTCTGTTCATGGAAAAAAGCCCGCCTTCCGGCGGGCTTTTTGATTTTATTTGCAGGCGAAGCTTTCGTAGCTGGCTTCCACGCCGCCCGTAAAGCGGGCGATGGTCGGATAGGGGCACAGCTTGCGGGTGATGTTGGCCATTTCCGGAACGTATTCATTGTCCGGGGTCGCCGTGGCCACGAGGAAGTCCGGCTCATTGCCGTTCTCGACCCAATCGACCAGAGCCGAGAAGGCGTCGAACTTGTCGGTTGCCGGGCTGCCCGAGCCATGGCCCATGCCGGGCACGGCGTAGAACTTGACGAAATCGGCGGCCTTGCCGTCAGCATTGGCGTCGAGCTTTTCGTACCAACTGATGGTGTCCATCACCGAAAACACCGGATCGCTGATGCCGTGAAAGACAATCATCTTGCCACCGGCGTCGCGGAATTCTGCCATTTCCGGATTGCCGATATCGGTGGGGGTCATGAAATCCATGGGGGATTCGGCGAAGGCGTCGGTGGTCGCGGCGACAGTGACATCGGTATCGAAATCATAGTCGAGCAGGAACTGTTCGAGCGCGGCGGGATCGCCGCCCACATCAACCGGCGGGTTGGAGAAAATGGTGGCCAGTGAGGCCGCGCCCATGGTGGCGATCAGGGGCATTGAATCCCAGGGCGGGACGCCGCTTTCCAGTTTCCAGAACCGCCAGTTGCCGCTGGCAATGCCGCGATCCCAGGCCCAGTTGCTGTAGAGCTGCTCGCCGGCGGAATTGGTCGGGCCGGCGTGAATTTTCTGCAGGGCTTCCACCTGTGCCGGAGCCAGGCAGGCATTGGTGCTGCCGGCCGCGCAGGTGAGCGTGGTGACATCGAAGCTGGCCTGGCAGGCCGGATAATCGGCGATGATGCCGTCTTCGAGATCGTCCAGGCCGTCACAGGCTGCCAGGACCGCATCGGCAACCAGGGTCAGGTCTTCCTGGGTGAAGGCGGTGCGGATATCGCCATTGATGGCCTTGAAGGCCTGTACGTCCCAGGCGTGCTGAACGGCGGCGCGCGGCAGGTTGAAACCGGGATACGCGGCGAGAATACCGTCGAAGGCGTCGGGCAGGCGTGTGGCCTGAACAAGGCCATGGCGTCCGCCATTGGAACCGCCAACGCCATAGCTATAGGCAATCGGTTCGCCATAATAGGCTTCGACGAGGTCGGTGGCGACCGGGTTGAGCTTGGCGACGGCGCTGTAGCCGTAGTCGCTGCGCGCTTCGGGATCAAAGCCGAACTGAGCGCCGCCGGCCAGACCTGCCTCGGGGTGTGCCGCGCCATCGTGGCCGGCATCGCTCGAGACGACGGCATAATTGCGCGACAGGGCATTGTCGGCCGGGTCGCCATTGCGCAGGTCGCCCATGGCCGGGACAACGGCGCCGTCATTGCCACCGTTGAACTGGTGGACAAAGCGGCCATTCCAGTCGTCCGGCAGGCGCAGGTCGAAACTGACGCGATAGGTGTTGCCGTCGACACCGGTGCGTTCGCCGACATGGCCCTTGACCATGCAATGGGCAACCGGCGCGTTTTCGCCCACTGGCAGGGCTTCGGCCGAGGCGATCACCAGGCCCTCGATACCGAAATCATGCCCGGCGACGGAAGCGCAATCGAGGCTTTCGGCCATGGCGGGACCGGCCCAGGCCGTAGTGGCCAGCAAGGCGCCGATCGCGATGGGGCTCCTCCAATAAGTCAGCATCTCATCCTCCCTGAATGATGCCGGAATATAGTTATGTAGAATAACTAAATTGGCAATAGGGTATGTACGGTTCGGTACAATTGACGTGAGTGCGCGGGAAACCAGTGGGATTTCAATGCGCTAGATCGCGTTGGTTGTGGAGCAAGATGGCGTCCAAACTGTGATGTGATCGCGGCGCAGGAAGGGATCACTCGCCACATCTCGGGATGGGCCCCGGCCTGCGCCGGGGTGACAATCGAGCGTCTGGCGGATTCAACGCCGGTCAGGGCAGCGTGTAGGCGGGCAGGGACAGGCTGGTGCCGGTGTGGAGGATTTCCACGTCATTGGCCACCATGTGCGTGGCTGTGCCGATATGTTCGCCGGTGCCCGGATTGCGCGCATAGCGGGGATGGGCGCCGGAGGCGATCAGCAGGCGCAGGCGATGGCCGGGCCGGAAGCTGTGGGCCATGGCGTGCAGGTCGATGGCCAGTTGCCAGGCGCCATCTGTGGCGGGCGTCTCGGGCGTGACACGGACGAGGCCGTCGCAGATATTGATCGAGGTGCCATCGGGGCCGACATCGTTGAGGCGCACGAAGAAATCAACATCGGGATGGCTGGCCCGGGCGGCCAGGTTGACCCGGCAGCGGCCGATCAGGGTCAGGTCGCGCGTCAGCACCGGGCTGGTAAAGGTCAGCACGTCGGGGCGGGCTTCCAATGGGGCATTGTCGACAGCACCGGCTCCGGTAAAGGCGAAGACGGCGCCGCCCAGATTGGGCGTGGGCTCGGCCGGATCGTACCGATAGTGGCTGGTGCCGTGGCTGCGCGGCCCGTGGGTGGCAAGCGTGCCGTCGGGGGCGACATGCCAGGTGGAGGGACTGGCCGGGCCGGGCGGGTAGGCGTCGAATTCGTGCCATTCCTCGCGGCCGGAAATATGGATGCGGACCGGATTGCGCCGGAGGCCGGTGTCATCGTCCATGAGCTTGGCGCGCATCCAGACCAGGGTTTCCCGCAAGTTGTCGCGCTGCAATTCCTCGGCGATGTGAAACCAGGTGCCGATGGTGAGATAGGGGCGGTGGCCCAGTTCGACCAGCCGGCGATAATCGGCCAGGAGCGGATCGAGCATGAAATCGTACCAGCCGGAGATGAAATGCACCGGCGGGGTCTTTTCGGTGAGACGGTGGCGGTGATCGAGATCGTGCCAGAAGGCGTCATTGCCGATGGCGTGCTCGAACCAGTGGCGCCAGAACGGCACCTTGTGGCCGACCACGGCCTTGTCGGCCTCGACCAGCGGCAGGATGGCGGCGGCCTTTTCGGTACGCCGCTCGATATCGCCGGAAAACATGCGGGCGGCGGTGGCCAGCGGGCTGTTGCGCAGGCCCTCGATGACCTGCACCCAACTCAGCCAGAGATTGAGGTGAAAGGCGCCGGCGGGAAACACGACAGGCCGGAAATCGGCCGTGGTAACCTTTGTGGCCATGGCGGCCTTTTCGGGCAGGGCATCGGAAATGGCCCATTGCGCGTAGCCGAGATAGGACGGGCCGGTGAGCCCGATGCTGCCATCGAACCAGGGTTGCGCCTTGATCCAGTCAAGCGTCGCCAGGCCATCGGCGCGCTCATTGGCGAAGGGATCGAAGCTGCCGCCGGATTTTTCGGTGCCCCGGCAGGCCTGGATGACCACGTGAAAGCCGCGTTCGGCATAGGCCTCGGCGATGGGGCCGAAGCCGCGCCTTCCATAGGGCAGGCGCATGAGGATGGTCGGATGGGGGCCGGGGGAGCGCGGGGCATAGTGATCGGTCTTGAGCACGATGCCGTCGGACATGACCAGGCCAATGCCGCGCGTGGCCTTGACCGCATTGAGGCGGGGCGGGAGGTCTTCGACCCAGGCGAGATAGAGCGAGGAAATGCTCAATTCAGGTCACGAAATCGAACTTGTCGACATCGAACAGGCCGCGATCGGTCATCTTGAGGTGCGGGATGACGGGCAGGGCGAGGAAGGCGACCTGGAGGAAGGGTTCGGGCAGGACGCAATCGAGGGCCCGGGCGGCATCGCGCAGGTGATGGAGATCGTGGGCGACCTCTTCAAAACTCTTGAGGCTCATGAGGCCCGCAAGGGGCAGGGCGAGTTCGGCGGTGACCTTGCCGCCATCGGCGACCGTGAAGCCGCCGCCCAGCGCGATGAGCCGGTTGACGGCGGCGGCCATGTCTTCGTCGCTGGCACCGACCACGGTGATATTGTGGCTGTCATGGCCGACCGATGAGGCGATGGCGCCCCGTTTCAGCCCAAAACCCTTGACGAAGGAGCGGCCGATATTGCCGTTCTTGCCGTGGCGCTCGATCACCGCGACCTTGATGACGTCTTCGACGAGGTCAGGCTGCAAGCCGGTTTCACCCACGGCGAGGGTCGCTTCCTCGCGGAAGGTGAGAATGAGGCCGGGGCGCACGCCGATCACCGGCACGCTGTTCTGGCCCGGCTTGGGTTCGGTGACAAAGGCCTCTGGCGTGACCGGCTGCGCCTTCATCGAGGAGAGGCCGACGGGGGCGACGGGGGTGCGGGCGGCGAACAGCTCCGGCGTCACGAGGCGCCCGGCCGAGATGACATCGGACACGCGGCACCCCTCGAGACTGTCAAGAATGGCAATGTCGGCGCGCCAGCCCGGCGCAACCAGGCCGCGATCCCTGAGCCCGAAGATGCGGGCGGCCGAGTGGCTGGCGGCGCGATAGACGTGGTGCAGCGGCCGGCCCATGGCGATCAGCCGGCGGATGGAGCTGTCAAGATGCCCCTCCTCGGCAATGTCGAGCGGATTGCGATCATCTGTACACAGGGCAACGAAGCTCGACGTATTGTCGTCGAGGATTTCGGCCAGGGCCTCAAGATCCTTGGAAACGGAGCCCTCGCGGATGAGGATGGCCATGCCCTTGGCGAGCTTTTCGCGCGCTTCGGCGGCGCTGGTCGCCTCGTGGTCGGTGCGGATGCCGGCGGCGAGATAACCGTTGAGGGCCTGGCCCAGCAGCAGAGGCGCGTGGCCATCGATGTGACCGTCCTGAAAGGCGACGAGCTTGGCAAGAATGCCGGGATCGGCATTGAGCACGCCGGGGAAATTCATCATTTCTGCGAGGCCCACCACCTTGGGGTGGTCGCGGAAAGGCAGGAGGTCGCCGATTTCGAGTTGGGCGCCGGCGGTTTCGAACGGGGTGGCGGGAACGCAGGAGGAGAGGTTGACCCGCACATCCATGATGGTGCGCTCGGCGCTGTCGAGGAAGTAGCGGATGCCCTCGGCGCCCAGAACATTGGCGATTTCGTGGGGATCGCACAGCACCGTGGTGACGCCATGGGGCAGCACGCAGCGGTCGAATTCGAGGGGGGTGACAAGGCTCGATTCGATGTGGAGGTGGGTATCGATGAAGCCCGGCACGGCGAAGCGCCCCTTGCCGTCGATTACGACCTTGCCATCGTAACTGCCATGGGTGCCGACGATCCGGTCTGCGACCACGGCGATATCGGTGAGGGTGACGGCGCCGGTGATGACATCGAGCAGGCCGATATCGCGGATGACGAGGTCGGCCTGTTCCTTGCCCTGGCCGGCCATGATCATTCTGGTCAGCAGGGTCGCATCAGTCATCAGGGCTGTCTCCGAGAGGGTCATGCCGGAGACTCGGACGCGCGGCCGCCGTCGTCAAGTCCCTGTGAACGCATGGGAAGTGTCGGGAACGAAGGGGGGCAGGCAACGTTTCCCCGACAACCAAGCAGGAGAGTTTGATGCAGACCTATGACCCGGAAAAGAGTGCCACGGAAGCGCGACAGGCCAATCCGAGACGAATGAACCTGCGGGTATTGGTGATGTCGCTGGTCGGGATCGTCGTGGTCTTCGGCCTGATCTATCTGATCTGGGGCGCGATGCAGTCGTAACGGCGCCGGAAGCACCCCCACCTACCTTTGATACGGCCCTGCGGGCCTAGCGGCGGTACTTGCCATTCGAGCGCAGCTCTCATGGCCTTTTCCGCTAAGATCGCTCCACTGGAGCGATCTTGCCTCCGGCCGCTTCAAAGCCCGATCAAGGGAGAGGTGAGGGGCTGGAACTGGGTGGATCAGTTCATTGACGAAACCTGTTAAAGCGCGCTCCGCGCTGGGGCCTTGCCGTCGCGGCGGAAGATTTCGAGGATGCGAACGGCTTCCACGCTGGGCGAGAACAGGAAGCCCTGAAAAGTATTGCAGCCCAATCCGGCGAGGATATTGGCCTGTTCTTCGGTTTCCACCCCTTCGGCGGTGACTTCGAGGTTCATCGCATGGGCGACCGTGACCAGGGCCCGCGCCACGGCGACGCTCTGTTCGCCCTCCGCCAGCGGACTGACGAATGAGCGGTCGATCTTGATGCGATCCACCGGATAGCGGTGGAGATAGCTCAGCGAGGAATAGCCGGTGCCGAAATCGTCCAGCGCGACGTGGATGCCGGCGGCGCGCAGGGTCATCAGGTTGTGCGAGGAGACATGCTCCTCGTCGAGAAGGATGGATTCGGTGATCTCGATTTCGAGGTCCTCGGCCCGCATGCGGGTCTCGTGCAGGATGTCGAGGACCTGTTCGGCAAAGCCGGCATTGCGCAATTGGGTGGTCGAGATATTGACGGCGATGGTGCGCCCCTTGGCGGCCGCGCCGACCCGGCAGGCCTCGCGCAGCACGAACAGGCCCAGCGCCTCGATAAGGCCCGTGGCTTCGGCAACCGGAATGAACCGGCCCGGCGATATCTGGCCGAAACGCGGATGGTGCCAGCGCGCAAGCGCCTCGGCGCCCACCACTTTGCGGGTCTTCTGGTCAACGAGGGGCTGGAACTGAACGCTCAACTGTTCGCCCAGCCGCAGGGCATCGCGCAGTTCCGCTTCGATGGTGCGTTCGAGCTGCAAGAGCTCGTTCATCTGCTCCTCATAAACCACGGACCGGTTTCGGCCTGCGGCCTTGGCCTGATGCAGGGCAATATCGGCCTTGCGCAGCAGGTCCCCTGGCGTGGCTTCGCCCGCCGTGTCGGACACAATGCCGATGCTGGTGCCGATATGCATGGCGCTCTTGCCGATGACCAGGGGATCGGCGAAGGCATCGAAGATGGCCCGCGACAGGAAGGGGGCGCCGACATTGTCGGTACCCAGCGCGGCCACGATGGCAAATTCGTCGCCGCCGATGCGGGCCAGGAACTGACCCTTGTCGATGGCGCCACGCAGGCGCTGTGACACCGCCACGAGCAGGTCGTCGCCGGCCTGATGGCCCTGGGTGTCGTTGATTTGCTTGAAGCGATCGAGATCCAGCAGCAGCACATTGATCGGCAGGGGGCGGTTGCCACGCTGGACCAGCAGATCCCCCAGATGCGCGGTCAGCGCAGCGCGGTTGGGCAGGCCGGTCAGGTCGTCATGCCGGGCGGCGAACAGGGCGCGGGCGTGGCTGTCTTCGGTCACGCGGGCAGCCTGTACCAGACGCCCGACCAGGGCGGCGACCAGGAGGCCGCAGACGAGAAAAGCGGCCAGCAGCGCTGGAGTAGCGTGCGCCAGGAGCGCGGTGCCCGGGCGATCCGGCTGCCATTCGAAATAGCCGACCGGGCTGCCATCGGCCCCATTGAGTGGCAGCGATGACCATTGCAAATCGGTGGTTCTGGTTGCCGCGAACCGGCCGGATTCGGCCATGCCGCTGCGTGCGATCTCGCGCGCCATGCGCTCATCGAGTGCCACCAGGCCAACAACTGCCGTTCCGGCGGTTTGCGGCATGGGGGTGGCCACGAGCAATGCGGGAGAGCCATCGAGGGAGGCATAGCGCGTGATGCCGGGGTGCAACGTCCGGCTCGGGCCGGTTGGCAGCGTGGCACGGAGTTGGCTGCCGATCGCCGCGTATTCGCTGGTGGAGAAAGCCGGCGCCGCATCGGGCGGCATGATCTGGACCTGATCCTGCGCGTCCACGAAGGCGACCGCGCGATATCCCAATTGCTCGAGGAGAGATATGACCAGGGATTGGCTGGCCTGTTGCGGGGATGGGGACGTGGCGGCATCATATCCGGCATGGTTCTGCTCGAGGGTCAGTTCCATGCGGGTGTCTTCAAGGCCGAGCGCGATGGCCTGGGTTTGCCGCTCAAGGGCGCGCCGGTCTGCGCTGCCTGCGGCGATGAGGAGAAAGGCGGTCACGGTTACGCCCGCAATGACCAGCAGGGCGATTGCTGGTAACAGGAGTGTCCTAGTATAGGATTGTCGTGTCTCGTTTTTCTCGATGGCCGGCATTGACGCTGCGCGTTTTCGGTTGTCGCCAGTCTAGGTTGGCGGAATTAGGGACACGTTACCACGCAGGTTCAAAAACCGTAATTCCCCAAGGAATGCGGGAGTGGATTGGCAAATGCGCAATTTGTGAGCTATTGCTCAGTAACTTGCCGGGAGGACATCATGGCCTTGCAGCCTGCGCTAGTGCTGGAAAAGCAGCACGACCTGAACTTGCGTGACATCGAGGTGCCGCTGCACACGGGGCCCGGAATGGTGAGGATCGCCATTCACACGGTGGGCGTGTGCGGCTCGGATGTGCACTACTATACCCATGGCCGCATCGGCCCCTTCGTGGTCGAAGCGCCGATGATTCTCGGCCATGAAGCCGCCGGAACGATTGTCGAGGTCGGGGAGGGGGTAACCCATCTCAAGGTGGGCGATCGCGTGTGCATGGAGCCGGGAATTCCTGACGCCAATTCGCGGGCCAGCCGGCTGGGCATGTACAATGTCGACCCGGCCGTCCAGTTCTGGGCGACGCCGCCGGTTCACGGCGTGCTGACGCCTCAAGTCGTGCACCCAGCCAATTACACGTTCAAGCTGCCCGACCATGTGAGTTTTGCCGAGGGCGCCATGGTCGAGCCCTTTGCCGTGGGCATGCAGGCGGCGAGCAAGGCCCGCATCACGCCTGGCGACACGGCGCTGGTGCTCGGTGCCGGGCCGATCGGCACCATGGTGGCCCTGGCGGCGCTGGCCGGGGGCTGCGCCCGCGTCATCGTTGCCGACCTGGCCCAGCCCAAGCTCGATATCGCCGCGCAATACCAGGGCGTCATTCCGGTCAATATCCGCGAGCGCAACCTGGCGGAGGTCATCGGCGAATTGACCGAGGGTTGGGGCGTCGATGTGGTCTTTGAGTGTTCCGGCTCGCCCAAGGCCTGGGAGAGCGTGATGGACCTGCCGCGTCCGGGGGGCTGTATCGTCGTGGTCGGCCTGCCGGTCGAGCCGGTGCGGCTGGATATCGCCATGGCCTCGGTGCGGGAATTGCGGATCGAGAACGTGTTTCGCTATGCGCATCAATATGACCGCGCCATTGCGCTGATCGCATCGGGTCGCGTCGATCTCAAGCCGCTGATTTCCGAGACATTTGCCTTCGCGGATTCAAAGGCGGCATTCGATCGGGCCGTGGAGGCGCGGCCGACGGACGTGAAGCTGCAGATCAGGGTGACGGCGGAATAGGCAGGCAGACGCGCTCACCACGCGGTCGCAATTGGCAGGGAGGCCAACGTGGAACTCAATCTTTCCAACAAGACCGCGGTCATCACCGGCGGCACTGTCGGCATCGGGCTGGCCATTGCCGAGGCGCTGGCGGCCGAGGGGTGCAATCTGTTCCTCATCGGGCGCGATGGTAGTCGCGGTGAAGCCGAGGCAAGGCGGATTGCCGGCCAGTTCGGGGTCAAGGCGAGCGCCATTGCGGCTGACGTGGCGACGGCGGCGGGCTGCGAGGCGGTGATTGCGGCGGCCGGCGATATCGACATCCTGATCAACAATGCCGGGACCGGCTCCAACGAGACCATCGCCGAGGCCGAAGATGCCAAATGGCAGTACTACTGGGACCTGCATGTCATGGCGGCGGTGCGGCTGGCGCGAGGCCTGGTGCCGGGCATGAAGCGTCGCGGCGGCGGCGCCATCGTGCACAATGCCTCGATTTGCGCGGTGCAGCCGCTTTGGTATGAGCCGATCTACAACACCACCAAGGCGGCGCTGATGATGTTCTCCAAGACCCTGGCCAACGAGGTGGTCGGCGACAATATCCGCGTCAATACGGTCAATCCGGGGCTGGTGCTGACGCCGGACTGGATCAAGACGGCCAAACAGATTGCCGGCGAGGACGGATATGAGGCGCATCTGCAGGCGGTGGCTGACGAGGCAGGCGGCATGAAGCGCTTTGCCGCGCCTGAGGAAGTCGCGCGGTTCGTGGCGTTCCTGTGCTCGGACATGGCCAGTTATTCGACCGGCAGCACCTATTTCGTCGATGGCGGGTGGCTGAAAACGGTTTAGGGAACCGGCTGCCCTGGGACGTGTTGAGACAGAAGCGTCACAAGGGTCAGCACATGGATAGCGGCAACAGTTTCGGCCTGGTCGATACCCACCTCGAATTGCACATCATCGCCATACGACTGGCTCTGGCGGCCCTGTTCGGGGCGGTGATCGGTTTTGAACGCGAGGCGCATTCCAATGGCGCCGGGCTCAGGACCCACATGTTGATCGCAGTGGCCGCGTCGTTGTTCACCATTCTGGCCTTTGAAATCTACCACACGATCGGGACCGGCGGCTCTAGCCAGGCCGATCCCATCCGCGCGGTCGAGGCGGTGACGGCAGGCATAGCCTTTCTCGGGGCTGGTGCGATCTTCCGCAGCGGCGCGGGTGTTCATGGGCTGACGACTGGTGCCGGCATGTGGCTGGCGGGCGCGGTGGGCGTCGCCACCGCCCTTGGCTTTTACGTGATTGCGGCCGGATCGGCGCTATTGGCGGTCATTGTCATGGCGGCGCTCAGGGCGTTCGCGCATCGCGTCGTTGGGCGAGACGATGAAAAGGGTGAGGCTCCGGCGACGGGCCGCGGGGAGAAGCGCATCCATGGCGCCGAGGGACCAGGCGCCTAGAACGCAATTTGCTTCTCCCCCCGTACGGACACGACCGGGAGGTGTCGTATCCGTGCCCAGCACCGGCCAAGACAGTGGACGGCGCATCGACGGCGGTGGTGCAGACCGCCGGTCGGGTTCAGTGGTGGAGAGGGCGCTTGGGAATGCAGGATGACCCGAAGATCACATGCAGCGCCGCTCCCCACCTATGGCATGCAACCTGTGGACGCAGGTGTTACATGCCAACTGCATCAAGGCGCTGCTGACGCGCCCAGAAACTGACTATGGCAGCGGCCTCGTTGAGATAGGCTTCGCGTTCGGCCTGCCGGAAGAACACCGCAGATGCGCCGGAATCGAGAAGATCCTGGCGGCCATCGCGGCCAGTCGGCGCGGCCATCACGGCCACCGGAATACCCTTCTGGCGCAGCAGCGGATGGTACTGCGCAAGGAAATCGGCATTGGCGCCGCTATGGGCCTTGAGGTCGATGACCACGATGTCGGGCCAGGTGTTTTCGACATCACCGATCATGGCCAGGAGCGATTCGATCCCTTCGGCATCGCCGAAGAGCGGGCGCACGCGGGGGGCGCCCTGCGCGGTCAGCGCACGGATCAGCAGATTGGCCGAATGCGCGTCGTCGTCGACAAGCGCAATGAATGGCGTTTCGTCCACAGCCTCAAGCAAAGCAACACCCTCTGTTTTCCGCTTCACGCGGACCACACACAGCAAACACGTCACGCCGCGCCAAATGGCACCTATGACGTTCCGACACTTTCCAGATGAGTTCCGGCGGGGCCTAGCCACCGGGAATATGTCGAGTCCATGACATCGACGGGGCGGCTAATGACGCATCGCGGGCCCGGCGAACAGGCTAGCTTGGGTAAACCGGGGTAATTCGGCCTTGTGTTTTACATGTAAAGCAGCGCTAATCGGAGCAGATGAGGGGAGAAAAGCGTGGCCGCGGGCGAACCGGGCAGGGATGATGTCCGACTGGCGCTGCAGAACCTGCAGGCCTGGCCGGAGATTTCGCGCTCTCCGCAACTGGCACGCTTTCTCGACTATATCGTCGAACGCAAGCTCAATGGCGATGCCCAGGCCATCAAGGCCTATTCGATTGCCGTGGACGTATTGGGCCGGCCACTTGATTTCGACCCCCAGACCGATCCGATCGTGCGGGTGCAGGCGCGCCGCCTTCGACAATTGATCGAGCAATATTATGCCGGACCGGGACTGAGCGATCCGGTGCGCATTTCGCTGCCCACCGGGCGCTATGTTCCCGAGTTCGGTTTTCAAGACGGGGCTGCGGCAGGCGAGATGGGTTCGCCGGTGGCGCCGGAGCCGGAATTTGTCTCGACCCCGAGACGCAAGGGCCATGTCACCACCTCGTGGTTCGTCCTGGCGGTGCTGGCCATCGGGGGGCTGGCACTGGCCTATGCCGTAGCAACCTGGGAGCCCCGGGTCGAGCAGGCCCAGGCGTCCAGGGCCCTGCTGCAGCGTCCGAGAGTGCTTGTCACCGAATTCCAGAACCTTTCCGGAGAGCGGACGGACACCATGGTGTCGTCGGGCCTTGCAGTGGAACTGGTCACCGACCTCGACCAGTTCGGAACGCTCGACGTGGCCTATGGCGGCGATGACTCAAGCGCGGCGCCGGATAGTGTCGATTTCGTGCTGAGCGGGATCGTGCGGCGCGAGGGGGAGGCGTTGCAATACAGCGCCATCCTGACCGAGGCCGTCACCGGCTCCGTGGTCTGGAACAAGATGGTGAGCCTGCCCGGAGAGCAAGCCGGAAGCGTGCTGGACGATGTTTCGGGTGAACTGAGCCGGGCCCTGGGGACGCTGCGCGGCCCGCTTCACGCAAGAGCCAGGTCGCTGCTGCTGACCGGCCGGGCGTTGGCTGGTGGCGAAAACGCCTATCTCTGCCGCATGACGTTCGAATATTTTCGCGAAACCGCCAATGCCGCCAATGCGGCAAGGGCGCTCGATTGTCTCGATGCCCTGCCGTTGCGCGAGCGCAATGGCGGCGATGCGCTGGCCGCCCGCGCGGTGCTGCTGGCCGAGTTCGGGCCGGACGCGGGAGCCGGCATGGTGGCGGTCTCCAGCGCCGAAACCGCTATTGCCCAGGCCATTCAGACGGCGCCGCTCAGCGGCTTTGTCTGGGGGCAGCGGGCCTGGCTCTACGATCTGGCGCAACAGGGCACGGCGGCCGAGGCGGCCTATGTCTCGGCACTGCAACTCAACCCGGCCAATATCGACATCATGGCCGGATGGGCGCGGCACCTGGCGCTCGGCGGTGACCTGGACAGGGCGGCGGGTCTTTCAGAGGCAGCCATGGCCGCCGCAACCGATATTCCGGGCTGGTACATGAGCGTGCCAACGCTGCTGGCGCTGCGCGACAGCCGCGATGCCGATGCCATTGCCTATGCGCGGCTCTATGCCGAGGCCGATCGGGAACTGGGGCCGGTTCTGGCGGTGATCGCGGGGCAGCGCCTGGGCGACATGGCCGTGGTCAATGCCTATCTGGCGCGGATCATGGAGGCGCCGGCCTTTCGCGCCGAGGGCGTGCTGACCCGCTTGCGCCAGTCCATCGACGATCCGGGCCTGATCGAATTGATCGGCCTGTCGCTCGAAGGTGCTGGCCTGCCGCCCAGCGCAATGACGCAGCCATTTTAGGGTTTTGCCTTTTTAGAGCTTTTCACCCGTGAACTGAACCATCGCCTTCATCGCCCCCTTTCCCCTCAGGGGAGAGGGATGGGGTGAGGGGTGAAAGCCTCTCGGCAAAACCGTAAGTGTGAACCCCTCATCCGGCGCTTCGCGCCACCCCGGATCAAGTCCGGGGCAGGCTCTTCTCCCCTCAGGGGAGAAGGGAAGGGTTCCGTCGTTTCAGTCCTATCGTGAAGTGGTCTTGGGGCCTAGGCGTTCGCCTGGGTGACCACCGGGCGTGCGAATAATTCATGGCCGACGTGAAGCGCGGTAACTGGCGGGCATAGGCGTACCCGATCCAAGTGAATCAGAGCTGTGTCCGCTTTTCTGCGGACGACTTACGCGCCGCCGAAATGGGCCCTGCAGAGCGCCACGAAGGCGGTGCCGCGGGCCTCGAAATTCTTGAACTGGTTGTAGGAGGGGGCGCCGGGGGAAAGGATGATGGTGTCGAAGCGGGCCGTCCGCTTGGCCAGCGCGGCCACGGCTGCGTTGAGATCGGGGGCCTCGATGACGTCGATACCAGGCGCCACCTGCCGTGCGGCGCTGGCCAGGCGCGAGCCGGTGACGGGCAGGGTAACCAGCGTGGTCACGCCGCGCTGGGCCAAGAGGCCCGCAAGTTCACCATAATCCTGTTGCCGCTCGTGCCCGCCGGCAATGAGGGCGATGCGCCGGCCCGGATAGGAGGCCAGAGCGGCCTTGGTGGCTTCGGGCGTCGTAGAGATGGAGTCGTTGACGGCGGTTATGGCGCCGAAGACGTGATCTTCGAGGCGATGGGGCAGGGGCCGGAATGCGGCGATGCCGGCGAGGATGCCCTCGATCGTGCCGCCCGTTGCCAGGGCAATGGTTGCGGCGAGGATCGCATTGTCGAGATTGTGGGCGCCGCGCAGCCGGGAATGGGACACCGCCCTTTCGATGAGCAAGGCCTGCTCTGCAGTGAGGTCGGGGAGGAGGCGGCGGTGGTCGCGGACGGCCCGGGCCACCAGCGCATTGCCCTTGGCGGCTGCGCCCAGGGCCACGGCGAAACCGCCATCCCGGTCGATCAGGTGCAGCTTGTCGGCATAGTAGCGCTCGACCGAGCCGTGCCAGTCGACATGTTCGGGATAAAGATTGGTGACCGCCGCCACGTCGGGCAGGAAATTCATGTCCGCCGTCTGGTAGGACGAGAGCTCGAAGATCACCAGGGGATGCTTGCCGGCGATATCCAGCGGCGCGAGGCCCACATTGCCGGCGAGTCCGGCATCAATGCCGGAGCGGGTGAGCATGAGATGGGTGAGCGTGGCCGTGGTGGACTTGCCCTTAGTGCCGGTGATGGCGATGACGGTGCGGCCGTCGCGATAGGCGCTGTTCCACAGGTTGAGGTTGGAGGTCACCGCAATGCCGGCGGCCCGGGCCAGATCGAACACCGGCTTGTAGCGGGAGACGCCGGGGCTCTTGACGATCAGGCCGAAGCGACGCGCCGCGATGGCCGCAGGCAGTTCCTCAGGCGCAATCGCCCGCGTGTCGGCAATATCGGCATCGCCGCTGTCGACCGTCACATAGACCATAAGATCAGGCTGGCGCGCCTTGAGGAAGGCGCGGGTGGAGACCGCTTCCCGGCCGGCGCCATAGAGCAGGACCGGCTCGTCAAACCGCATAGGCGGCGACCTTGGCGGCAAGGGCCGGGGGAATATGGTGGTCGTGGCTGTCGGTCAGGCACTCGGCCATGGCCAGTTGCAGCTTCTCTTCGCCATATTGGGCGAACAGGTCCGGCTTGATGGCCCTGACGATCGCATCCTCGTGCCAATCGGCATGGCGGGTGAGGGTGTAGAAGCAGGCGGCGGCCTCGAGAATTTCCCCGACACATTCCCAGGGCTTCTGGCCGGTCAGCCCGGCCAGTTCGCGGAAGGAATGTTCGTTGGCGGGTTCGGCCAGAAGGTTTTTGCCGAAAATGGCCAGCAGCCGATCCTTGGCCATGAAGGGCGCGAAGATCAGGAAGACGAAATGGCATTTCGGACACTCGCCGCACCACAGATGGCCGTCATTGCCGGTGAGGCGGAAATTGCGGTTGCAGCTGGAGAACACGGTGTCGAACCGCTTGCCATGGGTGAATAGCGAGGCGATCCGCGCCTCCGAATAGGGCCGGAGCAGCGAGAAATATTTCAGCGCGCCGCCGGTGGCATTGGCCAGGGTATCGGCGATCAGCAGTTCGAAGCCGAGCGACTTGGAATATTGGTGATTGGTTTCGCGGCCGTCGAACATGACATTGCCCTCGCTGGCCGAGCGCTCGTTGGACAGCACGATCTGGTCGTAGCCATAGAGCAGGGCGCAGAGGCTGGCGATCATCGAATTGATCGCGGTCGAGGGGACGTGGCCGTTGTAGAAGCCGGGCTCCTTGCCGAGCCGGATCATCTCGGCATCGAGCGTGCGGGTCACATAAACCGGTTCGGTGCCGATGGCCTCGACCGAGGTGAGGATCGGGCCTTTCGGATTGACCGCGAAGGGTGTGAACGGCACTCCGGTATGGGTCAGAAGGTCGACGCTGACCAGCGAATCCTTGCCGCCCCCGATGGGCAGAAGCGTCCGTTCGGGCAGAATGGGGGCAGGTTTTCGCGTGACCGGATCGGCCGGCGTTTCCAGGATCAGCTTGCCGAAGCGGGACAGATTGTTGCGGGCGTAGAACTCGCCGAGCCCGTTTTCATAGACATCGATGACAAAGGCCCGCTCGGCCTCGGTCAGGGCAATGTCGGGCGCTGCAATGGTGAAGGGGGCGCGCAGCTTGAAATAGCTGACGCCGAGCACGAGAGCCGTCAGGCCCAGCAGTTTGCGGAAGCTTTCGGACTGCACGGCATCGGCGCTGGCCCCGGCCGGCAGGGTCAGCTCCTCGGTGAAGGACAGGTCACTGAGGCGATAGGAGAACCGCGCTTGCCCCGTTGCCGGGTCGAAAGTCGGGTGCTCGATGCGGAACGATTCGGTCACGGGCAACTCACTGGCTATGGTCATCATATAGGTGATTTGCGGCCGTGGCGGGAGTGGGGCGACGCGCGGGACGGGCCTCGCGGTGCTTCGGCCAAAAAGTCCCTGGCGCGAACGGGGCTAGTAGATGCGCATCTGCATGCGCATGACGATGTCCTGGCCGAGGCGCTGGAAACCGAATTCGCGCATGGTGCAGCGCCAGGCGCCATTCTCGCGCTCGATGCGAAAGAGATTGTAGCGCGCGGGATCGTCCAGCGTGCCGCCCTGGGCGGCGCTGGCGGCGGCGACGCCGATCACCGGCACTTCCTGGCCCTTGCCGGAAATGTGGTGGATCGAGGAGCGATGGGTGTGGCCATGCAGGACCAGTTCGGCCCCTTCGCTGGCGATGACCTGGCGGAACAGCCGGTGGCCCTTGAGCCCGAAGGAGGGGTGCTGCAGTTCGGCATTGGGCGGATGGTGGATCAGCACGACGCGGAAATAATCGGCATCGCCGAGTAGCTTGAGCATGCGGGACAGGCGCGCCGCCTGTTTTTCCTCGAACCGGCCCACGGCCATGAACGGGGGCGTCGGCACGGCGCTGGAGCAGGAAATGACGGCGACGTCACCGATCCGGCGCACGAAGGGAAAGGCCTGACCCTCAAGGGTCTCGCCGCGCAGATAGGGCCCCCAGTTTTCCTGGGCGTGGTCGAGCGCGCCGGGCACATAGGCATCGTGATTGCCCGGGCAGACCGCGACCTTGTCGCTATGGCCAAGGGCCTTGAGCCAATCGCCGGCGCGTTCGACTTCGGCATCGAGCGCCAGATTGACCAGGTCGCCGGTCACGGCGGTGAAATCGGCATTCTGGCCCTGCATATGCGCGATCAGCCGGCCCAGGGTCTCGCTGTTGAGCTCGCCATGACGCTTGAGCTTCCAGTTCATGAACCCGGTCAGGCGCTTGCCCAGAAGGTCTGTGAAAGCCACCTGTGGCAGGGGGGACAGGTGGATGTCGGAAATATGGGCGAGCGTGATCATTGCGTGGGGTTTTACGAGAAGCGCGCCGGCAAGAAAACGGGCAAAACGGCGCAAGCTTGAAATTCATGCGTGCAATTGGGTGCCCAGGGGGCCGATGCGGCGCGAAAGACAGTTGGCCGCGGCGCCGAAATTGCCTAGCCATGGAACCCAAAGGCAGGAGTTCGGCCCATGATGAATCGCTTCCAGCGGGTGCGCGCCCGCATCTTTCTCACCCTCAAGGGCCTGTGGCTGCGCATGACGGTTGGCGCGCGGGTGATGGTGGTGGATGGCGACAAGGTGCTGCTCATCCGCCATCGCCACATTCCCGGCTGGCAGTTTCCGGGCGGTGGCGTGGGGCCGGGCGAGACATTCGAGGAGGCCGGCGCGCGCGAATGTGAAGAGGAGACCGGGTTCAAGCCCGTGGGCCCGATGCAGCTTTTCGGCCTCTATCATAATTCGAGCACGGTCACGAACCGCGACCACGTGGCCTTCTTCGTCTGCAAGAGGTTCGAAAAAGTCTCGGACATGAGCCACAGCTTCGAAATCGCCGAAGTGGGCTGGTTCGACCGGCGGTCGCTGCCGAGCGAGGTGACGCCTGCCACCTCGCAGCGGATCGACGAGTATTTCGATGGCGCGGAAAAGCGCACCATCTGGGGGTATTAGGGCGGACCGTTTTTGCCGGAAACCAGAGGTTCCCGCTTTCGCGGGAATGACCCGGTGGTTGGCGCGCGGTTTGCGGTCAGTCCAGGTAAGGCAGTTCGGGGCCGATCGGGATGATCCGGTGCGGGTTGATGGTGGTGTGGCTCCAGTAGTAGTGCGTGCGGATATGGTCGAGGTCGACCGTTTCCTTGATGCCGGGCACTTCATAGAGCGCCTTGAGATAGTGGCTGAGATTCGGATAGTCGGCGATGCGCTTCCGGTTGCACTTGAAGTGGCCGACATAGACCGCATCGAAGCGCACGAGCGTGGTGAACAGCCGCCAGTCGGCCTCGGTGATGCTGTCACCGGTGAGATAGGCTGTCTCGCCCAGCAGGCCCTCGACCCAATCGAGCGCTTCAAAGAGTTTGAAGACTGCCTCGTCATAGGCATCCTGCCTCGTCGCGAAGCCGGCCTTGTAGACCCCATTGTTGATGTCGTCATAGACGCGCGCATTGATGGCGTCGATTTGCGGCCGCAGGGCTTCGGGATAGTAGTCGTCGGTATTGCCGGTCAATTCATCGAAGGCCGAATTGAACATGCGGATGATTTCGCTGCTCTCGTTGGAAACGATGGTGCCGGTTTTCTTGTCCCAGAGCACCGGCACGGTCACGCGGCCGGTATAGTGCGGATCGGCCTCGGTATAGACCTGCCAGAGCGTGTCCTTGCCCAATAGGGCATCGCCGGTCGACCCTTCTTCCTTGTTGAAACTCCAGCCGGTCTCGTCGGGCATTTTCGGTGAAACGACGGAGACGGAGACGAGCTCTTCGAGGTTCTTGAGCTTGCGGAAGATCAGGGTGCGGTGGGCCCAGGGGCAGGCGAGCGACACATAGAGATGGTAGCGGCCGGCCTCGGCGGCGAAACCGCCGGTGCCGCTGGGCCCCGGCTGGCCATCGGGGGTGATCCAGTTGCGGTAGCCGGACTGGCTGCGCACGAATTTGCCGTCGGATTTGGAGGTGTCATACCATTGGGTGGACCAGGTTCCGTCGATCAATTGTCCCATGTCGGGCCTCTTTCGGTCATCTTGCTGTCGGCTTGCCGGACTAGACCAATTCGGCCCGAGCCCTGTCGTTCCCCAAAACCTAGGCAGGATGGATGCGGGGGAAAAGGCCGCGATGGCGCAACAGTGCGTTATGCATTCGGGGCATAGCGGCAGAGCGTGGAGGAAACTGGTGCGATGGGCAGAACAATCCCATTTACGCGATGTTTCGCGGGTGCTAATGCGGAACCAGACGTGGAGGCGTCCAGGATGGTGAAGGTATTGCAGGTGAACCGACGACCCTAGTTGGTCGTTTAGCGCAGTGGGCTTCGGGCCGACTGCAACTTGCTGTGCACACTTTCGCGGATACCTGAGACATGACCACGCCCCTCGCGGCCAAGGCCGCTGCTTCCCCGCTTTCCGGCCAGCCCACGGTACGGCCTGCCACCGCCGACGACGATGTGTTCGTCGAAGACCTGCAGGCAATTGCCTTTGGCCCGGGCCGGTTTGCCCGTACCGCGTTTCGCGTGCGGGAGCGGTTCGCCATCGATCCGGGCCTGAGCCTGATTGCCGAAGTCGATGGCACGCCGTGCGGCTCGGTATGGATGACCCCGATCAGCGTTGGCGGCATCAAGGGTTATCTCTTGGGACCATTGGCCACTCACCCCAATTTCCGCAAGCGCGGCGCCGGCAAATTGCTGGCGCGGGAAGTTTCCGAACGCGCCCTGGCGCGCGGCGAGGGGCATTTCGTGCTGCTGGTCGGCGACCAGGACTATTATTGCCCGCTGGGCTGGGAAATCACCACGCCGGGCGCCATCAAGTTCCCCGGCCCGGTGGATACCAGCCGCGTGCTGCTGCTGGCCGAGGACAAGAGCCTTGCCAAGTCGCTGGCCGGCTCGATCGCGGCTTTCGACGCCGGCAAATAGATGCCACGCAAAAAGGGATGCGGGCGGGCGGCGGCTTGACTACAGTCGATCCGCCACTTCCCGTGCCCTCGGAACCCGCCGTGAGTATTGACAGCGATATAGCAAGCCAGCTGGCGGCGCGCCTCTTGAGCGCCCCGCCGGTGCGTGGCAGCGCCGAAAACCTGGTGCCGGACTGGCAGCCGCCAAAACCCTTCGAGCGCCCGCCGGTGCCTGCCGCGGTCCTGATCGCCCTGGTGCGGCGGCCGGAGGGGCACACCATACTCTATACCGAGCGCTCGCCAGACCTCCGGGCGCATTCGGGCCAGGTGGCCTTTCCCGGCGGCAAGGTGGACGGCGCCGATGCCGATATCGCAGCCACCGCCCTGCGCGAGGCGCAGGAGGAAGTGGGCATGGCGCCGGGAGACGCGACGATCCTTGGCTATATGCCGATCTATTTCACCGGCACCAATTACCTCATCACCCCGGTCGTGGCGGAAGTGGTGCCCAGCGCCCCCTTCGTGCCCAACCCTGCGGAAGTCCACTCGGTGTTCGAGGTGCCGCTGCGGCGGATTCTGGACAAGAGCACCTATGGCCGGTTCCGGATTTCGCGCAATGGCCGCGAGCATTCCACCTGGCAGATCGATCACGACGGCCACACTATCTGGGGCATTACCGCCAATCTGACGCGGCTGTTTCGCGATATGGCGCTCGATGAGGTCGCGGCGTGATCCCGGAGCGCCTGACGGCGGCCGAATGGCTCGCGCGCCCGGAGGTGCAGACCATTTTTGCAGTGCTGGAGGGTGACGCCGGGCGGACGCGGGCCGTCGGCGGCATCGTGCGCGACAGCCTGATCGGGGCCAGTCGCGACGGTGCCGATATCGACATGGCCACCGAACTTCTGCCGGTGGCGGTGATGCAGAAGGCCAAGGCCGCGGGCATTGCCACATATCCCACCGGCATCGAGCACGGCACGGTGACGCTGAGGCTGGGCGCCACCAGTGTCGAGGTGACCACGCTGCGTCAGGATGTGCGCACCGATGGGCGCCATGCGGAAGTCGTGTTCGGCAGCGACTGGGCGGCCGATGCGGCGCGGCGCGACTTCACCATCAACGCCCTTTACTGCCATGCCGATGGCCGTCTCTATGACCCACTGGGCGGGGCGGGAGACCTCATCAATGGCCGGGTCCGGTTTATCGGAGAGGCGGCGCGCCGCATTGCCGAGGACGGCCTCCGAGTTTTCCGGTTCTTCCGCTTTTCGGCCAGCCACGGTGGCGAGCAGTTCGATGCCGAGGGGCTGGCCGCCTGCCAGGATGCCGCCGATGATCTCGACCACATTTCGCGCGAGCGGATCGGCTCGGAAATGATGCGGATGCTGGGCCTGCCGCGCATTGCCCGCACGCTGGGTGTGATGGATCAATTCGGCCTCGTTCGCATTGCGCCGGGCGCGGGCGAAGCCTTGTTGCGCTACGAGGCCCTTGGCGGCGCCTCGCCCATGGCGCGACTGGCCCTGCTGGGCCGGGAAAGCCTTGAAACCCGCCAGGCGGATTGGCGCCTGAGCAATGGCGCGGTCAGCCATGCGCAAAATATTGCCGACGCCGCTGCCATGCTGCGCGCCGGAGACGTGGGTTGGGCTGCCTACAGGTTTGGCGAGGATGCGGTGGAAGGTCTCGCGGTCGCGGCGGCCGAGGAAGGCTGGTCCCGCGACCGGCTGGCGGAAACGGCGCGCGACCTTGGCCGCCTGCCGGTCGCGCCCCTGCCGGTCAACGGCTCCGACCTGGTCGCGCGCGGCATGAAGGCCGGTCCCGAAATGGGTGCGGCGCTGGCCATTCTTGAGCGCGCCTGGGTGGAGAGCGGGTTTTTGCTCGACAAGGACGCGCTGCTCGACCGGATTTTTCATTGAACCCAAACAAAAGCCCCGGCGAACCGGGGCTTTTCAGGTCAGTGTCTGGTCTTGCTGCCCATGTCGTCGACATCGACAATGCGTTCCTTGATGCGCTCGACCATATCGGGGCGCACCTCAGTCTCGCCATTGAGGTTTCTCATGTTTTCGACGGCGCGACGGACCACTTCGGCCTCGGTCTCGGCCTCTGCACGCCAGGTGGACCCTGGGATCAACGTGCCGGAATCAAAGCGTTTCATTGCTGAACCTCCTTGCTCGCGCGCCAGTGGCGCGTCTTAGGAAACTCCTGGGACGGGATTTGGTTCCGCTTATTCGTCCGAAAAGATGCCGATCTGGGAGAGGCCTTCGATCCAGGTGCCGCCATCCTTGCGGATGACCCGGCGCGGTTCGATGCCCGTCTGGTCGGCAATCAGCTGCGCGAGCGTGGTCGAATGGGTGACGACCCAGATCTGGCTGCGTTGCGCCGCCCGGGCAATGGCGGTGGCGAGCGCCGGAAAGAGATCGGGATGGAGAGACGCCTCGGGCTCGTTGAGCGCGATGAAGGGTGGCAATCGGTACGAGAGGAGGGCGCCCAGCAGCGCCAGAAACTGCAATGTGCCGTCCGACAGTTCCGCCGGCCCGAAGGCGCGTTTCGGCGTCTCGGCAAAGGTCATGGTGAAACCGGCCGTACGCTCGGGCGGCGGCACGTCGAGCCGGCACCCGGGAAAAGCCTGCTGCAGAATGGCGTCGAGATCGGTCGTGTCCTGTCGGATATGCACCAGCGTTGCCAGCACCGCGCCAAGATTGCCGCCATCGGCATCCAGCGTCGGGGCGGTCACCGCCAGCGAAGGCCGGCGCAGGACCGATTCCGGATCGGTGCGAAAGCCATGGTAGAAGCGCCAGCCGAGGAGGAGATGGCGCACCGCATCCAGTTCGGGGAGGGTGCCGCGCAGGGCCGACAGGGCGGTCTCGCTGGCCAGGAGCGGCATGTCGAGCTGGCGCCGGGCGCCGGTCTCGTCCCGATACCAGGCGGCCGGCCCCTTCCGCTCCAGTAAGGTCACGGGCCGCCGCCCCGGCAGAATTAGGCTTTCCGACTTGATCTGCGGCTCCTGCTCGAAAACCGCTTCAAAGCGGGAGTCGCCGAAGCCCACCTCGACGCAATAGCGGGGCGTGAGGCCCGCCTCCTCGTCATCGGGGCGGACGGTATCGATCCCCACCTCAAGCGTCAGCCTTGGCCGGTCACCCTGCTTTCGCTCACCCGCCCAAAGCACAGATGCGAGGCCCCCCTCGCGCGCCAGGGCATGGGCTATGTCGCCGGAAGCGGCGGCGCGGACGAGTTCGAGGGCGCGATAGAGATTGGTCTTGCCGACCCCGTTGCCGCCGACCAGCACCGTCAGCTGCCGCAATGGCAGGCGGATCGAGCGGATCGAACGATAGAAGCTGATGTCGATATCGGTCAGGGACATGGGCGGAGTTTAAGCAGGACGAGACGGGCTATGCCATACGGACTTCCCCCACACTGCACCATCCGCCGGGTGGTTTGCCCTGTTCCACGCATGGATTCCGGCCTGCGCCGGAATGACCCGGCGAATACCCTTTAATTAGGGCCACTTCACCGCGGGCGGCATGGAGGAGAGGATGGAATTCACATTGCCTCCGGTCTTGAGCCCGAAGGTGGTGCCCCGGTCGTAGAGCAGGTTGAATTCCACATAGCGGCCGCGCCGTACGAGCTGCTCGTCGCGCTGTGCCTCGGTCCAGGGCGTGTCGTAATTGCGACGGACGAGTTCAGAATAGATGGCGAGGAAGGCTTCCCCGACCGCCTGGGTGAAGGCGAAGTCGGCGTCCCAGTCACCGGAATTGAAGTGATCGTAGAAGATGCCGCCGGTGCCGCGCGGCTCGTTGCGGTGGGGCAGGAAGAAATAGTCGTCGCACCAGGCCTTGAAGCGGTCGTAGTCGACGCCCGGCCGGTCGGCGCAGGCGGCGCGCATGGCGGCGTGGAAATCCACCGTGTCCCGGTCTTCCTGGCTGCGACGGGCATCCAGAACCGGCGTCAAATCGGCGCCGCCGCCCCACCACTGCTTGCCGGTGACGATCATGCGCGTGTTCATGTGGACCGCCGGAATATTGGGATTCCAGGGATGGACGATCAGCGAAATGCCCGAGCTCCAGAAGGCCGTACCGGCCTCGGTTCCCGGCATCTGGCGGGCGAAATCTTCGGAAAAGTGGCCATGGACGGTGGAGATGTGGACGCCTGCCTTCTCGAAGACGCGCCCATGCAACATGCCCATTTCGCCGCCGCCACCAGCCTGGCGATCCCAGGGGGTGCGCTCGAAGCGGCCGGGTGGCAGGTCGGCGTGGTGGGCGCCGCCTTCGTCCTCGATGGTCTCGAATGCAGCATGAATGCGATCGCGCAGGGTGCGAAACCAGGCGCTGGCAAGGGTTTTCTTGTTTTCGATATCGGCGGGCAGGGTCATGGCGGGGAAATGGACCTATCGGTAGCGTGTGTAAAGTGGCCAGTCTGTCTCAGGGCCTCTCCCACTATCATGGCGCCGGCAACGGCCACATTGATCGAGCGCAAACCGGGCTGCATGGGAATGCGCAGGCGCAAATCGGCGTCCTGGGCCACAGAATCGGGCACCCCGGCGCTTTCCCGGCCCAGCATGAGGACATCGCCGGGGCGGTATTCAGCATCGTAGGCCGAATCCGACCCCCTGGTGGTCAAGAGGACGAGCCGACGGCCCGCTTCGGCCTGCCAAATGCGGAAAGCGCCGTAGGACACGTGTTCGACGAGCACCGCTTTGTCGAGGTAATCCATACCGGCGCGGGCCAGATTGCGATCCGTGAGGGCAAAGCCGGCGGGGTGGATGACGTGGACCCGCACCCCCAGGCAGGCACCGAGCCGCAGCAGGGTGCCGGTATTGGCGGCGATGTCTGGCTGATAGAGAGCGAGGTCGATGGTCATGCGCGGGCAGGGTGTGGGAATGGTGGCGGCCGGGTGGTTGGCTTGGGTATAGTGTCGCAGTTGTCAGCTGTCATGCCCGGCACTCTGGACAAGTGCCAATGACAGTGCAAAAAGGACCATACCTGACGGGCCGCTTGAGGGCGCACGGCGGTCGATTCTGCTTACGCGGACGACCTGGCCGAGGCCGGCTCCGTCGAATATGCATGTTACGGGGATACGGACCTTGGCCACGCAAGTAGAACATTCTTCCACCAACCGGCGCGACTTTCTCTATGTCGCTACCGGCGCTGTCGGCGCGGTCGGCGCAGCCGCCGTGGTCTGGCCGCTGATCAATCAGCTCAATCCCGACGCCTCGACCCTGGCCCTGGCCAGCATCGAATTCGACGTCAGCGCCATCCCCGAAGGCCAGTCGGTGACCATCACCTGGCGCGGCCTGCCGGTGTTCGTGCGCCACCGCACGGCTGTCGAGATCGAAGAGGCCAAGGCCGTTCCACTGAGCGACCTCAAGGATCCCGAGACCGACGAGCAGCGCACCAAGGAAGGCTACGAGCAGTGGCTGGTGATGATTGCCAACTGCACGCATCTGGGTTGCATTCCCGTCGGCGAGTCCGGTGACTTCGATGGCTGGTTCTGCCCATGCCATGGTTCGCACTACGACTCGGCCGGTCGCATCCGTCGCGGTCCCGCACCCAAGAACCTGGTCGTGCCGCCTTATGAATTCGTCAGCGATACGCTGATCCAGATCGGTTAGTGGGGGCTTTTCCGATGTCCGAACATTCTACCTATACTCCCGGAAATGCCGTCGAGAAGTGGCTCGATGACCGCCTGCCGGTGGTGCGCTTCGCCAAAGAGCACCTGATGGATTTCCCCACGCCGAAGAACCTCAACTACTGGTGGACCTTCGGCGCCATCCTGGTCATGTGCCTTGGCGTTCAGATCGTCACCGGCGTCATCCTGGCGATGCACTACACGCCGAATGTGGGCATGGCGTTCAATTCGGTCGAATTCATCAAGCGCGACGTCAATGGCGGGCGCATTATCCAGGCCACCCACGCCGTGGGGGCTTCCATGTTCTTCGTCGCCCTCTACATCCACATTTTCCGCGGCCTGTTCTACGGCTCCTACAAGGCGCCGCGCGAGATCATCTGGATTCTGGGCGTCCTGATTTTCGTGCTGACCATGGCGACCGCCTTCATGGGTTACATCCTGCCCTGGGGGCAGATGTCCTTCTGGGGCGCCACCGTGATCTCGAACATTTTCTCCGCCATTCCGCTGGTCGGCGAGAATATCAAGCAGCTGGTGCTGGGCGGCTTCGCCGTCGGCAACCCGACGCTCAACCGCTTCTTCTCGCTGCATTACCTGCTGCCGTTCATCATCGCGGCCGTGGTGGGGCTGCATATCTGGGCGCTGCACGTGCCGGGCAACAACAACCCGATTGGCGTAGAGGTCAAGGATAGCCGCGATACCGTCCCCTTCCATCCCTACTACACGATGAAGGACCTGTTCGCGATGGTGCTCTTCATGATCCCCTTCGCATGGTTCGTGTTCTTCGCTCCGGACATTCTTGGTCATCCGGACAACTACATCATGGCCAACAGCATGGTGACGCCCGCGGAAATTGTCCCGGAATGGTACCTGTTGCCGTTCTACACCATCCTGCGCGCCATCGACTTCAACGTGCTCTTCATCGACAGCAAGCTGGGCGGCGTGATTGCCATGGGCGGCTCGATGCTGATGCTCCTGATCGTGCCGTGGCTGGATACGTCCAAGGTGCGTTCGGGTTCGTTCCGTCCGATGTTCAAGTGGTTCTTCGCGCTGTTCGTGATCAACTTCATCGGCCTGATGTATCTGGGCGCACAGCCGGCTGAAGGCATCTATGTCACCCTCGCCAAGGTCTGCACCGCGTTCTACTTCATCTACTTCCTCGTCGTGCTGCCTGTGTTGTCCCGCATTGAGACGCCCAGGCCGCTGCCGACGAGCATTTCCGAGAGCGTTCTCGGCAAGGCACACGCGTGATCGGGGCAAGCAACATGCGCAAGAACAAGTTCTTCCTGGCCGCCGCGTTTGTACTGGCGGGCCTCGCTTCCGGCCCGGCACTCTCGGCGGAAGCCACCGGAGTGCCGGTGGAACGTCAAAGCTGGTCGTTTGCCGGCATCTTCGGCACCTATGACGAAAACCAGCTGCAGCGCGGCTTCCAGGTTTTCCGTGAGGTCTGCTCGAGCTGCCATGGTGCCAAGCTGGTTTCCTTCCGCAACCTTGAGGAAGAGGGCGGCCCGGGATTCTCCGAGGAACAGGTCAAGGCTCTCGCAGCCGAGTATCAGATTGCAGACGCCACCGTCGAAGGCGGCGTCCGCCCGGGCATACCGGCGGACCGCTGGCCCTCGCCCTTTGCCAATGACCAGGAGGCCCGTGACGCCAATGGCGGCGCGTTGCCCCCGGACTTCTCGGTTCTGGCCAAGGCCCGCGGCGTCAAGGACCCGTTCCCGACCTGGGTGTTCAACTACTTCACTGCATACCAGGAAGGCGGCGCGGACTATATCAACGCCCTGCTGACCGGTTATCACGAGGAAGTGCCGGAAACCGCTCCGGAAGGCTTCGAACTGCCTGAGGGCAAGTATTACAACGACTACTTCCCGGGTCACGCCATTGGCATGGCGCCGCCGCTGGCGGATGGCTCGGTGACCTATGTTCCGGGTGAAGACGGCGTTGAAGTGCCGCAGACGCTCGAGCAGTACGCCACCGACGTTTCGGCCTTCATGATGTGGATGGCCGAACCGCACCTGGTCAGCCGCAAGCAGACCGGTTTCGTGGTGCTGCTGTTCCTCGTGCTGTTCGCGGGCCTGATGTATGGCACCAAGCGCAAGCTCTGGGCCGGCATCGAGCACTGACGTCCGGCCGCTCCGCGGCAAAATCGCCCCACTGAACTGATTTGACAGGGCCCGTTCGGGCCCTGTTGCTTTTGGTCACCCCAATTTGCGCCGCCTCCGGCGGGTCCGCCCTTGCCTTTGCCACCCGCAGCCGCGATATTGGGGCTGTTCCGGGTTGTTCGAGGAGCTGCGATGTCCGCCGTTCGCCTTGCCGTCACCGTGGTCAGCACGGCCATTGCGGTCAGCCGCCACCCCGTGGTGCGCGCCGGCGTGCAGGCCGTGGTCAACAATCCCAAGACGCGCGAGACCGCGATCTCCACAACGCGCAACGTGGCCTATAATGCGGGCGTCATCGCCCGGCATCTGCTCGGCCGCAACAAGTCCTGACTTTTCCAGCATAGGCTCATCGATGTCGCTCGACCTGAAGTCGCTCGTCCGCACGATCCCCGACTATCCCAAGAAGGGGATCCTGTTCCGGGACATCACCACGCTGATCGAGCATCCCGAAGGCTTTCGGGAAAGTGTCGAGCGCATTGCCGCTCAGTATCGCGATGGCGGCTTCACCCATGTGGCGGGGATCGAGGCGCGGGGCTTCATTTTCGGCGCGGGCGTTGCCATCGCCATGGGCGTCGGCTTCGTGCCGGTGCGCAAGCGCGGCAAGCTGCCGGGCATCACCATCGGGCAGAACTATGTGCTCGAATACGGCGTCGATACCATCGAGATCCACGCCGACGTGCTCAATGAACACCACAAGGTTCTGCTGGTCGATGATCTGATCGCCACCGGCGGCACGGCCATTGCCGCCGTCGGCCTGATCCGGCGCACCGGCGCCGCCTGCGACCACGCCGCCTTCGCCATCGATCTGCCCGATATCGGCGGCGCGGCCAAGCTCAAGGCCGAAGGCGTCGCCGTCAGCTCATTGATGGCGTTCGAGGGGCACTGAGCCCTCACCAGGCGCTGCGGCCATCCACTTTTTCCACCGTGACCGCGGCCCAATCGAGATCGTCGATCAGGTTGAGGTTGACCGCATAGGTGCGCTCGGTCGGCATGGCATTGGCGTCGCCATTCTTGGGCGTGCCATCATTGTTGTAAAGCGAGGCCCAATCGGGAGAATCGCCCCAGGTCTGCATGCCGCAGGTGCTGCAGAAGTGATGGTGGTTCATGCCGCTAGGGGAATAGGTGCTGTCGCCCGCAAGCGACAGAAAGGTCAGCTCGCCCGGCTTGTAATAGGCCCAGATCGCGCCGGTGCGGGCACAGAAGCTGCAATTGCAGGATTTTGCGTGCGTCGGCGGGGCGGGCAGGGCGATCCTGGTGGCGCCACAGTGGCAGGTCGCAGTCAGCGTCATGGCATCGGTCTCCGGTTTCTCATCCGGATCATGCCACCGGGGCGCTGACAGGCTGTGTCAGCACCAGGGGCCACCCCTGTACAGGGTTAGGCGGCCAGCGCCTCGCGCTTGTCCACCAGGCAGAACTGGTTGCCTTCCGGATCGCGCATCACCGTATAGGTGGGCAGGACGCGGTCGACGCTGGCGCCAGCATCGGTCAGCCGCTGGACCTCACCGGCGCGATCGAGAACCTGCACGTCGAAATGGACGCGGTTATTGTCGGGCCGCTGGCCATCGACATTCTGGAAGCAGATCGAGGGGCCCGGTCCATCGATCATCACGGTGCCGGGCAGCTCGGTGTCGAGGCCAAGCGCGGCGCTGATCGCGTCATTGGTGGGATCGGTGCCGCGAACTTCGTAGCCTTCGAGCAGTTCGGCCCAGAACGGGGCCAGTTTTGCTGGTTCCGCACAGTCAAAGACGATCTCGTGGATGGCGCCCATGGCCTGTCTCCTTTGTCCTTTGACATTTCGTTAACGGGCAATTGCGGCAAGAAAGGTGCAGGGTCCGGTGCGGGCATCGGACCCTGCCCGTGTCATGATTTCCTGTAGTCGAGCAGGACCACGCCGCTCTCGTAGGTTTCGGTGCTGGTCAGGGTAAAGCTGCCCACGCCGTCGAAGTCCTCGAACAGGCGGATACCCTGGCCATAGACAAGGGGCGAGACCTTGAGCCGGATGGCGTCGATGCGCCCTTCGGCGAGCAGGAAACCCGCGAGCTTGCCGCCACCGCAGAGATAGATCGGCCCATCCACCTCCGCCTTGAGGCGGTCGATGGTGGCCAGTGCATCGTTCCGCACGACATGCAGATTGGCGCGATCCGGCAAGGCGATATTGCGGGAAACAACGTGGTGGGGCCTGTCGCCATAGGGCAGGTCGCCCGGCTTCATGCCGTAGGCATAGCCGATTTCATAGGTGGCCCGGCCCATCACGATGGTGCTGTAGGCGGCGAGCTGCGCCTGATAGGCGTCCGCGTGGTCTCCGGTCATGGCAAAGCCAGGAACCGTGCCGTCGGGCTTGGCGATGTAGCCGTCCATGGTGGTTGCGACGTGGTAGATCAGATCTTGCATTTGTACTCCATTTCTGGCCCCGGCCGGAGCCGGGGCCGCCTGGTTCAGTTGCGCTGCAGCTTGGCCATCAACGCATCAAGGGAGGGCAGGGGCGCGGCGCCCGGCACAGGTTGGGGGCCTTTTCGCGGGTCCTTCCTCGGTTCGGGTTGGGGCGCGCCATGGCGAGGCACGTTGCTTGTGTGCTTGACCTGGGTCGGGCGCTGGAACTGATTTTTGGGCATGAGACATCCTCTCCGCCCGGCGCGGATGGCGCGGGCTGGCTGGAACGGGCAATGCGCGGCGCGGCCGCGCGATGAAGCGGTTTTGGGTAGGACGCCGGGATGCGGGGGAGCCAGGAGGGCCGAAGCTAGTTCGGGCACACCACTGATCGATCGATCTCGCCAAACCACGCAGCCAGCACGATCCGGTCACACGCCTGGCGTGGAGCGGAAGGGGTTGCGGCGTCCTGTGCGAGTTCTCAGATCATTTCGGGTGCGAAACCTCCGGTTTGGTGCCGGAAGATAGGCAAAAAGAAAGGCCGGCGTCAACCGCCGGCCTTTCCGCGTTCGATTTGAGGCGTTCCGATTACGGCTCGAGCTGGCCGGTCTCGGGCTTGTCTTCGGCGCTGATATTGGGCTCGTTGCGGGTCTTCCACAGCGAGTACAACACGCCGCCGGCCAGGATGGAGATGGTCACCACCAGCGAGAGCAGGGTGTCGATGTGGATATGCAGCGGCACGAGGAAGATCTTGATGCCGATCAGCACCAGGATGATCGCCAGGGAGATCTGCAGGTAGCGGAAGCGGTTCATGGCAGCCGCCAGTGCGAAGTAGAGCGCGCGCAGGCCCAGGATGGCGAAGATATTGGAGGTATAGACGATGAAGGTGTCCTGCGTCACCGCGAAGACGGCCGGCACCGAATCCACCGCAAAGATCAGGTCGACGATCTCGACCATGATCAGGGCCACGGCCAGCGGCGTCAGCCAGGTGACGATCTTGCCGGTCTTGGGATCAGGCTCCTTGACCGTAAAATTGCGGCCATGCAGCTTGTTGGTGATGCGGAAGTGCTTGCGCAGGAAGATCAGGATCTTGTTGCTCTCCATGTCCGGCTCGTCGTCGGAATGGGAGAACATGCGGATGCCGGTGAACACCAGGAAGGCGCCGAACAGGAACAGGATCCAGTTGAAGTTGTTGACGAGAGCCGCGCCCACGCCGATCAGCACTGCCCGGAACAGGATCACGCCGAGAATGCCCCAGAACAGCACCCGGTGCTGATAGAGCCGGGGGATGCCCAGGAAGCCGAAGATGGTGGCGATGACGAACATGTTGTCCATCGCCAGGGATTGCTCGATCAGGTAGCCGGTGAAAAATTCCAGCCCCGACTCGGCGCCGCGGCTGAACCAGACCCAGGTACCGAAGGCCAGGGCAATCAGCACATAGAAGCCATAGAGCAGCAGGCTCTCCTTGGCTTCGATCTCGTGCTCATCGCGGTGCAGGATGCCGAGGTCGAAAACAAGCAGGCCGATAACGATCGCGATAAACGCGACCCAGAAATAGATGGGTGTACCAAGAAAATCGCCCGATAGGGCGGCAAGAAGCGATTCCATCGCCGGACCTTCTCCATGTGAGTTTTGGAGCAGTTCCGACATCGCCGTAGCAAGGGGCTACGACCAGAGGGGCCCGGCACTGCCCCATGAAAATGCGCGAAACTGCGGAGAAATTCAAGCCCCCGCCTGTTTGGTCCGCATTGAACATTGGGCTGAGGCGGCTTCAACCGGTCAAATCTGGAGGGATTGCTCCGGTCTGCGCAGTGATCTAGCGTCCGCCCATGTGCACGCTTCGCGCCGCCACCACCGCATCCCTCATGTCACTGGCCCTCGTTTCGCCGGCCGTGGCCTGCACGCCCGAGCTTTACAGCCGGCTTGAGCAGTCCCTGCCGTCCGACCCGGACGAGACCATCGAGACTTTGGACATCCAGTCGACCGAAGGCGGGGAGTGGCAGGTGTGGCACAAGCAGGGCCGGGCCCGGCTGGTGGCGCGCATCGACTATGGCGAAATGGGCCGCCAGGAAACGCAACTCGTGGTTCAGTCACCGGCGGCCTATGGCGTGACCCAGACCCGCTATGTCTATTCGGTGCCGATCTACCTCGAAGGCTCGGCGCTGGTGCGCAAGGAGACGGATTTCTATCTGTTCTGCGATGGCGCGCTGGTGCTGCCGCCGGAAGACCTGGGCGCGTTTCCGGAATATGAAGCGGCAGCAGAAGCGGCTCGGTCGGTGTTCGACGCGCCGGAAATTGCCGCGTTCTTGCCGGACCTCAAGCGCTAGTCGCGCTTCACGATTGGAGGGAAACGGCGGAGCCTTTCCCTTCTCCCCTGAGGGGAGAAGAGCCTGCCCCGGACTTGATCCGGGGTGGCGCGAAGCGCCGGATGAGGGGTTCACCGTCGCGTTCTTGCCGAGAAGCTTTCACCCCTCACCCCAGCCCTCTCCCCTGAGGGGCGAGGGGGCGATGGAGCCGATCGGTCAGGTCATGGCTGAAAGGGTTCGGGGGTCAGTCACTCCACCCGGACAAGCACCCTCACCGCGGATTGCACAGCATGACGATGGCGTCGGCGGTTTCCAGTTGCATGGCCATGCCATAGGTCTGGTCGTTGATCAGCCGGCCGGCCTGGATGCCTCCATTGGCGCGGAAATTGCCGTCGTTGAAACCGACGCCGTCCTGGTAGGGCGTGATGGTGCCCGTGCCGGAATTGGGATCATTGGACGCGCGCGAAGCCCAGCCATAGACCTGGCCATATATGGTCAGGATGCCGGCGCGATTGGTGGTCGCGTCGCGGCAACTCCAATTGCCCTGAAAAGCCTGGGCAAAGCCCGGCGTGGCGGAAAGGACGGTCAGGGCAAGGCAAAGGGCGAATCGGCGCATGAATGCAGAGTGCCGGGCCCCTTGCGCGGTTTCAAGCCTTGCCAGCGATGCGCGGACCGATCAGCGGCAGTCTGGTGAGCGCGAGCAACAGCCGGAGCTTCAGCGGCATGCGGTAGTCCCGCAATTTCGAGAAGCCGACCAGGTCTGACCGATAGACGAGTTCACCATGCTGATTGACGGCCGTCAGGCGGTTGAACAGCAGGCCCCAGCCCGGAATGGAATTGGAAGGCCGCTTGCCGGTGACCACCAATTCGTAGGTCACGGTATCGCCCGGGCGAACCGGCGCCTTGAAGTCCATGGAGTTGACCCCGGGGGAGGGACCGGAGACGCCCGGTTCCTGGCCCAGGCCGCGCAGGCGTTCTTCCTCGGCAAAGAGGGCATCCACCATCTTGCGGTGACCAACGCTGACCGTGTGCCAGCCCGAAGCGATCAGGCCGCCAAAGTGGCTCTGGCGGGCCAGTTCCGGATCGGTGTGGAAATATTGCGGATCATAGAGCGTGGCGAAGCGGATGATTTCCGCTTCGGTAAAAGTGTGGCTTCCCAGGGGAAAGGCCTCGTCGATGATGATGTCTTCGAACCAGCGGGTCATGCGGCGTCCTCCGCGTGGCGGCACTCGACCAGATTGGCCAGGCGCATGGTCAGCACCGGCTGGTTCTTCTGATTGCGGACATCGAAATCGAGCGTGACAATGCCCCAGTGCGGATGGCTGGAGGATCGCCGCAACTCTGCAATGGTCACGGTGCCGCCGATTGTGTCGCCGACCATGACCGGGGTTTTCCATTTGAGATCGCGGAAGCCGAGGCCGCCACAGGACGCTATCGTGGACAGGAACCTGTCGACCAGCATCCGCAGGCTCAGCGCGCCGGTTTGCCAGCCCGAGGAGGCCAGGCCGCCGAGCAGGCTCTCCTTGGCGGCTTTCTCATCGAGGTGAAACGGGAACGGATCGAATTCGCGTGCGAAGGTGACGATCATGTCCTTGCTGACGGTGGTGTGGCCCAGGTCGATGGTCTCGCCGACGGCGAGATCCTCAAAATGGCGACGGTCCTTGGTGACTGGATTGGTCATTTGCTTGCCCTATACGTCAACCTGCTTCTCGCATGCCTTGTCCATCCGGGCAAGTTTGCATCGGCCAGAGATGCCGCCGGCCTTGTCCAGGATCAACCCGATTCCAACCGCGTGGCGCGAAAGGCCAGCGGCGCCAGCCCGCGCTGGCGGCGAAAGCTCTTGGCGAGGTAATTGCCATCGGCAAAGCCGGTCAGCCCGGCAATGTCGCCCACCGTCATCTCCGTCGCCAATAGCAGGCGCTCGACCCGTTCCAGCCGACGGGTCATGACGAATTCGGAGGGGCTTGTGCCCATTGCCGCCGAGAAGCTGCGAACGAAGTGGGCGCGGCTCATCTCGGCAATGTCGGCCAGATGCCCCACTTGCAGATTGCCGGCAAGGTGCGCCTCGATGTGGGCGACGACGCGCGCCAGGGCGGCGGGCACGGGCGTTTCCGGCGCCGGTTTCGTGCCGAAGGTGCCGTCATGGAGCGCGGTCATGGCCGAATAGGCGGCGACCGATGCCGCGCCCGGTGTCAGCTCCGCGCCGGTCAGAACCGACAGGCAAGCTGCGGCGAGGCGGTCGACAAGGTCGGCTTCCAGCGTCACGACCGGTCCGGCGCCGTCGAGGATTTCCCGGGCCAGCCGCAGGGCCTCACGGCCATTGAGCAGCAGCCAGAAATACTCCCAGTGCCCACCCCGTTCCAGCCAGTAGCGATGGGCGTGGGGCGTGGTGACGATCATGGTCTGGCCGGGCGACAGCCTGTATTGGGCGCCGCCATAATCGAGCCGCCCCTCGCCGAACGTGGTGTGCTGGATAACTAGGAACGGGGCCGAGCCGCGCTTGGTGCCGTCCCAGGAATAGACCTCGTTCATGCGCTGTTCGTAGCCGGCGCTCACGGCCATGCAGTGCAGTGGCGCGGCGCTGCGCGACAGGGTGAGCCGCCGGATGTCGTGACCGTGCTGGAGAAGCTGACTGAGCACAAAATTACCCACATTGGCACAAGCTTTCTCTACACCCGCCAGAGCGAAAACGCTAGCAATGTGCTAACGAAATCGGCCCATGCGGCTGGGGAGAAACAGATGTCCTTCAAGGTTACAGTCATCGGCGCCGGATCGGTCGGGTTCACCAAGACCCTGATTTCCGATCTGTTGAAAGTGCCCGAATTCGCCGATTGCGAGTTCGCGTTGACCGATATCAACGCGCACAATCTCGACATGGTGAAGCAGATCATCGAGACCATTGTCTCGGTGAACAAGCTGCCGGCCAAGGTCACCGCGACCACCGATCGCCGCGCCGCCCTTACCGGTGCGCGCTACATCATGTCCTGCGTTCGCGTCGGGGGGCTCGAGGCTTTTGCCACCGATGTGAACATTCCGCTGAAATACGGTGTCGACCAGTGCGTCGGCGACACCATCTGCGCCGGCGGCATCATGTATGGCCAGCGCAACATTCCGGTGATCCTCGATTTCTGCAAGGATATCAGGGAAGTGGCCGAGCCGGGCGCCTTGTTCCTCAACTATGCCAACCCCATGGCTATGAATACCTGGGCCGCCCAGAAATATGGTGGGGTCAATGTCGTGGGCCTCTGCCACGGCGTGCAGCACGGCGCGCACCAGATCGCCGAAGTGCTGGGGGTCACCGACGACGAGCTCGACTATGTCTGCTCGGGCATCAATCACCAGACCTGGTATATCGACATCCGCGCCAAGGGCCGCAGGATCGAGAAGGAAGAGTTGATCGCCGGCTTCGAGGCGCACCCGGTCTATTCAAAGACCGAGAAGGTCCGCATCGATGTGCTCAAGCGTTTCGGCGTCTATTCGACCGAGAGCAATGGACACCTGAGCGAGTACCTGCCCTGGTATCGCAAGCGTCCTGACGAGATCAATCGCTGGATCGACATGAGCCACTGGATCCACGGCGAGACCGGCGGTTACCTGCGCTACTCGACCGAGCGCCGGAACTGGTTCGAGACGGATTTCCCCGTGTTCCGCGAGGAAGCGGCCAAGCCGTTGAGCGAATACAAGCGCACCAGCGAACATGCCAGCTACATCATCGAGGCCATCGAGACCGGCCGGGTCTATCGCGGCCATTTCAACACCCGCAATAACGGGATCATCACCAACCTGCCCGACGACGCGATCATCGAGAGCCCCGGCTATGTCGATCGCTTCGGCATCAACATGATCGAGGGCATCACCCTGCCCACGGCCTGCGCCGCGACCTGTTCGGTGTCGGTTTCAGTGCAGCGGATGTCCGTCGAAGCCGCCATGGCCGGCGATATCGACATGCTGAAACTCGCGGTGTTGCATGATCCGCTGGTTGGGGCCATCTGCACGCCGGACGAGGTCTGGGCGCTGGTGGATGAGATGGTTGTCGCCCAGGCGCAGTGGCTGCCGCAATATGCCGACGCCGTCCCGGCCGCCAAGGAGCGGCTGGCCAAGTCCACGGTCAAGACCCGCGAGTGGGAAGGCGCCGCCCGCAAGCGCGTGCGCCCGGTCGAAGAACTGCGCGAATTGGGCAATGCCCACCACTAGGCCCATCTAATCCGACGCGACCTCCCGAGCGTCACCTGCGGCCCCGGCGAAAGCTGGGGCCGTTTTCCTTGTGCGGCCCTTGCGCCGCCCTGCTTGGCGGCTCGGCGCGCGCCGTCATTCGGCTGTCCAGGCATTTCTTCCGGTTTTCACAGATAGTCTTGTCGGCGCTCCTTCTGCCAAATAGCGTGGCCTTGGGGAGGACTGGCGTGTGGACAAACCTGCGCATTTCGTCATCGTCGGCGGGGGGACTGCCGGATGGATTGCGGCGTTCATTATTCAGGATGAGGCCCGGCGCCGCGGGCTGAACATCCGTATTTCCGTCGTTGAAAGCTCGCGTATTCCTACTGTTGGCGTGGGCGAAGCGACGACGGCGGCGTTCCGCGTCCTGCTCAAGCATTTCGGCATCGACGAGTTCGAATTCTTCCGCAAGACCGATGCCAGTTTCAAGCTCGGGATCCGGCACGAGGACTGGCGCCGCAAGGGCTTTACCTATTACGGGCCGATCGACGATCCGCACCAGGTGGTGCAGGCGCCGCCCGGCGCGCCGAGCGACTATCTCAACGTCTATGCGGTGGCGGCCGGAAGGCCGGTTCAGGAGATGCATCTGTTCCAGCACCTTCTGGAGCAGAAGAAGGCGCCCTATGCCCAAAAGCCGGACGGCTCGCTGATCCCGCTCGGGCCGTTTCACCACGCCTATCACTTCGACCAGGCCCTGGTGGGCAAGTTCTTCGCGTCCAAGTCCCGCGGCGTCGAAAAGGTCGATGCGATGGTTGCCGGCGTCGAAAGGGACGGGGAGACCGGCGATATCGCGGCTTTGGTGCTCGATGACAATCAAAGGCTCGAGGGCGATTTCTTCATCGATGCGACGGGCTTTCGCAAGCAGATCATCGTCAAGGCGCTGGAGGCGCCCTGGGTGTCCTATGCCCATGAATTGCCGGTCAACCGGGCATTGCCGTTCTGGGTGGATGTGAAGCCCGGCGAGGAACTGGCCATTTACACCCGGGCCTGGGCGCAGAGCGCGGGTTGGATGTGGCAGATCCCGACGCGGACACGCTATGGCTGCGGCTATGTCTATTCCGACGAATTTTCGACGCCCGAACAGGCCAAGGAGGAGGTCGAACGCGTGCTGGGGCACGAGATCGAAGTCCGGGGCGATATCCGTTTCCAGATCGGCCGGCTGGAAAAGGCCTGGATCGGCAATTGCGTGGCGGTCGGCCTGAGTTCGAGTTTCCTCGAGCCGCTCGAATCCACGTCTATTCACGGCACCATCGTGCAGATGATGTTGTTCGCCCAGCGCTATATGGACATGCCGGGGCGGATCACCCCGGCGGCGCGTGATGACTACAATGCCCGGGTCGGCCGGCAGGTCGATGATTTCCGCACCTTCGTCAACACGCATTACGTGACCGAGCGCGACGACACGCCGTTCTGGCGGGAAGTGCGGGCCAATCGCATCCATCCCGAGACGCGCCAACGGCTTGAGCGCTGGAAAACCGAAATGCCACGCCACGAGCATTTTCCCAGTTATCTCGGCGGCCTGCCGCATATCGAAACGCAATTGCACTATCCGGTGCTCAATGGCCTGGGCCTGCTCGACCAGCAGGTGGCCCGGCGCGAAATGGAGGCCGATCCGGCCCTTCGCCGATTTGCCCAAAAGACTTTTGACGGGCTGGTGACCGAATACCGCGCCGCCGCCCGGCAGGCGCTGGGGCACCGGCAGTTTCTGGACATCGTGCAAGGCATGGATTGACGGGTAGCGCGGAGGGCGCAGGGGCCGTGCTGGATTGACATCGCGGCCGATACCACCCAATTGGAGCCCAACAATTTCCTGGAGATACCCATGGGCTTCAAGATGGGCATTGTCGGCCTGCCGAATGTCGGCAAGTCGACACTTTTTAACGCTTTGACCCGGACTGCCGCCGCGCAGGCCGCCAATTTTCCGTTCTGCACGATCGAACCCAATGTGGGCGAGGTGTCGGTGCCTGATCCGCGCCTGGAAAAGCTCGCTGCCATCGGCAAGTCGGCGCAAATCCTGCCGGCCCGCATGAGCTTCGTCGATATTGCGGGCCTGGTGAAAGGGGCCTCGCAGGGAGAGGGCCTGGGTAATCAGTTCCTGGCTAATATCCGCGAAACCGACGCCATCGCCTATGTGCTGCGATGCTTTGAAGATTCCAATGTCATTCACGTGTCCAACCGCGTCGACCCGCTGGCCGATGCGGAGGTGGTGGAAACCGAACTGATGCTGGCCGACCTCGAAAGCCTCGAGAAACGCCGCGCCGGCGTCGAGAAGAAAGCCAAGGGCAATGACAAGGACGCCAAGCTGACGCTGGACCTGATCGACCGCTCGCTGGCCGTGCTGCGCGAGGGCAAATCGGCGCGTTTCGTCAAGCGGGAGGCCGAGGAAGAAAAGGCCTTCACCGAACTGCAATTGCTGACCAGCAAGCCGGTTCTCTACGTTTGCAATGTCGACGAGGGATCGGCGTCGACCGGCAATGCGCTGTCGGCGCGGGTCGAGGACTATGCCAAGGCCAATGATGCCGGGGTGGTGATCATCTCGGCGGAGATCGAAAGCCAGATGGCGCAACTCTCCGATGAAGAGCAGGCCGAATATCTCGAGACGCTCGGACTTGACCAGCCGGGGCTGAACCGGCTCATCCGCGCGGCCTATGACCTTTTGAGCCTGCAGACCTATTTCACCGTCGGCCCCAAGGAAACCCGCGCCTGGACCATTCATCGCGGCGACAAGGCTCCGCAGGCGGCCGGCGTCATCCACACCGATTTCGAGCGCGGATTCATCCGGGCCCAGACCATCGGCTACGAGGATTTCGTGACGCTGGGTGGCGAAGTGCCCGCCAAGGAAGCCGGCAAGGCCCGCGATGAAGGCAAGGAATATGTCGTCAAGGACGGCGACGTGATGCTGTTCAAGTTTAATACTTAGGACCGGCCGCTTCGCGGAAAAATCGCTCCAGTGGAGCGATTTTAGGTCCTAAGGCCATGAGACCTACGGTCGAATGGCTGGCAACACTCACCGGCCGTCACGCTCCGGCCTCACCCGGGGGAGAAGGTCCCTCGGGTCAAGCCCGAGGGCGACGATCCGTGTTTGGGCTACTAGTGTGGCCCGGCCGGTAGCGCCTGCGTCGTGCCGCAGGGACCGCCGTCCATGTTGATGGCGATGTCCTGCCGCGCGCCGTCAAAGCTGAGGGCCTCATACCAGTGGCTGATTTCGGCGGTGCTGGCGGGCACATAGTGGAAAATCAGCGACCGGCGGAAGCGGTCGGCGCTGGTATTGGGTGTCGATCCGTGAATGACGCTGCCGTTGAAGAACAGCACGTCGCCTGCCTTCAGTTGCATCATCTGCGGTTCGAGACCGGGTGGTGGTTCGACATGCTCGGTGGTGAAGAACAGGGCCGGGTCGGCCTGTTCGGGACAGGCGATGTCGAGCATGGCGGTCTGGGGCACGCACATCATGCCGCCATTGCCGGCGTCGGCGTCGTCAACTGCGATCCACGCGGCCATGCAGGTTCCCGGTTTGACGCGCAGGTAGAAATTGTCCTGGTGCAGATCCTGGCCGCGCGCGCCGGGTGGCTTGAAATAGAACATCGACTGGCAGGCCAGCGGTTCCTCGCCGAAGAGGTCGGCAAGGATGGGCCGGAACCGCGGGTCGAGCATGTAGCGCATGGCGAGCCGGCCAACGGCTTTGTCGGCATGCTTGTGCGGATGCATCATGCGCGGATAGCGGCTGAGCGGGTCATTGGCTGAACTGCCACGGGGCGTGTCTGACAATCCGGGCACCGGACCGTCAGCAGCCTGCTGCATGAAGGCTTCCCGGATCTCTGCAATTTCGTCCGGGGTCACGAGGCCGCGGATGGCGAGGAAGCCATCGCGCTCGAAGCATTCGGCCTGTTCAGGGGTGAGACTGGCATAGGTCATGTGGGCCTCCAATGGATATGAGGCTAGGCGGGAGGCCGACGGAACGCCATGGAACATGCTGCCGAACGCATGTAATATCCTGCTATGATCATTGACGAAGGCACCCCTTATCAACCGCGTCAGCGGCTGCTGACCGGGCATTTCCATGAGATATCAGGCTATCGCGCCGTCCGCAGGGGTGGCGTGGCAGACTGGCTGCTGGTGCTGACGACAGGCGGTCGCGGGCGGTTCGGACATGCCGGTGGCGACCTCGTTGTCGAGGACGGCGACTGGGTGCTGGTCCGGCCGGGGACGCCGCACGACTATGGCGTCGAAGCGGGGCTGGAGCGCTGGGACCTGCTCTGGGCGCACTTCCAGCCGCGCGCCGACTGGATGGATTGGCTCGCCTGGCCAGCCGTCGCCGACGGGCTGATGCATCTGAGGCCAGATGGCGCGCTGGGCGCGCAGCTGCGGCAACAGTTCCTGGCTGTGCACGCGCTCAGCAGCAGTGCGGAAAGGCGGCGGGAGGCATTGGCGTTCAATGCGCTCGAAGCCTTGCTCCTGGGCTGCGATGCCGGCCTGGAGAAGCGGCAGCCGCTGCTCGACCACCGTATCCGGCGGGCGCTGCACCATATCGAGGACAAGCTGACGCAAAAGCTGCTGATCGAGGACATTGCCAGCGTCGTGGGCATGTCCGCCTCGCGCCTGGCGCATCTGTTTCGGGCCGAGACCGGCACGACCCTGCAGCGGCACATAGAACTGCGCCGGATGCAGATGGCCGCCGACCTGCTGCGCCGCACCAGTTTCCCGGTCAAGCAGGTGGCCGCCTCGACCGGCTTCGAGAGCCAGTTCTATTTCTCGCAGCGGTTTCGCAAAATCATGGGCTTGTCGCCGCAACAGTTCCGGGCGCGTGAGGATCGCGGCTAGGAAATCGTGTCCTTGCGCATCTGGCTCGGGGTCATGCCATAGGCCTTGCGGAAATGTTCGTAAAACTGGGTCTGGCTGACAAAGCCGGACTGGAAGGCGACATTGGCGATGGACAGGCTGCCATCGAAGAGCAGGCTGCGGGCCCGGATCAGCCGCATCCGGGTGACGAATTTCTGCACCGAGATGTGCATGACCTTGGTGAACAGGTTTGTCGCGTAATTGGGATGCAGGCCAACGACCTTGGCGATCTCTTCGGCCGAGAGCGAGTCGGTGATGTTTTCCACGATATGGCGCACCATGCGCACGACATATCGCACGGGGGTCGCCGTTCGGGTCCGCGCGCCGGATTTTTCGACCCAGGCCGGCAGCAGCGTATCCCAGCCGGTGATGGCGGCGCGGCGGAACATGGTGGCGATTTCGGTGCGCACCAGGTCGGTGCGCATGGAATTGCCGCTGCGATAGTCGCCGTGCCAGCGCTCAAGGGTTTCGAGCCCGATGCAATCGGGCAGCAGCTGGATGACCCCGCCGCCCATCAGGGTTTCAGTCAGCCGGCCCAGTTGCGGCATTTCGAGAAATGCATCCATGGGCAGGTAGATATTGAGCTGCCGCCCGTCTGTTCCGACATCGCGCAGGCCGGTCATCTGGTGGGGAATGCCGGCCCAGAAGGCGACCAGCCGGTTTGGTCCGACGGTGAGGGGGCCGCCATCGAACACATAGTCCATGCTGCCGCGCGTCAGCCAGTTGAATTCGACATGCCCATGTGTGTGGGGTTGCGGCATGACCTGGGGCGGGAAGGCCCGGATGCCGAAGCGGCCGAAGGCCTTGCCGGTGGCATAGAACCGCCGGTCGGGGCGTGGCGTGGGCCGGGGCGGCTTTTCCCGCTGGCCTTGCGGCAGCAGGGTTGACCCATCAATCATACTTTTGCCCCATATCTTAGAAATCCGGAATTAGTCTCTATCATTCCGGATTGTTTCCGCTTTGGCAAGGCGTAGGCTTTCCTCATGCGCGGGGTGGGTCGGTGGAGAACGGCCCGGCTTAACGCTGCCTCGAGCCCCGGCAGAAATGGGAGGTTCTATTGAGAAAGCCAATCTATGCCCTTGGCGGGGCAGGACTACTGCTGTCCGTTTCCATGCTGGCCATTCCGGCCCAGGAACTGGCCGGCGAATTGCCCGATCCGCCTGAGTTTGCAGCGCAGAGCGAGCCGGTATTCGTCTCGGTCAGCGACATTCTCGAATACAAGGCGCTGCCTGAATATCACGAGCCCGACTGGGTCACCTCGAAATATGTCGATGCGGGCAGCCTGCCTCCGGTGGCGGAGCGCCTGCCGGCGGAGCCGCTGGTTTACAAGACCGCCAATATGCCCGATGGCGTCGGCGTCTATGGCGATACCATGCGCCACGTGATCGGCGGACGTCCGGAAGGCTGGAACTATATCGGCGGCCAGAGCCAGGGCTGGGGCGGCATCGATATCGGCCTTTCCGAATGCCTGACGCGTACCGGGCCGCTCTTCATGGTCAAGGCCGACGAGCTTCAGCCCATGCCGAACCTGGCCAAGAGCTGGGAATGGTCGGAGGATGGCAAGGAACTGACCATGCACCTGATCGAGGGTGCAAAATGGTCTGACGGCGACCCGTTCGACAGCGACGACGTCATGTTCTACTGGAACGACAACGTCATGGACGCCAACGTCTCTCCGCTGAACGGGGCGACGCCGGAATCCTTTGGTGTTGGCACGACGCTGGAGGCGATCGACGCCTACACCATCAAGTGGACGTTCCAGGAAGCCTTCCCGACGCAATATCTCTATACGATGGCCTATGGCACCTTCTGCCCGGGCCCGAGCCATATTCTCAAGCCCGCGCACCCGAACTATTCGGACAACACCTACGAGCAGTACAAGAACGCCTTCCCGCCGGAATACATGAATATCCCGGTCATGGGCGCCTGGGTGCCGGTGGAATATCGTCCCGATGACATCATCGTCATGCGACGGAACCCCTATTACTGGAAAGTCGACGAGAACGGCAATCAGTTGCCCTATCTCAACGAGATGCACTATCGCCTCTCGACCTGGGCTGACCGCGACGTGCAGGCTGTTGCCGGTTCCGGTGACTTCTCGAACCTCGAACAGGCTGAAAGCTATGTCGAGGCGCTGCGCCGCTCCGCTGAAGATACGGCTCCGGCCCGCCTGCAGTTCGGCGCCCGTACCATCGGTTATGCATTGCAGATGAACCTGTCGGGCAACGGCTGGGGCGAACCTGACGAGCGTGCCCAGGCGGTGCGTGAACTCAGCCGGAACACAGACTTCCGCAAGGCCATTTCCATGACGCTCGATCGTCAGCGGCTCGGGGAGTCACTTGTCCGTGGTCCGTTCACCGCCATCTATCCGGGCGGGCTCTATGCCGGCACCACCTATTACGACAAGGCGTCGACGGTCTATTACCCGTACAATCTGGACGCAGCGAATGCGATCCTGGACGACATGGGCCTGGTGGATACCGACGGCAATGGCGTGCGCAACTTCCCCGAAGGCACCGCTGGCGGCGCCGATGTGGAAATCACGCTGCTGGCCAATTCGGACTATGCGACCGACACCAATCTGGCCGAAGGCGTGATGGCACAGCTTGAACCGCTTGGACTGCGGGTCATCGCCAACTTCCAGCAGGGCACGGCTCGCGACGACATGGCCCAGGCGGGTCAATTCGACTGGCACGTCAATCGCCAGGGCGCTGAAATGGTGTCGGTGGTGCAGGGCACCGGGGCGCTTGCTCCGACCGGTCCGCGCATTCATGCATTCCACCGCGCCAATGCGGAGGGTGAGCTCGATCTGCTGCCCTTCGAGGAAGAACTGGTGGCACTGGTGAACGAGTTCGTCACCACCAGCGACAATGCCGAACGTGCCGAGATCATGAAGCAGTATCAGCGCATCTTCACCGAAAACGTCTACTCGGTGGGCCTGACCCAGTATCCGGGCGCGCTGATCATCAACAAGCGCTTCGCCAATATCCCGGCGGGTGCCCCGATCTTCATGTTCAACTGGGCAGAAGACAACATCATCCGCGAACGCGTGTTCGTTCCGGAAGATGCCCAGGGTGGTTATGAGCTGCATCCCGAAACCCTCCCGGGCGAACCGGGCGGTGCAGGGCCTGCGTGATCCCAAGCCTGAAACTGGCGGTTCGCCGTCAGTTTCACTCTTGCTGTGTGGTTCCCTTCTCCCCTGAGGGGAGAAGGTGGCCCGCCAGGGCCGGATGAGGGGTTCAGCGCCGGTTTTTGGCCGCGAGGCTTTCACCCCTCACCCTGACCCTCTCCCCTGAGGGGCGAGGGGACGCAGGGACCGGCGGGTCCGCGCAAATACGATCGATGAGGCCCAAATGCTTCGCTTTCTGACATTTCGAATTCTTGGCGCCATCCCGCTGCTGTTTCTACTCAGCGTGGTGACCTTCGCCATCATCCAGGCACCGCCCGGCGACTATGCCGACTACATCCGTTCCATGCTGATCAATCAGGGTGGCGTGCGGCCGGACCTGGCGGAGGCGCAGGCGGAGGCCTATCGGCAGGCGAATGGTCTCAACGACCCGATTATCGTGCAGTATTTCCGCTGGATCACCGGCATCGTCACCCGCTTCGATTTCGGTCATTCGCTCTACTACAACAAGCCGGTGGGCAATGTGATTGCCGAGCGCTTGCCGGCCACCATCGCCCTGGCGCTGGTGTGCCATATCCTGGCGTCGCTCCTGGGCATCGGCCTCGGCATCATCGCGGCGACGCGTCAGTATTCCTGGGCCGATACGCTCCTGGGCATCATCTCCTTTCTGGGCATGACCATCCCGCGCTTCCTGCTCGCCATCATCATCATGTATGTGCTGGTCTTTCGCATCGGCGTGAACGAGATCGGCAGCTTCAACTCGGCCTATTGGGGCGGCCAGCCCTGGGGCTGGGGGCGTTTCGTGGACCTGGTCGCCCATGTCTGGCCGGTTGTGTTCATCGCCACGTTCGGCGGGCTCGCCTACAACATGCGGGTGATGCGCGCCAATCTGCTGGACGTGCTCAATTCCCAATATGTCGAAACCGCGCGGGCCAAGGGCCTGCCGGAAGGGGCGGTGATTATGCGTCACGCCGTGCCTAACGCCCTGCACCCCCTGATCGCCTATCAGGGCGTGGTCCTGCCCTACATGCTCACCGGCGAAATCGAGGTGGCCATCGTCTTTGGTCTGGCCACGGTCGGACCCGCCATTGTGGGCTCCATGGCGGTCGGAGACGTCTTCGTCACCGCTTCATTCATGCTCGTGCTCGCCACGACGCTGATCATCGGCAACATCATTGCCGACATGCTGCTGGCAGCGCTCGATCCGCGTATCCGCCTGGGAGGGAACAAGGAATGAGCCGCAACGATACCCATTCATCCATTCCCCTGCCCACCGATGCGGCGGCAGGTCCCACTCCGACACCTGCCGAAGAGGCCGATGTCGCGCCCGTGGTGTCGCGCCACGGGTCGGGGAACGAAACCTATGCGAGCCTGGTCTGGCGGCGCTTCCGTCGCTCGACCATGGGCATGATCGGCCTCGTTCTCGTGGTGGCCCTCCTGATCATGTCGATCTTCGCCGACTTTTTTGCGCCCATGGACCCAAAGCAGACCAATCTGCCTTTCGCGCCGCCGGACATGGTGGCCTTCACGGACCCCGAAGGTAATTTCAGCCTCATCCCCCATGTCTATCCGATCGGGGACACCGGCGAGTTCGACCCCATTACCTTCCAGCCCCTCACCGGTCCGGTCATGGACGATCCAACCCCCGTCGGGTTCTTCGTTCAGGGCTACAGCTACCAGATCCTCTGGGTGATCCCGGCCAATATCCACTTCTTCGGCTCGACCGATGGACGGCCGCTGCAATTGCTGGGCACCGACAAGTTCGGACGCGACATTCTCTCCCGCGGCATTATCGGCTCACGGATTTCGCTGATGATCGCCCTGGCGGTGGTGACCATGACGACCGTGGTCGGCACGCTTGTCGGCATCGGCTCGGGCTATATCGGCGGGCCACTCGATGCCTGGGTGCAGCGGTTCGTGGAGTTCGTTTTGGCCTTCCCGCAATTGCCGCTCTATCTGGCGCTGACCTCGCTGATCCCGGTGACGGCACCATCGAATGTGTTCCTCACCTTCGTGATTTTCGTGATGGCGGCGCTGGGCTGGGCACAACTCAGCCGCGAGGTCCGCTCCAAGACGCTGTCGCTGGCGCGCATCGAATATGTGCGGGCGGCGATTGCGGTGGGGGCGACCGACCGGCGCATCATCGTGCGGCATATCCTGCCCAATGTGCTCAGCCACATCATCGTGGCCATCTCGCTGGCCATCCCGGCTGTGGTGCTGCTCGAAAGCTTCCTCGGGTTCCTTGGCTTTGCGGTGAAGCCGCCACTGATCTCCTGGGGCCTGATGCTGCAGGATACCGGCACCTTCTCGGTGATCGGGTCCTATCCGTGGATCCTGACGCCGGTGATCTTCGTGCTGATAACCGTGTTCGCATTCAACGCCCTGGGCGATGGATTGCGCGACGCCGTGGACCCCTATTGAGGAGCGGGCGATGACCACCAACAATCTGGCGCCCGCCGAGCGGCACGATCTGGGCACGCATGAGCGCGAGCTGATCCTGGACGCCCGCAATATCGGGGTGGACTTCAAGGTCGAGGGCGGCGTGGTTCACGCCGTGCGCGACGTGTCCTTCCAGTTGCACAAGGGCGAGACCATTGCGCTTGTGGGCGAAAGCGGCTCGGGCAAGTCCGTCACCGCGCGCACCATCATGAAGCTGTTGACCAAGCGCGCCACCATACTGCCCGAGACGCGGATCACGCTCGCGGGCAAGGATGTGGTCAAGATGAGCGACCGCGACATGCGCAAGATGCGCGGCAACGACATCGCCATGATCTTCCAGGAGCCGATGAGTTCGCTGAACCCGGTCTATACGATCGGCCAGCAAATTTGCGAGATCATCCACCTGCACAATCGGGTTTCCCGCGAGGAGGCGATGAAGCGCGCGGAAAAGCTGCTCGAAGAGGTGCAGATTCCCGAGCCGCGCGCCCGCCTCAACAACTATCCGCATCAGCTTTCGGGTGGGCAGCGGCAGCGCGTGATGATCGCCATGGCCCTTGCCAACCGGCCGGATGTGCTGATCGCCGACGAGCCGACCACGGCGCTGGACGTGACGGTGCAGGCGCAGATCCTCAACCTGATCAAGGACCTCAAAGACAAGTACGGCATGGCGGTGATCCTGATCACCCATGACCTGACCATCGTCCGGCAGTTCTCCGAATATGTTTATGTCATGCAGAACGGGGCTGTGCAGGAGCACAACGAAACCGCTGCGCTGTTTGCCAATCCGCAGCACGCCTATACGAGGCACCTTCTGGCCTCCGAACCCAAGGGCACGGCGCTGCCGCTGGATGATGGGGCGCATGACACCGTGCTGGAGGGCAAGGAGGTCAAGGTGGCCTTCACCCTCAAGCGCGGCGGCTTCTTCAAGCCGGATTTCTTCGAGCTCAAGGCCGTCGACAATCTCGATATCAGGCTGATGCGCCACGAGACGCTCGGCATCGTGGGCGAGAGCGGTTCGGGCAAGACCACGTTCGGGCAGGCGCTGATCCGGCTCATCGGCAATCAGGGCGGGCAGATTCTGTTCGACGGCGAACGCATCGACACCAAGGACCGCAAGGCCATGCGGCCGCTGCGCAGCCGGATGCAGATCGTGTTCCAGGATCCGTTCGCATCGCTCAATCCGCGCATGTCGATCCGCCAGATCATCGAGGAAGGGCTGATCGTCAACAGGATCGGCGCCAATTCGGGCGAGAGGGTCGAACGGGTGCGGCAGGCCCTGCGCGATTCCGGTATGCCCGACACCATCCTCCAGCGCTTCCCGCATGAATTTTCCGGCGGCCAGCGCCAGCGCATCGCCATCGCGCGGGCCATTGCGCTGGAGCCCGAGTTCATCCTGCTCGACGAGCCGACATCGGCGCTCGATCTCAGCGTCCAGGCCCAGATCATCGATCTGCTGCGCAAGCTGCAGAACGAGAAGGGCCTCTCCTATCTCTTCATTTCGCACGACCTCAAGGTGGTGCGGGCCCTCTGCCATCGGGTGATGGTCATGCAGCACGGCAAGATCGTGGAGCAGGGGCCGGTCAATGAAGTTCTCATCAACCCCCAAACCGAATATACGCGTCGGCTAGTCCGCGCCGCGTTCGAAATTGCCGCCTAACTCCCGGAGCATTCCCCAAATGGCAAATCCCAAGATCACTTTCATCGGTGCCGGCTCGTCCGTGTTCATGAAGAACATTGTCGGCGATATCCTGCAGCGTCCGGCGCTGGCCGGAGCCACGATCCGGCTCATGGACATCAATCCGACCCGCCTCGCGGAAAGCGAGATCATCGCCTCCAAACTCATCAAGACGCTGGGCGTGCCGGCGGTGGTGGAGACCTATTCGGATCAGCGCAAGGCGCTCGACGGCACCAATTTCGTCGTCGTCTGTTTCCAGATCGGCGGGTTCGAGCCATCCACGGTCGTCGATTTCGACGTACCCAAGAAGTACAACCTGCGCCAGACCATTGCCGATACGCTGGGCGTCGGCGGCATCATGCGCGGCATCCGCACGGTGCCGCATCTGTGGAGCATCTGCGAGGACATGCTCGCCGTCGCGCCCGATGCGATCATGCTGCAATACGTCAATCCGATGGCGATCAATACCTGGGCGATCTCGGAAAAATATCCGACGATCAAGCAGGTCGGCCTCTGCCACTCGGTGCAGGGCACGGCGCATGAGCTGGCGCACGATCTCGACATTCCCTACGAGGAAATCCGCTATCGCTCGGCCGGCATCAACCACATGGCCTTCTTCCTCAATTTCGAGCACCGCCAGGCCGATGGCACCTACAAGAACCTCTATCCGGACCTGCACCGGGCCTATCGCGAGGGCCGCGCGCCCAAGCCGGGCTGGAACCCGCGCTGCCCGAACAAGGTGCGCTACGAGATGATGACCCGGCTGGGCTATTTCGTCACCGAAAGCTCCGAGCACTTTGCCGAGTACACGCCTTATTTCATCAAGGAAGGGCGCGAGGACATCATCGAGAAATTCGGCATTCCACTCGACGAATATCCCAAGCGCTGCGTCGAGCAGATCGCGCGCTGGAAGCAGACCTCCGAGGACTACAAGAAGGCCGACCGCATCGAGGTCAAGCCGTCCAAGGAATATGCGTCCTCCATCGTCAACTCGGTATGGACCGGCGAGCCTTCGGTGATCTACGGCAATCTGCGCAACAACGGGGTGATCACCTCATTGCCCAACAATGCAGCCGTGGAAGTGCCGTGCCTGGTCGACGACAACGGGTTGCAGCCGACCTATATCGGTGATCTGCCGCCGCAGCTGACGGCGCTCATCCGCACCAATATCAATGTGCAGGAGCTGACCGTGCGGGCCCTGATCGAAGAGAACCGCGAGCACATCTACCACGCGGCAATGATGGACCCGCATACGGCGGCCGAACTCGATCTCGACCAGATCTGGAACCTGGTGGATGACCTGCTCGACGCCCACGGCTCCATGCTCCCCGAATGGGCCCGCGGCCCCCGCAAACAGCGCGTGGCGTAAGCGGCTTGATCATCGCGTGATCTGGAACCACCCGGCGCAAGGCCGGGTGGTTTTTTTGCGGGAATGGGGTGGGAAGCTGCCTGCCTCCTATTGAGAGGCCTTTTAAAATAGCAGACCTGCCGACAGTCAGGGACGGTGCACTGTCACGTTGAACATTTCTTCAGGTGAGGGTGGGACGAAATGACTGGTAAAGACGTCGAACTGCTCATCGCTGACAGAGAATTCGTGTTTACCGCCCTCGTTTCGTTGGCGAAGGCGGGCCTTGCACACCTCGTCTGACACTTCGATGTAGTGCAGTCGATGAGCGCATTGCGCACCTTCAAACAGCCCACGCATCCAGGCCCGAGTGTTCACGGTGTTTGCCGGGAAGTCGAGCACTACTGAAAGCCCGCCTCGAAGGACCTCAATCAGATGTGGGCCAATCGCGCGGCGGAGCCGTGCCGAACATCGAGCGTAATCGGCCAAACTGTGAAGCTCGTCCGGGTAGAGCTCCGCGAGCCATGGGTCTTCTCTTACGATGATGGTATTGGGCGATCGGCCCAGTTCAGAAACGAGAGTAGACTTCCCAGCGGCAATCTTGCCGCACACGAGGTGCAGCGTAGCAACGTTCAATGACATGATTTGAGACCCTGAAATGCGCCAGTGGCGCGATGGTGTTCACACGGACGAACCCGACCCGACGTATCAGGTCGGGTGAATAATTCGTTCGTCGGTATGGAAGTGAACGCACAAGGTCATATCGGCTTGATACCGGTGCAGCGGCCCTTAGTCCAGTCGTTGCTATTGTCCGGTTTTTGGTCAACGCAAATGACTGGCGAATGACTTGAGTGGGGTGGAAACCCGACAGTTGATTGGCGACGATTTTTTTCGCCCACTGTGCGTCACCCTCGGGCTTGACCCGAGGGCCCTGTACTTCAGGATATTGGGTAGGGCGGCTTTGCCTGCTTTTTTGCCGATAAGCGCTCCGTGTGACGGCATCGCACAGTGAAGAGCCCTCGGGCACCCTCGGGTCAAGCCCGAGGGTGACGGCCAGTGGGTGGTCAAGTCATCGGAGCCGGGCGACGAGATTGAAGGGCCTGCCGCATCTTCCCGCATCCACGCGACCGACGCCTATCAGCCTTCGCCCGGCCTATTCGCCCTTGTTTCCAAACAGTTTGCTGAGCATGTCCGCCATGGGGCCCGACTTGGGCAATTCGGTCTGCGGCTTTGCCGGGCGCGCCTGGCGGATGTGGCTTTGGGCTTTGGGGACGGGGGCGGACTTCGCGGCGGGAGACGTCTTGGGTTCGTCTGTCCGCAGGGCCAGGGCCAGCTTGTTCATGAAGCCGGAATCGTCGCCCTTGAGCAGCAGCGGCGCCTGCCGCGCCAGTTCGTCGAGCAGCGGGTCGAGCCAGTCCTTGTCGGCCTTGGCGAAATCGCCCAGCACATGGTGGGTGACGAATTCCTTGCCCGGATGGCCGATGCCCAGCCGAACCCGCTTGTAGTCGGTGCCGATCTGCGGATCGATGGAGCGCAGCCCATTGTGCCCGCCATTGCCGCCGCCGACCTTGACGCGGACTTTTCCGGGCGCCAGATCGAGCTCGTCGTAGAATACCACGATGTCTTCATTGCCGATCTTATAGAAGCGGGCCACCTGCTGAAGGCTGCCGCCGGACTTGTTCATGAAGGTCTGCGGCTTGAGCAGCAATACCCGCTCGCCCGCCACGCTGCCCTCGGCCAGAAGGCCGGAATGCTTGGACTTCCAGGTGGAAATGCCATGGGCCTCGGCAATGGCGTCCACGGCCATGAAGCCGATATTGTGCCGGTTGCCTTCATATTGGGCGCCAGGATTGCCCAGTCCAACAAGCAGTTTCATGGCATCGACCCTTGCAAATGAATGAGGCGGCCATTGGCCGCCTCACGAGCTTTGACGCTGCAACGGGAATTATTCCTCGTCGGCAGCTTCTTTTTCTTCGGCTTCGTCTTCGGCATCGTCCGCGCCGCCTTCAGCAGCTTCGGCGGACTTGAGGCCCGACGGGGCAACCACGGTCGCGATGGTGAAATCGCGGTCGGTGATGGCAGCGGTCACGCCCTTGGGCAGGGTCACGGCCGAGATGTGGACGGAGTCACCGATGTCCAGACCGGTCAGGTCCACGGTGATGGCTTCCGGGATCTTGCTGGCCGGAGCGATCACTTCAACCGTGTGGCGCACGATGTTGAGCGTGCCGCCGCGCTTGAGGCCGGGGCTCTTTTCTTCATTGATGAAGGACACGTGCACTTCAACATGCAGCGTCGAGTTGCCGGACACACGCAGGAAGTCGATGTGCAGCGGCTCGTCCTTGACCACGTCGAGCTGGTAGTCGCGCGGAATAACCTGATGCACGGTGCCGTCGACATCGAGGTCGAGCACGTGCGACTTGAAGCCACCGGCATAGATGAACTTCAGCGCGTCCTTGAATTCAACGGAGACGGTGACGGGGGGCTTCTTGTCACCATAAATAACAGCGGGAACACGTCCCTGACGACGCACTTCGCGAGCGGCCCCCTTGCCCACTCCCTCACGCGCCTGTGCCTTGAGCACCTTGTTGGCAGCCATGGAAATCATCCATTCTGGGTTGGTGTATGTCATTACCACAACAACATACGCGCCCGTCCTCCAGGGGTGACGAGCGCTTCATGGCGGCGGGATATAGAGGAAAGGCGATGAACCGGCAAGGGATTCCCGGCATTGCCCGCAGATTCAGGCGCCCGGCATGGGCAGGCATTCCATGATCTCGACGCCGGTGCCCGGAAACAGCGCGAAATGGGGGTGGTTCTCGAACATGCGCGCCGCCGCTTCATGGCTGTCCGCCTCGACGATCACATAGGCAGCCATGGTGTTCCTGATGCTGCTGATGCCGGCGGGATTGGCGAGGAGCGTCTTGCCCAGCGGGGCGCCCGGGTCGCGGATCGCATCGCGATAGGTTTCCGCCCATTGCCCCCAGCCGCGCATGGCCCGCTCCGAGCGATCGGCCTTTTCCGCTTCCGGCAGGTCGTCCCAGGCCCTCTGGACCTCGGAATCCAGCGTGCCGGTATAGATGGCGAGATAGCGTGGCATGTCATTCTCCCGGGCTGCCATGGTCGGCCGGAAGAGACTAGACCACATCACGATAGGACTGAAGCGCCGGAGCCTTTCCCTTCTCCCCTGAGGGGAGAAGGTGGCGCGAAGCGCCGGATGAGGGGTTCACACTCGCGTTCTTGCCGAGAGGCTTTCACCCCTCACCCCATCCCTCTCCCCTGAGGGGCGAGGGGGCGATGAAGACGATAGCGCAATGGAATATTCTAACGCTTGAGCGCGGGTTTAGTCGAACAGGCTCGACACGCTCTGTTCGCTGGCGGTGCGGGCGACGGCCTCGCCGATCAGGGAAGCGATGGACATGCGGCGGATATTGCCGGCGGCCTTGGTGGCCTCGGTCTCGAGGATGGAATCGGTGACCACCAGTTCCTTGAGCTTGCTGGCCGCGATGCGCTCGGAGGCGCCTTCGGAAAGCACGCCGTGGGTGATATAGGCCGAAACTTCCTTGGCCCCGGCCTTAAGCAGGGCCTCGGCCGCATTGACCAGCGTGCCACCCGAATCGACGATGTCGTCGATCAGGATGCAGGTCTGGCCCGACACATCGCCGATGATGTTCATGACTTCCGACACCCCGGCGCGCGGGCGCCGCTTGTCGACAATGGCCAGGTTGGCGCCGATGCGGCTGGCGACATTGCGGGCCCGCACCACGCCGCCCACGTCGGGGGAGACGATCATGACATTCTTGACGTCATAATTGTTGCGGATGTCGCGCACCATGACCGGCGCTGCCGTGAGGTTGTCGCTCGGTATATCGAAAAAGCCCTGGATCTGGGCGGCGTGCAGATCCAGCATCAGCACGCGGTTGGCACCGGCCTCGGTGATCAGATTGGCCACCAGCTTGGCCGAAATCGGCGTGCGGGGGGCAGATTTCCGGTCCTGGCGGGCGTAACCGAAATAGGGGATGACCGCGGTGATGCGGCGCGCCGAAGACCGGCGCAGCGCGTCGGTCAGGATCAGCAGTTCCATCAGATTGTCGTTGGCCGGAAAGCTGGTCGACTGGATGATGAAAGCATCCTCGCCGCGGACATTTTCATGCACCTCGACATAGACTTCCTTGTCGGCGAAGCGCTTGACCGTGCAGTCGGTCAGGGGAAGTTCGAGATAGCTGGCAATGGCCTGCGCCAGCGGTCGGTTCGAGTTGCCGGTCACCAGCTTCATGGGCGCGATCCTGTCTCAACCGGTCCTTGGGGACGGGACCTTCCAGTTTCGCGGGCAGCTTTATAGAGTCGAAAACGGACTCGCAACGCCACTTTCGGCTGATCGGTAAATAAAGCTCATGTCAGGGCGATGACAGACACCTGGCGGCCGGTTCTGGTGCCTTGATGGGTCGCGTAGCGATGCGAAAAATACCGGTCGGGCCGGGCATAGGTGCAGATCGCAAGCGGATCGATCCGGGTAATGCCCGCGCTGGCCAGCTGATCCCGAACGAAGCCGGGCAGGTCGAAATGCTCCTTGCGGCCGGCCGGAACATGAAAGTAGCGGCCCCCATCGGGGTGCAGTGCCAGGAAGTCGCGCATGAATTGCGGACCGACCTCGTAATTGGGCGCCGATATGGTCGGACCGATGGCGGCGCGGATGCGCGCGGGATCGGCGCCAAGGTCGGCCATGGCGGCCACCGTCCGGCCGACTATGCCATCCACGGCCCCGCGCCAGCCGGCATGGGCCGCGCCGATCACGCCGGCCTCGGGATCGTGGAACAGGATGGGTGTGCAATCTGCGGTGAGGATGGCAAGGGCCAGGCCCGGCGTGGCGGTCACCAGCGCATCGGCTTCGATAGAGGATGGCTCGATCGGCCCGGTCACGGTGGCGACGTCGGTCGAATGGGTTTGCCGGACGATGACCAATGGACCGGCGCCGATGGCGTTCCGCACCAAAGTCCGGTTTTTATCAACGATATCAGGATCATCGCCAACGGACCAGGAGACATTGAGGCCCGCAAAATCGCCCTCGGACACCCCGCCGGACCGGCCGAAGAAGCCGTGGCGGATGGACGGGTCAGTGCTGAGCAGCGGCGAGGTCTCAAAGCCCGTCATGCGGCAAATCCGGGTGGTTGCAGGCCCGGACTATGGGCGCAGAAGACCTTGAACAGGGTGCCCATCTGCGCGTCCCCCACCAGCCGGTCATGGGCGGCGCGGACATCAGCGGCGGAGGCCGGATTGGCGCCGGCCAGGGCGGCGGCGCGCTCGCCGATGCCCAGCCGTGTCAGAAATTGGCCTTGCGTCGCAAGGGGTTGGACGGCAAGGCCGGCCTGACGCGCGACATTGGCCAGGGCGCCGAAATCGACATGGGCGGAAATGTCGGTTTCGCCCGGCGCATCGAGCACATCGGCATAGGCATGGCGGCGGACGCCCTGGAGGGTTTCGCCGGTCTGCGTCGCGGCGTAGCCATAGTCTACGACAAGTAGGCTACCGCCTTGTACGGCAACGATTTTTGCCAGGCGCGACATGACTTCGCCACCGGCCAGACAGGCCTCGAAGATGGTGTCCGGCGCTGCGTCCTGCACCGCGTCGGGCATGGATTGGGGCGGGATGGGTGTCGGCGACAGGCCGAAGGCGCGCTTGCCGTCGAGGAGGCCGACCTGGCGTTCGTGCCAGCCGTCGGACTTGCGGATGAACTGGCGGATGGGGAGGGCGTCGAAGAACTCGTTGGCGACGACGAGCACTGGACCATCCTCGAAATTCTCGAAGTTTTCCAGCCACTTGGGGTCATAGACGTCCAGCCGCGCCTTCTGTTCGGCCATCAGCGGCGGACTGGTTTCGAAGAGGCGGAGATTTAGGGCGTCGCGGAAGCCGGGGGCGCGGCAGGCGACGCGCAGGATATCGGCCATCAGCGTGCCGCGGCCGGGGCCCAGTTCGAGCAGGGTAAAGGCCTTCGGCTCGCCCATCTGCTGCCAGAGATTGACCAGCCAGAAACCGATAAGTTCCCCGAACATCTGGGAAATTTCGGGTGCGGTGATGAAGTCGCCGGCGCGGCCGATCGGCTCGCCGGCCCGGTAGTAGCCGCGTGACGGATGCGTGAGGCAGAGGCCCATATAGGTCGCCACGGACATGGGGCCGTTGGTGGTGATGTGCAGGTCGATCTGCTGTTCGAGCGTCAGCGATTGGGTCATGCAGGCTGTCTCACTTGGGCGCCGAATGGCTAGCGCATTGTTAGCATTACGTCCGCAGCGGGCTTTCGCGCCGGGATGCCGCATAGGCGACAAGGACAAGGCCGCCAACAAGGATCGGCAGGCTCAGAATCTGCCCCATGGTGACCCAGCCGAAATAGAGGTAGCCCAGTTGCTCATCGGGCAGCCGGACGAATTCGACCGCCATGCGCGACAGGGCATAGCCGATGGCAAAGATGCCGGCGACCAGCCCGGGCCGCCGCAGGGCATAAAAGACATGGGTGGCGACGCGGATCACCAGGAACAGCAGGAGGCCCTCGAGCAGGCCTTCGTAAAGCTGGCTCGGATGCCGGGCGACCTGCAGCGGATCGGTGGGGAAGACGACACCCCAGGGCAGGTCGGTCGGCGCGCCATAGAGTTCGGAATTGATGAAATTGGCCAGGCGCCCGAGGAAGATGCCGATGGTGGCGACCGCCCCGAGAAGGTCGAGGCTCGACAGCCAATTGCCGCCCCTGGACCGGGTGAACAGGATGGCGGCCAGCATCAGGCCCAGCATGCCGCCGTGATAGGACATGCCGCCATCGAGCGTGTTGATGATCTGGCCCGGATTGGCGAGGTAGAAGGGCAGGTTGTAGAACAGCACATAGCCGGCGCGACCGCCGATGACGATGGCCAGCATGGCCCAGAAGGCGAAATCCCAGATGTCCTTGGCCGCAAAGGGCGGCGCACCGCGATGCCAGAGCCGCTCATTGCGCAGCAGCAGATAGCCATAGGCGGCGCCGAGTAGCACGCCGAACAGATAGGCCAGGGCATACCAGCGGATGGCGATGGGCCCGATGGCGATGGCGACGGGGTCGATATTGGGGAAGGGCAATGGGCGCTCCGAGTGTTCGACCGGCAGTGCCGAAACAATACGGCAGCTTCATGAGTGCCGTAACCCGATGCCGCGCGTCTCTCAAGGGGGCGGGTGAAGAAAGGGGAGGGGGCAGTGGTTCGTTTCTGGACCACAGGCTCGAAGTCCAACCGATATCCGGTGACAACGTACCAAGCGCCAAAGGTCTTCGTGTGCGGGATAACCCGCCCCAGAGAAACTGCGGGTCCAGGAGCGGAGGAGAAGCAGGTCAGTTGGCGAAAGTCAGGTCGTTGTCAGCTCTATAGGTGTAACTGTCTATTCGGTCCTCGATCACGTGCCGGAAGTTTCTGATCAGGCCTTGGACGGGCCAGGATGCCGCTTCACCAAGTCCGCAGATCGTATGTCCCTCGATCTGCTTTGTGAGTTCGAACAACATGTCGATCTCACACTTCTGTGCGCGGCCTTCCACCATTCGGGCCATAATGCGCTCAATCCAGCCAGTTCCTTCACGGCATGGCGTGCATTGCCCGCAGCTTTCGTGCCTGTAAAACGCACTCAGCCGCCAGATTGCCCGGATTATGTCGGTGGATTTGTCCATCACTATGATCGCGGCGCTGCCGAGCGATGAGCCGACTTCACGAACTCCATCATAGTCCATCCGGGCATGGCGAATTCTATCTGCTGGGACACAGGGCATGGACCCGCCCCCGGGGATGACTGCGAGTAGATTGCCCCAACCGCCACGGACTCCACCGCAGTGTTTTTCGATCATTTCCTCAAACGGCGCGCCCATTTCCTCTTCGAATACGGCTGGTCGTTCCACATGTCCTGAGACGCAGAACAGTTTGGTTCCGGCATTATTGGGACGTCCAAGCGCGTTGAACCAGGCGCCAGATCGACGCAAGATTTCCGGTACAACCGCTATCGATTCAGCATTGTTGATCGTTGTGGGATTGCCGTAGACGCCAGCGTTTGCGGGGAATGGCGGGCGCAAACGTGGCTGACCCTTCTTGCCCTCCAAGGATTCCATCAATGCGGTTTCTTCGCCGCAGATATAGGCACCCGCGCCGTGATGTACGAGAATGTCGAAGTCCCATCCATGGATATTGTTCCTGCCGATAAGCCTTGCGTCATAGGCCTGCTGAACAGCAGCCTCAAAGCGTTGCCGCTCACGGACGAACTCGCCGCGAATGTAGACAAAGGCCATGTGCGCATCGATGGCACGACCGGCCAACAGGCAACCTTCAACGAGATGGTGGGGGTCGTGACGCAGGATCTCCCGGTCTTTGCAGGTGCCGGGTTCGGACTCGTCCGCATTGACCAGGAGATAGTTTGGCCGGCCACTACTCTCAGGCGGCATGAAAGTCCATTTCAGGCCCGTCGGAAAACCGCCGCCACCGCGCCCGCGAAGCCCGGAGACCTTGACCTCATTGGTAATCCACTCTCGACCGGCTCGCACGAAATCTTGTGTTCCGTCCCACGCGCCGCGCTCACGGGCTCCGGCGAGTGTCCAATCAAGCCGGCCATAGAGATTGGTAAAGATGCGGTTCTTGTCGGCTAGCATTGTTCGACCCGCTATTGCCCGATGATCTTGATGAGCCATGTGATCGCCTTGCGATATCCGGCCTTCTCGAGCAGGTCGATTTTCGCGCGCCAGGCGGCAGGGCAAACGACCAGGACGGACCGATCTCCGCGCTCCTGGCGAGCAGCCTCTGCCTCGACCAGCAGCGCCATGGACGACGCATTGCCAGAGCTGGCGCCTGGAGGATTCATGAGGTCAACGTGAAAAAAGTCATCGATTACACCGATGTCGGATATGTCGTGCGCACTTGGGAAATGCAGCCAGGTTGCCGGCTGCGAGATTGCGTAGCCCTCGAATCTGTTGCCGGTTTCGGCCACGAACATGTCCCGATCGATGAGGGATAAGCTGTGCTTCATCCAACCTTCGAAGTGTGCATCTGCGTTCTTGTGGGTTTTCCAGAAAGTGGGGTGCAGGTCCTGCAGGATTCGCCGGTTCAATGCACTCGATGCGACGATTTTGGTCACGTCCGTTTCTGTGGCCGGTCGTGTGTCGGCGTGTCCGGCCGATAGGCAAAGGCCGGTCTTGGCATAGTATAGTGTAACTGGTTCGAAGCCTTGGGCGACATACTCACTTTCCCAGCTGCCACCGGCAACACTGGAGGCCAGCAGCAGCCTGGCACCGACACCGATCAAATCGGCTTGTGTGGCTTGAAAGAGTTTCTCTCGAGTGGACGGAGGCGCCACGGGTGAAACATGACAGTCTTCCATGATCAGTCCCGGCGGCCCGAGTTCACCGGCGTAAATTGGTGGAACCGGGAGTAGAATCGAATGGGTCACTCCCACGATCTGTCCTTCGGCTTCGGCCACGAGCCACTGCTGACGCAATGGCGGTGTTTCCGCCTTCATCGCTGACCGGATGCTGGACACCACTTTTTCTTGAGCGTTGCCAACAAGACCCCATAGCCCCGGGTCCGCCGCACATCGCTCCCCGGCGTCGAGCAGAAGAATATTTGCGATCGCCGCAACGTCCTGTGGACCCGCGGGCCTGACAGTTACAGTCGTGTCCAACACCTCGGCTGGCATTTCGATGAGCCCTCCTTCTTCAAGCGTTGATCGCAGTGCCAGAAGCAATTGACAAAGCAGAAAAATTGCATGAGACAATAGAAAATCTAACGTCTGAGGGTGTCTTGGCGCGGACAGTCAATCTCAACTCTGTGCGTATCTTCGCCGCTGCCGCACTACACGGCAATTTCCAACGCGCGGCAGAGGGCCTGGGGCTATCGCATGGAGCGGTTTCCCAGCGCATGAAGCAGCTTGAGGAAGAACTTGGCGTTGCATTGTTCGAGCGGCAAGCTCGCGGCGTCCGTCTGACGCCGAACGGCGAAAAATACCGTGATGCTGTCAACCAGGCGCTTTCGATACTCGCTACCGCCCAGGCTGATCTTGAGCGCAGGGACGATCAGGTGACCCTGCATCTGGGGGCATCCTTTGCGACGCGGTGGCTGATGCCTCGAATGAGGCGCTTTGCCGCCAAAGTTCCAGACGTCTCGATCGCGACAGAAGTTCATGAGGAACTTCTTCGGCGCCGGCTAGGTCGAAACGAAATAGCGATCTGGCCTGCAAGAACGTCTCAAAACGCTCCGGGTCAGCACGTGCATCGCCTGACCGAACTTCAACTGGTTGCCGTGTGCAGTCCGGAACTGGCCCGGCCAGATGGCCCGCTCAAGTTAGAGGCTCTGTTGTTGCTGCCGCTGTTGCAGGACGCGCACCGTCGATGGGAACGACTGAGCGGGACAGCAGGACAAAAAGCGAAGATGAGCCTACTGAACTTCGATCGGTCAGCTCTGGCCCTGGATGCTGCTATCAACGGGCACGGCGTCGCAATCGCGCCCGACTACTTTGTCGCCGACGAAGTCCGGTCTGGTCGGCTGGTTGAAGTTTGGCGAGGCCCGTTGAGCTCAGGTGAGTACCTGTTCATGTCCTGGGCTACACAAGACGGTGCCGGCGGACCGGTAAATCGGACTATTCGCTGGATATCTGCCGAGTTTGCTCCATTGGGGGCCGATTGAAAGGCCCAGGGCGCAGCGCTTCCGCATTCTCGTGCCGCGGCGATCGCCAGCGCCATTTCAATGCAGATCGTATTCGACGTCGAAGCCGGCCGCGATCAGGCGTTTGCCGTCGAATACGGGGTCCTCGTTCATGGTCGCCTGGATGCGCGGGTCGACGAGGACTGCCTTGATGGCGCGGTCGCGTACGGCCTGGCTGGGCCATTCGGTGATGGAAATGACGACGGTTTCGTCGGGGGCGGCGCCGGCGAGCCTGCGCATGTCGGGGAGGTCGCCCGGGGCGTAGGTGTCCATGGCGTCTGCGGCATGGAAATCGGCCTCATTGCTGGCTTCCAGGCACTGCCAGCAATCGGTGATGCGCGTGGCCCCGTATTCGCGATAGATTTCGGCAATGCGGGCCGAAAAGGCGAGATAGGCGGCCTTGCGGTCGGTCCGCACCGGCACGATGGTGATGTCGTTGAACATCGCGTTCTCCTCTTTTTGTGCGGGATGGCCGCCGCGCCCCGGGTCAATCCAGTTGTCCGCCGCCGGTGGTGTTGGCGAGGGTGGCGGTCATGCTCGATGCCAGATCGCTGGCCAGCAGTACCGCGGCGTCGGCGACCTGGGAAAGCGATGCGATGTGGCGCAGCGGTGTGTCCTTGGCAAACTCGGCATGGAGTTCGTCGAAGGTCATGCCGCGCTCCTTGGCGTGAAGGGTCCAGACCTCGCGTATGCCGGGTGTGTCGGGCGATCCCGGCGAGCGTACCCAGCAGCAGCGCACGCCTTTCGGCCCCGCTTCGACGGCCAGGTGGCGCAGAAAATGCTCGACTGCCGCACCGGCGACCCCAAAACCGCCCATCTGGTTATAGGCCTGGCGGGCGGCATTGGCGGTGAAGCCGATAATGGCGCCGCCACCGGTCTCGCCCATCAGCCGGGCCGCTTCGGTGCCGATGTTGAACCAGGACTTGAGACCGTTTTGCACCGGCTGCACGAAGCGCTCATAGTCTAGGTCGACGAGGTCGTTGCCCTGCGCATCGCCCCAATCAATGGCGGCAAAGACGATGCCGATGGGACCGGACGCGGCGGCAACCTCGTTGAGATGCGCCGCCACCGCCGCGCGGTCCATGGCATCGACCGTCGCGATATGCGCGCGGCCGCCCGCGGCCCGGATATTTTCGGCAACCGCCTGCAGGCCTTCGGCGCGGCGGGCCGCGAGATGAACCACGGCGCCTTCGCGGGCAAATGCCCTGGCGACGGCGCTGCCGACCGCCCCGCTGCCCCCATAGACGACGGCGACCTTGTTGTTCAAAAGCATGTTGATCCTCCTGAGCCGGAGCCTTGCCGGCTCCCATGCTGCGACGAGCCGGCCGGTCCCGGTTCGACAGGGCCGGGCCGGTTCTGTCTGCGCCGCCAATCCGCCGCACTGGTCAACATGGGCCGACTGGCCTACATATCGAACACAAACAGAGATTTCGGAAACGGACGGACCATGAACCAGAGCAACAAGATTTTCGACGATCTGGGACGCCTGATGAACGGCGCGGCGGGGGTGGCCGATGGGGTGCGCCGCGAGGTCGAGACCGTGGTCAAGTCGCAGGCCCAGCGGATCGTCAATGACATGGACCTGGTCAAGCGCGAGGATTTTGACGCGCTGCGCGAGCTGGTGCAGGTCCAGGGCGAAGAAATCGAGGCCTTGCGCAAGGAACTCGCCGCGTTGCGCGGTGCCAAGCCGTAAGCAGCGGTGAAGCTCGCCGTCATCTCCGATGTGCATGGCAATGCGCCGGCGCTCGAGGCGGTGCTGGCCGATATCGCACGCGAAAATGTCGATGCGGTCCTGTGCCTGGGCGACCATGTGAGCGGGCCCATCGATCCGGCGGCGACGGCGGATCTGCTGATGGCGCTGGATGGCCCGATCATCGCCGGCAATCACGATCGCTGGCTGACGGAGCTTGGGCCAGAAGAGCTCGACCCGGTGGACCGGTTTGCCAGGGCCCGGCTGAGCCCGGCCCATATCGACTGGCTGGCGGCCATGCCGGCCACGGCCAGTTTCGGGCGTGACGTGTTCCTTTGCCACGGCACGCCAAATAGCGATGTGCAGATGTGGCTCGATGGCTATTCCTATGACCGGCAGACGGTGCTGCCCGACGAAGAGACGGTGACCCGCGAGGCCGAGGGCGTCGATTTTCCGGTCATCGTCTGCGGGCACACGCATCTGCCGCGATCGGTGCGGCTGCGCGACGGGCGGCAGGTGGTCAATCCGGGCAGTGTCGGGCTGCAATTCGGCCACGGCTCGCCCGATGCGCGCTATGGCCTGATCGAGCAGCGGGGCGGGAACTTTGCCGTCAGCCTGCGATCAGTGCCCTATGACCACGCCGCCGCGGCCGGGATGGCGGTGGCCAATGGATTTCCGGCCTGGCGCGAGGCGCTGCTGACCGGCTGGACCGACGCCGAGGGGCTGTTTTAGGTCGCTTTTTTGGTCAGATGGGGGGCGAGTGGTGGCCGAGAGGTTTGCTCCCCTCACCCCGGCCCTCTCCCCGGACGGGCGAGGGGGCGATGGAGGCGCGAGTTCGGTTCACTGATGGACCGGGCCGGTGACCCTTCACAGTGTCATTCCCGCGAAAGCGGGAACCTCCTGTTTTGCTGAAACCATAGGCTCCCGCTTTCGCGGGAGTGACGCTGTGGTCTAGCGCGGTTGCGCTTTCAGGAACCCTGTGCCGGAACGAGACGGCAGGTGTGGACAAGGCGCGTCGCCTTAACACTTCGTTAACCATGTCGGGCCGACCATCTTCCACAAGAGAATGATGTTCTCCGCGCCGGTCGCGTCCCCTGAATCAGTGGTGCGGTGTACGGTTCAACCAGGAGGACGATTCGTAAGCCGCCACGGCGGCTCGTGCGTGTTTCCATCGGTATTGGCGGCTCGGCCGCTGCACTCTCCCAGCGCCCAAAAGGCACGGAACCGTTCATGTCTCTGATTGAATTCGAGCCCGACCGCAGCTCCCATCCGGTTGACCTCGTGGAACACATTGCCGCGATCAACGACTGGACGTTCGAGCGCCAGGATGCCGACGAAATCTCGATTTCGGTGCGTGGCGGCTGGAGCGACTATCACGTGTCGTTCAACTGGATGGCGGACCTGGAAAGCCTGCATATCGCCTGCGCCTTCGACCTCAAGGTGCCCGATGGGCGGCGGGCCGAAATCAAGCAGTTGATCAGCCTGATCAATGAGCAATTGTGGATCGGCCATTTCGATATCTGGAACAAGGAAGGCGTGGTGCTGTTCCGCAATTCGCACCTGCTGACCGGCGGCGCCGATGTGTCGCCGCAGCAATGCGAGGCGCTGCTGCGTTCGGCGACCGATAGCTGCGATCTCTATTACCAGGCCTTCCAGTTCGTCGTCTGGGCCGGAAAATCGGCAGCCGATGCGCTGAGCCACGTGATGTTCGAGACCGTCGGCGAGGCCTGAGCGGGCCTTGCCTTCACCGCGTGCAGTCTTCATGCTGGCGTGAACAGGGGCGCGAAGTCCCCGACACTCCCGGAAGGCTTTTTCTGATGGCAAATCTGCGTTCGATCGGTCCTGTCATGCTGGTGGGCGCCGGCAAGATGGGCGTGGCCCTGGCACGCGGCTGGCTCGAGGCGGGCCTGCCGCCGACGAGCCTGGTCCTGGTGGACCCTTCGCCCGGCGATGCCGCCCGCCACCTCGCCGCCGATTTCGACCTGGTCATCAATGCCGAGGCAGCCGGGCTGCAGCCCAATGTGCTGGTTCTGGCGGTGAAGCCGCAGATCATCGGCCCGGTGATGGAGACGCTGGCGCCGGCACTGGGGGCGCAAACCCTTATCCTGTCGATTGCCGCCGGCATTTCGCTGAAGCGTCTGTCCGAAGGCCTGGGGACCGGGCGCGTGGTGCGCACCATGCCCAATACGCCCGCCCAGATCGGCAAGGGCATTACCGGGGCGGTGGCCGGAGCCGATGTGGGGCAGGCGGACCGTGCCGTGGCCGAGGCGCTGTTGTCGGCGGCTGGACCGGTGGTGTGGTTCGAGGCGGAAGGCGATCTCGACGCGGTAACGGCCGTGTCCGGGTCTGGCCCGGCCTATGTGTTCAACCTGGTCGAGGCGATGGCGGCGGCCGGCGTGGCGCAGGGTCTGCCCGAGCATGTCGCCATGCAACTGGCGCGGCAGACGGTGATCGGGGCGGCGGCCCTGATGGAGGCCGATCCGGCCCCGGCCAGCGTGTTGCGGCAGAACGTGACCTCGCCCAATGGGACGACCGCGGCGGCGCTCGACGTCCTGATGGCGCCCGATGGCCTGACACCGCTGATGGAGCGGGCCGTGGCCGCCGCGCGCAAGCGCAGCGAGGAACTGGGGCAGGGTTAGGCCGCTCAGGATAGGACTGAAACGGCGGAGCCTTTCCCTTCTCCCCTGAGGGGAGAAGGTGGCGCGAAGCGCCGGATGAGGGGTTCACACTCGCGTTCTTGCCGAGAGGTTTTCACCCCTCACCCCATCCTCTCCCCTGAGGGGAGAGGGGGCGATGGAGGTGATGGTTCGGTTTGAGGGTGATACGCTCTACAGCTTATCTGTCAGGCGCAGGCGATCGAGGACGGCGTGGTCGGCGGGGTCGACCATGCCGACGAGGAACCGGCGCACCTGGGCGGCGGCCTCCGGTGGCAGGGCGGCCATCGAGGCATTGATGCGGCTGGCCTGGGTCACGGACAGGTTGGCAAAGAAGGACCGGCCCTTTTCGGTTGCATAGAGCAGGCGCTGCCTCCGGTCGGTGCGGCCGGTTTTCTGTTCGACATAGCCGTGATCGATCAACTGGCGCAGCACGCGGGCCAGGCTTTGCTTGGTGATTTTCAGGATATCGAGCAGGTCGGCCACCGGCATTCCGGGCCGCAGATTGACGAAATAGAGCACGCGGTGATGGGCCCGGCCGAAGCCCTGGCGGTCGAGCAGGGCATCGGCGTCGCCGGTAAAGTCGCGATAGGCGAAGAAAAACAGGCCCATGATGTCGAGCGGCAAATGGGCGTGATCCGCGATGGCGGAATTTATGTCAGCCTTGTTGACATTTTTTTCGTCTGCTGGCATTGTCACCCCATCGCTACAGCTTCAGGACTTATCCCAAAGGCGTTCTGGTTTGCCAAGGGTTTGGCGCTGATGCATGATTGGCGCAAGCAGCCGCGACGATGCGGCGTAAATAAGTTTCTGGAGAGGAATCATGGCAGGCCTGCCGATGGACCAGCGCGATGGCTGGATCTGGTTTGATGGCGAACTCAAACCCTGGAAGGACGCGAAGGTCCACGTGCTGACGCACGGGCTTCACTATGCCAGTTCCGTATTCGAGGGCGAGCGCGCCTATGGCGGGGAGATTTTCAAATCCCGCGAACACACCGAGCGCCTGATCCGCTCGGCCGCAACGCTCGACATGCCCTTCCCCTATTCGGTGGATGAAATCGAAGCCGCCAAGCAGCTCGTGCTCGAAAAGAACGGCCTGGTCGACGCCTATGTGCGCCCGGTCGCCTGGCGCGGCTCGGAAGAGCTTTCGGTGCCGGCCCGCAAGAACACCGTGCATGTGGCCATCGCCGCCTGGGTGTGGCCGAGTTATTTCTCCGTCGAGGAAAAGCTCAAGGGCATTCGCCTCGAATGGAGCAAGTGGAAGCGCCCGTCGCCCGAGACCATCCCGTCTTCGGCCAAGGCTGCGGGCCTCTACATGATCTGCACGCTCAGCAAGGACGCGGCCATGGCCAATGGCTATGCCGACGCGCTGATGCTGGACTATCGCGGCTATGTGGCCGAGGCGACCGGCGCCAATGTGTTCTTCGTCAAGGGCAAGGACATTACCACGCCGATCCCCGATTGCATCCTCAACGGCATCACGCGGCAGACGCTGATCGGGTTGGCCAAGGAAAACGGCTATACGGTCACCGAGCGCCATATCAAGCCGGAAGAACTCAGCCAGTTCGACGAGTGCTTCCTGACCGGCACGGCGGCGGAAGTGACGCCGGTGTCGCTGATTGGCGAGTACAAGTTTGCTCCTGCCGAAGCCTGCCGCACGCTGATCGACGCCTATGCACGGGCCGTGACCCCGAAACAGGCCGCAGCCGAGTAAGCATTGCGGATTTGAAATTGAGAAGGCCGGGCAGTGATGCCCGGCTTTTTTCTGTTGGGGGGAGGTATCCCCCTCATCCGGCGCTGCGCGCCACCCCGGATCAAGTCCGGGGCAGGCTCTTCTCCCCGAGTGGGAGAAGAATAAGGGATGCCCTACTGTTCCTCTCCCACTTGGGGAGAGGGTGGATCGCCCGAAGGGCGAGACGGGTGAGGGGCCCTATCTGCCCCACCGCTCCCGCGCCGCGTCATCCGCTGGCTTAGCCTCTACCCACTGTGTGCCGGACGCGGTTTCCTCCTGTTTCCAGAAGGGCGCGTCGGTCTTGAGGTAATCCATGAGATATTGGGCGCCGTCGAAGGCGGCCTGGCGGTGGGCGGCGAGGGTCATCACCTGCATGATCGGCTCGCCCGGCACAAGCCGGCCATGGCGATGGAGCACCGCGGCATCGATCAGCTCGAAACGGGCGATGGCGGCGGCGCGCATGGCGGCGATCTCGTTCCGGGCGAGTTCGGGATAGCATTCGAGAACCAGGGCGGTGATGGGCCGCTCGGGAGTCGAGCGCACGATGCCGGTAAAGGTGACGGCGGCGCCAGCTTGGGGGTGATCGGCCTGAAAGGCGGTGGCCAGGGCGCCGGGGTCGAAGGGGGCGTCGGAGATGACAAGCATGCGCGGCCTCCAGTTGACCTTATGCGAGTGGGTCAGCCGCCGGTCATCGGCGGCAGGATGGCGACTTCTCTGGCCCCGGCGATCGGCGTCTCTGGCGGCATGATGCGGGCGTCGCGCGACAGCTTGAACATGGCCGGAACTGCCATGGCCAGGTCCAGCGCTTCGTCGCGGCTGCGCAGCCAGGCGACCAGATCGGCCAGGGTGACGACGGAAGCGGGCGGATCGACCTCGTCGCTTGCGCGATTGAGCCGCTCGCGCAGCCAGGCGAAGTAGAGCACCTTCATTTGGGGTTCGCGCCGGACAGGTGCGGCCAGGAGGCGGCGAGATATTGCCAGCCGGTCCACAGGGTCACGGCGCCGGCTGCCCAGAGCACCACATCGGACACAAGCCGCAGGCCGGGCACGATGCCTTCGAGCAGGATGACGACCAGGGCCACCATCTGCAGCGTGGTCTTCCACTTGGCGAGCAGGGTCACGGGCAGGACCACCGATGTCTTGCCCAGGAACTCACGCAGGCCGGAGACGAAGAACTCGCGGAACAGGATGGCGATGACCGGCACCATGTCGACGCCGGAAAGACTGCCGTCCCAGGCGAGAACGGCGAACAGGATGCCGACAAGCAGCTTGTCGGCAATGGGGTCGAGCATGCGGCCGAGATCGGAATACTGGTTCCAGGCGCGGGCGAGATAGCCGTCGAGCCAGTCCGAAGCGGCGGCGAGGATGTATAAAATGAGCGCCACCAGCCGCAGGACGAGGTCACCCTGCATGATCATCCAGGCAATGGGCAGCACCGCCAGGATGCGGATGATGGTGATGATATTGGGGACGAGCAGCAGCGGGTTGCGTGACATGGCCGGAGAGAACAGCAAGGCAGGCGGAGGGTCAAGGTGGTTTGAGTTGCACGATGCACACCTCCCCCTTGAAGGGGGAGGCCGGGAGGGGTGAGAGCCCCGATATCGGGGCTCTCACCCCTCCCTTGATCCCTCCCCTCAAGGGCGAGGCGAGATGACCTCAGGGCAAACTCACGCGACGGCCTGATTGGTGACGGCGCGGCGCTGCTGCACCGTGTCGGCGAGGGCTCGCAATGTATTCACCGTGGTGTCCCAATCGATGCAGCCATCGGTGATTGACTGGCCATAGACCAGGTCCTGTCCGGGCACGAGGTCCTGGCGCCCGGCAACGATATTGGACTCGATCATGACCCCGATGATCCGGCGGTCGCCACTGGCCACCTGTGCGCCGATCTCGGCCAGGACGGCCGGCTGGTTCTCGGGCTTCTTGGACGAATTGGCGTGGCTGGCATCGATCATGATGGCGGCGTTGAGACCGGCTTTGCGGGCAGCCTGGGCGGCGGCATCGACGCTTTGGGCATCGTAATTGGTGGTCTTGCCGCCGCGCAGGATGACGTGGCAGTCCTCATTGCCGGTGGTGGTGGCGATGGCCGAGCGCCCATCCTTGGTCACGGCCATGAAATGATGCGGCTGGGCAGCGGAGAGCACCGCGTCGAGCGCGATCTTCACATTGCCATCGGTGCCGTTCTTGAAGCCCACGGGGCAGGACAGGCCCGAGGCCAGTTCGCGGTGAATCTGGCTTTCGGTGGTGCGCGCGCCGATGGCGGCCCAGCTGACGAGATCGGCGATGTATTGCGGGGTGGTCATGTCGAGGAATTCGCAGGCCGCCGGCAGGCCGAGATTGGCAATGTCGAGCAGCAGAGTCCGGGCGGTGTGCAAGCCGTGGTCGATATTGAAGCTGCCGTCGAGATCCGGATCGTTGATGAGGCCCTTCCAGCCCACCGTGGTGCGCGGCTTTTCGAAATAGACGCGCATGATGATTTCCAGCCGATCCCCGAGTTCCGCGCGCAGGCCCGCCAGCCGATTGGCGTAGTCCATGGCGGCCTTGGGATCGTGGATGGAGCAGGGGCCGACGATGACCGCCAGCCGGTCATCCTGGCCGGTGAGAATATTGTGCAGGTCATGGCGCGCGGCGATGACAGTGCGGGTTGCGGCGTCGGTGCGCGGATGGGTTCGCATGACCTCGATGGGCGTGGTCAGCGGCTTGATTGCGGTGATGCGCAGGTCATCGGTGGATTTGAGCATTTTCGTGGTCCTCGGGGTCTCTTTGTCGCGCTTCCGAACCGAAAAACCGGTGTCCACTTTTTCTGGAAGCGCTTGGTTGTCGAGGGGCCAAGAAAAAAGCCGCCTCGGAAGTCGGGCGGCTGGCTTGCGATTTGGGTCTGGTCTTTTTTGGATCAGGACGCGCGCGCAATAGCCTCCGCCGGGAGCGGATAGCTAAAGTACCAATAAAAGGTCGCTGCGTTGATCATGGCGGGGAAGCTAGCCGAGGAAATCGGGGCTGTCGAGTCCCCACTTTCGTAGGGGTCAGCCGCCGGCACCCTGATAGTTGCGCAGGCACCAGCGCCAGTGCGCCATGGCGATCAGCACGAAGAGGGGCCCGACCGCGAGGCAGGCCGCGCCGGCCCAATCGCCCAGGAGCGGCACCGGCTTGCCGAGGACCACGGCGACCGGCACGAAGGCCAGAAAGGCCATGGGCGCAAAGGTCAGCATGAGAATTTGCAGGGGCAGGGGGAAGATGTTGAGCGGATAGCGCGCCAGCTCCCAGAAGCCGAAGAATACCGAATAGAGGTGATTGGACTTGACCCACACCAGCGCGGTGGCGCCGATCATGGTCATGAGGGCGCAGATCATGGAAGCCGAACTCACCAGCGCGGCGACGAAGAACAGCGCGGTGCCCAGGCTCCAGTCGGCTTCGACGCTGGGAATGGCCCAGATCATCAGGCCGAGCGCCAGCAGCACATGGCCGGTATAGCCGATATTGATCCCCGAAAAGACCAGATAGGTCCAGGGCCCGATGGGCTTGACCAGGACGGCATCGAAGGTGCCCAGGCGCACCTTTTCTTCCATGTCGCGGAACTGGGTGAAGCTGAGCGACGCGCCGAGGGAATAGGCGAGCAGATGGAAGGCCAGCAGCAGCGCCATTTCCGGCCAGATCCAGCCCCCCAGATTGCCAAAGCGCAGGAGGATGAGGGCGATGGCCGAGTAGATGGCGGCATAGGCGACGATCTGCGAGAACCAGCCCAGGATGGTGGCGCCGCGATATTCCATGCGGGTGCGCACGAACATGCGGACCAGGTGGGGGATGACGACCAGAGCGCGGGTCATGCGGTCAGCCTCCCTGTACGATCATGCGGTGCCGCGCCTTCGACCACAGCCAGGCCAGGCACAGCGCGAGAATGGCGAGCCAGCCGATGCCGATGCCGAGGTGCAGCACGCTCGCCATGGGATCGAGTTTGCCCAGATAGACGGCGGCCGGATAATAGAATCCCCAGGCAAAGGGCAGGTAGCTGAAGGACGCTGCCAGTGCCGGCGGCAGGAACCACATCGGCACCACCAGGCCCGAGGCCAAGAGCAGGATGCCGGTGAGGAACCATTCCAGCGAAAATGCCGTCAGCAGCCAGAAGGCCAGAAGCCCGCAGATCGCGGCCAGGCAGAACATGATCAGCCAGGAATTGATCCAGTAGGCCACGAACATGACGCCGTGAAACAGGCTCGCCGGTGGCAGAACGCCAACGGTGAGCCCGACGATGATGACCACGGGCAGCACGATCGTGACCAGCTCGAATACATAATGGCCGACATGGCTGGCCATGACCGCCAGCGGATAGTGCAGGGGGCGCAGCAGGTAGATGGACACATCGCCGGTGCGCACGGCGTCGCCGATATCGTGCAGCAACTGGGAGTGGTCCCAGCGCAGGAGCGAACCGACGAGGACGGCATAGGTCACCATCTCGGGCAGCGTGACACCATCGACCGTCGCCATGCCGGCATAGGCGGCCGTCCACAGGGCGATGCGGGCAAAGATATTGACCAGGTCGCCAAAGGCATTGGCCCAGACCTGGTTGCGATAGGCCAGGCGCGACTGGAAGGCGGTGGCGGTGAAGGCGGGATAGGACAAGGCCCTCATGGCGCGGTGCCGGCCAGGCCCGGCTTGTTCTGATAAAAGGTGCGGATGACCTCCTCGATATCGGGCTCTTCGAGCTTGACGTCCTTGAGCCCGCGGCCACGGCCCACCTCGTTGAGCACGTCGAGCAGCGAGGTTTCCTCGCGCTCGAGCAGGTAGTGCTTGGCAGCGCCGAGATCGGTGGTGAGCGTGGCGGTGGTCAGCGCCAAGGGGCCTGGATCGGTGTCGAATTCGAGGGTCAGCCGGCGGCGCGAGCCCAGGGTGGCGCGCAGGCGCGTCAGCTCGCCATCGAACAGCAGCTTGCCATCATCGACCATGATCAGGCGCGGGCAGATTTCCTCGATATCGACCAGGTCATGGGTGGTGAGGATGATGGTGGTGCCGCGCTTGTGGTTGATCTCGGCCAAGAATTTGCGCACCGCATCCTTGGCGACGACATCCAGGCCGATGGTCGGCTCGTCCAGGAACAGGATTTTCGGATCGTGCAGCAGCGCCATGGCAATCTCGGCGCGCATCCGCTGGCCCAGGCTGAGCTGGCGCACCGGGCGGTCGAGATAGGACGCCATGTCGAGCATCCGGGTCAGATAGGCCAGGTTTTCGGCAAAGCGGGTTTCGGCGATATCGTAGATATGGCGGTTGAGCGCGAAGCTGTCGCGCACCGGCAGGTCCCACCACAATTGGCTGCGCTGGCCGAAGACCACGCCGATTTCGGCGGCATTGACCATGCGATTGGCATGGGGCTCGCGGCCGAGCACCGATAGGGTGCCCGAGGATGGGACCAGGATGCCGGTCATCATCTTGATCATGGTGGACTTGCCGGCGCCGTTGGGCCCCAGATAACCCACCGCCTCGCCGGGCTGGATGGTAAAGGAGATTCCGTCCACGGCCCGGATATCGGTGTATTGCCGAGAGAGCAGGCTGCGGATGGCTCCGCCCAAACCGGTCTGGCGCTTGAGTTGATGGAAAGTCTTGCAGACGGCGTCGGCGGCGATGATTGCGGTCATGGCTCTGGCTCCCCGGCGCGGCAGGCTAGCCGATTCTGCCCGCACGCGAACCCGTCATCTCTGCCCCCTTATGGGGGGTGAAATTGCCGGCCCACGACCCGATAAGAAATTGGCCGCGGCAGGGCGCAGGGCGTGTTTGCCGGCCAAACCCGATGCCTGTCACGATCTGGAGTCCTGATGCGCCATCTGCTCACCCTCATCATCGCAACCCTGGTCGCGGTCTCCGCGCCCCGGGCGCAGAACCCGCTGGATGGCATGAGTGTGGAGGAACTCGAGCAGTTGCTGGAGCAATATGACCAGCAGATCGAACAGCTCGAACAGCGCGAAAGGGACTATGACGCCGATCTCGAGATCATCGATGGCATGATCGAGGATATCGACCGGACGCTGGAAGACAACGCGCCCTATACCGCATTCGAGCCGATCCCGCTGCTCGGTGTGGACGAACCGGCGGCGCCACCCCAGGCGCCCATCACCGTCCCGGTTGGCCTGCCGTCCGACCCTATGGGCTTTAATTCCTGGTGCTTCAACACCCTGTCCAATTTCGGGGTCCGGCATGGCTTTCCCGATACGCATAGCCGCGATCTCGCCGGCTTTGCCATGGCCGATGCCAGCCAGCGCATCCTGCGGCTGAGCACCGATGCCGGCTATGACGCGGCCATGCGCGAGACCTATGACAAGGCCATGTTCGACAACACGATTGCCGTGGCCGAACGGCTTGCGACCGGCACAGCGAGCGCCGAGGAGACTGCGCTTTACGATGCATGCCGTGCCAAGGGCGTGCGCGGCGTGCGCTATGCCGAGCTCCACGTCGCGCCGGTGGAGGGCCTGCATGACAAGATCTGGTGCGCCAGCACCTTGGCCATTTTCAACCAGCGCCAGATGATCGGCGGCGGGCCCGAGCGGGTGGCGCGGGCGCAGCGGGCCCTCGAGGCGCTGGATACGTGGCTGGGCCATGAATTCAAATATATCGCCATCGCCGATGCCGACCGCGACGTGCTGGAAAACGGCTACTATTTCCGCTCGCTGGTGCAGGTGGACGCCTTCCAGTTTTCCCAAGGCGACAAGGGCAGTTTCGAGCAGGATTACGAAATCTGCTTTCCGATGGAAGAGCTGACTCCTCCCGTGTTCCGGATCGATATTCCAGCCTTTCCGCCGCAGCGGCCGGCGCAGATCGCCTCGGGATGGGACTATCCGCTCAGCTTCGATTTCCGCTTCAATGCCTGGTGCTATGGCGCCATGCACCAGGTGGCCGAGGGCAGCGTGGCCGGAACCACGGTCGCGCCGGACGATGCAGAGGCGATGATCGGCACCATTCATGACCTGTTGAGCGCGGAAGGCACCACACTGGGCCTCAGCGCCGAGCAGGTCGCGGAGATGGAAGTCGAGGCCTATCACGATGCCGCCTTCGAGTTCTCCTGGCCCGTCGAGGAGGGGGCGGAACGGCCGCTGACCTATGGCTATGGCTTCTGCACCAATATCGGGGTCGACTTCACCAGCATGTTTGGCGACGTGGCGCCCGACCTGCGCGCCACCGCTGAGGCCGAATTCGATGACGCCGTCTGGTGCCTGGCCGGCCTCGAAAGGGTTCTGGGGTCGGAAACCCGGCGCGAATACCGCTCGGCGCTGGAAGAGGGGATGCAGTCGCTGGGCAATATCGCCGCCCGCCATGGTCTCGACCTGGGCCTCAATGGCGAGGAGATGCTGGCGCGGCTGGCCGCGATGAAACCGCAGGTGGACGCCGAAATCCGCACGCGGCGGCGGCCGGATGGCATGCTCATGATCGCCCATTGCCTCGATCGCGGCGTGGGCTATCACGAGGAGTTCTACAACTGGGTCGATCCAGAGTAGTCAGCCGCCCATGTTGAATTGCTGCAGGTCGAGAATGGTGACTTCCCCGTCCCATTCCGGCCAGTGCTGCCGGTGCAGGTCGATGAAGCGTTCCGACCATTGCACCGCCTCGGCCTCGGTTTCGAGCTGATAGATGGCATAGCCGCCAAGCACTTCCTTGGCTTCGGCATAGGGACCATCGGTGGTCATCTTGCCGCTGCGGGTGGTGACCTTGCCAGCCAGCGCCATGCCGCCTGTCTCGATCATTTTCGCGCCGGCTTCCATGCCCAGCTGCATGATCGCGCCCATCAGCGCCGGAGGCGGATTGGTCGCAATTTCGGGGTTGAGCGTCGTGACCATGGTGAGGAATTTCATCGGATGTCTCCTAGAGCGTTTTCAAGAAAAGTGGACGCCACTTTTCTGGTTCGAAAACGCGACCAATCAAAGAGTTAGAGCATTCGTTCTGATTCTATCAGAACGAGAGATGCTCTAAGGTGATGCCGGAGCGACGGGCGGGGCATGGCGGTTTCGACACCTTACGCCTCTTGCACGAAAAAGGGGGAGTCCGGATCGCTCCGATCTCCCCCGAATATGGTGGTCTCGCCCGATCGGAGCGAGGCCGGCTGCATTTAGCCCGGCAGCTTGAACGCCACCACCTTGGTGGAGAAGCGCGACTGGATGGCGCCCTGACCACCGGCGACGATGGCAATATATTGCTCGCCGTCGAGCGTATAGCTGATCGGCGTGCCGCCTGCCGCGGGCAGCTCGTACTGCCAGACGACTTCGCCGGTGGCGAGATCATAGGCCCTCAGGATGCTGTCCTTGGCTGCCGAGATGAAGCCGATGCCGGAGGCAGTGATCATCGAGCCGCCATGGGTCGGCGTGCCCATGGGGAATTCCCACGGCACCGAGATGCCCAGGGCCCCGCTGCCCTTGGACGAGCCGAAGGGGTGGGTCCACAAGAGCTTGCCGCTGTTGAGGTCCACGGCGCTGATATAACCATAGGGCGGGTCAATGCAGGGCACGTTGAGGGCGGTGAGCCAGAAATAGGGCTCGGCGGCATAGGGTACGTTGGCCTGCGCCACAAGGCCGCCGACTTCGCGCGGATCGCCCCATTCGCCCTGCGGCGTTGCACCCTTGGCGTCGGCCTCTTCGCGCGTCAACAGCTCGACATAGCTGGCAAAGCGATTGGAATTGACCAGCATGACGCCGCGCGTGGGGTCAACCGAAACGCCGCCCCAGTTGATCGAGCCGAAGGTGCTCGGGGTCTGGATCGACGGGGTCAGGCCCGGTAGGGTGTTCGTGCCCTCATAGCGCGCCTGCTTGAACTGAATGCGGCAGTAGAGCTGGTCGAAGGGGGAGACACCCCACATGTCGGCCTCGGTGAGGTCGGCATTGCGGAAGGACGGCAGGCTGTTGGAGAGCGGCTGGGTCGGCGATGGCCGTTCCTCGGGTACTGCTCCGCTCTGCGGCATCGGCGTTTCCGTGACCGGGAAGATCGGCTCGCCGGTGGTCCGGTCCAGCACGAAAATCTCACCGGCCTTGGTGGGCTGGATCAGCGCCTGGCGCATGGTGCCAGTCGCGTCGGGCAGGTCCAGCAGGGTGGGCGGGGAGGCGACGTCGTGGTCCCACAGGTCGTGGTGCTTGGTTTGGAATGACCAGCGCAGGCGACCGGTTTCCGCATCCAGGGCAACGACGGAGGAGCCGAATTCTTCGTCGAATTCGCGGCGCTGGCCGCCGAAGAAGTCGACGCCACCGGGATTGCCCAGAGGCAGGTAAACAAGGCCCAGTTGCTCGTCGGCTGATGCCGGAGCCCAATTGTTCGGTGTCGAGGTGGTGTAGAACTCGCCCTCGGGCGGGACGCCGGTCTGGCTCGGGCGGCCCATGTCCCAGGCCCAGGACAGTTCGCCGGTGACGGCATCGAAGGCGCGAATAACGCCCGAGGGTTCGCCCCAGTATTGGCCATCGGTGATCCAGCCGCCAACGACGACCTTGCCGCGCACATACGTGGGAGCGGACGTGATCTTGTAGTAGCCGTCGATCAGCATGCCCTCGTGATCGGCCATGCCGGCAGACAGGTCCACCATGCCGCCAGTGCCAAAATCGGGACAAAGCTGCCCGGTGGCGGCATTGACGGCCACGAGCTTGGCAGTGCCGGTGCCGGCAATGACGCGCTCGGCGCACTCGCTGGTCAAACCCGGTTCAGCGTGGAAGGCAACACCCCGGCAGGTGCCGCCGTGGCCTTCGGAAGCGTCGTACATCCAGCGTTCAGCGCCGGTGGCCGCATCCAGCGCGAAGACCTGGCTGAACTGGTTGCACATATAGATGGCGTCGCCGATCTTGAGGGGCGTGGAATTGTTGGCCGGAATGCGGCCGACATCCACGGACCAGGCGACTTCCAGGTTCTGCACATTGTCGAGGGTGATCTGGTCGAGCGGCGAGAATTTCTGACCGCCCTGATCGCCCCCGAAATAAGGCCAGTCGGCGCCGGTCTGCCCTGCCGGAGTGGCGCCATTCGGTTCGGGGAAGGTGCCGAAGCCGGTCTGGAATCGCGGGTCGGTGGGCAAGTTCGGGGCATTCACGGCGTATAGGCCGGCGCCCAGGCCGACAGAGACGACCGTGCCCGCGACGAGCAGTCCAAGCCCGCCTGCAGGAACTTTGGACGCGAGGCCGAGCCTGCCGCTGAGAGCGTGCTGGCTCCAGGGCAGCAGCAGCCAAATGCCGAAGGCTACCGGGATCATCAGGCGGGGCATGAGCGCCCAGCCGTCGAAGCCGACCTCCCACAGGGCCCAGACGACCGAGATGGCCAGGGCGAGGGCAAACAGCCAGGCGCCGGTGCGCCGGCCCATGCCGAGCAGAATGGCTGCGCCCAGGAAGAGCAGGCCGGCAACGACGTAGTAGAGCGAGCCGCCCAGCGCCGCCAGATAGCCGCCGGCGCCGACAAAGATCAGCGCCATGATGCCCAATACGACTGCGAACAGCCACATCAGGCCCTTTTCGATCACGTGCGGCCTTCTGCCGCCCAGGTCCTGGGTCATTTTCTCTCCCCCGAGTTTGGTCTTGTTGAAGTTTGTGTCGCGACGCCGTTCTGCGCGGCGGGCGCGGTGTCGTAGAGGTCGTGGTTGACCTCCTCGGAAAGCGCTTCAATGCTTCTGAGGTAGGTCGCGATTGCCCTTAGATTTTCATCCGAAAGGTCGGCAGTCGCTGCGACGTAGCGATCGCTGATGCGCAGGTGCAGGGCGATTATGTCTGCGGCCTTATCGGCATTGAGCACGATCAGCACGCCGCGCCGGTCATCGGGATTGGGGATGCGCGAGATGTATCCGGCCTGTTCAAGCCGGTCGAGCAGGGCCGTGCCGGAACCCGATGTCAGGCCGAGAAAGGCAATGATGTCCTTTGGGCTCGCGGGGCCATCTGAGCGATACAGAAAGCCGATGCAGCGAAAGTCTGTCGGATGAAGTCCGCCCTGGCGCGCAGCGCGTTCGGTGGCGTCCTCGGCTCGCTGGATCATGTGAACGAGCGCGACGGTGACAGCGTCGGCAAGGGACTGGGACTGGTTCAAATATCTACACCGTCAATAATCTTGATCATCAAGATAAATAAGTGTGACAAAATGCGCAAGCATCTGCGGCGTCAGGGCAGGAGGACTATCCGGGAGCGTTTTCAGAAAAAGTGGACACCACGCTTCGGGCATCGAACCGAGGACCGAAAACGCGTCCAATGCTCCAGGGTAGATCTGGCGTCAGTCCGTGCGATTGAAGTGATCGTAGATCAGCTGGGCCATGGCGCTGGAAATGCCGGGGACGGCTTCGAGATCGGTGAGTGAGGCGCGGCCGACGGCTTTGGCGGAACCGAAATGGTTGAGGAGGGCGCGTTTGCGGGTGGGGCCGATGCCCTCGATCTCGTCGAGCGGGTTTTTCACCTGATCCTTCTTGCGGCGGGCCCGATGGGTGCCGATGGCGAAGCGGTGGGCTTCATCGCGCAGGCGCTGGACATAATAGAGCACCGGGTCGCGGTGCGGCAGCATGAAGGCGTCCCGGCCTTCCATGAAGAATTTTTCGCGCCCGGCATCGCGCTCTTCGCCCTTGGCGATGCCGATGAATGTCACTTCGCGCGGCAGGTTGAGCGCCGCGATCACCTCGCGCACGGCATTGAGCTGGCCGGCGCCACCATCGATGAAGACGACATCGGGCCAGTCCGGCATGGCGGAGGCATCGTCCTCGACCTCGTCTTCGGTTTCATTGGCGAGGCGCGTGAAGCGGCGGGTCAGCACCTCGCGCATCATGCCGAAGTCATCGCCGGCGGCGATGTCGGATTTGATGTTGAAGGTGCGGTAGTGCTTCTTGGAAAAGCCCTCCTCGCCCGCAACGACCATGGCGCCGACCTGGTTGGTGCCCGAAATGTGGGAGTTGTCATAGACTTCGATGCGCCGGGGCATGTCCTCGAGCCCGAACGTTTCGGCCACACCTTCCAGCAGCGCCCGATTGGAGGCGCCTTCGGCCAGTTGGCGGCCCAGTGCTTCTCGCGCATTGTTGAGGGCGTGGTTGACCAGGTCGCGCTTCTCGCCGCGCTTGGGCTGCTCGATATAGACGCGGCGTCCGGCGCGGGAGGACAGGGCCTCCTCCATCAGGCCGTGTTCGGACAGGTCATGGCTGATCAGCACCAGCCGCGCCGGGGTGCGGTTCTCGTAGAACTGGCCGACAAAGGCCTCGAGCACTTCGGCATCGGTAAGGCTGGCATCGGCGCGCGGGCGATAGGGATAATTGCCCCAGTTCTGGTAGGCGCGGAAGAAGAACACCTGCACGCAGAACTGGCCGCCCTCGTGGTGGATGGCGAAGACATCGGCTTCTTCCACCGAACGGGCCGTGGCGTCGCCCTGGCTCTGAATGAGTGCCAAAGCCGAAAGCCGGTCGCGGATAAGCGCAGCACGTTCGAAATCAAGGTCTTCGGCGGCCTGGTTCATATCGGCCTGCAGATGCCCGCGCACGGCATCGGACTTGCCCGAAAGGAACTGGCGGGCATCCTCGACCAGTTCGCCATAGGCCTCGAGGCTGATCTCGCGGGTGCAGGGCCCGGCGCAGCGCTTGATCTGGTATTGCAGGCACGGCCGGGTGCGTGCGGCGTAAAAACTGTCGGAGCAATTGCGCAGCAAAAACGCCTTTTGCAGGCTGGCAATGGTGCGCCCCACCGCCGTGGCCGAAGCAAAGGGGCCGAAATAGTGGCCCTGCCGGCGCCTTGTGCCGCGATGCTTGGTGAGTTCGGGCGCCTCGTGATCGGTGGCGATCAGGATATAGGGAAAACTCTTGTCGTCGCGCAGCAGCACGTTGAAGCGGGGTTTCAGCCGCTTGATCATGTTGGCTTCGAGCAGCAGCGCCTCGGACTCTGTCTCGGTCCGCACGAATTCCATACTGACAGTCGCCGCAATCATGCGCTGCAGGCGCAGTTCGAGCCCGTCGGGCCGGGTGTAATTGGTCACCCGCGCCTTGAGGTTGCGGGCCTTGCCGACATACATGACCTCGCCCGCGGCATCGAGCATGCGATAGACGCCGGGCGCCGCGGGCAGGGTGCGCACGAAGGCCCGGATGACGTCGGGTCCGGAGGGCGGGGCGGGTTGCTCGGTCATGGTCTGGGCGTCGGGCCGCGCTTGGGCAGGTATTCGAGGTGCCGGCCGCCATCAAGGGCCAGCATCTGGCCGGTATAGGAGGGCATGGCGAGGATCGCCAGCACGCCCCGGGCAATGGCTTCGGGGCCGGCATGGCGCTGCAGGGGCAGTTCTTCCACCGATTGCTCGAACTCGGCCTGGGTCTGCCCCTTGTGCGGCAGGACCGGGCCCGGGCCGATGGCATTGACGCGCACGGCCGGCGCCAGCGATTGCGCCAGGGTGCGGGTGGCCGTCCACAGCACCGACTTCGAGAGCGAATAACTGAAAAAGGCCGGGGTCTGATGCAGGACGCGCTCGTCGATAAGGTTGATGATATTGCCCTCGACCCCGGAGGGCAGCTGGGCGGAAAAATCGCGCGCGAGAAACACCGGCGCCTCGGCATGAACGGCGAAATGGGCGTCCCACAATTCCTCGTCGACATCGGTGGCGCTGTCCGGCTCGAAGATCGAGGCATTGTTGACCAAGACGGTCAGCGGGCCAAAAAAGGCGGCAGACTTTGCAACCAGGCTTGCCCGCTGCTGGCGCTTTGCCAGATCGGCCCGAATGATCTGGGCCCGGCCGCCTTCGCTGCGGATGCGGGCCTTGAGGGCCTTGGCGCCCTCGATATCGGAGCGATAGTGGATAACGACGGCATAGCCTTCCAGGGCCAGCGCCATGGCGATGGCCGCGCCGATTCGGTCCCCGGCACCGGTCACAAGGGCGACCGGGTCGATATTCTGGGCGTGTGGGGCGGATTCTGGCGGCATGACTATCGCAAAAAATTCGGGCTGGAATGGCCGGACCTTAGGCCGGATCGGCGCCTGACTGCAATCAGGCCGGGGCCTCAAGATGTGCGGTGTCGCGGCGCCAGATTATGGCAGCAGGGCTGTACTTCCGTCTCCGCCAATTCAGGCGTAGCGTGATGATGTGCAGGCAGAATCTGCACTCATGTAGAGGGGGATACTCATGGAAATGGTCGTTTCGCTGCTCGTGCAGCTTATCGGCGGCGGTGCCGGCGGCAATGTGATTGGCCAATTGGCCAAGAAACTCAGCCTGGGAACGGCGGGCAATTCTATCGTTGGTGCGATCGGTGGCCTGGCGGGCACCTGGCTGGCCGGCATGATTCCAGGGCTTGATACATTGGTGGGCGGCATGGGTGCCGCCGGATCGCTCGATATCGGCGCGCTTGCCGGGCAGGGCGTCTCTGGTCTCGTGGGCGGCGGCGTGCTGACCGCGATTGCCGGGCTGATCAAGTCGGCCATGGCGAAATCCTGATTTTCGGTTCACACATCAACGTCTCGCGACCACCGGTCGCGGGGCGTTTTCCTGTCCGGTAACCCTCTCCATGTCGACTGCCAATGCCGCTCCGCGCGCGGACCAGATCGGGCGCGGTATCGCGCTGACTCTCCTCACCATCGTGGTCTTCGGCGTTCAGGACGCCATCGCCAAGCTTTTGGTGCAGGACTATTCGCCCTTCCACATCACCATGATGCGCTATTGGGGCTTTGCCCTGTTCGCACTGATCATGGTCATGCGCCAGGCGCCGCTGCGCCAGGCCCTGGCGTCCCGCGCGGCGCGCTGGCAGGTGCTGCGCGGCGTGCTGCTGATCGCCGATATCTGGTGCTTTGCCCTGGCGCTGCAAAGCGTGCCGCTCGGCGAATTGCAGGCCATCGTCATCGTCTATCCGCTGCTCGTCACGCTGTTTGCCATTCCGGTTCTGGGGGAACAGGTGGGCATATTCCGGTTCGGCGCCGTGGCGGCCGGGTTTTTGGGCGCGCTGATCATCATGCGGCCGGGTGGCATTCCGCTCGATTGGGGCGTGGTCTATGCGCTGGGGTCGGCGGCGTTCTACGCGCTCTATATCGTCATCACCCGGAAGGTCTCCGGCGTGGACCGGCCTGCGACGAGCCTTGCCTATGCGGCCCTTGTAGGATTGGTGCTGTCGAGCGCGGTGGGGGTGTTCTTCTGGCAGCCCATGGCCTGGGGCGATTTTGCCCTTGTCGCGGTGATCATGGTCACCACCTGCGCTGGCCATGGCCTCATGGTCTTCGCGCTCGGCATGGCCCCGGCCAGCGTGTTGCAGCCGTTCAACTATTTCTCGCTGCCCTGGGCGATCGTGCTCAGCATCGTGGTTTTCGGCCACTGGATCGATGCGATTTCGCTCCTCGGTGCCGCTGTCATCGTCGCTGCGGGTCTGGTGGTCATGGCGCGCGAGCGGGTGCGCAAGGTGGCGATCGTCACCGATACGCCACCGGCCGGGCACGAATAGGGTCAGGCGAAAAAGCGGGCGATCCAGACGCCGCCAGCGGCGCTGACGGCCGTCAAGGCGGTGCCCCAGGCCATGTCGACGGCGGCCACCAGCGGCGAAAATCCCTTCACGGTGGAGAGGTTCGTCAGGTCATAGGTGCCATAGGCGACAAGGCCCAGCACGGCGCCCATGAGCAGCGCCTTGAGCACATCGCCCTCGGCTGGAGCCGCCACCAGGATGACGATCCCCGCGACATAGGCCAGGTAGAACAGACCCGCGATCACCAGATTGGGCTGGTCCAGCAACAGGCCGTCGAGTTCGCGGAAATAGAACGACTTGCCCATGGTGCTGAGCCAGATGAAGTCGAGCGGGAAGAACACGAGGACGCAGGCGAGATAGAGGATCAGGTACTTGGCCATGGCGTGTCTCCGTTCAGGGCTCATGATGAGATACGGCGGAATCGCCGCGCAGGATCACTCCGGCGATCAAAAATCGACACTTGGCGGTTGAAGTCGGGGGAGGCAAAGGGCATGTCTCACACGATCAGGGAGGGACAGGCATGATCGTGCTGCTGGAAATCGCGCTCGTATTGCTGCTGGTGGGCGGCGGGTGGACCATGTTCAACCGCAATCGCCACAAGGACAAGCGCGAGGCGCTGACGCTGCGGCGGGTCGACGCCTATATCGAGACCATCAGGCGCGAACGCACCAATCCGGCCCTGGTAGCGATGAGCGATACCGAATTGCGCGACCTGCTGCATTCGGGCGCCCGCAACCTCAAGGCTGCCGAGCAGAAGAAGCATTGGACCCTGTTGGCCATCGGCGCCGGCAGCCTGATCGTTGCCTCCATGATCGGCAGCCAGGAGGGCTGGATCGGCTTCGCCATAGCCGCCGCCGTCGGCGCTATCGTCGCCTATGGCACCAATGAGTTTCTTGATCGGCGGATGCGCGCGCCGCTGGAGCGGGACGGCATCGATGTCGATAGGCTGACCGTGGAATAGCCAAAAGAAAAGCGCCGCCCGTTGGGGCGGCGCGATGAGCGAGCTACGTTTTAGCTGTTGACGCAGAAGTAGCCGTTGGGGCCGTTGAAGCAGAAGCTGGCGCCCGGGCCATCCGGCAGCGGATAGGGATAGACGGGCGGGCGCGGTGGCCGCGGATAGACCGGCGGACGCGGGGGATAAGGATCCCAATGCGGCGGGCGCGGGTTCCAGTGCGGCGGGCGCGGAGGCGGACGCGGGGTCCAGTCGTCATCATTCCAGCCGGGCCGGCCGGAGCGCAGGTAATTGGCGGAAACCCAGCCATCCGGGCCGCGCTTTTCGACAAAGCACCAGCTGCCGCGACAGTATTGAACATCGACCTGCTGGCCGCGATAGAGCGTATCGACGACGCGATAGCCCGTGCCCGGGCCCGAGCGCACATTGACACTGGTGGTGGCGACGGCAGGAGCCGCCGCGGCGGCAACCGTACCGACGACGACGGTCGCCGCAGCCAGGGCGGCGGTGAGGATTTTTCGGTTGAAAGCCATGGGCGTTCTCCTTCGATCGGCGTGGTCACATTCTGCGACACTTGCGCAGAGTTAAGCCGATCCTGGATGAACCCAAGCTGAACGTTTTGTTAAGGGTTGTGCGGGGGCGTTAGCTGCGCAACAGCTCGACGAAACGCCCCAGGGTTTTGGAGAATTTCTTGCGCTGCTTGGGTTTCAGTTCGCCCAATAGCGCCTCTTCGAGTTGTTCCCAATGGTCGGACAGGGCATTGCGGATGCGGGCGCCGCGCTCGGTCAGGGCCAGGCCCGGTTCGAGTTCGGGCCCAACGGCCTGGCGGGTGATGAAGTCGCGCCCGGCCAGCCGGTCGAGGCGTCCGGCCAGCGCTTCCACGTCCAGCCCGAGTTCGGCGGCAAGTTCGGTCTCGGTGGTGCCGGAGCGGCCCAGAACGAACAGGATGGCGTCGTCGCCCGGCTCCAGACCCTTGTCGAGAACCGGCACGAGCAGCGCCTTGTGCGCCAGTTGTCCGGCTTCGATGAGCCGGTAGAGTGCCGAGCGGGAACTAGGTCTGGACATAGGCGGGAAAATAGTCCGAACTCCGGGCATGCGTCGATCCAGCTCGCATCCTATCGTTAATCGGGCGCCGACCAAGCCCCGTTATTGTTCACCCTACGCAGATGAGTTATGCGTCTGGGGCTGACATTTCCCGAACCAGGACGCCGATGACGCAGGACCTTGCCCGCATCCGTGCCTTCGTACAGGTCTTTGACTCCGGTGGCTTTTCTGCGGCAGCACGCCAGCATGGGCGCTCAAAAGCCCTGCTCAGCAAATATGTGACCGATCTCGAAGACTATCTCGGCGTGCGGCTCATGAACCGCACCACCCGCAAGCTCAGCCTGACCGAGGCCGGGGAGACCTATTACCGCGAATCCTCGGCGCTGTTGCAGCAGCTCGACGATCTCGATGCCTCGATCTCCGACCAGACCACCGAGCCGCGTGGCCTGCTGCGCGTTTCCGCGCCACGCAATTTCGGGGAAACGACGCTGGCGCCGGCGATCTTCGAGTTTCTGCGCCAGCACCCCAAGGTCGCGCTCGATCTGAGGCTTGAGGATCGCTACGTGGACCTGGTGGATGAAGGCGTGGATGTCGCACTGCGCATTTCCACGCTCACCGATTCCTCGCTGATCGCCCGCAAGATCGCCGACATGCATGTGATTGCGGGCGCCTCGCCGGCCCTGCTCAAGACGGTGGGCACACCCAAGCATCCCGAGGACCTGCGGCATCTGCCCTGCATTGTCGACGTCAACCTGCAGGGACAGTCGAACTGGCGCTTCATCGAAGATGGCAAGACCATTTCGGTGCCGGTCAATGGTCCCTTGCGGGTCAATTCGCCGCTGGCGGCGCGTACGGCTGCGGTGATGGGCCTCGGTTTTGTCGTATTGCCGTCCTATCTCGCCGATCCGAAGGTGGCGAGCGGCGAACTGGTGCCGGTGCTGCAGGATTTCCTGCCGACCGGACAGACGCTGCAGGCTGTCTATCCGCATCGCCGCCATCTGGCCGGAAAGGTGCGGGCCTTGATCGATCACCTGGTGGCGTGGTTCTCCACCCATCCCATCTCCTAGGGGCAATCCTTGGCACATTCGGCTTGGCGCGGCGGGTTGGCCGGTTTGGCTCTGTGCGTTCTGGCCGGCGCACAGCCGGCGCTGGCGCATCCCCATATCATGATCGACGCCAAGGTGACCGTCGGTTTCGACGCGGAAGGGCGCGTGGCCCGGCTCAGCCATAGCTGGACCTTCGACACCGCCTTTTCGGTGTGGATGGTGCAGGGGCTCGATACCGATGGCGACGGCACTGTGACGTCCGCCGAAATGCAGGATCTCGCCGACGAGAACATGCTCGGCCTCGCCGATTTCGCCTTCTACACCTATGCCGGCGACGACATGGCATTCACCCCGGCGGGCGACCAGCACATGGTCTATGCGGATAATCGCGTGACGCTGGATTTTACCATCGACGCGGTGACGCCCGAGGCGCCGGGCGAGCGGTTTGAACTGGCGGTCTATGACCCCGAATATTACGTCGCCATCACCACGGCCGACATAGCCGATGTCACCCTCGAAAACGCCCCTGCCGATTGCTCGGCGCATCTGGAGCCGCCGGTGCCGATGAGCCCGGAGGTGGAGCAGCGGCTCTATGCCCTTGGACCGGAAGTGCTCGAACTGCCGCCCGATCTGGCCGCCGCCATGCGTGGCACCCAGGGCATGGTGGTGATCAATTGCGGCGACCAGCCCGCCGCCGCCACTGCCGTCGAAGCGGTGACGCAGATGGCCCAGCAACGCACGACCGCGCCGTTTGGCGGTCCGCCGCCGGAGGTGGGTCTCAACCTGCCGCGCACCGGGTTTTTCGGCTGGCTGCAGAACCAGCAGCGCGATTTCTATGCCGCCATCACCGCCTCGCTCGATGCATTGCGGACCGACTGGACCGCCTTCTGGCTGCTGGGCGGGTTGAGTTTCCTCTATGGCATTTTCCACGCGGCGGGGCCGGGCCACGGCAAGGTGGTCATCTCCTCCTATGTGCTGGCCAATGAGCAGCAATTGCGCCAGGGCATCGCCCTCAGCGCGCTTTCGGCGCTGCTCCAGGCGCTGGTGGCCATCGGCTTCGTGCTGGTGCTGGCCGGCGCGCTCAACCTGACCAGCATTGCCATCGGCGAGGCAGCCCACTGGGTGGGCGTCCTGTCCTATGGCCTTGTGGCGCTGCTGGGTCTGTGGCTGGTGCTGCGCAAGCTGTTCGGATGGGGGCATCACCATCATCACGATCACGGCCATCACCATGCGGCCGACAAGGCCCATGCGCATCTCTATGAGGGCGAACACCATCACCACCACGACCACCATGAGCATGGCCATAGCCATGAGCATGACCACGACCACGACCACGGCCATGACCACATGCACCATGCCGTTGCGCCTGCCGACCTGCGGGGTGGATGGCGCGAAAAACTCGGCGTGGTGCTCGCGGTAGGGCTGCGGCCCTGTTCGGGCGCGCTGGTGGTCATGGTGTTCGCGCTGTCGCAGGGCCTGCTGGCCGCGGGCGTGGTCTCGGTGCTGCTGATGGCCCTGGGCACGGCGATCACGGTGGCGAGCCTGGCCAGCATCGCCGTCGGCGCCAAGGGGCTGGCGCGACGCATCGGCGGTGCGGACAGTGCCACGGCCCATGCCATCGTCTGGTGGGCCGAACTGTTGGGCGCCGTCCTGGTCCTGGCCTTCGGTGTGCTGCTGCTGATCGCCAGCCTCTGAGCCCAGGAGGCGGCGCGACCCATCGCCGCCTTGCGGTCGGGGCGCAAATGGGTAAGGTGCGCGCCATTCTGGAACGCTTCCAATCTGGCCCCATGTCGCAACACCTGCCTGCCCAACATCCCGCCGTCACCGAGCAGAAGATCGGTGTGGTCCTTTTGAATCTGGGCACGCCGGACGCAACCGACTATTGGAGCGTTCGCCGCTACCTCAAGGAATTCCTGTCCGATCCGCGCGTCATCGAGACCCCCAAATGGCTGTGGTGGCCGATTCTCAATCTCGCCATCCTGAGTTTCCGCCCGCAGAAAAGCGGCCATGCCTACGCGCAGATCTGGGACAAGCAGCACAATGACAGCCCGCTGCGGCTGATCACCAAAGCCCAGACCGAAAAGCTGGCGGACCGCTTGGCCGGCGACGGCATCATGGTCGATTTCGCCATGCGCTACGGCAATCCGTCGACGCAATCGGTGCTCGAGCGGATGCAGCAGGCCGGGTGCCGGAAGATTCTGCTCGTGCCGCTCTACCCGCAATATTCAGCGACGACCACGGCCACCGCCAATGACAAGGCGTTCGATGCGCTGCGCAAGATGCGCTGGCAGCCGGCCGTGCGCACCGCCCCGGCCTATTTCGAGGACCGGAAATATATCGAGACGCTGGGCAATTCGATCCGCGATGGCGTGGCGGCGCTCGATTTCGAACCGGACCTGGTGATCACCTCCTATCACGGCATGCCGGTGGAGTATCTCAAGCGCGGCGACCCGTATCACTGCCAGTGCTTCAAGACCACGCGGCTGGTCGGCGACTATCTGGGTTGGCCCAAGCACAAGCTGATGGTCACCTTCCAGAGCCGGTTCGGGCCGACGGAGTGGCTGCAGCCCTATACGGACAAGACGCTGGAAGCGCTGCCCGGCAAGGGCATCAAGAAGGTGGCGATCCTGGCCCCGGCGTTTTCCGCCGATTGCATCGAGACCCTGGAAGAGATCGCCATGGGCGGTCGCGACACGTTCCTCGAGGCGGGTGGCGAGAAGTTCGCCTATATTCCCTGTCTCAACGACAGCGCGCCGGGCATGGACATGATTGAGGCCATGGTGCGCCGCGAGCTCTCGGGCTGGCTGTAACTACCAGCCCGGCCCGGCGAAATCGGGCGGGGTGACGTGGATTTTTGCGGCTTCGCCGACGATCGAGCCATAGGTCACCCAGCCATAGTCGGTGATCTTGCACCATTGGGTCGAGCCGGCGGGCCATAGGACATGCCCGCCCATGCCGATGCCGCCGCGATCGGAATCGCTGTCGGTCTGCGTGCAATATTCGAGTGTCACCTCGGTGCCATCGGCAAGTTGGCCGATGACCTCATAGCGATTATCCGGTCCGGCATGGACATTGACCGTGCCGCTCGCCCGCGCGGTCGGCTGGGCCAGCGCGGCCTGGCTCATGGCCAGCAGGGCGATCATGGCGAGACTGTAGCGAGGCATGGGCTTCTCCGCTTCGGGCTTGTCTGTCCTCCATCCCACATACGGCAAATGCAAGGCGCTCCCGTTTATTTGCGAGGTGATCCCTTGGCGTGCATCCGCCGCGTCTGGTCCGCCGGAATGCAGGCCATTCCTGCCGAGATGTCTTGTGCGCCGTGGGGGTCGGAGGATATGGCATGGCGTCCCAAAGCTGGAAGTCCCATGCCGCGTCCCCTTGCTACCCTCCTTCTGTTGATCTGCACCATGTTCTGGGGCTTTGCCTTCATTGCCCAGAAATCGGCCATGGACAGCATGGGGCCACTGAGCTTTGCGGGTGTGCGCTATCTCCTGGGCGGTTTGCTGGTGCTGCCACTGGCCCTGCACGAGCGCCGCCGCCGGCCCATCGCGCTGACGCGAACGCATTGGCTGTTCATTGCCGGCATGAGCATGGTGTTCTTTCTGGGCTCCTGGCTGCAGCAGGCGGGCCTTGCCACCACCACGGCAACCAATGGCGGTTTTCTCACCGGGCTCTACGTGTTCTTCGTGCCGCTCTTGGGATTTCTGCTGTTCCGCACCCGCCCGCATCCGATCGTCTTTGCCGGCGTGCCGCTGGCCCTGATCGGCATCTACTATCTCAATGGCGGCGGGCTCGAGAGCTTCAATTCCGGTGATTGGCTGATCGTTGGCAGCGCCGTCTTCTGGGCCATGCACGTGATCCTTCTGGGGCACGTTGCCAGGGCCACGGGCCTGCCGATCTTCGTGTCCTGCATCAGTTTTCTCGTTGCGGGCGGGCTGGCATCGGCCATTGCCCTGGGCACCGAGGCCCCGACTTTTGCGGCCATTTCGGCAGGCTGGGTGGAAATCGCCTATGCTGCGGTGCTCTCGACTGCGGTCGGCTTTACCCTGCAGGCCGTGGCGCAGCAGCATGTGCCGCCCGCCAATGCGGCGATCGTTTTGTCGGCGGAAAGCCTCTTTGCGGCATTGGGTGGCGCGCTGGTGCTGGGTGAGCGGCTGCCGCTCATCGGTTATGCCGGGGCGACGCTGATTTTTGCCGCCATCATCCTGGTCGAGGCGCTGCCGCCGCTCTGGCAGCGGCGGCGGGCCCATGCGCCCCGGATCACAAACTGAGCCGAAGCGTCAGTCCATGCGGTACATGCGGAAAGTACGGCAGGCGACGAGGAAGAGGCATCCGGTGATGGTCATCTCATCGTCCGAAACCTGCTCGATGGTGCCGGAGGCGGTCTGGCCATAAAGGTGCAGGTCGCCCTTCCAGCGGCCTTCGCCATCGGGCTTGGCCTGGTTGATCAGGAAGGTGTTGAGATAGGGCAGGTTCTCTTCGGTATCGGCCCCGTTGCCCAGCCAGATCAGCTTGGCGCACAATTCGGTGCCGTCACCGCACAGGGTCACGTCATAGCGGGAATCGCGATATTCGATTTCCCAGGTTCCTGCCGGGGATGCGAAAGCCGGGGCGATCGTGGTCAGCCCGACGACCATCGCCAGGGCCCATTTGCTCAGTCGGTTCATGAAATACTCCTCGGATCACCGTGGCGCGCACCCTGTTCTAGCACGGATGAACGCAGGCTGAACACGATCGTCACGGCCCCGTCATATGCTGGCAATAGGTTGGGCATGTCCCGGCTGTCCCCATTGGCCCGGACCGCCCGAGCCGCGTCCCCCAACGCCGCAGGGCCATGCGATGTTCCCCCGCCAAGGCAACATCGCGACCGACAAGTCGGTCCTGGCCGCCCGAGGGCGGCCTCTTTTTTGTGGAGCGGCCGACAATTTGGCTCGCACCGGGGGCCAGCCTGCGTCACAACACCAGGGACGAAGGCGGACCCATGGCCAAGCTCTACTTTTCCTATGCGGCGATGAATGCCGGCAAGTCCACCTTGCTGCTGCAGGCGGCCTATAACTATCGCGAACGGGGCATGCGGCCGCTGCTGTTCACCTCGGCCCTCTATGCCGAGGGCGGCGTCGGGCTGATTTCCTCGCGCATCGGCATTTCCGAGGAGGCCGAGCTCTATGCGGCCGGCGACGACCTCTACAATGTCATCCGCGACGAGCACGAGCAATCCCAGGTCGATTGCGTCTTTGTCGATGAGGCGCAGTTTCTGACGCGCGAGCAGGTATGGGAACTGGCGCGGGTGGCGGATCGGCTCAAGATCCCGGTCATGTGCTATGGCCTGCGCACCGATTTCCAGGGCAAGCTGTTTCCCGGATCGATGGAACTGCTCGCCGTGGCCGACATCATGCGCGAAATCCGCACCATCTGCACCTGTGGCGCCAAGGCGACCATGGTGGTGCGCCAGGACTTGAGCGGCCGCGTGCTGACCGACGGCGACCAGGTCGCCATCGAAAAATCGGTCTATCTGTCCCTGTGCCGCAAGCATTGGGAAGAAGCTGTTGGCCGCTGGCCGGTGAAAGGACCCTGATCATGCAGCCTAATGCCGCCGAGCCGACCGGTACGCTGACCATCCGCACTCTGGCCATGCCGGCCGATACCAATCCGGCCGGGGATATCTTTGGCGGCTGGGTGATGAGCCAGATGGACATTGCCGGCGCCATTGCCGCTGTCGAAAAGGTGCAGGGCCGCGTGGTCACGGTGGCTGTAGAGGCCATGACCTTTATCGCCCCGGTCAAGGTTGGCGATGTGCTGTGCGTCTATACCAGGATCGAACGGCTGGGGACCACATCGGTCACGGTTGGCCTGGAGGCCTGGGTTCGCCGCAATCGGCTGGACGACCGCCAGAAGGTGACCGAGGCGCGGTTCGTCTATGTGGCGCTGGACGAGCAGGGCCGCAAGCGGGTCATTGGCGGCGCGCCAGCCGGCTGAGGCCGTTCAGCCTGCATTCATCTTCACGATGATTTTGTTCATGTGAACTGCCCTGCGGCTCTGCAGCCTGTGTTCGTCGCCTGGTGCGAGGAACTATTTGTCTGCTTTCCCCGTTCCTGGGCATAGATTTTCAAAAGGCCGGCGTGGCCGATCGCGTCGCTCCGAATGTTCGGAGCCGGACCAACGCCGCAGAGGGAGCGTAGAAATGCATCGTCAAATGCGCAAGAAACTGCTGAATGTCGTCACCGGTATCGCCGTTGCGGCCGCTGCCGTGGTGGTGTTCCTGCCGGCCGCCCAGGCGGCTCCCGGCACGGTGACCACCCATGTCAACGTGCGCACCGGTCCGGGCACGGGCTTCCAGGTCGTCGATACCGCAGCCCGTGGCGAACGCGTCGATGTGCAGCGCTGCCAGGGTTCGTGGTGCTATGTGGTGCGTTCGGGCCCCGATGGCTGGGTTTCGGCCAATTACCTGGCTGCCGATGGCCGCCCGGTCAATCCGCAGCAGCCGGGCCTGAGCTTCGGCTTCACCATTGGACCCAATGGTCCCTCGTTCAATATCGGCGTCGGCAACCAACCGCAGCCGCAGCCGCAACCCCAGCCGCCGCGCCCGCCGCGTCCGGAACCCGAGCCGGTTGCCCAGGCCTGCTTCTATGACAACCAGAACCTGCGCGGCATCAGCTTCTGCCTCAAGCAGGGTGACCGTGTCCGCAATCTGGGCGGCTGGAACGACCGGATCTCTTCGATCGGCAATGACAATCGCCTGGCCGTGGAAGTGTGCACCGAGCCCGATTTCCGCAATTGCCGCACCTATGCGACCAGCGCCTATTCGCTGGGTGATTTTGACGACTACATCCAGTCGATCCGCATCCGCTAACACGCGCGACAGACAGACCTTCGGTGCCGCCCCAAAAGGGCGGCACTTTGCTTTGCAATGCCCGGCGCGGCGGGCTAACCTGTTGCCGGTCCAGAAATTCGGGTGCCTCCATGCGCTTTGCTGCCTTTGTCGTGCTGCTCGCCAGCCTCTTCACTGCCCTGATGGCTCCGGCGCAGGCCGACGACGCGCCGGGCAGCCATGGCTGGAGCCGCAAGACGCTAGAATTGCGCAGCGGCCCGGGGCCGGCCTATGACCGCTCCGGCGAGATCGAAGGCAAGGTCGCCATCCATATCCTGCGCTGCCAGGAATTGTGGTGCCTGGTCGATGGCCCGGGCGGCCGCGGCTGGGCCGACCGCTACCATATCGGCTTTGGCCAGACCCCGGCCTGGCCGCGGACCGGCCCGCGCCTCAACTATGGGGCCGGCGGGCCGGGCGAAGTCTGCTTCTATACCGGCACTCATTTTAGCGGTCGCGCCCTCTGCGCCGGGCCGGGCGAGGTGTTCAACGACCTGGCGCTGTGGGGGCTCGACAACGTGTTTTCCTCGGTGCGCATCACCGGCGATGTCTCCGCCGCGGCCTGCCGCGACCGCAAGTTCCAATCCTATTGCGAGCGCATCATCAGCGACCAGCCGGTGCTCGACCAATATCTGCGCCGGTCCCTGTCCTCGATCCGCGTCTATTGAGAACAGGGCATCTGTTCATAGGTGTGGCCGGATTCCGGCCGCTTTCGGGCGCCCTGCCTAAATGGTGCATTCAGCGCCAGTTCAGGGCCAAAGGCGCCTAATCCCCTCAGAAACGCGGTGGACAATCACCGCGCAGAAACAGAGGGAACCACAATGTCCGTCAAACGCATCACTCTGGGCACCGCCGTCGCGCTCGTGTCCATCATCTCCACTTCGGCCGCCTGGGCCGTCCCCGGTGTCGCCACCGGCAATGTCAATGTCCGCACCGGTCCCGGCACCGGCTATGCCAAGGTCGGCACGCTCTCCACCGGCGAAGCTGTCGACGTCAAGCAGTGCCAGGGCAACTGGTGTTTCGTCGACCGCAGCGGCGGCACCGATGGCTGGGTGTCCAAGAACTACCTGGCTGCGACCTCCGGCGGTGGCGGCGGCGGCAGCTCGTCGTCCGATATCCCGTTCAATTTCGGGGTAACCGTCGGCCCGGGTGGCCCCAGCTTCTCCTTCGGCATCGGTGACGCACCGCCGCCCCCGCCGCCGCCGGCCCCCACGCCCAAGGTGTGCTTCTGGAAGAACAGCAATTTTACCGGCGCCCAGTTCTGCGTCGCGGCCGGCGTCAACGAGCCTGCCATTGCCGGTGGCTGGAACAATTCCATCTCGTCCATCCGCGTCTATGGCGGCGCCCAGGTCACGGTCTGCACCAATGCCTGGTATGCCGGAAGTTGCGCGACGGTCTCGACCGATCGCCCCAATCTGGGCTTCTACAACAACACGATTACCAGCTATCAGACCTTCTGAGGTCAGTGCTTCCTGGTCAGTCCGGCGCCGCTTTCGAGCGGCGCCGTTTGCGTTTCGGCGGGTTCAGCTCAATAGCGGAAAGACCCGCCGCACCCGCTCGTCCCGCAGCCACAGCGCGACCCAGGTGGCCGTACCCAGATAGATCGAGAACAGCGTGTGGCTGAACATCGGATTGTCGACCCGCAGGTTCGCCGCCAGCGAGGCCCCGAGCAAGCCGGTGAACAAGACCGCCCCGAGCAGCGCCGTGCGCGGAATGACGAACAGCAGCACGCAGGCCAGTTCGATCGCGCCGATCAGCAGCAGGTATTTCGGCGGCCAGCCAATGACCTCCATGGCGTCATAGGCGACGTCCATCTGCAGGAGTTTGGGCGCGACCGAAGCACCCAGCATGAACAGGGCGATCAGCCCGGTCAGAACCCAACCAGCAATTTTCATCTTTCATTCCCCCTTTGGGCCAGCCCATTGCTGCCCGCTGCCCAGATGACGAAGCACCGGCCGGGATTTCGACAAACCCCGGCGCGACTTTTCTCAAGGCCGTCATAGGCTGGCCCGGCGTATCGCGGTGGCGCCCACGGCCAGTCCGACGACCAGCGTTACGCCGACCACCACCGTGCCGTATAGAACCGTCACGTTGAAAAGCTCACCCACGAACAGGGCCCGCTCGGCTTCGATCAGATAGGTCAGCGGATTGAAACGCGAGGCGATGTACAGCCAATCCGGACCGCCGTCGAGCGGCAGCAGCACCCCGCCCAGCAGCATCAGCGGCAGCGCCACCGACTGGCTGACCATGTAGAACAGCGAGGTGTTGTTCTTGGCGGCTATGGCCAGTGCATAGGACAAAGCTGCCACGCCGACGCCGAACAGTCCAAGCAGGACCAGGCCATAGAGCATTTCGACCGGAAACAGCCGCAGCCCGAATGGCACGGCGATCACGATCATCACCACCGCCTGGAAGAAGAGCGGGAACATCTCCTTGAGCGCCCGGCCCATCAGGATCGCCGGTCGGCTCATCGGGGTGGCGAGGAAGCGCTCGAGTACGCCCGAGAGCAATTCCTCGGTCAGACTCCAGCCCACCATGGCGGTCCCGAACAGGGTCAGCATGACCATCATGCCGGGGATGAACCATTGCAATGCCGAAACGCCGTCGCCGCCCACATCGCCCAGCAGGGGCACGAACAGCCCGATATAGAGCAGCGGCTGCACCAGTCCGAAGGCCAGCCAGACCCATCCGGAGATCAGCGGTTTCATTTCCCGCACGAAGGAGGTCTTCACGTCATAAAGAAAGTCCATCTTGCTTCTCCTCTCAGGCCGCTGCCGCCTGCGCTTCGCGCAGCGACCGGCCGGTCAGGCCCAGAAACACGTCATCCAGCGTCGGACGGCGTACCGAGGCGGTGGCGACATCGACGCCCTTTTCGTGCAGCCGCCGGATGAATTCGGGCAGCAGCGCCTCGCCCTCGCGAACCGTGACCAGGATCTTGCAATCCTCCACCACCACATCCCGGGCCTGGGGCAGGTTCTGCGCCAGCTCGGCGGCCAGGGCCTTGTCGCTATTGGCCAACCCTATACTGATCCGGTCGCCGGCCAGATTGGCCTTGAGACGGGCAGGGGTGTCATCGGCGATGAGTTGGCCGTGATCCATGACCAGGACCCGCTCGGCCATGGTGTCGGCCTCGTCCAGATAGTGCGTGGTGAGAAAGATGGTCATCCCGGTTTCCCGCCGCAGCCGCAACACATGCTCCCAGAGATTGGCACGACTGTGCGGATCAAGGCCGGTTGAGGGTTCATCCAGGAACAACAGGCTCGGGCTGTGCATCAGCCCCAGCGCCACGTCGAGCCGCCGCTTCTGCCCGCCCGAGAGGGTCGAGCCGATCCGATCTTCCATACCCGTCAGTTCCAGCATGCCAAGCAGTTCGTCGGCCCGCCTCCGGGCCGCTGCCGGGTCCATGCGCATGGCCGCACCCTGGGTCAGCAGCTCGTCGCGCAGCTTGTAATACTGTCCGGCGCCGCTCCCCTGGCCCACATAACCGATTTTTCGGCGCACACCGGCCGGGTCGGTTCCGATATCCGAGCCTGCCACGCTGGCGCTGCCTGAGCTGGGGGGCAGCAATGTCGTCAGCATCCGCACAGACGTCGATTTTCCCGCCCCGTTGGGTCCGAGAAACGCCACCAGTTCCCCCTCAGCCACGTCAAGGCTCAGGCCCCGCACGGCCTCCACCAATCCGGTCTTGGTCTTGAAGCTGCGGGTCAAATCCCGTGCATGTATCATCCTTGCTCCCCTTGCCTGTGACGATTGCGACAGATCAGGCGCGCTCGACATTTATTGCCGCGCGCCTTAAACTCTATACGCCGCACAACGTTTAACATAACTTTGTACGGCGTAAAGAGTTATTTTTTGGAAGGCAGCATGGCCGAAGAATTTGCCGGCAAGGGCGACCCGCTCAAGTCCCTGAACCTGCTCTGGGGCCGGTCGGAAACCGGAAAGCGAGGGCCGAAGAGCCGGCTCGCCTGGACGGATCTGGTCGCTGCGGCCATTGCCATTGCCGATGATGAAGGCATCGATTCCGTGTCGACCCGGCGGGTGGCGGAAGCCGTGGGGATCTCGCCCATGAGCTTTTACACCTACATCCCCGACAAGGCGGTGCTGATCGATCTGATGCTGGATATGGTCTCCGGCGGCCCGGACGATGCGCCCATCCCCGAGTTCGAGCCGGCCCAGTGGCGCGACAATATCAGCTTCATTGCCCGGAGCTTGCGCGACTTCTATCTGGCCCATCCCTGGACCCTGCAGGTGACCACCCATCGCCCGGTCCTTGGCCCCAAGACCATGCGCGCCTATGAGGCCATCCTGCGCGCCGTGGATGGGCTGGGTCTGGACGAGGTCGAAATGGACATGACCGTCGCCCTCGTCACCAATTATGTCTTTGGCGCCGTCCGCGACGCCGCCCGCGCCAGCATGGTGAAGCAGCAGACCGGCATGAGCGACGACGAATGGTGGTACGCCATTGCCCCCTTCCTCGAGACCCTGGATTTTTCGGCCTTTCGGGTTGCCAACCGGGTCGGCCCCATAGTCGGCGAACTCTTCGGCCTGGGCGACCCGCACCTGGCTTTCGAATTTGGCCTGGCGCGCCTGCTCGACGGCATTGCGGCGCTGATCGATGGCAAGCAGGACAAGCCGTCGCCTGGCCCCACCTGATCGCGACGCATTCATCGCTTGATGCCCGCCTGCCTTGCTGGTGGGGCACGCGGCAGTTATGTCAGGCTGGCCCGCCATTTCTCACAGGACCCATGATGATCCCCTGGCAAAAACTCGATGAAGCCACCATGCCGGGCGGCGGTGTGCTCAAACTCATGCAGCGCGGCGCCGAGTTTTCGATCATGTCGAACAATATCGGCCTGATGAACAGCCGCATGAGTGGCTCCGAGGAACAATTGGCCACCCTTTCGGCGGCCCGCATCGGCAAGCGCCCCAGGGCCCGTATTCTCATCGGCGGATTGGGTATGGGTTTCACCCTTCGCGCCGCCCTCGCGGCATTCGGCCCCGATTGCCAGATCGTCATTGCCGAATTGGTCCCGGCCGTCGTCGCCTGGGCCCGCGGCCCGCTGGCTCCCATTCACGGCACCAGCCTCGATGATCCGCGTGTCACCATTCATCTCGGCGACGTTGCCACCGCCATCACCTCGGGCAAGCCCTTCGACGCCATCCTGCTCGATGTGGACAACGGTCCCGATGGCCTGTTCCGGCCCGAAAACGACCGCCTCTATAGCGCTACTGGTCTCGCCGCCGCCAAGGCCGCCCTCACGCCCGGCGGTCACCTGGCGGTCTGGTCCGCCTATACAGACGCCCCCTTCACCAAACGCCTCCGCCAATCCGGCATGGCCGTCGAAGAAGTGCCGGTCCGCGAACGCAGCAATGGCAAGGGCGGACGGCACCTGATCTGGTTCGCCACCAAGCCGGGCCGCTGAACCAAAAGGCGCCTCCCCGCACAGGGCGACGGCGGAGACGGAACGTTCCTGACTCGCGCTGTCAGTAGCCCCCGTTCCCTCTCCGTTCAGGCTTTGCTAGTGTGATCAGGAACATTGCATCTGCGCGCCTCGTTCCCCATGTGAGTCGCTTCCCCAGCCCCCGAGATCAGCGCCATGGCCCCCAAATCCACTCGCCCCGGCAAGGCCGAATTCTCCATCGACGAGTTCTTTGCCGAAATCGAAAAGGCCGAGGATATTGCCGCGTCCAAGCCGCTCTATGCCGAGCGGATGAAGAACAAGCGGGCCCTCGACCGCGCCGAGGCGGCTGAGAAAGCTGAACCCAAAACCGCACTGGAAAAGCGCCGGACCACCAAGTCGAACAACGACACCGCCACCGGCATGTCGAAAAAGACCGGCAAGACCAAGATCAACTCGGTCGATCGCGTCGATTTCGACGGCATGGGCGAGGCGCCGCAGGCCGGGTTCGGCCACATGCCCTCCAAGGCCATGACCGCACGCGACATTTCCCGCGCCGCCGCTGCCGATCCCGAGACCCAGGCCAAGCTGCGCGAGGCGCTCGATGCCTCGGTCAGGAAGAACAAGGCCAAGAAGGGCGAGGATGTTTCCGGCGCCACCACTGTCGGCGTCACCGCCACGGTCAAGGCGCTCGAGCAGATCATCCTGCACGGCCGCAAGGAAGTGGAAGGCTCCGCCCCCTGGGTGCCGCATCGCCCGGAGCGCCCGACCAAGAGCGGTGCCTCGCGCCCCTTCCGCCTCGATACGAGCTACACCCCAGCCGGCGATCAGCCCACCGCCATTGCCGAGCTCATTGAAGGCGTTGAAAACGGCGAGACCGACCAGGTGCTGCTCGGCGTCACCGGTTCCGGCAAGACCTTCACCGCCGCCCAGGTCATCGCCCAGACCCAGCGCCCGGCGCTGATCCTGGCCCCCAACAAGACCCTGGCCGCCCAGCTCTATTCGGAGTTCAAGGGCTTCTTCCCCGACAATGCGGTCGAATATTTCGTCTCCTACTACGACTATTACCAGCCCGAGGCCTACGTCCCGCGCACCGACACCTATATCGAGAAGGAATCCACCATCAACGAGCAGATCGACCGCATGCGCCACTCGGCGACGCGCGCGATCCTTGAACGCGATGACGTGATCATCGTCGCCTCGGTCTCCTGCATCTACGGCATCGGCTCGGTGGAAGATTACACCGCCATGACCATCGACGTGCAGAAGGGTGAAAAGATCGACCAGCGCCAGTTGCTCGCCAAGCTCGTGGCCCTGCAATACAAGCGCGGCGATACCGGCTTCGTGCGCGGCACCTTCCGGGTGCGTGGCGACACGGTCGAAATCTTCCCGGCCCACTATGAAGCCGCCGCCTGGCGCGTGACGCTCTTCGGCAACGAGGTGGAATCGATCACCGAATTCGATCCGCTGACCGGCAAGAAGAGCGCCGATCTCACCTTCATCCGCGTCTATGCCAATTCCCACCACGTGACGCCGCGCACCACCATGAACCAGGCGATCAAGCTGATCCGGTCCGAGCTCGCCGCGCGCCTGCAGGAGCTCAACGGGGCAGGGCGGTTCCTCGAGGCCCAGCGGCTGGAACAGCGCACCCTGTTCGATCTCGAAATGATGGAAGCCACCGGCTCCTGCGCCGGCATCGAGAATTATTCGCGCTATTTCTCCGGCCGCAAACCCGGCGAGCCGCCGCCGACCCTGTTCGAATATCTGCCCGACAATGCCCTGGTCTTCGTCGATGAAAGCCATGTCACCATCGGCCAGCTCGGCGCCATGTATCGCGGCGACCTGCGCCGCAAGGCCACGTTGGCCGAATACGGCTTCCGCCTGCCCTCCTGCATGGACAACCGGCCCCTCCGTTTCGAGGAGTGGAACGCCATGCGCCCGCAATCGGTCTATGTCTCGGCCACGCCCGGCTCATGGGAAATGGAGCAGACCGGCGGCGTCTTTGCCGAACAGGTCATCCGCCCCACCGGGCTGATCGATCCGCCGGTGGAAATCCGCCCGGCCACCCATCAGGTCGATGACGTCATCGACGAAATCCGCCAGACCATCAAGGCCGGCTACCGGACGCTGTGCACCGTCCTCACCAAGAAAATGGCCGAGGACCTCACCGAATATATGCACGAACAGGGCATTCGCGTGCGCTACATGCATTCGGACGTCGACACCATCGAGCGCATCGAGATCATCCGCGACCTGCGCCTCGGCGCCTTCGACGTGCTGGTGGGCATCAACCTGCTCCGCGAAGGCCTCGACATTCCCGAATGCGGGCTCGTGGCCATTCTCGACGCCGACAAGGAAGGGTTCCTGCGCTCCGAAACCTCGCTCATCCAGACCATCGGCCGCGCCGCGCGCAATGTCGACGGCAAGGTGATCCTCTATGCCGACAAGGAAACCGGCTCGATGGAACGCGCCCTGGCCGAAACCAACCGCCGCCGCGAAAAGCAGATCGCCTTCAACACCGCCAATGGCATCACCCCGCAATCGGTGAAAGCCCGCATCAACGACATCGTCGACTCCGTCGCCGAACGCGACCACGTCACGATCTCCATCGGCAAGGGCAAGGACGGCAAGGAAAAGACCGTCACCGGCGACAATCTCGCCACGGTCATCAAGGACCTGGAACGCGAAATGCGCGAAGCCGCGACGAACCTGGAATTCGAGAAAGCCGCCCGCCTCCGCGACGAAGTCAAACGCCTTCGCGAAATGGAACTCGATACCTTGGCGGGAGAGATTTCATAGCGGCTTTCTCGAATTTTTGAGACTTCGACCCGGCCGCGGCGCGGCGAAATCGCTCCGGTGGAGCGATCTCAGGGGAGAAGGCCATGAGAGCTACGCTCGAATGGCCGAGCAAGGCTGCGGGACGAGGTGAAGCGGCTGCGGGAGATGGAGCTGGATACTCTCGAAGGCGAGGTCTCTTAGTCACCTCGCCCCTACGGGGAGAGGTCGGCGCGCAGCGCCGGGTGAGGGGGCCTTCCACGGTCGGGCAAATCTCTCCGCTGGAGAGATTTGAATGCACGAGGCCATGAGAGCTACGCTCGAATGGCGGGGGAGGTGTCGTAGCTGTTCGCTGCGTTACCCACACACTCGATTGTCACCCCGGCGAAGGCCGGGGCCCATCCTGAGATCTCAAGATGGATCCCGGCTCAAGAGCCTGCCCTCGGGCGCGACGCGACCCGGGGGCCGGGATGACAGCCAGTGATTGCTTGTGCCGTCTTATTCCGACCTATCATCGGCAAAACGCTCGAGTGGAGCGATTTGAGCGGAGCAGTCCCTGAGCGTTACGCTCGAATGGCGGGGGAGGTCTCGTAATCACCTCGCCCCTTCGGGGCTTCGCAGTGTGCCGGAGGCCGGATTGCTCCAGTGGAGCAATCCGAAAGGAGAAGGCCGTGAGAGCTACGCTCGACCGGCATGATCGGCGCGCAGCGCCGGTTGAGGGAGCCTTCCACACCCACCGCACGTCACCCTCGGGCTTGCCCCGAGGGCTCTGCACTTCCTTGAATGTCCGCATGCTTCGTAAATACCCCCACCCGGCCTCCCCCTGACAGGGGGAGGAGCAGTGGTTCATTGCCGATAGCGCGGCATAGCGGATGGGTCCCACCTATCAAGCGAGGAGTGGCATATCCACCGATAGCGCCACATACCGGATCAGTCCCTCCCCCTATCAGGGGGAGGTTAGGTGGGGGTACCCAACAAGAACCTCAATCCCGCCGCGCACATGGTGAGGTGCGGAGCGCAGCGAAGCCTCGAACCGCGAGGGCGGCTGGCGCAAGTGCCTCCCCATACCCTCCGTCACCCTCGGGCCTGACCCGAGGGACTATTCGTCCCTGAAACGTTCGATGGCATTTGAACCTCTGGAAATCAGCTCAGATGTCGCAACGCTCACCGGTCTCCCCTCTCACTCCTTGCGATTGAGCGGCAGACTTTCTGCTTTCACCAAAATTCAGAGCGAATATGCTGTCTCAACGGCGTGAAACCAAGAGGCATCACCTGACACTATTCCTCAAGGTCCTAGTGAGGCTTCCACATGGAGGGAGGATTGGTACCAGTAATACGTGAATGCAACTCAACACAATATGCATCCGTCATTCCCGCGATATAGTCACAAATCGTGCGTTGCTGAAAATGAGAGTTATCGTAACTTTTGCAAATACCTTTCCAGTCATCTGGCAAAAGGGCGTGATCATCATTCAGGGTGGAGAATATTTTTCCAATTATTTCTGACCCTCTCTTTTCAGCAAGTTTCAACCGCGGCGACTCGATCAGGAGTTGAAACGAAAAGTGCTTAAGCGTTTCCACAATTTTGAAAGTGGAAAGCGAAAGCCGCACTTTCGACAAAGCTGGAGCAGAAGAATTGTATTCAAATTCCACGTCACGCACAAATGAACCAACTAAAAACGAAGTAAATGCCGTCCTTAAATATCCATTCCTTCCAAGTTCACGAGACCGGTCATATGTTGAAGAAGAAAATATAAATGCCGCCTCCTCAAACGACACTCTATGATCGAATCGCGACAACACCTCTGGACCAGGCGTTAGGGTGCCAGAGAACAATTTAGCGAGAATTGCGTTCATTTCAGAAAGGGTGAATTCGCGGTCAGCGACGGGTATGTGACTATAATGTTTCTCAATATTACCTTTGACCTTCTCTATTAGCCGCCCTTTGAAATCATCGCTCATAGCAATCATCATCACGGGTGAAAGAAAATCTGCCTTCAGAGAATCTTCTAAATCATACGTCGAGTACGCAATATCGTCTGCGATATCCATTATTTGGCATTCGACAGTTTTGAACGGCAGATCTCCACTGTGTCCAACTGACCCCTTGATCCATGTCACTAGATCATTTTCGAGCTGATAGTAACCTTTATGCGCGTTCTTATCCGTACCGGCAGCCAACCGGGCAGCTCGGTTTGCCGGTATCTCAGCGTCATACTTTAGCACGGACGCCAAAGTACGAGCGGTAAGGTTGAGGCCCTTTCGAAGGTCTCGATGCGCAGCATCAAAGGGGAGGGGGCGATTTGACTTCGACGGAAAGTCCTCGGTCGCCTTCTTTTCGATTTTTGCGATCAGTCTAAGCGTCTGCGCGTTGCCCTCAAAGCCACCATTGTCGATCATGAGCTGATCTAGCGCATGCTCCCCATTGTGGCCAAAGGGTGGATGCCCGATATCGTGCGCCAATGCGGCAAACTCGACTAGGTCTGTATCTATGGGAGTGCTCTTTAGCTCAGATCGAGTTTGATTGAGCTTGATCGCGATTGACTTGGCGATCTGACTGACTTCCAACGAGTGCGTAAGTCTATTACGAAAAAAGTCACTCTCCTGCCCGGGGAAAAGTTGGGTCTTCCCTTGAAGGCGCCGAAATGCAGGGCAGTGTATCAGCCGAGCATAGTCCTTACGAACTTCCGCCCGATATGGCTCTGGAGTAAGCGTTGACGCAACTACGCCACCAGCCAGCCGCTTCCAGTCACTTTTTTTGTAAAGTACGCGCCGAGCCATCTGGGGCAACACTCCGAATCACAGTGTGATCAGGAGAATCTTTACCCCTTGGTGGAATCGCAAGCCATCGACCAGAATTACTGTCGATTTTTACACTGTTTACTGAGGATATTCTGCCCGTCGATATTTCTCTAGCACCACTTTGTCCGGTCGGATCAAGGGTTCGAGCTTTGGCCATGGTGTGCTCCTCATCAGGCAAGACAGTGATACGTGCGACTCAATCACTAAACAAGCTTGACACGGCCGAAGAATGACGGGGATCGAGATTCGCTCCAAAAATAGTTTACGCTGCTTGAAGGACAACCTCGAACAGCCGTACTCGAACGGCACTTGGATGGACGAAGTCAAGTTTGCAGGGTGTCGCAGCGCCAGATCAGGTGAGCGCATACGGCCGGTTCACAGGCGCTGAGCGTGAGAATGCACAACTCCCCTCATACGCCCTTCGGGAACCCCCGTTTGCGCCAGGGGCAGGCTCTTCTCCCTCAAGGGGAGAAGGAAGGAAATGTAACGTGCAGAGCATTGCCAACCATAGGGTTGCGGTCTTGAGCGCATTGCCGTCAACACTCTGAATGTCAACCCGGGCTTGGCCCGGGGCCCATCTCCGGATGCCCGGGCAAAACCGCTGGCAGTGTGGGCCGAAATATCTCAGGATGGACCCCGCCTTCGCCGGGGTGACATCGGGTGTTTGGTGGGGTCTGTCGCTGGACGCGCACATGACCTTCTCGCCCAAAATTGAGCCGCCAAGGCACTCTTGCCGCGGCACAGCCCACCCCAAAAAATCTTATCCCCGCCCCTAAACCCCCCCGCATAATCGCCGCATCTCCCGCGGGGCGGCCTGCAGCGACCGGGCGGGGGAGCCGGGGAGGCTGGGTCGCTCCAGTGCTCGCGTTTCCGGCGCGGCGGCCCGCGACGAGCGTTCAAAGGCCGGGTGCGCCGGATCCGAAAACCCGGCGCCCGAGGCGATCTGCGTCTCCAAAACTAAAACCAGCGAGGCGAAGACCGCCTCGGGCACCGCCTGACCCTGTCCAGCGCGCCGCCATCCGGCCCCGCGCCGCGTCCGCACGTCCGGGTTCTGCCTCAGGGCGTTTGCGGCAAGTGGCGCCGCTTGTCCTGAAAACGCTCCGGGGCTCAAAGCACGGCGTCGAGCGCGGTGATCAGTTTCTGCACCTCTTCGGGGCTCGTATAGTGCACGAAGGAGAGGCGCAGCACGCCATGGTGGTGCGGGTCTATGCCCAGGGCTTCGAGCAGGCGCACGGCGTAAAAATTGCCGCCCGAGGCCATGATGCCGTGGGTGGCGAGGCGTTTTGCGAGGTCGAGGCCGGGTTCGGCATGGCGCAGCGCAATGGTGGGGGCGCGCAATTCGGGCTCGGCGGGGCCGATCAGGGTGATGTCGTTGCGCTGGGCGAGGAAATCCATGAGCGGCCGCATCAGCGCCACCTCCTGCGCCCGCATGGCGGTATGGGCGCGGCGGAAGGGATTTGCGCCGGGCACGGCGTCGCCGGCAAGGGCGGCGACCTGTTCGAGATAGTCGGCAATGCCGGCGCTGGCGGCGATCTGGGCGTGGTCGGGGCCGGCCGGGGTCAGGCGGTAGCGGGGCTTGCTGTCGTTGAAATAATGCCCCTGATTGGGCAATTGCGCCATGAGCTCGGGCCGGATGGCCATGATGCCCTGATGCGGGCCATAGACCTTGTAGGCGGAGAACATGTAGATGTCCGCGCCCAGCGCCATGAGGTCGGGAATGCCGTGGGGGGCGTAGCTCACACCGTCCACGGCCAGCACGGCGCCCACGGCATGGGCGCGGGTGGCGATGTCGGCCACCGGGTTGATTTCGCCGACCACATTGGAGCAATGCGGCACGGCGACGAGCTTCACCTTGCCGTCGAGCAGGGGGTCGAGCGTGTTGAGGCTGAGGCGCCCGGTGCGCGGATCGACGGCCCATTCGCGGATCGCGATGCCGCGCTGCGCCAGCCGCCGCCAGTTGCCGGTATTGGCCTCGTGGTCCTGATTGGTCACCACGATGGCGTCGCCGGGCCTGAGCCAGCCGCCGAAGGCATGGGCCAGCACATAGGTATTGGCCGAGGTCGAGGGGCCGAAATGGATCCAGTCGGCGCTGACATTGAAGGCGGCAGCCATGCGCTCAAAGGCGTGGTTCATCGCCTCGCCCGCCTTGGCGGACGCCGCATAGACGCCATAGGGCTGCACCTTGGTGGCGCGATAGAAATGCTCGAGCCGGTCCAGCACCGGCTGTGCGGTGTAAGAGCCGCCGGCATTTTCGAAGAAGGCCTGGTTCGCCAGCCCCGGTTCGTCGAAGGCGGGAAAGAGGGCACGGATGCGGGCGGGATCGAGGGGCAGGGTGGTCATGGTCGGTCCGGACTGGGGAATTGCCCGATTGGTAGTGGAGCCGTGGCCAAAAGCAAACCCCGGCTGTTGAGAGCCGGGGTTTCTTCGCGGCGAAGCAGGGGGCGTGCCGCGGCATGGTTCGCCGCCGAAGGAGAGCGGCGAACCGGTCTGGGGTGATCAGCCGTTGGCGGCGGGCGCCTGGACACCCGGGCGCGGCATCGGGCGCTGGCCGCCGTCCTGATGCCGGTTCTGGCCGGGGCCGCCATGGCGTTCGCCGAACTGGCGCTGCGCCGGGCGGTCCGGGGTGAGCTCGGCCTTCTGCTCATCGGTCAGGCTGTCGAAAAAGGCCGCAAAGGCCGGCTGCACGGCTTCGAGCGCGGCAAGCTGGGCGCTTTCGAGGGCGATGCGGTTCTCGAGACGCTCTGCAATATCCGGGCGAACCGGGGTTTCGCCGGCAGCCGGGGCGGCGGGGCGGAGACCTTCGGTGGCAGTTTCGAACTGGGCGGCCGCTGCGAGGGCGTCGGTCTTGAGGGTGTCGAACAGCGTCTGCTGTGCATCGGTCATCTCGATGGCGTGGCTGAGGCGGACCAGGGCGATTTCAACGCCCTCGGCGCCGCGGGCGAAGCCGAAGAGACCGCCGAGCGCGCCAGCCTGGCGCGGGCCGGGGCCGCCATTGCCGGGACGGAAACCCGGTGCCTTGGCGTCCGGCGCGGTCGTGGCCTGTTCAGTCTGGGCGGGAGGGGTCGTGGTGGCGTCCTGCGCCAGAACGGGAGCCAGTGCGCCAAGGCCGATCGATGTCGTCAGCAGGGCCACGATGGCGGTGGTCGTAATCGTCTTCATGGTCGAATATCCTTTGCATGGGATTGGCCGGGAACCGGCACGCAGAGCACAATAGGCAGAACCGTCTGTTCCCGACCTTGCGGCTGGATGAAAGCTTGGTCAGGTTGGTAATGTGGAGGATGAATGGTTCGGATTCTGGCGGATGTACCGGTGCCTTTGGAGGCCCTTTCGGCCTTCTGGTCCCGGGCCTGGGGCGCGCCCATTTCGGACCGGTACGAGGCGGTGCTGGCGCGGAGCCTCGGCCATGTCGTGGCCATGGAAGGCGAGCGCGTGGTAGGTTTTGTCAATATCGCCTGGGACGGCGGGGTCCATGCCTTCCTGCTCGATACCGGAGTTGATCCGGACTACCGGCGGCAGGGGCTTGCCACACGGATCGTGGGCGAGGCGGTTGGACTGGCGCGATCACGCGGGGCCGAGTGGCTGCATGTCGATTTCGAGCCGCATCTGGATGCGTTCTACAGGCAATGCGGTTTCAGGCCCACCGAGGCGGGACTGATCCGGCTGCGGGACTGACCTGCATCAGCTGGCGATATACTCGCGCAGGGCCTCGGCCTCGTGCTCGACTTCGGCGATCTTGTGCTTGACGACGTCGCCAATGGAAATGATGCCGACAAGCCGCCCGTTTTCGGCCACCGGCATGTGGCGGATGCGGCGCTGTGTCATCCGCTCCATGACCTCGTCGATCATGGTGAGACGTTCGCAGGTCACCACGCCCTTGGTCATGCAGGATGCTATCGGCAGGGAGAGGGCACCCGTCGGGTTCTTGCCCAATTGCCGGACAATGTCCCGTTCCGACAGGATGCCGGCGATCTGATCATCGGGCCCGGTGATAACCACGGCGCCGATATTGTGGGCGTTGAGCAATGCCACCGCGTCGGCCAGGGTGCCGCTGGCGGGCAGGGTAAGGACAGTGATGCCCTTGGCTTGAAGGATGGTCTCGACTTGCATGGTCTATCCTCCTGATCGCGGCGAGTGTGAACCTCTCCGGCGCTATGGGCAATAGTCAGAAAGTCAAAAGAAAGGCCGGCACAGAGGCCGGCCAGTGTCGTCAGGGGGGAAGTATGGCTCAGGACCGGTCGTCCTTGGCCCAGTGCATTGGGCGGGGACGGCGGGAAGGCACCTGAGCGGGTATCGTGCCGCGCCGGACAAATCGGACGGCCTCGAAAAGCAGCACCACCAAAAGCAGGGTCAGTGGCACCATGAATACGGCTATCTGGGTGTCGGGCTGGGCTACGAAATTGGCCGCCTGCGCCGGGGTCACGCCGACGAGAAGGGCAATCAGAGGCACAGCGGCAACGAGGCCGGTACCCAGGGCAGAGAGCAATTTGAAACTTTTGCGCCTGGGGGACGTAGATTTATGCATGGGACCGACGTCTTTCCTCGCTTCCAGTCCTCATAGAACACCACGCCAATTTGGTTTGACTGTGAAGCGAAGGCGGTTGTTGGCGGACCATTTGACGGCAAATTTGTGGCACGAGAGCGTTTCGGCTGGTCGCGTTTTCGATCTTCAGGTCGATGCCCGAGGAGACAAGCGACGTCCACTTTTCCTGAGAACGCTTTAGAGGGAGGTACGACATGCGTTTGATGATGATCTTGACGACCATGGCCCTATTGGCTTTTCCGGTCTGGGCACAGGACGAAGCCTTGCCCTGGCAACTGACGGTAACCGGCCAGATCGAGGCACTGCGCGACGGCGAACCCGAAATCGCCCTCAGTTTCGCCGGCCAGAGTTTTCGCCAGGTTTATGACGATCCGGAGCGTTTCGTCGCCGATATCGGCCGGATCGGCTATTTGCCGATCATAGAGTCGCAGTCGCACCGTTTCGGCGAGTATCGCCAGATCGAACCTGATTTCGTGATCCAGGTGGTCGAATTGCTCGATGCCGAGCGGGTGGGCTGGGAAGCGCTCTATCAGTTGCGCAACGAACCGGATGAAGGCTGGCGGGTGCACGGCGTGCTGCTGCGCCGCATACCCGGCCTCAATATCTGAGCGACGGGCTTCCCCCGCTCTTTACCTTGCAGTACATCGGTGCCTGTCAATCGGGAGGCACCAATGGGTTTGCTGTCTGAGGCTCTGGGTCGGGTTGCGCCGTCCGCGACGGTGGCGATCAGTCAGAAGGCGCGCGTGATGGCCGCCGAGGGGCGCGACATTATCGCGCTCTCCGCGGGCGAGCCGGATTTCGACACGCCGGAAAATGTACGCGACGCCGCCAAGCGGGCCATGGACGAGGGCAAGACACGCTATACCAATGTCGATGGCATCGCCGAACTCAAGGAGGCAGTCGCCGCCAAGTTCCGGCGGGATAACGGCCTTGATGTGACCGCCGCTGATTGTTTTGTCGGGTCGGGCGGCAAGCAGATCATCTTCAATGCGCTTCTTGCGACGCTCAATCCGGGCGACGAAGTGGTGGTGCCGGTGCCCTATTGGGTGAGTTATCCCGAAATCGTGCGACTGTGTGGCGCCGAGCCGGTCTTTGCGGTTGCCGATGCCTCCACCGGCTTCAAGCTGACGCCGGATGTGCTCGAAGCGGCCATAACCCCGCAAACGAAGTGGCTTATCCTCAATACGCCATCCAACCCGACCGGCGCCGCCTATTCGGCCGATGAACTCAAGGGACTGGCAGATGTGTTGCTGCGCCATCCGCAGGTACACATCCTGACCGACGACATCTACGAAGTGCTGGTTTACGACGGCAAGACCTTTGCGACGATCGCTGAGGTCGAGCCGGAACTGCGTGCCCGGACGCTGACCATGAACGGGGTATCGAAGTCCCATGCCATGACCGGCTGGCGCATCGGCTATTGCACCGGGCCGCGGCCATTGCTGGCGGCGATGACGAAGCTGCAGGGACAATCGACCACCAATGCGTCCTCGATATCGCAATGGGCTGCGGTGGAAGCGCTCAACGGCCCGCAGGATTTCCTCGTCGAATGGCGGAGCGTGTTTCAGGCACGCCGGGATCTTGTGGTTGCCGGTCTCAACGCCAATACGGGCCTCGACTGCCTGACGCCGGAAGGGGCGTTTTATGTGTTCCCGTCCTGCCAGCGGCTTCTGGGCAAGACCAGCGCCGGCGGCACAAGGCTTGTGACCGACGAGGACTTTGTGCTGGCTCTTCTGGAAGAGACTGGCGTGGCACTGGTGCATGGCACAGCCTTCGGCCTGCCGGGTCATTTCCGCCTGAGCTACGCCGCCAGCAATGCCGAACTGGAAGAAGCGGTACGTCGTATCCAGGGGTTCTGCGCGGGCATTTCCTGATGGCCCTGGCTGTCAGCCTGCTGTTTGACAGTCAAACTGATGCTGACGTGCGGCGTATCTGGAAGACGCTGGCCGATTCTGACATTTGCCGGGCCATGCTGGACCTGGATTATGCGCCCCACGTCTCGCTCGTGGTGGTGGACGATGACGCGGCCGAGCCGGCTTTGCGGTCGGCACTGGAGGCGTTGGCCTCCCCGGGTTTTTCGCTGTGCCTTGGCCCGCCGCGCAGCTTTGCCGGCACCAGCATAGGCTGGCTCGCCTGCGGGGCGAGCCCTGATCTCGACAGGCTTCATCAAGCCGTGTCAGGGGCTTTGCCGCTTGAGAAAATTCGGCCGCATTACCGGCCGGGCTCGTGGACGCCGCATATGACCTTGCAGATGGACGGCGATATCGCCGCCGGGCTGGCCGTGGCGTCCTCCGCCTGGCCGACACCCCGCATGGGGCAGGTCATACGCGTTGAACTGGCGCGGTTCATGCCGGTCGTGGCTCTGGGTGGCGTGGATCTCAATTAGCTGCAAGCAGCACAACAAAAAAAGCCCCGCCCGAGGGGATGGGCGGGGCCGTAGGTCTTTGGCCGGGGCCGCTGACCTTGGAGGGGCGGTGCACCACGAGCGCCGCCGTTGCAGGCAATATCCCCGGAAAGGCCCCCGATCACAAACGCGCAATCGGAAGTGCTGCCATGCAAATTCACACGGCAGGCGGCAAAAAAAGAGGCTCCAACCGAGGTTGGAGCCTGATGATAGGGCCGAAGCCAAATCGCAAGTGATGGCCTTGCGCAAGGGAGGAGGATTTGCGCCGGGCCGGTGGGCTTCAACCGAGGGAGGAGGATTCGGTTGCAACCCGGTGTCGCAAGAAGCGGGTCCGAGGGAGGAGGATACGGAGCGGCTTCACCAGCGACAAAGCCAATATAAGTTTTGACCGTTTGGTCAGCAATGCATGGCTTGTCATGTCAGCTATGCATTAGGCACAGCGACAAATTGACCAATCATTGTGCAGTTTGACAGGCTGGCGACAGGTTCGACCAAGAAAAAAGGCCCCATCCGAAGATGGGGCCGAATGACTGGCCGAGGCCAAATCGAAAGTGGGGCAGATGGCAAGGGAGGAGGAGTATGCCAACTGCCATGAGCCGTGGATCGAGGGAGGAGGATACGATCGTCTGGCTCGGTGTTGCGATGCGGGGTCCGAAGGGAGGAGGAGATCGGAGCGCGCCTCAGCAACGAGGACATATATGAACTCGACTGACTTAGTCGGCAATAGTGCTGCTGACATGTCAGCCATGCGTTTTTGCCGTGCCGGATTTCAGGCAAAAAGAAAGGCCCCGCTCGAGGGGAGAGCGGAGCCCAAAGGGCGGCAGGCCTAGACCTGCCAGGAGGGAACGCAGCGGGCGCAAGGGAGGGAGGAGAAACACCCGCTGTGATGGGTGCCATATAGGCGGTGACTTCCGCCCCGCCAATCAGGCTGCCGACATGCCAGCCATGCGATTTTCGCAAGCCGTGAGAATTTCTCAAACGAAATCAATGGGTGCAATTTGAGTGCGACCGCCTGACACAGGGCATTGACCCGTCTGTGCAGAGTTTTGGAGCGCGGGCCCGCTGAGTGGCGGCCTGGTGATCAATTGATCTTTTCGAAACTGGTCAGGGCCGCTTCGAGTTCGCCGAGGTGTTCGATGCGCGCATAGCGGGGTTGGGCGACTGGTTCCTCGGCGTGCTCGTAGGACCAGGTAAGATCATGGGGGACGTAAACGGCATAAGCGCCGGCCTCAAGCGCCGGAAGGATGTCGGAGCGTACCGAATTGCCGACCATCACGGTGCGTTCCGGACCATCGGCATGCCGGTCAAAGACCCGCCGATAGGTGTCGTGATCCTTGTTGCTCACGATCTCGATGGCGGCAAAGTATCCGGCAAGACCCGAGGCGGCCACCTTTCGCTCCTGGTCGAAGACATCGCCCTTGGTCACGAGGATGAGCCGATGTGTCTCCTGCAGACGACCAAGCGCCTGATCGACATGGGGCAGGGTCTCAATGGGATAGCTGAGCAGTTCGCGACCGGCCGCCAGCACCTCGGCAATGACCGTTCCGGGCACCTTGTGATCGGTGACCTCGAGGGCGGTTTCGACCATGGACAGGGCAAATCCCTTCATGCCGAAGCCATAAAAGGAGAGATTGCGCGTCACCGCCTCGATCAGCCGGCCGTTGAGGTCGGGCGCGTCCGTATAGGGCGCCACGAGATCGGCAAAGCGCTGCTCGGTCAGGCGAAAAAACTGTTCGTTCTGCCAGAGAGTATCGTCTGCATCGAAAGCTATTGTGGTGATGCGGGCCATGGGTGCTCGGGCAGGGCGTTTGGTTAGAAGCTCCACTCGCGGGCCTTGGCGACCAGGAAGTCGCGGAAGACGCCGACGCGCTTGGAATTCTTGAGGGCGGGCGGATAGACGAAATAGGCCTCATAGGCTGGCAGCTCGACGGCCGGCAGCAATTGGACGAGCCCGTCTTCCTTTTCGGTCACATAATCGGGCAGCATGGCGATACCGATGCCGGCGCGGCAGGCCTGCAGCATGCCATAGATGGCATTGACGCGCAGGGCAGCACGGCGCGGGCTGGAATCGGCGCGGCCCATGCGCTCCAGGAAATTGATGTCGCCGAGATAGGACGGCACCGGCTCGCCGAAGCTGATGATCCGGTGATTGTCGAGGTCCTCGGGCGCGGTGGGCGTGCCATGCTCCTCGATATAGGAATTGCTGGCATAGAAGTGGTTGTGCACCGTGAACAGCTTGCGCTGGATCATTTCGGACTGGTTGGGCCGGTGCAGACGGATGGCCACATCGGCCTCGCGCATGGCCAGATCGAGTTCGGCGTCATTGAGGCGGATTTCGAGCTGGATGAGCGGATAGAGTTTTAGAAACTCGTCGAGCCGCGAAGACAGCCAGGTCGAGCCGATACCGACCGTGGTGGTCACGATCAGGGGGCCGGTAGGCACATCCTGGCTCTCGGACATCTGGGTTTCCACCTGCTGGAGTTCCCAGTGCATCCGGTGGGCGGTGCGGAACAATTGTTCGCCGACTTCGGTCAATACCAGCCCGCGTGCATGGCGAATGAACAGCTTGAGCCCAAGGTCATCCTCGAGGGCAGAGATCTGGCGGCTGACCGCCGACTGGCTCATGCCCAGCTTTTCGGCGGCATGGGTGAAACTGCCCGACTCGGCGGCGGTGTGGAAAATCCGGAGCTTGTCCCAGTCGAGCATGTTTTGACGCTTTCTTAGTTCGGTTCAGCCAGGCCGCTTGCCGCCATTGGTCCCCAGAGAGGCGACCGGCGGGGCGATGACGCGTGAAGAGTCCGACACTTTCATGACATCGCGCCTATTCGGCGGCCTCCGCCAATTCGTGTTCGGCCAGAAAGCGTTCGGCGTCGAGCGCGGCCATGCAGCCCATGCCGGCGGCGGTGACCGCCTGACGATAGATATCGTCGGTCACGTCGCCGGCCGCAAAGACGCCGGAAATGTTGGTTTCGGTCGAGCCGGGTTTGACCTTGAGATACCCGCCGGGCTTCATGTCCAGCTTGCCGGCAAAGATCGAGGTCGAAGGTGCGTGTCCGATGGCCACGAAGACGCCGTCGATCGGCTGCTCGTAGATTTCCCCGGTCGTGGTATTGCGCAGGCTGACGGTATTGACCGAGGGCGGCTTTTCCTGCCCTCCGATTTCGGCGATTTCCGTATTCCAGCGCACTTCGATCTTGGGGTTCTTGAACAGGCGATCCTGCAGGATGCGCTCGGCGCGGAACTCGTCGCGGCGATGCACGACGATGACCTTCTCGGCGAAATTGGTGAGGAACAGGGCCTCTTCGACCGCGGTATTGCCCCCACCCACCACCAGCACCTGCTTGCCGCGATAGAAAAAGCCATCGCAGGTGGCGCAGGCGGACACGCCAAAGCCCTGGAACTGCTGTTCACTGGGTAGGCCCAGCCACTTGGCCTGGGCGCCGGTCGCAATGATGAGGCTGTCGGCCGTGTAGGTATCGCCGCTGTCGCCATGCAGGACGAATGGCCGGCGATCGAAATCCACGGAGGTGATGATGTCGTTGACCATGCGGGTCCCGACATGCTCGGCCTGCGCCTTCATCTGGTCCATGAGCCAGGGGCCCTGGATGACATCGGCAAAGCCGGGGTAGTTTTCGACATCGGTGGTGATGGTCAGCTGGCCGCCCGGTTGCAGCCCCTGAATCATGAGCGGCTCCAGCATGGCGCGGGCGGCATAGATGGCAGCGGTGTAGCCGGCGGGGCCGGAACCGATGATGATGACTTTCGCGTGCATCGCAACGCTTCTCCAACTCGACAGGAAGAACCCTCCGTCCTTAGTTAAGGGGCGAAGGGGACTGGTTTCAAGGCAAAGTCACACGCTCCGGGCCGTTGTCCGCGCGAGTGAACAGAAAAGTCACAGGGAGCGGTCCCCGTGCCTAAGAATTGTGCGTCAGATATAGCGGATGCGCGTGATTTCGTAGCTGCGCGAACCGCCCGGCGCGGCGACCTCGAACGAATCGCCCTCTTCCTTGCCGATCATCGCGCGGGCGATGGGCGAGGAAATCGAAATGCGGCCGGCCGAAGCGTCGGCCTCCGGGTCGCCGACGACCTGGTAGGTTTTCTCGTCTTCGGTGTCTTCGTCGATGAAGGTGACCGTGGCGCCGAACTTGACCTTGGCGCCCGACAGCTTGGTGACATCAATGATGTCGGCCAGGGCCAGAATGGTCTCGAGCTCCTTGATCCGCCCTTCATTGAGGCTCTGCTGTTCCTTGGCGGCGGAATATTCGGCATTCTCGGAGAGATCGCCATGCGCACGCGCTTCGGCGATGGCATCGATGATGCGTGGCCGCTCGCTGCTGGTGCGGTGTTCGAACTCGGCGGTAAGGGCCTTATGGCCCTGAATCGTCATCGGGACCTTGTCCATTTGATCCTGCCTCCAATCGGCTCGGCAAACAAAAATATGGCGCGCGGCCCGTCCTCCGCAGCCGCGACACGCTTTGAAACTGACATCGTGCCGTGTGGTCAGACCTTTCGGCACGGGGGCTCCCGGCCAAACTTCGTTCGGCGACTGCTTCACGATAAGTTTTTGGGGAGATGCGCACCAACTTGCCTGCCTGCCGCGTTCCGGTCAAGCCGTCGTGCTCCAAGCAGATAGGCACTCCCCATGGCTTTCGCAACGTGGGAGGTTGCCGAGCCAGAGATGAGGAATAGACACCATGATCAATGCCAAGAGTGCCATCGTCCTGACCGCGATACTGGGCCTGAGCGGCACGTCGGCTACGCAGGCACAGACCATTCAATCCAGCGCCGGGGCCCTGACGGCGACAGTGCTCGCCGAGGGCCTGAATCATCCCTGGGCTCTGGCCTTCCTGCCGGATGGCCGTTTTCTGGTCACCGAACGCAGCGGGGCTCTCAGGGTCGTGGAAAAGGGCGTGGCGGGCCCGCCCATCGAAGGGGTTCCCGCTGTGGCGGCAAGTGGACAGGGTGGGCTCCTGGACGTTGTCCTTGCGCCCGATTTCGCTGAAAGCGGGCGCCTTTACCTCTCTTATGCCGAGCTTGCCTCGGCGGTGGGTGCGCAACGCGGAGCGGCGACAGCAGTCATGGCCGGGCGTCTCGAACTCGACGGAGATGGCGGGCGGCTCGAAGACCAGGAAGTAATCTTCCGGGCGGAGCAATATGATCCCTCGACCCGCCATTTCGGATCGCGCATCGCCATCGGCACCGATGGCAATCTGTTTGTGACGCTGGGAGACCGGGGGCGGATGGAACGCGCGCAGGATCCGCTGGATCTGGCCGGCGGCGTCGTTCGCATTGCCCCGGACGGAACGATCCCCCAGGACAATCCCCAGCGCGACGGTTGGGCGCCCGAATTCTGGAGCATCGGACACCGCAATCCGCAGGGGGCGGTTGTGCGGCCAGACGATGGCGCCTTGTTCACGGTGGAGCACGGCGCCCAGGGCGGCGATGAACTCAACCTGGTTGAAGGCGGCAAGAACTATGGCTGGCCGGTCATCACCTATGGCCGCGACTATTCAGGTCTGCCGATCGGTGAGGGAGATTCCAAGGAGGGACTCGAGCAGCCGCTCCACTACTGGGATCCGTCCGTGTCTCCGTCGGGCCTCGCAATATACGAAGGTGCGCTCATTCCGGATTGGCAGGGTGATCTCATCAGCGGCGGGCTGAGCGGCGAGAGGCTGGTGCGCCTCGACCTGGAGGGCGATGCGGTTGTCGGCCAGGAAGACCTGTTCCAGGGGGAGTTGGGCCGGATACGTGACGTGCGCGTCGGCGCTGATGGCGCCATTTATGCGCTGACCGATGCCGATAATGGCCGGCTGATCCGGATCGCGCCCGAGGGAAAGTGATCGGACCAAACAAATAGGGCGCACTCCTTGGAGTGCGCCCAATCCTGCGGAATGACCGGTCCGGTCAGACAGCGGTCAGGTTGTCGGCGGCAGATTTGCCGGTCCGCTTGTCCTTGACGATTTCGTAGTTGACCTTCTGGCCTTCATCGAGGCCATTCAGGCCCGACCTTTGAACGGCGGAAATATGGACGAAAACGTCCGCCCCGCCTTCATCCGGCTGAATGAAGCCGTACCCTTTTTGACCGTTGAACCATTTAACGGTACCCGTAGCCATGATGCGCGTTCCCTCGTGCAGTCTGCTGGTGCGGTCCCGTACCGTGCACCCGGCCGGAACCTCAAAGATATCGAAATATCGGAAGATGACGTCAGCAGTGGCGAATGGACTTCGCGTCTTCAGATCAGTCGGCCGCAATATTCGATGCGGCGACCCTAGCCTGAAAAATCCCATCCATCAATATGGGTCTATGCACGACAAATCGGCCGGCAAACCATGAGGCGCGCCGGGGCAAGCAGGGACTGTTCAACAACACCCGCCCTGGGCAAGGCGGGTCAGGGAATCTGGACATTGCGTCCAGCGAATACCGGTCTGAGGCCGGGTTGATGCCATTGTAGGCGTGCGATCTGCTTTTGGAAGGTCAAAAAGCGATGAACGCCCCGCAAGATGCTATTTTACTTGCCTTTTCCCCCGCATTCCGGCAAATCCCCGCGCGCCGTGCCGAGCGGGCCGGTTCTCATGAAAGCTTTCGTCTTGGCCAAGGCGTTTTACTCTTCCGGCGATGTGATCGCCGACAGGCGCGCGGATTACGCGCGGATGCTGGATGATGCCGGCGACCACGCCGCAGCGGCGGACCTCATGGCGCAGGCCATGGACATGGTGCCCCTTTGGGCGGCGGGCTGGGACCTGCTCGGGCAACTCCACGAAAAGGCCGGCAATGTCGCAGGGGCCATTGCCGCTTGGCGGCAGCTCGAAGCGCTGGATGATCATGGGGTGTTCGGCGCGCGTCTCAAGCTGGCCGCGCATGATGCTGGTCCTGCGGGTGAGGGCACGGCGGTCGGCTATGTCGAAGCGCTGTTTGACCAATATGCGCCGCAGTTTGAACAGGCCCTTGTCGGCAAGCTCGGCTATCGCGTGCCTGAACTGCTCGATGGCCTGGTCGCGGCTGAGATGAATCGCCTGGGCCTGGCTCGCTTCGAGCGGGCACTCGACCTGGGTTGTGGAACCGGCCTCATGGGCGAACGCCTGCGGGCCAAGGTGGATTTTCTCGAAGGCGTGGACATTTCCGCCGCCATGATCGCCGAGACGGCGCGCAAGAAACTCTATGATGGCCTGCACAAGGGCGAGCTTGTGGCGACCCTCAACGCGCGTCGTGCCGATGCCGATCTGGTCACCGCCGCCGACGTGCTCATCTATTGTGGCGCCCTGCAGCCTGTCCTGACGGCCCTGGTTCCTGCCCTGCGTGCCGGTGGGCTCGTCGCTTTCTCTCTCGAAGCCCATGACGGTGAGGAGGAGCTCTTCCTGCGCCCCAGCCTGCGCTATGCGCATGGGGTCGAGGCGACTCGCAATATTCTCCTCGCTTCCGGTCTGGACATCCTGCGCTACGAGACAGCTATCCTGCGGTTTGATCGAGGCGCGCCGATCACCGGCATTCTTGTCGTTGCCCGCAAGCCGGTTCTGGAACTGGCTGCCGCCAATGATGGTGATGCCGGGGGCGATGTGGCGGCCTAGTCAAATCAGGCGCGGCTTGGCACATAGGGCAGCCCAGAGGAGTTTGCCATGAACGCCATCCGCCACGATTTCCGATCCGACACGGTCACGCGGCCGAGCGCGGGCATGCGCGCCGCCATGGCCGCGGCCGAGGTGGGCGACGATGTGTTCGGTGACGATCCGAGCGTCAACCGGCTCGAACAGCGTATGGCCGGCATGCTGGGCAAGGACGCGGCCCTGTTCGTGCCGACGGGCACGCAGTCAAACCTGCTGGCCCTGATGAGCCATTGCGGCCGCGGCGATGAGTTCATCGCCGGGCAGAACGCACATTGCTACAAGTATGAGGCGGGTGGCGCGGCCGTGCTCGGCTCGATCCAGCCGCAGCCCATCGCCCACCAGCCCGATGGTACGCTGGCCCTGGCTGACATCAGGGCGGCCATTAAATCGGGGGACAGCCATTTCGCCACGACGCGCGTTATCGCCCTCGAAAACACCTTTGGTGGCAAGGTCTTGCCGCTTGACTACATGAGTGCCGTGTCCGGTCTTGCCGCCGAGCATAAGCTCGGTATGCATCTTGATGGCGCCCGGGCCTTTAACGCCTGCGTGGCCGGCGGGTGGAGCATCGCTCAATTCGCTGCCCCCTTCGACACGGTGTCGATTTGTCTCTCCAAAGGGCTCGGCGCGCCGGTGGGGTCTGTGCTGGTCGGGCGGCAGGATCTCATCGATACAGCGCGGCGCAATCGGAAGATGCTGGGCGGCGGGATGCGCCAATCCGGCATCCTGGCGGCAGCGGGCCTTCATGCGCTCGACCACAATATCGAGCGGCTGGCTGAGGATCATCGGCGGGCGCGTGTGCTGGCTGATGGCCTCTCGCGCCATGAGGCGCTGAAGGTCGTGATACCGGACACCAACATCATCTGGGTCGATGCCCGGCCCGATGTCGGGGAGGCCCTGGGGGCGCATCTTGCCGAAAACGGCGTTGCCATTACCGGTCGCTATGGCCAGCAACGCTGGGTGACCCATCTCAATATTGGCGATGACGACGTGGCGCAGGCTATCGAACTGGTGGATCGCTTTTTCGCCTAGAGCACACGTTCTGAAAGAACGGAACGAGTGCTCTAGGTTTTTGTTTTGCCACGTTTTCGAACCAGAAAAGTGGTGTCCACTTTTCCTGAAAACGTTCTAATTCCGACAGTGCTTTACGGTCTAACCGAAAGGTCTTGTTTACCGGCCGGGGCAACCTCGTCTTCAACTCTGCCCGCTAGTCTGTCCTCAGCATAAGGGGAGAAGGCAGTGGTGCGGCGTGCAGAGGGCATGACCAGCCGCGTGCTCGGCACGCTGGACGAAATCGAGGCGATCGCCGATGAATGGCGCGCCCTCGAAACGGCATGCCCGGATCCGCTGAATTACTTCCAGAGCTATGACTGGTGCCGCAACTGGGTGTCTCAGTTTGGCGATACCCACCAGCCCTACGTGATTACCGTATGGCGCGGCGGGCGGCTTGTCGCCCTGTGGCCACGCATGATTGTCGACATGGCGGGGATACGGCGGCTCGAAACGCTGGGTGCCCCACATAGCCAGTATTGCGGCATCCTGATGCGCCGGGACGGTGCTTCAGAGGCCGGTATCGTCAAGGCGCTCCGCCAGGCCGGCCGCGCCTCCAATTGCGACGTGACCATCTCGCGCGCTGTGCCGAAAGGCTCGGCTCTGGACAAATTGCTCAGCGACAAGCCGGTGATTGCCGGATCGGACAATGTGGCATCGGTCCTCGATCTTTCCGGCTTTGCCTCGAGTGAAGCCTACACGGCCCAGTTGGGGAAACTGCAGCGGCGCAATCGTAACCGGCGGCGCAATCATCTGGCGCGCCTCGGCGATCTTACGTTCGAGGTGATCTGGCCCGGCCACGCCGACTTCGACACCCTCGTGTATCAATGCACCGAAATGAAGCAGCGCTGGCTGCACGAAACCGGACGGTTCAGCGTGGGTTTTTCCATGTCTGGTTATGCCGATTTCCTCGCAGGCCTCTCGGGCGACCCGGGAGCTGCGTCGGGTGCGTGCCTGTCGGTGTTGCGGGCTGGGGACAAGGTGGTGGCGCTGGAGCTTGGTCTGCTGCGTCGCGGGCACTATTACGCCTATATCGGCGGCTTCGACTGGGATCTCAAAGACCTGTCACCCGGCAAGGTGCAGATGGACATGACGGTCGGCTGGCTCATCGACAATGGCGTGCAGACGTACGACCTGCTCATCAATCCGGCGGAATACAAGTCGAGCTGGACCAATTCGGAGATCGCTGTTTCCGGCCGGGCCGAGCCACTGTCCTGGCGCGGGCGGTTCTATGTGTCCGCCTGGCTGCCGCGGCTGCGTCCGGCAATCAAGCGCCTGCATGATCGCTGGCCTGCCTTTGTCGATCGGGCGACCATGTTCCTGAGGCCCGCAGCCTGCCTGCTGCTCTATGTCTGAGTTGCCGCGATGATCGACGCTGCAATGGCGCTCATCATCAGGGTTTTGAGCGCAGGGCTGGTCTTTGGCCTGCAGGTTCTGCTTGCGCGTCTCATGCCCGGCGAAGCTTATGGCGGTTTCGTTACCCTCTGGACCTGGATGCTGGCTTTGGGCAGCTTTGCCGCCCTGGGTTTTGCCGAATCCAGCATCCGTTTCCTGCCGCGTTATCACCTGCGCGGGCGGTTGCCCGCCTTGCGCAGTTATTGGCGCTTCGGGCTGCAGGTCGTGCTCTGGGCCAGCCTCGCCATGATGGTCTGCGCCCTGGCTCTTGGCCTGGGCCTTGGTGCGGAGGAAGGTGCCGGGCTGACCATCATTCTCATCGCCCTGGGCCTGCCGTTTCTGGCCATGGAATATTACCTGGAAGGCGTTGCCCGCAGTTTTGGCTGGTTCCGGCTGGCGGCGGTACCGGTCTATATCGTGCGCCCGCTGCTGATCGCGGCCGGCTGCGCCGGGCTCGCCGGACTTGGTGTGCCGCTGACCCTGCCGGTGGTGGGCGGCGTGCTCATCGGGGCGATGGCTCTGGTGACCGCCGGGCTGGCACTGATCCTGTCGCGGCGTATCGCCCGGCTGGCGCCGCGCGGGGCGACTGCCGTGCGCAGCCAGCGCCGCCTCTGGCTCATGGCATCGCTGCCGCTCCTTGTCCTGTCGGGCCTTGAAGACCTGACGGGCTATGGAGACGTGCTGATGCTCAGCCTTTTGGCTGACCCGGCCGAGGTCGGCATCTACTTTGCCGCCGCCCGCAGCCTGGCACTTGCGGGCTTCGTGGCCTACGCCATGACGCTTGTGGCCGGCCGACGCTTCGCTCTTGACCTTGCCGGAAAGTCTCGGTCGGCGCTGCAGGACAGCATTCTCGAAAATACGCGCATGACGGTCTGGGCGACATTGGCTGCGGTTGGCATCGCGCTGCTGGCCGGGCCGTTCCTGCTCGGTGTCTTCGGTGAGGGGTTTTTGGCCGGCTATGGCGCAATGGTCATTCTGGGAGTCAGCATGATCCTTCGGGCGCTGGTCGGGCAGGCGGGCGAAGCCCTGATCGTGCTCGGTCGCCAGGCGCTTGGTGTCGCTGTCGCTCTGGGCGTCCTGGCAGTCACGATCGTGCTGTGCCTGCTTCTGGTGCCGGCATACGGCATTGTCGGCGCTGCCTTGGCGAGCGCCGGGGCCATGTTGTGCCGATCCATGGCCCTGGCACTGGTCCTGCTCCGTTCCGAGGGACTCAGGGTCGTAGCGCTGGGTCCGCCGCGCCTCCGGGTTTCGAGCCCGGCCTAGTCTTCCCGGCTGGAGCGCATCAGATAGGCTTCGCCTGCGATTTCGGCGCGGCGGAAGGCAATGGCGGTAATCGAGTCATCATTGACCAGCGTTTCACGCCAGACAGTATCGATAGCTGCCTCCTGGCCCAGATTGCGGTCGATGCCGATGAAGCGGTAGGGCGTGGTGCCTCGCGCGGCTTCGGGATGCTCGCCACCTGTCCACTGATAGGCCCCGCTTTCGGCATTGGCCCAGAACCCGAGAACCGCCAATTGCGCGATGGCATGAGCCGGGGTCGTCGTTTCATCGGACTGGGTGGAGTAAAGCTCGGGCCAGGAGGGCAGGCGCCCCTCCATGTCCTCCCAGGGTTCGTCATCGAAACTGGCAGCTAGGTCCAGGCATGGCCGGCCTGTGCAATCGGATTTTCTCGCATCCTTGTCCGACAGTACCCGGCTGCTCGCGTCGACCAGCATGGCCGAATTGTTCATCACCGGCTGGAAGACCATGCGCCAGGCGATGTGATCACCGCGTCCGAATTCTTCGACATCAGCCGTGTTTTCAGCGCCATAGGCGGCAACGGTTTCGGCGTGGATGGCAGGGCCAAGGTTGAAATGGCGCAGTTCGATGAAGCTGACCGGCGTGCCATCCTCGCCGATGATTTCACCATAGGAGATGGCCGTCCGGGTGCGTCCGCTTTCGATGAACGTGTCGGCGATGATCATGGCCTTTTCGATGGGGCCGACCGTACCGCCCGGCGTCATGACCGACAGATCGAGCCACTGATCCGCGAGGCGCGTTTCCAGCGCCTCGATATCAGCAGCAACAAAGCCGGGGGCATGGATGAAACCGGCGATTTCCTCGTCCAGGGTTTGGGCCTGCACGGTGATGCTTGTGCCGAGCAAGAGCGCAGCGGTTGTGGCAATGCGGATCATTGAGTCCCCCTTGAAAGATGTCATCCCTCGTAGCGGAGCCATTCTGAACGGAATATGAGCGAAAGTGGAGGCGGCTATTGCCGCCTCCATGTTGTTCAGGCCTTGCGCCAGAAGGCGTGGAGACCGGCGATGTCGGCCGAAGTCAGGAGCGGCATGGCGGCGCTGAGGCGTTCAACGGGCCAATCCCACCATTTCATCTCCATCAATATGGCGATGTCTTCATCGGGGAAACGCTTGCGGATCAACTTGGCCGGATTGCCGCCGACGATGGCATAGGGCTCGACATCTTTGGTGACGAGGGCACGGGTGCCGATGACAGCACCATCGCCAACGGTTACGCCGGGCATGACGATGGCTTCACTGCCAATCCAAACATCATTGCCGATCACCGTGTCGCCCGCAGGCCGGTAAGCGTTGCTGGCCCCGGCGAATTCGGGTGCGTTGGGATAGAAGGCGAACGGAAAGGTCGAGATCCAGTCGTTGCGGTGGCCCTGATTGCCGGCCATGATAAAGGCCGCGCCCGAACCGATGGAACAGAAACTGCCGATCACCAGCCGATCCACACCGGGATCGGTCATCAGGAAGCGGGCGCAGTCATCGAAGCTGTGCCCATGATAGTAGCCCGAATAATAGCTGTAGCGACCAACCGAGATATTGGGGTTGGTGACCTGGCGGTCGAGGGGAATGCCCAGGAACGGGCTGTCGAAATAATTGGTCATGATTGATCCATGAAGGCGCGGCCGGATGGGGCGGCGCAAATCGGTGCAGATTGTTTGAGAACCGGAGGGCAGGCAGCATCACGCGCCGGCGCGGGACCGGTCAGAGGGCGCATCCTCCCGCTTGTCTTGCGGGCAGAGGCGCTATGCGCTGCGTATGTCTGCGGACTTCATGGTGCGCGGTGGGTAGCGTGTTGCGGGGGCAGAGTCCAGCGAAGGACTATTCGCCTGTCAGTTCCTCGCAGTGGCCAGCAAAGTCCATGGTCAACAGGAGTTCGTGCGGGTAGTTGATACTCACGTAACTTTGCTTTGTGCCGACACCGGAATAGACGGCGAGCAGATCGGCCTGTCGGAACGTCAGAGAGACACCGCTATCGTTTGGATAGATATCGGGCGCCGGTTCGCCGCTCCGGGTCAAAGGCGCGAGAATTTCTGCGGCTGCCGATGGGGACATCACAGCTGAAAAACTGGCGAACTTGCCGTCGCAGAACATGAAGACCGACAATGGTGGACCCTGGTCCGTGGCCAGGACAGTCACGGCATCGCTGACGAAGGAGGGATGGGGGTGTTGCTCGCGGAGCGGACCGTAGGCGGCCTCGATCAGCGGAAGCGCGTCCTCCATGGGCATGGCGTCGAGCGCTGCCTGGTGGAGATTTATGCCAGGGTCCTGGGCGGCAGCCGCAGTTGCTGTTGCCAGGAAGACCAGAAACGGAAGCAGACGCATCGGCTCTCTCCACATGACCAGGCGAACCTAGCATGGCCGCCTGATTGGTGGATGAGAAAAAGCAACTTGAGGCAGGCAGTGGTCTCGCTATGCGCTGCGTCTGTCTGCTGACTTCATGTTGCGCGGTGGGTAGCGCCAAGCCAAAGGCGTGGCAAGGCCAGATTAGGGCGCCTGCAGGTCGAGGGCGCGCACAACCCAGGGCAAGGCGGTTGCAAGTTGCTGACGCTGCACGCGGCGCACGTAGGGGGCGTCGGCAATATCGGGCAGGCCGGCCCGCGCGGCGAAGAAGCCGGAAACGGTGGCGGCAACAGCAGGGGCGTCCGGCAGAATCGTGTCGGGTAGCGGCCCACCCTCAAAGGCGAGGCTGGGAAGGAAGAAGCCAAGATCGACCTGGGCATCGGAACGGCAGGCCTCGGCCCAGTCGATGATCTTCACGCCATCGGTGGTCAGGCACAGGTTGTCGCTGCGTAAATCGAGATGGGTCAGCGCGTCGCCCTCGAGCGTGCAGGCGGCTTCCGCAGCAATCAGGTGCGGCAACGCGCGTTCGAGCCAGGTGGCGGAGATCATGCCCAGCGACAAGAATGGCTCGGGGTCTGCGGCAACGACCGGCCAACCTGCATCGCGACCGTGCAGGAGGCCGCCCTTTTCCAGCGTGCTGGGGGTCGCGTGCATGACACCGATGGTTTCAAGAACCGCATCCAACCTGTCATCGGTCCAGGGCGGCGGCCAGGTGGCGCCGCTCAGATCCTCGATGATGAGCATCGGACGGTCGGGGTCGTCGTCCACGCCATAGAGTCGTGGCATGAAAGGCGCGCTCAGCTGGTCGTAAACCTTGATCTCGTTATGCAGCATGCGCGCGGTCAGCGGCGTTGTTGCGTGCTTGACGAAAACGGAGCGGGTGCCGTCACCGGCGCGATAGCGGGCGGCAGGCGTGTAGCCGCCGGAAACTGCCGACCATTGTGTCGGCTGCCAGCCCAGAATGCGAGAGGCGCGCGCCAGAATATCGGCATCCGGCGCGCGCCCGGTCATGCGGCGAAGTATTCCTGCAGGGCGCGGACGCCGAGGCTGCCATTGCGCAGGGCCACAATCCCTTCGACTGCCGCCAGGGCGCCGTCGATGGTTGTATAATAAGGGATTTTTGCCAGAAGCGCGGTGCGGCGGATGTCGCGGCTGTCGCTGATCGACTTGAGACCATCGGTGGTGTTGATGACCAGCTGCACGCCGCCATTCTTCATTGAATCGACGATATGTGGGCGACCTTCGAGTACCTTATTGATCTTTGTCGCTGGCACATTGTTATCACTTAGATAGCGTTGCGTGCCTCCGGTGGCCAAAATCTCGAAGCCGGCTTCGACCAGGTGGCGGGCCATGTCGACGATGTATTCCTTGTCGGCATCGCGCACCGAGACGAAGGCCTTGCCGGCGGTCGGCACCTTCTGTCCGGCACCCATCTGCGACTTGGCGAAGGCGATGGCGAAATTGGTGTCCAGCCCGATGACCTCGCCGGTCGATTTCATCTCCGGCCCCAGGACCGTATCGACGCCGGGGAAGCGGTTGAACGGGAAGACCGCTTCCTTGATGGCGATATGCTTGAGGGGCTTTTCGGTGAGCCCGAAGCTCGACAGCTTTTCACCGGCCATGACGCGGCTGGCGATCTTGGCAATCGGCTCGCCGATGACCTTGGCGACGAAGGGCACGGTGCGGCTGGCGCGCGGATTGACCTCGATGAGATAGATCGTGTCGTCCTTATAGGCGAACTGCACGTTCATCAGGCCACCGACCTTGAGCGCAAAGGCGAGTTCGCGGGTCTGGCGCTTGAGTTCGGCGATGACCTCGGCGGGCAGGGTGCGCGGGGGCAGCGAGCAGGCAGAGTCGCCCGAGTGGATGCCGGCCTCCTCGATATGCTCCATGATGCCGGCGACGAAGACATCCTCGCCGTCGCAGAGACAATCGACGTCGATTTCGGTGGCGCCGGAGAGATAGGCATCGAACAGCAGCGGATTGTCGGACAGGACCGAATTGATCTGACCGGTCTTGTCGTTCGGGTAGCGCTGGAGAATATCAGGTGGAACCAGGCCGGTCAGGGTGTCCTGCACATAGCTTTCGAATTCCTTGGCCGAATGGACGATGGCCATGGCGCGGCCGCCCAGCACGTAGGAGGGGCGGATGACCAGGGGATAGCCCAGACGCTCGGCGACTAGGCGAGACTGCTCCAGCGAGTAGGCAATGCCGTTCTTGGGCTGGGTCAGCTCGAGCCGGTTGAGCAGCTTCATGAACAGGTCGCGGTCTTCGGCCAGGTCAATGGCGTCCGGCTGGGTGCCCAGGATCGGCACGCCGGCCTTCTGCACGGCTTCGGCCAGGTTCAGCGGGGTCTGGCCGCCGAACTGGACGATGACGCCGTGCAGCGTGCCGTTCTGCTTTTCGGTGAGCAGGATTTCGATGACGTCTTCCTCGGTCAGCGGCTCGAAATAGAGGCGGTCGGAGGTGTCGTAATCGGTCGAGACGGTTTCGGGGTTGCAGTTGACCATGATGGTCTCGTAGCCCGCATCGGCCAGCGCGAAGGCGGCATGGCAGCAGCAATAGTCGAACTCGATGCCCTGGCCGATCCGGTTCGGGCCGCCGCCGAGGATGACGACCTTCTTGCGATCGGAGGGGCGGGCCTCGTCATCGACCTTGCCGGCGAAGGGCGTTTCATAGGTCGAATACATATAGGCCGTCGGCGAGGCGAATTCGGCGGCCGAAGTGTCGATACGCTTGTAGGCGGGCCGGACTTCGAGGCTGTGCCGCAGCTTGCGCACGTCGGACACTTTCAGATTGGCCAGCTGCGCCAGGCGCGCATCGGAAAAGCCCATGGATTTGAGCATGCGCAGGCTGGCCGCATCCTGCGGCAGGCCGAATTCGCGCACCTTCTGTTCCATGTCGACGATGCCGCGCATCTGTTCGAGGAACCAGGGGTCGATCTTGCAGGCTTCGTAGATGTCCTCGTTGGAGACATCGAGGCGCATGGCTTCGGCGACATGCAGCAGGCGCTGGGGCGTCGGGGTGCCGAGAGCCTGCTTGATGGCGGCCGCGTCCTCGCCTTCGCCGAGGCCCGGAATGCCGACCTCGTTGAGGCCGGTGAGGCCGGTTTCGAGGCTGCGCAGGGCCTTTTGCAGCGATTCCTGGAAGGTGCGGCCGATGGCCATGGCTTCACCCACCGATTTCATCGAGGTGGTGAGGCGCGGATCGGAGCCCGGGAACTTTTCGAAGGCAAAGCGCGGAATCTTGGTGACGACATAGTCGATGGTCGGCTCGAAGCTGGCCGGGGTGGCGCCGCCGGTGATGTCGTTCTCGAGTTCATCGAGCGTGTAGCCGACAGCCAGGCGCGCTGCGACCTTGGCAATGGGGAAGCCGGTGGCTTTCGAGGCCAGCGCCGAGGAGCGCGATACGCGCGGGTTCATCTCGATGACAACCATGCGGCCATCTTCGGGATTGATGCCGAACTGCACATTGGAGCCGCCGGTTTCAACACCGATCTCGCGCAGCACCGCCAGCGAGGCGTCGCGCATGATCTGGTATTCCTTGTCGGTCAGCGTCAGGGCGGGGGCGACGGTGATCGAGTCGCCGGTATGGACGCCCATCGGGTCGATGTTCTCGATGGAGCAGATGATGATGCAGTTGTCCTTCTTATCGCGGACAACCTCCATCTCGTATTCCTTCCAGCCGAGCACGCTTTCCTCGACCAGCACTTCATTGGTGGGCGAGGCGTCTATGCCGCTTTCGCAGATGGCCAGATATTCCTCGCGATTATAGGCAATGCCGCCGCCGGTGCCGCCGAGCGTGAAGCTGGGGCGGATGATGGCCGGCAGGCCGATGACCTCGAGCGCCTGCAGGGCTTCGATGGTGTTGTGGGCGAGCATGGAGCGCGGGGTTTCGAGCCCGATCTTCTTCATGGCATCGCGGAACAGCTCGCGATCCTCGGCCTTGTCGATGGCCTCGGCGGTGGCGCCGATCATCTCGACATTGAATTTGTCGAGCACGCCCATCTTGCGCAGCGAGAGCGCGCAGTTGAGCGCCGTCTGGCCGCCCATGGTGGGCAGCAGCGCGTCGGGGCGCTCCTTCTCGATGATCTTGGCGACCACTTCGGGGGTGATCGGCTCCATATAGGTGGCATCGGCCAGGTCCGGATCGGTCATGATCGTCGCCGGGTTCGAATTCACCAGGATGATCCGGTAGCCCTCTTCCTTGAGCGCCTTGCACGCCTGGGTGCCGGAATAGTCGAACTCGCAGGCCTGCCCGATGATGATCGGACCCGCACCGATGATGAGGATCGATTTGATGTCGGTACGCTTTGGCATTTTTTGGGCTCGCTCGCTCACAGTCGGACACTAGCGGGCGAGGGAGAGAATCGCCCGAACACACCCGTCCGCGCGAAACCCGCGTGGCCGTTGAGCACAGCAGCGCAGGGGAAAAGACCGAACATGGTGGTTAAGCGGGCGGTGTAGCGGAAGAGGAGCGGAAAGGGAAGGGGGTGCGGTTCAATCGAGAACCGCGAGGCAGACTTGCCGGAAGCTTTGGGGCGTCAGTGTCCCGAGTGCGAAGTCTCCGTAACGCTGTGCGAGTTTGAGGCCGCCCAAGCCAAGCAACATGGGCAGTTCCTGGGGGTAGATTTGGCGGAGGTCGAGGCGTGTGTGGCGAAAGTCTCTTTGGGTGTTGGTGGACCAGTACCAATCGGCGCGGCTGATCTGGGTGATGGGGTCGTAGGAGACCGTTTCCTCGACGACGACAGGGCCTAGGCCTTCGCGGGCAAAGGTGCCGAGGGGGTGGCGCTGATCAGGCGGACGACCTAGGAGCCGCGCGCTTGGGACAAAGACATCAAAGGCAAACACGCCGCCGGGTGCGAGGTGGCGGCGTATCGACGACATGGCCCGGGTGAAATCGTCCTGCGTATGCAGGTGCATCAAGGAATTGGCGGCAACTACAACGGCGTCAAATTGCACGCCAAGATCGAAGCCACGCATGTCCAACTCGATCAGGTCGGCGCGGAGGCCTTGTTCGGTGAGCCGTTGGCGGGCCCCGGCGAGCATGGTTGCTGAAAGGTCGGCGCCAGTGACATCGGCGCCGCTGGCCGCCAACCGTACTGTGAAGCGGCCTGTGCCGCAGGCGAGCTCAAGAACACGACGGCCGGGGCCTCCGGCATTGTCGACGTAGTAGCGCTCCATGGCAGCGTCGGGTGGCGCTACCAAGTCGTACAGGCCCGCGTCATCGTAAAGTGAGCTCATGTGGCACCCGTGCAAGTTTCCGACAGTGTTGGAGATTATTGGAGAGAGCGCAATTGGCGGTAAAGAACCCCCACCTAGCTTTGCTACGGCCCGTCGGGCCTAGCGTCGCTACCTCCCCCATTCTAGGGGGAGGTAAAGAGGGGGCATTCGTCCTGTCTCTTATGTCGTCCTACACACCGGCCGTCACCCTCGGCCTTGACCCGAGGGCTCTGTCCTTCAGATGGCGAATGCGGGCGCAGTCCTGCACGCGCTGGTGAGGCTCAATTGTCGGTGTTGGTGCGTGCGCTGGCATTGCCAAGTGCAGTCCCCTCGGGTCAAGCCCGAGGGTGACGCGCGGTGGTTGGGGGAAGCCGCGTGGCCCCTCACCCAATCCCTACAATCTCCACCTCTGCCTCTCCCACCATCGCCACATCGCCCACCGCCTTGCCCATCAGCGCTCGCGCCAGGGGTGAGGCGAAGGACAGCGTTCCCGTTTTGGGGTCGGCTTCGTCTTCGCCGACGATCGTGTAGGTCTGCGTCCGGCCGTCGTCGCGTTCAATGGTGATGCGGGAGCCGAAGGCGACCGTGGTGGTGGTGTCGGGCGGCGGCATGACCTGGGCGGTGCGCAGGCGCTCGGTGAGGTAGCGCAGGTCGCGGTGGGGATTGGCGGCCTGGCGGCGGCGCTCGTTGATGTCTTCGATGGCCAGCGCGGTTTCATAGGCGGATTTGGCCTCGGCCAGTTGCTGTTCGAGCCTTGCAAGGCCCTCTGCGGTGACAAGGTTGGGCCCTTCGGGAATGGGCTTTTCGGGCAGCATGGTTTCCGCTGCCGTCTCGGCGCTGTCTTCCTTGGTAAAGGCTACGCTCATCGAAAATTCCTGGGATTGGGCAAAAGAGAAATGACGGGGAGGATGCCCCGGTTTGCGCGCCCGGGCGGACGGGTCTTGACCGGAACGGCCCGGGCGCTGGCCGGGGAAGCCTCTGGCCAGGGTCATGACAGAATCGCGGCGGTCACATCGTGACAGGCGGCAGGGTCTTCCAGAAGCGGGGTCAGGTCGCTGACCTGATCGATGCTGCCGATGACCGGCCAGTTTTTCATCTCGTTGTCGGCAATTGCCGACATGGTGGCCGCCACGATGTCGTCTGTATTGATCGTGGCGAAGGGGCGGTCGTGATAGGGGCCGATGACCGGCTCGAACGGATCGCCTATGCGCTGCTGCAACTGGTCTTGCGCCAGAACCAGATAGGCGGCGGCCAGGGCTTCGCCGCGCTGCTGCCAGCCGGGCGCGGCGAGGGCGGCATCGAGATGTGGCGCGAGGTCCTGTGCCAGTGGCAGGCTCTTGAAGGCGCTGCCGAGCCACTTGGCATAGGGCGCATAGCGGCGGGCCAGCAGGAAGGCCATGTGCATGACGTCGTGAGCCAGACGCGCCGCGATGACGCGCGAGCCGAGGTCATCGCCGACAATGCCGGTACGGCCGACAAAGGCCTGCTGCTCTGCAATGCGGCGCCACTGGCAGGCGATCTTGTAGAGCCAGACATGGTCCGGGAAATAGGCCAGCTCGGCGCGGGCGGCGGACAAGTGCCCGTCGTCATCGTGGAACACGGCGCCGGCGGTGAAGGCGAGGAGGCGTTGTTCGGGCAAGCCGAGCCAGTCGATCGCGGTCAGGCCTTGGGGGGTCGCAATCGCGAGGGCGCCCTTGAGTTTACTGGCCAGCGTGTGGATTTCGAGCCCGTGTTGGCTGGCGCCGAGCGCGCCGGGGTCGTCGGCCGGCGGATGCGGCCGGGCACGCCAGCCCATGGGTTCGCCTGCAAATGTCTCCGGCAGGTTGCGGCCGAAATCTTCGATGAGCCGCCTGGCATGGGTTTTGAAATCGGCCTCGGAGACGACAAGATGCACGCGCGGGCCCCAATTGTGGTCACGCGACATGGCATCATCGAAGCCGAGCAGTTCCGAGCCATAGCCCGTGAGCGCCGCGGCATGGCGCAAGCCGGGAGCAGCCCCGGCCAGCCAGGGACGGACCAAATCAGCATAGAAGCGGCGGGAAAGTTCGATACCTTGCATGATGCGGGCCGTGTCCTGTTACGCGCGCAGGATTTTCTCCATCGGCCGGCCCTTGGCAAGTTCATCGACGAGTTTGTCCATGTAGCGGATTTCGCGCATCAGCGGGTCTTCGATCTCCTCGATGCGCACGCCGCAGATGACGCCCTTGATGAGCGGGCGATTGGGGTTGAGGGCAGGGGCCTGGGCGAAGAAGGCCTCGAACGTGGTCTTGTCCGCGAGGTGGCCCTCGAGTTCGGCCTGGCTATAGCCGGTCAGCCAGCGGATGACCTCGTTGAGCTCATCGGTGTTGCGCCCCTTCCGCTCGACCTTGGTGACATAGTGGACGTAAACGCTGGCGACGCTCATGGCATAGATGCGGTGGCTGCTGTTCATGGTTTTGGCTCCTGCTCATCGGCCGATCCATGGGGGTTGGGGTCCCATCGGACATGGGAGCCGATCTGTCCCCGGGCCTTGAGATCGGCAAAACGGGTCTCGAAATCGGCGGCAATATCGGAGAGGCGGACGGACTGGAAGCGGGCGCGCAAAAGTGCCTCGGCTTCGGTCAGCGCATTGCCAAGGCGGGCATCGACCGATTGTTCGACGAGGCAGTCCGGCTGATCGGCATTGGGGCCGATATTGAACAGGGCCGGGCTGCCGACGGCTTCATAGACGTCCCACAGGGTGATGGCATCGAGGGGCCGCGCCAGTTCCCAGCCGCCGCCATGGCCCTTTTCCGAGGTGACCAGGCCCAGATCGCGCAGGCCCGCCATCATGCGGCGGACGACGACCGGGTTGGTGTCGAGCATTTTTGCCAGGGTCTCGGAGGTGGCGCGATGCACGTGCCGGTCCATGTGGATCAGCAGGTGCAACATGCGCGAAAGGCGGCTGTCGCGGGGCAAATCGGGGTCTCGGCTTTATCTGAGCGCACTATCCCGCATTTCACGCAACAAGGCAAAGTTCGTGAGCGGGGAGCGCCGGACACGAAAAAGGCCCGGACGTGCCGGGCCTTTTTCGAGGCAGTCAGCTTTTAGTGCAGACGGCCGGACCAGTCATCGATTTCCTTGCGGACCTCGTCCTTGGCCTTGCCGTAGCGCTCCTGGATCTTGCCTTCGAGCTGTTCGCGATTGCCGTTGATCTGGGCAATGTCATCGTCAGTGAGCTTGCCCCACTGTTCCTTGGCCTTGCCCGCAAGCTGCTTCCAGCTGCCTTCGATGCGGTTCCAATCCATTTTTTCTCTCCTCGACTTGGTGCGTGTGAGGGAGAAACGTCCAGGGGGCGGTGGTGTTCCCCAATCAACCGGAAAGTGATCAGGCAGCGTGGGCGACCGTCTGTTGCTCCAGCGCCGAGAGAATATGTTCGATGCGATAGGGTTTCGGCACGAAGCGGGCCCCATGCGGCAGGTCGCGGGCGCGGGGGGTGACGCCGCCGGAGACCACCACGATGGGCATGGCCGGGTTGCGGCCATGGGCCAGGCGCGCCAGCGTCAGCCCGTTGGGGCCATCACCCAGTTCGATATCGGTCACGAGGGCGTCGAAACGGGCATTGAGCAGATGCGCCGCGCTGCGCGCCGAACTGGCCGGCACGGCATCAAAACCCAGTTCGTTGAGCTGATCGACGAGGTCGAGCAGCAGCAGGGCCTGGTCCTCGACGACAAGAATTCGCGGTTTGATGGTCATTGTCTTCCCCTCGGAACGCAATACGCAAGGGAGTGAAGACAGAACCGGCCGCCTGGTTGCATGCAGCCAGCGCATGGCTGGCAGCATGGTTATCATTTGGTTCAAATTGCGCGGATCACAGCGGTGCCGTGCGATAGAGCGCGACCCTTATGCCACCATGCAGAACCGGGGGCAGCATGGGCTCGAAGGCAAGCCCGGTTGCCTCCGCCAGTTGCCGGTCGGCCGTGACGACGCCCACGCGCCATCCGGAAAAGCGGGTGCGCAGCACCTGGCCAAGGGTGCGATGGACACCGATCAGCGGACCCTTGCTGCCGACGCGGGTGCCATAGGGCGGGTTGACGATGACGAGACCCGGTTCGCCCTGGGGCGGCTCGAGGGTCTCGATGCTCGCCTGGGTGAACCGCGTCAGGGTCGAGACACCGGCGCGCCCGGCATTCTCGGTGGCCATGCGGATGGCCCCGGCGTCGCGATCCGAGCCGTAGAACTGGATCGCGGGTAGCCTCGGCGGCGCCGTTTCGCGCATCCGGTTCCAGGCTGCGGGGTCAAATCCGGGCAGGTGTTCGAAGGCGAAGGCCCGTTGGCGACCAGGAAGCAGTCCGGCCGCGATTTCGGCGGCCTCAATGGGGAAGGTGCCCGATCCGCACATGGGGTCGAGGATCGGTTCAGTGCCGGTGAACCCGCATTGGCGCAGAAACATGGCGGCCATGGTCTCTCGCATGGGCGCCTTGGCCACGCCCTCCTTGAACCCGCGCTTGTGCAGCGACTCGCCGGTTGTGTCGATGCTGATGGTCACGAGATCGTCCTCGATCCGGACCATGATACGCAGTTGCGCCGTTTCGGAAATTTCGGTGCCCAAGCCGTCGCGAATAGCGTTGGCGACGCGCTGGGCGGCGGCGCCGGCATGGTAGATGCGGGAGCGTCGGCAACTGGCTTCGACATGGAGCGCAATGTCGCGGCGGAGAATTTTTTCCCATTCGAGCTTGCTCGCCCGCTTGTCCAGCTGCGCCAGATGCATGGCACGGAAGGATGCGACGCGGACCAGGATGCGGGTGGCGCCGCGCAATACCAGATTGGCGCGCCAGACCTCGTTCCAATTGCCCGCAAATTCCACGCCACCGTCCACGAGCTGTGCGTCTGCAAACCCGGCAGCCCGGATCTCCTCGGCCAGGGGCAGTTCAAGTCCGGGCGTGGAGACTGCGAAGATGGAGAAGGGTGGCGTGATCATTGCGGAGGCTTAGCCGGGCAAGGACACACTGGCAAGAATTACGCGAGCGGGGTTACCACCCGGGACAAGTGTGCTTATATCGGCACAAGGCGATGAATCGATTGCCATCCTCCAAACCAAACAGAAAGCATGGCCGATGACTGAATATGTGCCGCCAAAGGTGTGGACCTGGGACAAGGAAAATGGCGGGGCCTTTGCAAGCACCAATCGCCCGATTGCCGGGGCCACGCATGATGCAAAACTGCCGCGCGGCGCCCATCCGTTCCAGCTCTATTCGCTGGCGACCCCCAATGGGCAGAAGGTCACCATCATGCTCGAAGAGCTGCTGGCGGCCGGGCATGATGCCGAATACGACGCCTACCTCGTCAATATCGGCAAGGGCGACCAGTTCGGATCAGACTTCGTCGCCATCAATCCCAATTCCAAGATCCCTGCGATGATGGACTACGGTCCGGCCGAGCCGGTCCGGCTCTTCGAGAGTGGCTCGATCCTGGTCTATCTTGCCGACAAGTTCGATGCCTTCCTGTCCAAGGACCCGGCCAAGCGCGCCGAAACCATGAACTGGCTGTTCTGGCAGATGGGCAGCGCGCCTTTTGTCGGCGGTGGATTCGGGCATTTCTATGCCTATGCGCCGGTGAAGCTCGAATATCCGATCAATCGCTATGCCATGGAAACCAAGCGCCAGCTCGATGTGCTCGACCGGCACCTGGCCGAGCATGAATATGTGTCTGGCAGCGATTACAGCATCGCCGACATGGCCATCTTCCCCTGGTATGGCGGCATGGTGCTGGGCCGCGCCTACAATGCCGGCGAGTTCCTTGACGTTGCGAGTTACAAGAACCTGTTGCGCTGGGCCAAGCAGGTGGATGCGCGCGAACCCGTCAAGCGCGGACGGTGCGTCAATGCCGCCGGTGGGCCAGAGGACGAGCATCTGCACGAGCGGCACGCTGCGGCGGACGTGGACAAGGTCCTGGCGATCCGCAAGGAACGCGGCACGGTCTAACTGATCCCGCGATACACTCCCTGAACGGCCCAGCGGGCCGTTCTTTTTTTGCCTGCTGTGCCTGGCACCATGAACCGGGGGTGGCCGGGTCATTCGGGCGCGCTAGGATATGGTCTGATCCTGGCGATGGACGCGACATGCAGTGGATTTATCTGGTTATTGCCGCAACGGCGGTGTTCACGCTGGGGTGCTTGTGGTGGGTGCGGCGAGCGGAAAAAGCGCGCCAGCGGACGCGTGCGACCGGCGACATGCTGCTCACCCGGTTGCAGGATGCCAATGCGAAACTATCGGCGGCGGTGGCGTCGGAACATGCCGTCATGGCTGCCATGTCGCTGCTGCCGGAAACGGTCGGGCCGCGCGAGGCTTTGGACAGGCTCAGGGCGGAAGCGCCGGACCGGTCCGAGCATGACTACCAGGCGCTGATGCTGCATGGCTGGGAAGTTCAGAGGCGGCCGCAGGCTTTGGCGGCGCTGGCGGGACTGGCCTTGCTGGGCAAGACCAATATGAGCCCGATGCTGTGGCGGGCGCTGAAGGATGGCGCGGCGCCGCTGCTTGATCAGATCGCAACGGGAATCGAAGCCGGTTTCGCTACTATCCCGCCCACCGTCAAGACATCGGGTTTGCCCGTGACCCTGCGCGATGCCGCTGCGCGGGTCGAGGTCGATGCTCCCGCCGTCGCCGACCGGCTGCGCCGCGTTGCGGATGAGGTGACGGTGCCAATCCGTAAACAAGCCTTCGACAGCCTGCTTTTCGCAATCGAGAGGCAGGAAGACGCGGGTGATGTCGATCTCAAGACCAGAGTGGGAGAGCTTGCCAAACAGTGCTGGCCGGGCTTTGCGGAGCTTGGCGAACATGTTCATGCCCTGATCGATCAGCATGACGCCAATGAAGCGCTCTCGGCGCATATCTGGTTCGACAAGGCGGTGCTGCACCATTTTTACGATGCGCCGCACGGGCTGGACGGGTTCGATGCCGGTGCCGCCGTTGAGCGGCTGTGCGCGGGGCTCGTGTCACCTGACGCAGGCGTTTCGGATTTTTCCGCCGTGCAGGCCGCAGATCTCATCGGCGACTATTTTTTCGACAGCCCGGAGCACCATGCCAGATTGCAGACGGCGCTTGACCAGGCCGTGTGGTTGCATGGGCCCAGTGCCAACTACGATTGGCTGGATGAGGCGTTGAGCCCGCACCAGGTGCAGGCCGAGCGGCAGCGCATGGCCGAAATGGGCGTGGCCCGGCAAGGTGAGGTCATGGCTGGGGTGGATGCGCTGGTTAGGGCGACTTCGACGCAGGACCCTGAAGTGGCTTTGGCCGAACTGCGCGCCATATTGCCCGATATGCCGCCCGATTTGCTGCGCGTGGCGCTGACCCAGCGCTGGCAGGTGGACCGCGCGCCCGTGGCCCTGGTCGCCCTCGTGGGCCTGGCGCTCGAGGCGTTGCAGGCCCCTGAGGTGGACGGCAAGCTGGTCCAATCCTGCCTCGCCTGGCCGCTCAGGGAAGGGCCGCCCGAAATGGTTGCCGGGGCGGTAAGGGTGCTGGAACAGCATTTTTCCCGCGCCGATCCGTGGCTCGAGCGGCAATGGTCCATTGCGGAACTGGAGCGGGCAGCCGCGCGCATCGATGAGATCGACCGCTCCACAGCCGGCGCGGTGAGGGCGCTGGCGGCACGGGCGGCGGCGCGTCGCGCAAGCAAGCCCTAATTGTTGATGCTGAAAATGCCCCACTGGGTTTCGGCGCAGGCATCATCAAGGCAGATATTGGTGATCCACATGGCGCCATTGCCGATGCCGACACCCTCGCTGGTGACGATGAGATCGGCGACATCCTGCTCGAGGATGGCCTGCTGTGTGTCCGCGGAAACCAGCATGTCGAAATTATCGACCAGGTCCTCGGGTTCAAGCACGTCATAGACTTCGCCATTGGCGGAAATCGCCATCGGGAACAGGCCATACTGCCCGAATGTCACCGGATCGCCGAACATCAGCGCGTCCTGAAGCAGGCCGAAAACCTCAAAGAACCCATCGGCATTGCCGTGAATGTTTTCGATATTGTCCCAGACCGCTTCCTCATCCTGCGCCATGGCAGGAACCGGGTTTGCAACCAGGCAGGCGGTCAGGGCGAGGGTGGCGATGGTCAGGCGCATTTCTTGGCTCCGATGCTGAGAATGTCCCTGCGTGCAGCAGGCCAACCAAATTGCGCCAATTGCAAGAGTGATGCGGTGAATACACGCACTGTTAAGCCTAAATCCGCACTATGCGGTGGCGGCATTGTGCGTTTTCCGGGGGCCGCATCCATACTGCGTTCGAGTTTGAGTGTGCGTCCATGCGTCTGATCATCGGTATCATAGTTGTCTTCGGCTGCGTCTTCGGCGGCTACGCGGCGATGGGCGGGCATGTGGAGGTGCTCTGGCAGCCCTTCGAATTCGTCATCATCCTGGGTGCTGCAGTCGGCGCCTTCATCATCGCCAATGGTGCGCCGGTGCTAAAGGCGGTTCCGAAAATGTTCGGGACGCTTCTCAAGGGGCCGAAATACAACAAGGCCGCCTATGTCGAACTGCTGGGCCTGCAGTTCTCCATGTACAAGCTGATCCAGCAGAAGGGCATTCTGGGGATCGAGCCGCATATCGAAGACCCGCACAATTCGACGCTGTTCAACGCTTTCCCGACCTTTGCCAAGAACCATCACGCGGTGGAATTCGTCTGCGATTACATGCGCATGGTGACCATGGGTTCCAACAATGTCCATGAAATGGACGCCCTGATGGACGAAGAGCTGGAAACCCATCACCAGGAGCAGGAGCGGTTGGTGTCGGCCATGCAGGCCATTGCCGATGGCACCCCGGCGCTGGGCATCGTGGCCGCCGTGCTGGGCGTGATCAAGACCATGGGCGCGATCTCCGAGCCGCCCGAAGTGCTGGGTCACCTGATCGGCGGTGCGCTTGTCGGCACGTTCTTTGGCGTGTTCGTCGCCTATGGCTTCTTTGGTCCCTTCGCCCAGTCGCTGAAGACCACGTTCGAGGCCGAATCGAAGTATTTCCTGTCGCTGAAGGTCGGCCTGCTTGCCCATATCGGCGGACAGCCGCCGGTGATGGCGATCGAGTTTGCGCGCAAGGCGCTGATGAGCGAAGTGCGCCCCACCTTTGCCGAAGTCGAAGCCGCGACCGCCACACTGCCCGCAACGGCCTGAACGCTTTAGGAAAGGCCGCTGTCCATGGCTGGCTACGATCAACCCATCATCATCAAGAAGGTCAAGAAGGCCAGCCATGCACACCATGGCGGCGCCTGGAAGATCGCTTATGCCGACTTCGTGACGGCCATGATGGCGTTTTTTCTCCTGCTCTGGCTCATCAGCATGGCGACGCCCGAGCAGAAGGAAGGCCTGGCCGACTATTTTGCCCCCGCTGCCGTCAGCCTCTCCACAAGTGGCGCCGGTGGCGTCATGGGCGGCAATGCCATGGACAATTCGGGCAACCAGATGTCCGGCTCATCCGCCGACGTCATCAAGGAGGCTCCGGCCTCGCCGCAAAGTTCGGACGAAGGGACGACCGACAACCATATTGGTGGTCCGTCGCGCCAGCAGGGCAGCGAGATCGAGGCGAGCAGCGACAGCGAGTTCAACCTGCAGTCCATCGACCGGCAGGCCTTCCATAGCGCGGCGGCCAGCATCAAGCAGGCCTGGCAATCGCTGCCGGAAGTGACCCCGTTCATGGACAATCTGCTGATCGAGGAAACCAAGGACGGCCTTGATATCCAGATCGTCGATCAGCAGGGCCGGCCGATGTTTCCCGAAGGATCGAAATACCCGCTGGAGCCGACCCGCGCGGCCATTGCGGCGCTGGCGCCGATCCTGCAGCAGCTCAATGCGCAGATCACCATTTCGGGGCATACCGCGGCCGGCGGGCGCTACGACAATCCGCGCTATGGTCCGTGGGAATTGTCCGCAGATCGGGCCAATGTCGTCCGCGCCACGCTCGGCGAGTTCGGGCTGGGCGACGACCGCGTCAAGTCGGTGACCGGCCGCGCCACCGACGAACCGTTCTTCCCCAACGATCCTTATATGGCTGCCAATGAACGCGTGCGGATCACCGTCCTGCACGCGCCGCCGCCGGTGCCCGTGGGCCTGCAGCCTTAGCTATCGCCTTGGACCGGAGCGCGCCCGGCTCGTCAGGGACTCCTGGGTGCAATCAGGCGGGCCAGGCCGAGGACGAAAAGCGCGGCGATTGCCGGGCCGAGCGCCAGGGGAGAGCCAGCGGCCCAGAGGGCTCCGGTGCCGGCCCAGAGAATTGACGAGAACGCTTCGCAGAGCGTTGCGGCCCGTGACGCGACCTGCCGCCGCCGGAACATGGAGCGCTTGGCGGTGACGCGAAACCAGAGCTGGATGGCCGTGGCGGCGCCGGACGCCAGGGATGCGCAAACCGCGATGATTAAAGCCATGGGCCAGGCGATCAGGGCCACGATCGCGAGCAGCGGCGC